>CAZHXF010000019.1:37442-44476 GCA_964536375.1 uncultured Desulfuromonas sp. | reverse complement strand
GCAGTTTCTATAATTCGGCGCTGCGAGTTGGTCTAAGTGAACAGGAAGCGGGTAATATCAGCGATCTGTTTAAGAGTAAGATCAATTTTGCTCGGGATATCAGGGCCGGAGATAAATTCCAGGTGGTGCGCAGTCAGCAGCTGGTAGGTTTAGATCTGACTGGACAGAATCGTATCGAAGGGGTGCGTATTTTTGCCCGGAAGCATAAATATACCGCCTTTTTGTTCGAGGATGGCAACTATTATGATGAGCGCGGCGAAAGTTTAGCGCGTGCTTTTCAGCGTTACCCCTACCGCGGGCATCGGCGAGTAAGCTCCCCTTATAATCTTGCGCGTCGGCACCCGATAACTGGACGGATATCGCCGCACAAGGGGGTCGATTTTGCCATGCCATCGGGAACACCGATCTATGCTACGGGGGACGGTGAAGTGGTGCGGGTGAAAAATCATCCCTACGCGGGTAAATACATTGAGATAAAACACGGTGGGCGCTATGTAACGCGGTATCTGCATTTGAGCCGCACAACTGTTAGGCGTGGGCAGAAAGTCAGTCGCGGTGAGCGCATTGCTCTGTCCGGTAACACTGGCCGTTCAACTGGACCCCATCTGCATTATGAACTGCACATCAACGGGCGCGCGGTAAATCCCCTTAGAGCAAAAATCCCTATGGCGGCATCTATCCCCAAAAGTAGTGTTAAGAGTTTTAGCCAGCACGTCACTGAATTGATTGCGATAATGGAGCAATCGACAGACAACCTTGTCGGCTCAGCGCTAATGCCATCGAATAGCAAGATTGACGGTGCTCCAGAGGCAACAGGTGGTAGGTCCTGATGTGTATGTAGCACTGTTTCAGCGTTTATAGAATTGATCCTTAAATTATTCCTTCATCAAACCTTACGATCTTGACCACGGTACTGAATCGCTTCGCTCAAATGCAGTATTTCAATCTGTTCTGCACCAGCCAAGTCGGCAATGGTGCGCGCCAGCTTCAAGATGCGGGTAAAGCTACGCGCTGACAGACCGAGCTTGTCGGTGACCTGTTCCAGCAGCCGATCACCGTGGCTATCGAGTTTGCAGAATTTGCGGATATGGCGTGCTTGCATCTGGCTGTTGGCATGTAGCCCTAGCGCGGCAAGTCGGTTATTTTGTATCTGCCGCGCGCGATTTACCCGTAGCCGGATATCGCTACTACTTTCTCCGGAATTTAGGTCGGTTAAATCTTTATGCGGTACGCGCGGTACTTCTACATGCAGATCAATACGGTCAAGCAATGGTCCTGATAGGCGGTTACGATAGCGCTGTAGCATGGTCCCGCTGCAAGTGCAGTCGTGTTGTGAATCGCCGAGAAAACCACATGGGCACGGATTCATGGCTGCAACCAGCATGAAATCAGCGGGGTAGGTCAGACTCAAGGCGGCGCGGCTGATGCTGACCTGACCATCTTCGAGTGGTTGACGGAGCATTTCGAGGACGTTCTTTTTGAATTCGGGAAATTCGTCCAAGAATAAAATTCCTCCATGGGCTAAAGATACCTCTCCGGGGCGTGGATAGCTGCCGCCGCCGATCAATCCAGCATCGGAGATTGTATGATGCGGTGATCTGAATGGGCGTTGCTGCACCAAGGCGTTTTTATGCGACAGCAGCCCGGCTACGGAGTGTATTTTTGTGGTTTCCAGTGCCTCCTCAAAGGAAAAATCGGGCAGGATGGTCGGCAGGCGGCGTGCCAGCATGGTTTTGCCGCTGCCGGGTGGACCAACCATGAGGATATTGTGCGCGCCGGCTGCGGCAACTTCGAGGGCGCGCTTGACGTGTTGTTGCCCACGAACTTCGGAAAAATCTTCACCGTTATAATCAACAGTGGTGCCAAGTTGCTGATCTATTGTGGTTGGTTGCAGCTCAATTTCCTCATTAATAAAAGCGACGACTTGGGCTAAATTATTCACTGCGTAAATGGGTAGACCTTTGACCACTGCTCCTTCAGCAGCGTTGTCGCTGGGGAGGATGATGCCATCTAGGTCCCACTCTTTAGCGGCACAGGAGACAGCAAGAGCGCCGCGCACAGCTTTTATGCGTCCGTCGAGGGATAACTCCCCCATATACAGATAGCGTGATGCTCTGGCGCTGGTATTGCCGGTGGCGCTGAGGATACCCATGGCGATGGGCAGGTCGAGAGAGGCCGCGTCTTTGCGAATGTCGGCGGGGGCGAGATTGACGGTGATGCGGCGGACCGGGAAATCGTAACCGCTATTTTTAATGGCTGACTTGACGCGGTCCTTACTCTCTTTTACCGCACCCTCAGGCAAACCGACGGTAGCAAACTGCGGAAGCCCTTGCGATACGTCAATTTCAACTTCTACGGGGTAGGCATCTATTCCTATCAGGGCACCGGACAGTAAGTTAGCGAGCATGGTCGAGCTCCGTTCTATGAAAAGAATAACATTAGCCTGCATTATAAACACAAAAAAGCCGAAGCGGCAATAGCTGTCACTTCGGCTGGGTATTTAGGCGTTTATGGTTGTGTGGCTATACGTTTTCGTCGAGGTACTGTCCCACCCGCCATGCTGCAGTGGCACCATCGCCTACCGCGGTAGTGATCTGTTTCAACACGCCCTGACGCACATCTCCTGCTACGAAAATACCTGGTACCGAAGTGTGACAAGCTGGTGCTGAGATTACATAGCCGTCTTTATCCAGATCGACAATCCCTTCAATAAATTGTGTTTTCGGTGTTACCCCGATGGCAACAAAAAGTCCCTGGGTTTCCAGCTGAGAGGTGACGCCAGTTTGGGTGTTCTCCAACTCCACATGGGTTAGACCGCTGTTGTCCCCTACGCATGATTTGACGGTGCTGTTCCAGATTGGCTCGATCTTTTCATTGGCGAACATGCGCTCTTGTAATATGGAGATTGCCCGCAGTTCATCGCGCCGATGGACTACGTATACTTTGCTGGCAAAGCGGCTGAGAAACATTGCCTCCTCTATTGCTGTGTCACCGCCACCATTAACAGTTACTGGCACATTGCGGAAAAAAGCTCCATCACAGGTGGCACAGTATGAGACACCCCTGCCGATGAGTTCCTGTTCCCCGGGTACCCCCAGTTTGCGTGGTTGAGCACCGGTGGCAACAATTACCGCGCGTGTTAAGATTTCCTTACCGTCGACCAGTAACTTTTTAGTTTTACCCTGATCGATAATGGTTTCCACGTTGCCGGTTGTGACTTGGAGACCAAACTCCTGACAGTGAGTTTCAAAGCGTTCCATTAGCTCAGGTCCGGTTATGCCGCCAGGGAAGCCGGGATAGTTTTCCACCTCAGTTGTTATCATCACCTGACCACCGAGGATCATCTGTTCAATGAGCAGGGTATCCAAACGGGCACGGGAACAATAGAGACCTGCCGTAAGTCCGGCTGGGCCACCACCGATAATAACTACGTCGTGTATGGGTTGTGACATGTGAACGCTCCTGTTGTTGGTTGTAAACTGCGCGCTATGCTTTGATTGCTTAATGTTGCCAGAATTCAAGTTGAAACCTGTAGCTGATTATTATAAATTTGCACATCTAGCTTGGTTGCTGCTAAAACCATAGCAAATTGTTACTGGTGTTTTTTACCAGATTTGCGCTAAGGATGTTATGAAAAAATTTACCTTTGCTATTGTATGGATGGTCAGCTTTGTACTGTTGATGCTGGTTTGTGATCAGTTTTTGGTGCGTTACCCCGGTGCTGATACCCCTATGTTAAATGAATTTCAAAGTTTTTATAAGGATTTGCGTCAGCGCGTGTTGGCGTTAGAATACCACAGCCAACCGCATAGCGTCCAACAGGTGATTTCTGACAGGAGCACAAGAATAAGTGATCTGAATCGGCGGCAAGATAAAGACGTTGTGCAGGACGGAACTGACATTGGGCGCTATATTTATGTAGATGAGCAAAACACCCTTAATTTTGCTGATAGCTTGGAGCAGATACCGGTGCAGCTAAGAGCTGGCGCTAAAAAATTGGATAAGTAACTGAGCCTCTTGCAAAACCCTTTAAAATCGAGTAATTGTCATTCCTGTGCAGGCGGGAATCCAGAGTTTTTCTGGGTTCAGCAAGAAGCTGGATCCCCATTTTCACGAGGATGACGACTTTTGCAAGTTTGTCAATTGCTATGATTTATGGCAGGTGACTATAGACATCAGCGCGGCGATCCTTGAAACATGGGATTTGATTGCGATATTTAACCATCTCTTCCGGACAAAAAGTTGCCAGCAATTCGGTGTTCTCCTCGCCACCCTCAGCCAATACCTCACCCCAGGCTGAGATCAACAAACTCATGCCGAAAAAATCCAGTTTGCCCTGAATGCCACAGCAGTTAGCTGCCGCGACAAATAGCTGGTTTTCAATAGCTCGGGCGCGCAGCAAGGTGCGCCAATGCTCCTGACGTGGTTTTGGCCACTCCGCTGGTAGACAGATAATCTCAGCTCCCTCTAGGGCCATTTTACGAAATAGTTCTGGAAAACGCAGATCGTAGCAAATAGCTAAACCCAGCCGACCAATGGAGGTGGGCACTACACAGCTAGTTGCGCCAGCGGCAAGAAATCTATCTTCTCCCATACTGGAAAACAGGTGTAATTTGCGGTATGAGCCGACTTGCTTGCCATTGTCGATCACAAAAGAGGTGTTATATAGAGATGTACCCACCTTTTCCGGTAGGCTGCCAACTATTACTAAACCTAGTTCCAGCGAGAGGGTTTGCAGCTGTAATAGTATGCGCGGAGTTTCCTCGGCTAGTTGTCCCAAGCGGCGGTAGTCATAGCCAGTGCTCCACATCTCAGGTAATACGGCGAGATGAGCTCCCTGCTTAGCCACACGCTGTAACCCGGCAATGGCCGTTTCGAGGTTGAAATTGATGTCTCCTAATGCAATATTGAATTGCACAATTGAAGCGATAATATCATGTTTCATTTTGATTAAAATCCCTGTGATCTTGGCTGGAAGGTTTGCTTAGTAAACAACCTGCTAATGGGGAGTATAGCCTATGCTCGTAGCCTGTTGCAAGGGAATGAGAGCAGAATATCACATTGTTCTAAAATGGAGAAATACTACGAACTAGCTGTAATAGCGTACAAATTTTATATACAGTTTAAATGAAAATTCAAGGATATTATTTTGTTAAATTAGCGTTATGGGTTGTTGACAGCCCTGTATACAGGTGATATTAACCTCTCTGATTAAGTGTAAATGCACTAGGATATGTTGAAATAATTATCATGTTGTAGCCGGTGTAAATAGTGTTACGCGTGCCGACGTTTGGTTGCTGTTTCGCAGTTGTGCAAAGCTCTTCGTGTTGCAGCCTTGCTATGGTTGTTACAGTTGCTAATTCTTCTTTGCTAGTCTTCCTAAGTTTGTTCGGAGAAGGTTTGAAGATTCTATTTACACTGTTATTTATGTTGATTGCCGTTCCTGCTTTTGCCAGCGAACTTGCGCCGGTGCATGATCTGACCGGAAGCGTAATAGGGATTTTTGCCCTTATTCTCTTTGTCGGTGCCTATTCTCTGGTAATTATGGAGGAGCAACTACACCTGCGTAAGAGTAAACCGGTGTTGTTGGCTGCTGGTATTATCTGGGTATTGGTAGCTATTAGTTACCGCAGTATTGACCCCATGCATGCTCATGAGGCGATTAAGCACAACATTGTAGAATATGCTGAGCTGTTGTTGTTTCTGCTCGCGGCTATGACTTATATCAATGCGATGGAAGAGCGTAATGTTTTTCAAGCTTTACGTTCCTGGTTGGTGTCACGTGGTTTTTCACTGCGGGTCATATTCTGGATTACCGGTCTGCTGGCATTTCTGATTTCTCCAATTGCCGACAATTTGACTACTGCATTGTTGATGGGCGCTGTTGTTATGGCAGTGGGGGGATCAAATCAAAAATTTGTGGTTATGGCGTGCATAAACGTGGTTGTCGGCGCAAATGCTGGAGGTGCTTTTTCTCCATTTGGCGATATCACAACATTGATGGTGTGGCAAAAGGGTGTGGTTAGTTTTGTCGAATTTTTTGACTTGTTCCTCCCTTCTTTAGTCAGCTGGTTGATTCCTGCCATAATAATGAACTTCATGATCAGTAAAGAAAAGCCGCAGGCAACCGATGACATCGTTAAGATGAAGTTCGGGGCAAAGCGGATTATTCTACTATTTTTGGCAACAATAATTACCGCGGTATCATTTCATAATTTTCTCAACCTTCCTCCTGCTGCTGGCATGATGCTTGGTCTGGGGTATCTAGGATTTCTCAGCTTTTATATCAAGAAAAAAGATAATGCTACCGTTATTGTAAGTGCACCAATATATATTGACGATGAAGAACACCACCCCGGTTTTGACTTATTTCGCCATATTGCTCGCGCTGAATGGGACACCCTATTGTTTTTTTATGGGGTCATTATGTGCGTTGGTGGTCTGGGACAGTTTGGTTATTTGGCGATGGCTTCTCATGCCATGTATACAGGGTTAGGGCCTCTCAATGCTAATATTCTTGTCGGCGTGCTATCGGCTATTGTCGATAATATTCCGGTGATGTTTGCAGTGCTGACCATGAACCCGTCCATGTCTCATGGTGACTGGCTATTGGTAACGTTTACTGCGGGGGTTGGTGGAAGCATGTTATCAATTGGTTCAGCTGCTGGGGTTGCTCTGATGGGCAGCGCCCGCGGAGTCTACACCTTTGGGCGCCACTTGAAATATTCTCCAATTATTGCATTGGGTTACGCTGCAGGTATTGCTGTCCATTTGTTTGTCAACGGCAGCTTGTTCGATATTTATCGCTAAATAAAACACCGAGACGTAACACTTAGGTAGTTGCGGTACTAATGCTAAAAAAACATTAAGGTTGCTGGGTTTTGCAATAAATTAAACCTTGTCTGACAGCAATTGGCGTGGTTTTTGGTGTGTTTTATTATCCATGAATGTGAAATATGTACATAGCGTGTGGACTTAGTGTTGCACTTATTAGCTCTTTTTCTATTAGCTCTTTTTCTATTAGCTCTTTTTCT
>CAZHXF010000019.1:32172-37342 GCA_964536375.1 uncultured Desulfuromonas sp. | reverse complement strand
TATTAGCTCTTTTTCTATTAGCTCTTTTTCTATTAGCTCTTTTTCTGTGGGTTACACAGTGGTGCTTAATTTATGAAAAGATCAATCATTCTTTTGCGGGAATTTAGATTTATTGGAGATGCTGTGCATTGCTAATTTTTTAGGTGATGTGTATGTGTTTTGTATTTGAGTGCTGCCTGTGGATTTTATTACACGGCGAAGCAATAATTCAATTATGGAGGTTGTATTATGGAAGGACATGGAGCTGGGCATTGGCCTATAATTGTTTCATGCGTTGTTTTTGTTTTAACCTTTGCTCTTATTTTGACAGAGCGGATACATCGTACAGTTATTGGTTTGTTTGGTGCTGTAGTTATGGTTGGTCTGGGGATGGTTTTCGATTTTTATCACCCAGCCAATGCTTTGCATGCGATTGATTTTAATACAATCGGTCTATTACTTGGCATGATGATTATCGTAGCCATTTTGGAGAAAACTGGTTTTTTCCAATATCTAGCTATTTTAGCGGCAAAAAAGACTAAGGGTGATCCCTGGAAGTTGGTTGTTGTTCTCGGTACTGTTACAACGCTAGTTTCTTTGATTCTTGATAATGTTACTACGGTCGTTCTGATTGCTCCGGTAACAATTATTATTGCCCGACTGCTTAGCATAAGTGCTGTGCCTATTCTGATGTCTGAAGCACTGCTTTCAGATACTGGTGGTGTTGCGACGCTGGTTGGTGATCCGCCAAATATCATGATTGGTAGTGCTGCCGGTTTTACCTTTAATGATTTTATTTTTCACATTACTCCCATAGTTGTAGTCGCGTGGTTTGTCACGCTGCTGGTGTTGAGGCTAGTCTTTAAAAAAGAGTTGGCACAGAAGCCAAAGCATATAGATAAATTGATGCTGATGAATGAAAAAGATGCCCTTACCGACGTCAAGACCTGTAAAATTATTATGGGGGTTCTTGTGCTGGTTACCGGATTGTTTTTTGTCCATCATATGGTGCATATGCCACCATCTATGGTTGCCCTTATTGGTGCCGCTATTGCCCTGTTGCTGGTTTCTCCCAAAGAAGATCCTCAGCCAATCCTTGAAAAGGTTGAATGGAGCGTTCTGCTGTTCTTCGCCGCGTTGTTTATTATCGTCGGTGGGTTAGAGCATGCTGGAACAATCGGTATTTTAGCTGATTATATGTCATCGCTGGCGAGTGGTAACTTGGTTACTGCCGCAATTTTAATTATGTGTATTTCGGCTGTTGCTTCTGCCGCTGTTGATAATATTCCATTTACTATGGCAATGATTCCAGTTATCCAGCATTTAGAGACTCAGGGTGTTCCCACAAATATTCTGTGGTGGTCACTTGCTCTTGGTGTAGGTTTTGGTGGTAACGGTACTCCCATTGGCTCAACCGCCAACGTTGTGGTTGTGGCTAAAAGTGAGCAAACCGATGACCCTATCACCTTTATGCGTTGGTTTAAATCAGGCAGTTTAGCCATGATTGCAACTGTAGCGGTTGCTGCCGCAGCTATCTATTTTTTCCCTCACTGGCTCGAAGGTCCTTACCGTTAGTCGAAATTGACGTTTAAATCAATTGGACTTTATGGTGATTCTTGATAAGAATATTGTTTAGATAGTTTCTAATTATATATTAGCAACAGGAGGGACGTTAAATGGATACAACAATTAAAGATATAATGATTGAGCCGGCCCTTATAGGGCTTGATTCAAGTTTTTTAGATGTTTTGCAGAAAATGATTGGCATGAAAACCAATTCATTGTTGGTGGTAAATAAAAAAGGTGTTTTAGTTGGCAGGGTGCAATCACTTGATCTGCTGTGGCAGATCAAGCCAGGGTACTTAGATGCTAAATATGCAGCACTTACAGCACATTTTATTGATGAAAGCACCTTCAGAGATGCTTGTGTCAGTGCAAAAGATCACCAGCTTGAAACGTTTATGGAAAAAAATCCTAAAGTTTTAAAGCTAGATTCGCCTCTGATGGAGGCGGCAATGATTGCAATTGAAGATAAGCACGCCAGAATTCCAGTTGTTGATGATAATAATATCCCCGTTGGTATAGTTACCCGGACCGAACTTAAAAAAATGATGGGGAAATATTTAGAGGTCGATGGTTTAGATGCTGATGTGGCGTTGGGCACTGGGCTAAACGCGCTGGAGCCATTGACTACCTTCCTGCTTCCTTTGGCCGGTAATGAAATCGACAGAAGAATTGTCAAATTTGCTGGTTGTTTAACTGCGGCAATGGGTAGCTATGCTCAAGATATTACTATGTTGCATGTTACTGGCGAAGGATTCTTTAAACGTCATCTGGACAAAGCGGCTACTCGGCGTATTAAAGGGGAGGTTGTTAGTGGTGGTTTGTTCAAAAACACTCGCTTGCAACAGGTAAATGAAGTTGTAAAACCAATGCTTGACAGAACAGAGGCTGATCTTAGAAAATTTGGTCTTCGTTGTCCCGTACGCCAGAAGATTGTTGATGGTGATTATGCAGCACAGATTCTTCAGGTTGCTGAGGACGGCTGTTTTTCAACAATCGTTATGGGTCGGCGCGGTTTGTCTTTAGTTGATGAGATATTCAAAGGTAGCGTTAGTGATGAGGTTTTGCATAAGCCTTTTCAGGGCGCTATTTATCTTGTTGGCGAAAAGTTCACCGAGGACGGAAATTGCCCAGTCGCTAATATTTTAGTTCCTGTTGATGGCTCGACATATTCACAGGCTGCCGTTTATGAGGCTAGTGTGCTGGCGAGTAAATATAGCGAAAGTTTGGTATCAATAACCCTGTTACATGTTATTGACATTAAAAAGCATCGCGAAAAAACAACAGACTTGGATAGTCAATCTAAGCAAATTTTGGCTGAAAGTTTACAGATTCTTGTCGATGCTGGTGTTGATGCGAACAAAGTCAATACTCGCAGTCATTATGGCGTACCTGCTGATGCAATTCTGGCGTTCTCAGTTGAAACAGAAGCAAACCTGATCATGATAGGTCGTCGTGGGCGCTCCGCTATTGCGGAACTGTTTATGGGCAGTGTCAGTAATGCAGTGTTGCATCGTTGTGGTGGTTCGACGGTGGCTATCGTTTCAGGTACCTCCGATACACTTTTAAAATAACAATGGTAACAATTGTTGTTTTGGATTGATTATGGGCGCCGATTCTATGGTTGAGTCGGCGCCTTTTTTTATTTGAGCCTAGAAAATCATAAGAAATCCTTTTAAAATAATTTATGCATAAATTAAGAGTTTACATGAAAGATATGAAACTGCTCCCAGTTGTTGTGATACTGGTGTGTGGGGTTATTATTGGAATATACGCTATCCTGAATGTTTATTGGGGATATGAGTCTAAGCGTTGGCCAACTACTGATGGTGTTATCACCATCTCGCGTATTGCTGGTAGTACTAGAGTTATAGGTCGCAAGGCATTTATTAAATATGAATATTATGTTGATGGAAAGCGCTATGTTAGTCCATTGGTTTCATATACTTGGCAATGTGTTGATTATGAAAGTTCAATTGATATATTACGAGAATATCCCCAAGATCAAAAAGTTATTGTTTATTATAACCCCGATAACCCTAACAATGGCGTTCTTAAAACGGAGATATCGGGACGAATATTATGGATCTTTCTGTTGAGTTTTTTGACTATTTTGATTGGTTTGCGCGGGTTGCAATGGAAAATAGGCAAAGAAAGAGACGCAAATCCTGCCGTTGATCTTTTTAAAGACCTGTAGCTGCTGGCTTGATTAGTGTGCTGCACTATATGTCTTTGGTTGTTGCCCCAGCTTTTTATTGAGAGCTGGGGTTGTTTTTTTACTGGTATGTTATGACAGCATTATATATCCATATTCCGTTTTGCCTGAGTAAGTGCCCTTACTGTGACTTTTATTCGCGTGTAGCCGGTGCGGGCGAGATAGAAAATTATGTTGCCGCGCTGTGTGTCGATATTCAGCGCAGCCCACTAGCGTCGCCACTTGCTAGCGTATTTTTTGGCGGTGGTACACCGTCCTTGCTAAGTGCTATGCACGTAGACCGTATCCTTGCTGCTGTAGCGCGTGCTGGTGGATTTACTGCCGATGTTGAAGTAACGCTGGAGGTAAATCCGGGTACTGTTACTCTGGATAAATTGTGTGGCTATCGCGACGCTGGAGTGAATCGTCTGTCTATCGGAGTTCAGTCTTTCGATGATAACCAGCTTAAGTGGCTCGGGCGTAAACACGACAGTGCTCTGGCAGTACAGGCCGTAACTTTTGCGCGCCAAGCCGGATTTCAGCGGATCAATCTAGATCTGATGTTTTCTCTGCCCCAGCAAACCCTGAACGATTTATCCCAGCAGTTGCAAGTGCTCAAGCAGTTAGCCCCTGAACATGTTGCGGTGTATGGGTTGACCATTGAGGAAGATACCCCTTTTGCTGCGCAACATGGTGCTGGTTTATGGCACATGCCGGATGATGAACTCTATCGGCAGATGTACATGCTGGTAGATGAGCAGCTGGGTGCCATGGGCTATGAGCACTATGAGATATCCAATTATGCTCAGCCCGGTGAGCGTTGCCGCCATAATCTGGTCTATTGGCAACGCCAGCCTTACTTAGGTATTGGTGCGGGGGCGCACAGCTTTTTCTCTGGTACTGGTTGGGGGGAGAGGTGGGCGTGTGAAAATTCTATTGCTCAGTATCTGCAAGCAATAGCGACAGGATCATGCCCGCGTCATCACTTGGAAAGCTTTACCAAAGAACAGGCGATGTCAGAGGCGGTGTATCTTGCGTTACGCTGCTGCGATGGCATTGATTTGCCGCAATTTGCTGCGACTTTTGGACAATCATTTTCTGCCGCTTATCCTGTGGCTATCTCTCGTTGTTCGCCCAATTTATCTACCGTTGCAGGTCGTACACGTTTAGATGTTGCAGACTGGTTGCTATACAATCATCTGATTGAAAATTTTCTGTAATTCTAACCCTTTTTTTGCTTGCTGCGCCCCTTGACAAAGGGTGGATGCGTTGTTATGTTCACCAATGTTAGCACTCAAGCGGTGTGAGTGCTAAGCGAATGGGCAGATAGGTGTAATACACCTTATTGTCTTGCTGATACCGGGTTTTGAGGTGGTGGATGGGGCTAAATGAACGTAGCCTGAGTATTTTAGATGCAATCGTTGAGGGTCATAT
>CAZHXF010000019.1:18526-32072 GCA_964536375.1 uncultured Desulfuromonas sp. | reverse complement strand
TGGGGCTAAATGAACGTAGCCTGAGTATTTTAGATGCAATCGTTGAGGGTCATATTGCCTCAGGAGAGCCTATAGGCTCGCGTACCATCGCCGATCGCCAGAAATTACGTTTGTCACCAGCTACGGTGCGTAACGTGATGGCAGATTTGGAGGAGCGCGGTTATATTGTGTCACCTCACACCTCAGCGGGGCGTATACCTACCGACAAAGGTTACCGGTTTTATGTCGATACTCTGTTGCAGGTGCGCAATCTGACAGCAGACGAGCGCACTCAAATCGACACCCAGTGTAGCGTTAGTAATATGCGCACGCAAGAGCTGCTCAAACAGGCGGGACGCATCCTGTCCAGCATGTCAAGTTACACTGGCATAGTACTGGCCCCGCGTTTCACTTCAACTATTTTTCGTCATATAGAGTTTGTCCCCTTGAATCATGGGAGCTTGCTGGTTATCTTTGTTTCGCAGTCAGGTCTGGTGCAAAACAAGATTATTCAACTGGAAGGTGATTTGCCTACTGCAAGCGCGTTACAACAGATAACGAACTATCTTAACGATGAACTCTGCGGTCTTACTATCCATGAGGTGCGCGCCAAAATTGTTGAGCAAATGCATCAGGAGAAGTCACAGTACGATGCCATGCTTAATGACGCACTGGGTTTTTCCCAGCAGGTGTTCAGTGGTGATATTGAAGACGATGTAATTATTGAAGGTGCGGCTAATGTGTTCGATCAACAAGAATTTTCTGATCGCTCAAGTATGCAACGCCTTTTTCGCGCCTTTGAACAGAAAAGTAGTTTAATCACCCTTCTGGATAAAAGCCAGCAGGCTCAAGGCGTGCAGATATATATTGGCAGCCAGGCAGAATTTGAAGATTTTTCTGGCTGTAGCTTGATAACAGCAAACTACTCTAACGGTAAACAGCCGCTGGGTAGCTTGGGTGTCATTGGTCCGAGTCGAATGAAATATTCACAAGTGGTAGCGGTGGTTGATTATACCGCGCAACTTGTCAGTCGGGCTCTGGAGTTTCGCGAGGAATAAGGTGCTGTTCAGTCAGCCTGTGCTTCAAATAGCTAAGTTTAGATAACCCAACAGGAGAATTTTTACCGTGGTAGATCATAAAAGTCCTGAAGTAGAAGAAGAAAAAGTTGCTATGCAGGATGCTGCAGCAACTGGTGACGGCTGCGTAGCCTCCCGTGAAGAGACCCTCCAGGCGGAGTTGGTCGCCAGCCGCGAAGAGGTTGAGAAGCAAAAAGATTTGTATCTGCGGACTCGAGCTGAGACGGAAAACTTTCGTCGACGAATGCAACGCGAAAAAGATGAGTTAAGCAAGTTCGCCAACGAAAATATATTGCGCGAAGTGCTGCCGGTGATGGATAACCTGCAACGCGCGGTTGATCACGCCACCACAAATGACAAAAGCGGCTCCACGCTTCTTGATGGTGTGGTAATGACTTTGAGCCAGTTTAAGTCGGTGTTGGACAAGAGTAAAGTGGTAGTTGTTGAAGCTAAGGGCGTGGCGTTTGATCCTGCATGTCATGAAGCCATGGGCCAGCTAGAGTGCGACGAATGCCTGCCCAATACCGTGGTCGAGGTGCTACAAGAAGGCTATACGCTCAACGGACGGTTGCTGCGTCCGGCATTAGTTATGCTATCCAAGGCAGTAACTGCTCCAGCAGCAGACAGTGTGGAAGAAGCAAGCAAAAAATAAAGACTAAACAATTAATATAACACCCCAATAAGGAGAATTGTCATGGGTAAAGTAATCGGTATTGACTTAGGAACAACCAATTCGTGTGTATCTGTTATGGAAGGCGGCGAGCCTACCGTTATTGCTAATGCAGAAGGATTACGCACAACTCCATCAATGATAGCTTTTGCTGAAAACGGTGAGCGTCTAGTTGGACAACAGGCGAAGCGCCAGGCAGTAACTAATCCGGAAAACACCTTGTTTGCTATTAAGCGTTTGATCGGGCGTAAATTCGATTCTGAAGCAGTGCAGAAAGATATTGCCATCAGCCCGTTTAAGATCGTAAAGGCTGACAATGGCGACGCCTGGGTTGAAGCGCGCGGTAAACAATATAGTGCTCCAGAGATTTCGGCAATGGTGTTACAGAAGATGAAGCAAACCGCTATCGACTATCTTGGTGAAGATGTGACCGAGGCAGTAATTACGGTTCCAGCTTATTTTAACGATTCACAGCGTCAAGCAACTAAAGATGCTGGAAAAATTGCTGGGCTGGAAGTGTTGCGGATTATTAACGAGCCTACCGCAGCGGCATTGGCTTATGGCATGGATAAGGAAAAAGAAGAGAAAATCGCCGTGTTTGACTTAGGCGGCGGTACTTTCGACGTTTCTATCCTCGAGTTGGGCGATGGTGTCTTTGAGGTTAAGTCTACCAATGGCGATACTTTCCTTGGTGGTGAGGACTTCGACCAGCGCATCATCGACTTTATTGCTGATGAATTTAATAAAGAGCAGGGTATCGACCTGCGCAAAGATAAAATGGCTTTGCAACGGTTGAAAGAGGCGGCAGAGAAAGCTAAGTGTGAGCTGTCTACCTCGATGGAGACAGATATTAATCTGCCATTTATCACTGCCGACCAAAATGGTCCTAAGCACATGAATCTGAAGCTTAGCCGTGCCAAACTGGAGAGCATCTGTGCTGATCTGCTGGCACGTCTTGATGGTCCATGTCGTACCGCATTGAAGGATGCTGGCTACTCAGCTTCAGATATCGATGAAGTTATTCTTGTTGGTGGTATGACCAGAATGCCGTCGGTTCAGGCTAAAGTTGAAGCTATCTTCGGTAAAGCACCACACAAAGGGGTTAATCCCGATGAAGTTGTTTCCATCGGTGCTGCTATTCAGGGTGGCGTGCTCAAGGGCGATGTAAAGGACGTGCTGTTGCTTGATGTTACTCCGCTGTCGCTAGGTATTGAAACTCTTGGCGGCGTAATGACTAAGCTGATCGAGAAGAATACTACGATCCCATGCAAAAAGAGT
This sequence comes from uncultured Desulfuromonas sp., assembly GCA_964536375.1. Taxonomy (GTDB): domain Bacteria; phylum Desulfobacterota; class Desulfuromonadia; order Desulfuromonadales; family Desulfuromonadaceae; genus Desulfuromonas. Next base: position 29,069 of record CAZHXF010000019.1, on the reverse strand, counting down.
CAGGTATTCTCAACTGCAGCAGATAATCAACCTGCAGTTTCAGTCCACGCACTGCAAGGTGAGCGTGAAATGGCCAACGACAACAAAACTATCGGTCGTTTTGAACTGAGCGATATCCCACCAGCACCACGTGGTGTGCCTCAGATTGAGGTTACTTTTGATCTGGATGCTAATGGTATTATCAGCGTTTCAGCCAAGGATATGGGTACCGGCAAGGAGCAAACTATCAAGATTACCGCTTCTTCTGGTTTAAGTGATGCTGAGATCGAAAAAATGGTCAAGGACGCGGAACTGCACTCGGATGAAGATAAAAAGAAACGTGCCCTTATTGAAGCTAAAAATCAAGCTGACAGCCTGATTTATGGCACCGAAAAATCACTCAAGGATAATGGTGATAAGGTCGATGCCGAGACTAAAACTAATATCGAGACTGCTCTGGCTGAAGTGAAAAAAGCTGTAGAGGGTGATGATATTGAAGTTATCAACAAGGCAGTAGAGGTTCTGTCTCAAGCTTCACATAAATTGGCTGAAGCTATGTATGCCGATGCTCAGGCTGCTGCCGGTGCTGATGGTGAACAAGCAGCTGGTGATGATGCTGCTGCAGCTGGTGAAGATGATAACGTTGTCGATGCTGAATTTGAAGAAGTTGACGACAAGAAGTAATTTTGCTTTTAGCATAGCCGATGCCCCAACGGGGGCATCGGCTTCTTGATAACCGATGGCTACACTGGATCGGTTTTTGCTGTTTGTGGGTAAGGAATAAATTTTGGCTAAACTTGATTACTATGAAGTGCTGGGAGTCATTCGTACCGCCAGTGATGCAGAGATAAAAAAAGCATATCGTCAATTAGCGATAAAACACCACCCAGATAAAAATCCCGGGGATGCAGAGGCAGAAGCACAGTTCAAGGTGCTGACGGAAGCCTATGCGGTGCTTTGTGACGGTCAAAAACGGGCGGCCTATGATCAATTTGGTCACGCCGGTGTTGATGGCAGCGGTGGTTACTCTTCCGGTGGTTTTGGTGGTAGCCCATTTGAAGATATTTTCGGCGATATTTTCGGCGATATTTTTAGTGGCGGTGGCAGTCGGCGTGGGCGCAGTCGTGGTCAACGCGGCGATGATTTGCGCTATAACCTTGAGGTGAGCTTCGAAGAAGCGGCTTTTGGCACAGAAAAAACAGTAAAATTGCCGCGCCATCATAGTTGTGAAGCTTGTGGCGGCAGCGGGGCCAAGACTGGTACTAGCCCCACCACATGTCCTACCTGTAGAGGGGCGGGGCAGGTACGTTATCAGCAGGGATTTTTTCAGATGACGCGACCTTGCCCAGATTGCGGTGGCACCGGTACTCATATCGAAAGTCCATGTCCAGAGTGTCGTGGCACAGGTCGGGTAAAGGAGAAGCGCAATCTGTCCATCAAAATTCCTGCGGGGGTGGAAACCGGTATCCGGTTGAAACTGAGCAGTGAAGGTGAAAGTGGTACGAATGGTGGTCCTGCTGGAGATCTGTACGTAGTAATTACTGTGGCTGAGCATGCTATTTTTAGCCGCGATGGGCGCAATGTTATATGTGAAACTCCGGTGTCGTTTACTCAGGCTGCCCTTGGCTGTGAGCTGGAAGTGCCTACCCTTGAGGGTAGGGTAAGCCTAAAAATTCCAGCAGGCACCCAATCTGGTCGAGTTATGAAGCTTGCCGGTAAGGGAATTGTCGATCTGCAGGGACATCGGCGTGGTGACCAGATGGTTGTGGTTAAAGTGGAGACACCAACTCAGCTGACCGTGCGCCAGAAAGAATTGCTTGAAGAGTTCGCCCGCGAAGGTGGCGAAGCGGTGAACCCCATCACCAAAGGATTTTTCGAGAAAGTTAAGGATATGTTCGACAACTGATGGCTGTTGGCGGTGTTGCCAGTTGGAAATTTGTGTTAGCTTGAGCAGCTGCATCTATAGTATGATGCAGCTGCTTTTTTGTGTCTGGAAATAACCATGGCTAAAAATTGATATGTTTGCAATTCAGAGTAGCTCGGTCTTAGAAAGAGGCGATCATGCTTAAATTGATTAATTTGCCAAAATCTGCATTGATGTCGGTGCTGATTTTAGCATTATTGCTGGGTGGATCGTCTGGCGCTGCTGCGGTGGAATTGATGGCGACGCAGCAAGCATCAATGTCATTACAGACAGCACAGACGCTGTATTCTGGCGGAGATGAACAGGGCGCAATGTCACGGCTGCGCCAACATGTTCTGGAGCACCCCGATAGCTCAAATCTTAGTGCGGCGCATATTCTCCTGGCGCGGATTCTGATTGATCAACAGCGCTATGCTGATGCGCTGATGTATTTACAGCGTATTGCTAGCGAGCAGCAAACTAATGTCAGCCAGCTGCTTTTAGTTACAGCGCTGCGGTATAGCCAGCCGACTGATGCTGACACAATGATGTTAGCCGATAGTATGGTGGCAAAATTACGAGTTGATCAGTTTTTAGGTAGTGATCGCCAGCTTTTTTATCTCAATCAATCCATATTGTTCTCGCATCAACAGCAGTCAATGCAAGCACTGGTTGTGTTACATCGAGCATTGACTGCCGATGTGGCGTATGACAAATTAGCTATATTTAACCAGATTAACAGTGTCCTGAGCACCCTTTCTGCTGAAGATGTAGCCGAAGCAGAGTTTATGTTTGCTGATACGGAACTCAATGACGCAATTATCCTCCATCGTGCTGAGCAGGCTTGGCTTAGTGGTGATAAAGCTGGTGCTCTGCAATTAGCAGAACAGTTGGTCGAGACGGCGCAAACCTCAGCAGCAAGAATATCTGCTGCGTCATTGCTGGATGAGATATACGGCGGACATTGGCAGCGACGTGCTCTGGGGGTGGTGTTGCCGCTCACTGGTCGTTATGCACCCTTTGGCAAGCTGGTTCGTCAGGGTATTGAATTGGCTGCTACGCAAACAGGAACTTTGTCGCAGTTTATCTTTCTTGATAGTAGCTCCGATCCAGAACAGGGGTTACAGGCGGTACGTAGTCTCATTGAAGGTTATCGTGTTGTGGGAATAATCGGACCGCTGACTGGCGAGGTGGTGCAGCGGGTAGTTGCTTATGCCAATGAATCGCAAGTGCCGTTGCTGACCTTGTCTCATCGCGATGGTTTGCCCGAGCAGGGGCCATTTATTTTCCGTAACTGTCTGACTGTCGAACAGCAGGTGCAGGCACTTGCCGAATATGCTATCGAAGTGTTGGGTTTAAATACCTACTCTATCCTTTATCCTGACAATGACAGTGGTGCTGACTTTGCGGCAAGATTTCGTGCGGCAATTGAGAAGCGTGGCGGTGATATCGAATACTCACTGCACTTTGCTGAGCAAGGCACCGATTTCCGGCGTCAGTTGTTATTGCTTAAGGGGGAAGATCCCGATGCCCCAATTGATGATAATGCTGCGCCGAAAAAGGAGGTAGATAAGTCAGCGCAGCTGGGTGAACTGATAGATGGTGTCGTCGGTGCGCAAGATGTGGTTGAGCCGCCAGCGAGACCAGACTGGCTGCCGACCGTGGATTTTGAAGCATTGTTTGTACCGGCTTATGCAGAGACCATCGCTTTGCTGGCACCGCAACTGGCTTTTTACGGAATTGAAAATGTCCAACTCTTGGGTATGAATGGTTGGAACTCCCCCATGTTGTTGCAACAGGCTGGACGCTATACGAAGGGGGCAATATTCTCTGACGGGTTTTATCTCGATAGTCCTGCGCCACATATTGCTGACTTTGTCAGTCAGTATCAGCAAAATTACGGGGATAAACCCTCAATTTTAGAGGCACAAGCTTACGATTGCGCCAATATAATGCTGCAACTTATAGCGCATCCGGATGTTGTATCATCGGTGGCTCTTGCCCAAAGTTTATCGCTATTAACTGATTATCATGGGGTAACTGGGATCACTGGTTTTGATGCCAATGGCGAGGCACAACGTGAGGTGTGTTTAGTGCAAATGGGTCGGCGCAATTTACAGCAATTGCCGAGTATTCCGTTAATTGAAGAAATTCCTGAGCAATATCCCCAGCTAATCTGGCGCTAATTTTGTTTCGATCTTAGATATTTAGCCGACTGCTAACCTTTTGTTACAGTATTAAATCTCCCCCCTCCTTCTATAGAAGAGTCAAAGCGGAAGACTTATACTAATTAGCTGTTATGATTAGCTCTGATCAATGGCATGCCTTAGCAAAACCCATGCTGTGTTTTAGTAACTATTCAGCCTGATGGGATTGTGATCCCAACTTGTAAGGTACTGAATAGTTATGTTTTTTATCAACTCGTCTAACTGTTGTACTGTCAGTGTCACTAATTGGTGAGGAAAATGGATCAGATTGAAATATCCAATTCAGCAGACATAGATCAATTGCGCCTCAGAGTGGCACAGCTGGAGCAGGAAAATTCCCAGCTGCGCTTACAACTGAACAACGCTGTTTGCGCTCCTCAACAGAAGTTGTTACAAAGTGAACAGCGCTATAGCTCACTGTATTCAACCATGAAAGAAGGGGTAGTATACGGTAAACTTGAGTACGATGCCGCTGGCTACGCTGTGGATTGTATTGTTCTTGATGTTAATCCTGCCTGTGGTGTTATTTTAGAGAGAAATGTTGAATCACTGATAGGGGCGTCTCTCTCCCAGCTTTTTCCGTCTAACGCGCAGCAAAATTTAGCTATAATTGCGGCGGTGGTCGATGGTGGTGAGCAGCTGGACTATGAGCTTGCGTTGCCGCACCTGAAGAAGACTATTCATCTGTCCATCTCCCGTCCTGAATCTGAGCGTTTTGCAGCTATATTAAACGATATCAGTGCCAGCAAAAAAGCACAGCAAGAGATTGAACGGCTGGCTTATTATGACACCCTGACCGGATTGCCCAATCGAGCTTTGATCAGTGATCGTTTGAGTCAAGCAATGGTTCAGGCTGATCGTTCCCGTTCTTTGGTCGGTGCGCTGGTAGTGGATATTGATCATTTTAAAAAAATAAATGATTCACTTGGTGTTGGTGCTGGAGATAAAGTTTTGTGCCTCGTTGCGCAACGCCTGCAGCAGAATATGCGTCAGGGCGACAGTATTGCCAGAATGGGTGGTGACGAGTTTGTCATTGTCCTCAGTGGCAATAAAACCAAGCATGATATTATAAGCGCCGCGTGTAAAGTTTTGGATCTGTTTGCTGAAGTTTTCTGTATCGATAAGCATGAATTGACCTGTACTGTCAGCGTGGGTATTGCCTTTTACCCTACCGATGCTGATAATGCTGAGTTGCTGCTCAAGAACGCTGATACTGCCATGTACCACGCCAAAGAAACAGGGCGTAATCACTACCAGTTTTATTCGCCTGATATGAATATCCGGGCTTTTGAGCATCTTTTTCTCAATGCTGATTTGCAGCGTGCAATTTCTCGGGACGAACTCGAAGTTTACTACCAACCCCAGCTGGATTTGCACAGTGAAAAAGTTGTTGGGGTCGAAGCGCTGTTACGTTGGCATCATCCGCAAAAGGGTACCATCTCTCCTGGGTTGTTTATTCCCATTGCTGAAGAGTCGGATTTGATCTTAGAGCTTGGGCAGTGGGTGTTGCACCAGGCTTGTGAGCAGGCGCGGTGCTGGTATGATGATGGTTTTACCACTGTACGCGTGGCTGTCAATCTTTCGGCTCGCCAATTCAATAACGAGTTGCCCAATATTGTAGCTACTGCGCTGCATCAGACGCAACTTCCTCCCAATTTGTTGGAACTGGAACTGACCGAAAGTCTGCTGATGGACAAAAAGGAGTCAGCGAGTATAGTGCTGGCACAATTGCAATGCCAGGGAGTTCAGCTGTCAATTGATGATTTTGGTACCGGCTACTCTTCCTTGAGTTATCTGAAACATTTCCCCCTGAATAGATTGAAAATAGACCGCTCGTTCATCAAAGACCTGACTAGCTCTTCTGATGATGAGATTATCATTGAAGCTATAATTGCTTTAGCTCACGGCTTGCGCCTGAAGGTTGTTGCCGAAGGGGTAGAGACGGTTGAACAGTTGAATTATATTCGTAATAACCTGTGTGATGAGGTGCAGGGTTTTTTGTTTGCTGAGCCAATGCCAGCTGCTGACCTGAGTGTTTTTTTGTATAACCACCAATCAAGATAACCACTAATGGTTGATTATAAGACCACCTTACTTCCAGTAATAACTCCAGAGTTAGTGTTGCACGGCAGCAGTGGCTCCAATTCATCTATTAACTTGATTAGCAATGATCTTGCTCTGTAAAAGAAAAGTTCGTCTCTGTCGCGCAGGCGGGAGCCAAGAATCCTAATTAAAACCTCTGGATACGCGCGTTCGTGGGCATGACTTGTACTGACTAAAAAGTAGATGCGGAATATTGATTCAAGCTATTCAGTTGTGTTAATCCAATAAAAAAGGGCGATCACCTGTAATGGTAATCGCCCTTGCGTCTTTGTTGCTACAGTGCTAGCTGATGTTTAGCGCATCAACGGTCCGGCATTACGAACTTCCTCAGTAACACCATCAGCAAATTTCTCAAAGTTAGCATGGAAAGCTTTGGCTAGATGTGTTGCCTTCTCATCATAAGCAGCTTTGTCTTTCCAAGTATTTTTTGGATTGAGAACATCGCTAGGTACGTTGGGGCAGCTTTGAGGAATGTTGAGACCGAAAAACGGATCTTGTACATACTCAACATTGTCCAATTTACCTTCAAGTGCAGCATTCAACATGGCTCGGGTATATTTGATCTTCATCCGGGAACCAATGCCGTAAGGACCGCCGCTCCAGCCGGTGTTTACCAGCCAGCACGAAACATTGTTCTCGCGAATTTTTTCCTTTAGCATATTGCCGTACACAGAAGGATGCATTGGCATAAACGGAGAGCCAAAGCAGGCAGAGAAGGTGGTTTGTGGCTCAGTGATCCCTGTTTCGGTGCCTGCCAGTTTGGCTGTGTAGCCAGAGATGAAGTGATACATTGCTTGCTCTGGGGTCAGTTTGGATATTGGAGGCATTACACCAAAGGCATCAGCTGTAAGCATGATGATGTTCTTGGGGTTGCCAGCCATGGACTCAGGAACAATGTTAGGGATCTGTTTTAGCGAGTATGCCGCGCGAGTGTTTTCGGTGATGCTGGCGTCATCGAGATCGACATAGCGTGTTGAAGTATCTAGCCCGACATTCTCCAGGATGGTGCCGAAAGAGCGGGTACATTTGAAGATTTCTGGCTCTGCTTCTGCACTGAGGTTGATTACTTTCGCGTAACAACCACCTTCAAAGTTGAACACACCTTTATCGCTCCAACCGTGCTCGTCATCGCCGATTAGGCGGCGACTAGGGTCAGCCGATAAAGTCGTTTTGCCGGTACCGGACAGACCGAAGAATACCGCGCTATCGCCTGCTTCACCGACGTTGGCGCTACAATGCATAGACAGCACGCCGCGGTGTGGCAACAGGTAATTAAGAACCGAAAATATACCTTTTTTGATCTCACCGCTGTAGGCCGCTGCGGCTATCAAGACGATTTTGCGCTCGAAGTTGATAATAATTGCGGCTTCGCTGCGGGTACCGTCTATCTCAGGAACAGCCTTGAAGTCGGGTGCGGCAACCACGGTGAAACCCGGAGCAAAATTTGCCAATTCGGCTTTAGTCGCCTTGATCAGCATATTACGGGCAAACAGGCTTTGCCATGCCAGGCTGGTTATTACTCGTACCGGCAGGCGAAACTTTTTGTCGGCACCAGCGTAGCAGTCTTGTACATAGAGATCGCGGTTCTGCAGGTAGGCCATCATCCGGTTGTAAAGAGCATCAAATTTATCGGAATCAAAGGGGCGGTTGACGTCACCCCACCAGATATCTTCGGCACTTTTACCCGCTTTTACTATATAGCGGTCGTTAGGTGAACGACCAGTATATTTACTGTTAGAAACAACGATTGGTCCCTGATGAGAAAGGTGCCCCTCGTCGCGGCGGATGATCTCCTCGTACAGTGCTGGTGTTGAGAGGTTGCGTTTAATGCTGGATACGTTAGTGATACCGTGTTGTTCTAAACTGATTTCCTGTTGTGGTTGAACTTGGCTCATTGTAAGACCTTCTTTCCTGAGAATTATTGGTTGTAAAAGAGTTTTTTTGCCTTAGTGATCCATAGAGGAAAAGAGTTTGGCTATCCTACCCATCGATTTTTACTGTGATTGAAGTTTAACTTCTTATCTCTTGCTTCAAAAAGAGTCAAGTAAAACCGACCTAATTTACAGTAAATTTAGGAAATTAACCCAAGATCAATTGCTTACGAAGATGCGGATTAAAATGTAACGAAACGCGCTTTGGCGTAATCTAGTTAAGTAATAGTGAAATTTTAGTTTATTATTAACAAATACGTAAGGTACAGGCGAGGAGCGAGATGTGAATAGAATTGCAAAAGACCGCCTAATGCCGGAGCTATTTTTCCGTGGTATAGGCGGTCTGCTGTATTCTTTTGTATACTGGTTGGTTGGTTTTAATCGCGCAAATCTGCCGTTCCTGCACCTGGATTGATGCAGCGCAGCATAATTTCTTGCGCAACATCCAACAGTGTTTTTGCTGTTGGCGATTCAGGATAGCTTTCAATCATCGGGGTGCCAAGATCACCGGCATCTACCATGCGTGGATCCATGGGAACTTGACCCAAAAATGGTACGGACATGTCGGCTGCCATCTGCTGACCGCCACCTTTTTTGAAAATATTGGTTACTTCATTGCATTTCGGGCATACGAAACCGCTCATATTTTCAATAATGCCGTAAATAGGTAAATTCATTTTTCTGCAGAAGGTAACCGATTTACGTACATCAACCAGGGCAACTTTTTGTGGGGTCGTTACCAGCACAGCACCGGTACCTTCACCAAGCAATTGCACAATGGTTAGTGGCTCATCGCCAGTGCCGGGGGGGCAATCTACTACCAGATAGTCTAGCTCTTCCCATTTGACATCTTTGATAAATTGTTGAATTACCCCTGCTTTTGCCGGTCCGCGCCAGATCAAAGCATCATCAATTGATTCAATCAGGAAGCCGATAGACATTATCTTAAGTTCGCCACGTTTGATCGGTACCATACCGGCCTCGCTCACAGCAGGACGATGACCCTCTAATCCGAGCAGAGTAGGGATGCTCGGCCCGTGGATGTCGATATCCAACAAGCCAACTTTGTTGCCTTGTTTAACCAGAGCTAAAGCAAGATTTACAGCGGTGGAGCTCTTGCCCACGCCACCTTTGCCAGACATGACTACTATTTTATGTTTGATTGCGGCTAGGTTGTCGGCCAGGCGTTGTTCACCCTGCTCTTTCTCGCAATCTTTTTTATCATCGTCAGAACAGTTGCCATTTTTGGAACAGCTATTACACTCGTCGCTTGCCATGTTGATTCTCCTTAAAAGCCGATTTAAACCATACGTCTCAATATATTGCATATAAAAATTGTCATCGAGAGATTAATCCCACAGGGTGCGGGTTGTCAAATATAGAATATTAAGTACCCAGTAAGTTCAGGATTTTCGTCATATTGTTCTTGGTGTTTAGCCATAGTAAACATGGATATAACTCCGTTTGATTTCTCTTGACGGCAGCGATTATTGGCTGGTAGTTTCATCCATTAATTATATCTGCCACGTATAATTGTATAAAAAGTAAGCATAATTAACTTCAGGAGGAAATGATGAAAAAAATGTTAATACTGGTTGCCGTGCTGGTTGCGGTAGCATTGGCGGCTCCAAGTTGGGCTGCAATTGAGTTTTTTGGTACCGCAAAGGTAAAGCCGACTTATTATACAAACTTTGATTTTGATGACAGCGCTGACGATAAACCAATTGCCAATGAAGCTGGCATTACTAAAGGAGCCCATGTTCGCACAGAGTTGCGTTTGGGTTGGAAAGCTACGGGGGATAAGTGGTCGGTGAAGATGATCACCGAAGCCGATATCCTCATGACCAAAGACAACGTTGACCGCTCTTTCTATGTTGGTTCTGAAAAAGGTAGTAATCCAAACACTGGGGGAGAATTTGGTATTGAGCGTGTGGAATTGCTGTACACCTTTGCTCCTGCGGTGGAACTGGAAACAGGTTGGGATAGTAGGGCTTTGGATATCAAGACTGGTGGTTTGCTCTATGGTGATGATCACCCTTTTATTGGTTTTCGTGGCAAGTTGTCTGAAAATACTAAATATGAGTTGTTGTATCTGCCGATCCAAAATATGACTGACCTTAAAAATGACCCTTTGGGAAATGATTCTCTCAATGATTGGAACGTTTATACTTTAAAGGTTAATCATCAAATTGGTGATTTTAATATCAGCCCATTCATAGCTTACAGCGATAGTGATCATTCAACATACACAACAACAACGACAGCAGATCTCACTACTGGTGATGTCACAAGCTTAACAACGAAGGTAGATGATTATAGCTCCCAAGTCGTTTATTATGGGATGGAGTTTACTGGAAAAATTGGCAAGATCAAGCCTGCGCTCGAAATTGTTATGGCAGATGGTGAGTTTAGTGGTGGTA
>CAZHXF010000019.1:0-18426 GCA_964536375.1 uncultured Desulfuromonas sp. | reverse complement strand
AAGATCAAGCCTGCGCTCGAAATTGTTATGGCAGATGGTGAGTTTAGTGGTGGTAGCCATGCGGGGAAAGATATTTCTTCATGGGCTGCTTTTGCTGGTTTGGAAATGGACGTATGCAAAGCATTCACCCCTTACGTAGCCTTTCGTTACACTCAAGGCGATAATGATTCCAGCGACAACGATGTTGAAGGTTGGGTCGGTATAACGGATATCGCTCGCTTTACTCCTTATATCGGTATGGACGGTGGTATTTTGAGTGAGGACTTGGGACAAAGCTATGGTGCTACATTGTATTCCTATTCTCCAGAGCGTGCAGTTGGTGGTGATGGTTACGGCGGAATTAGCAACAAAGGTTCTGGTAATAATCCAGGTCAGGTTCTGTGTGCACTTGGTGCTAAAGGTGACCTGTCGTCAATGGTTGACAAGTTGAGCTACAAAACCCAAGTTTTCATGATTTGGTATGATGAAACCGATAATCTGATAAATAGACAAGATGCCACAAAAGATGTTGATGATTATGCTGGTACCACCTTTGATCTACAGTTGAAATACGCTATCGACAAAAACTTCAGTGTTGATTACATCTTTGGTGTATTCGTGCCGGGAGATGGTATTGATGATCAATACGGTGATGATACGGCAATGACCAACTGCTTGACCCTGTCTTGGACTTATTAAGTTTCTGACTTAAATAGTTTGCGGTATATATGACTCCCCGACCGGATCAGTTCTGGTCGGGGAGTTTGTGTTTATGCTATTCGAATTGGATTAACAGTTAATTATTGCCTGGGGGAATTCAATGACACAGAGTATCAAATGGATAATGGTTGGCGTCATACTGTTTGCCGCTACAGCAGCAACTTCTGCTAGTTGGCCACAACTGGAAAACCGCCTACAGCAGTGGACGGGGGTAAAAGAGGTAGTTCTGCCAGCTGGCGTTGATCCTTTGGAAGATGAAATACTCGCTCCGGTATTGGATTTACTGCTGGAGCAAGGGTTTGCGGTATTGCCCAGCGGTAGTAATGGTGCCGGTGGTCTGAGTATCGAAGTGCGGGAAACTAGTAGCGGTAAAAGGTTGTTGTTGAAGCGTAATAGCGACGGGGCATTGTTGGCTATGGAAAAGTTTGCTGCTTCTGCACCGACCCGCGCTGTAGTGATACGCACAGCTCCGCATGCTAATGGTCAAACAATTGTTGCTACTCCGGCTATTCCTGCTGCTCCGGTGCAGGTGATTACCGCTAACCTGGCAGTAACGACCACTCCACTACAGCTGTCAGTTCAACATCCGCCACAGCAGGTCGCTCAGGGTGAAATGTTGTTTGAACTTGACGGTTCTCCGGTGCAACTGGTGTCTTGGCCGGCAGTAAGTGGTGGCACAGACTTCTATCTGCTGTACAACGACTGCGTACAGCGGGTGCACAGCGATGGCAACAGTCTACAATTATTGGAAAAGTTTTCTGCCCCAGTTCGTCCTACCCGCGCTTTGCATCTGGATATCGGCGACCTCAACAGTGATGGTCAGCCAGAACTTGCCGTGGTGTGGGCCGAGGATATCCGCGGTGTTGCTGATGGCACTAACAGTCTTTTGCATGGTTGGGTGTTGAGTGCTACACAAGAAGGTTTGCGCGCTATTAGTAATGACCTTGAGGGTTATGTTGCTTTGACCGGAGCTGAAGGGCGTTTACAAAAACGCCTGCAGTATGAGCCGTTTGCTGCTGACGTTTTTGCCTTGACCATGGCACAGGGTAAGTTGGTGGTTGGTGATAAGCCGGTGGCGCAGCAGGAGCGCTTGTTGTTCAATCAATTGCAGTGGCCCGATAGCAGCCGCGCTTTAGTGTGGAATGATGATCAGCGTCTGATGCTAGTAGCGCAGGGAAAGGATGATCGCATCCCAGGTTCTACGCTATTGACTGATTTCGGAATTTATCAGGGGTCAACTGTGTCTATTCCATTGCGTGATCCAGAATATCGCAGTGGTTTTTCTGCCAATGATCGTATCATGGCAAAAGATTACACTCTTAATCGGCGGATGCTGCGCCATGGTGATTCTGTTTTTACTCTGGTTAGGGCGCGTAGCGCAGGGATGCTCTTTGTCGGGCGACCTAGTGGTGCTGATCGTTTGATAGAGATTAGCAATCAGGGTAATAGCCTGACGGCGCGTTACCCTTTTGCCCACGTTGAAGCGTTTATCGTCGATTTTTCTATTGAGGATAAAGACGGGCGGCAAGCGGTTGTGTTGCTCAATGAAAAAGCCGATGGCAGTGGCAGAGCTTATCTGCGCTTGCAAAAAGCACTGTAGTTATATCGGTAGTTTGCGTATTTTTTAGATTAAAAGAGGGGAAGTGCTAACTAGTATTTCCCCTCTTTTAGTTTAAGCAGTTTAGACATCAGCGATGTATAAACTATCGCTTGCAGGTTTTTAATGCCAAAGCACAACGGGTGAACATGGTAAATATAATGGACAATACTGACGGACCGTTAATCGGTCAACACAGCCCAGGCTGGTGTGTCTCGAGCTTATTGATGGTTAAGCTAAGGAATTAATCCCCCGAAATTATTCATTTTTATAGCTCGCGGAATTATTTTCGCTGTAATTGCTGAAGCAGGTGGGGGAGTTAACCTTGCTGGGTGGGAGCGTTGCGGCAAAAAAAACAGCTGATACAACAGCAGGGGGAACGCCTAAGGCGCACTCCCCGCTGTTGCATGCGTTATGTTGCTAGTTCTGACTATTTTTCTAATAACCGCAGTGCTGTTTTTATAACATTGTCAGCAGTAAAGCCAAAGTGTTCCATCAGTTCATTGCCGGGGGCGCTGGCACCAAAACCGTTCATGCCAATTACGGCACCGTCAAGCCCGATGTAACGTTCCCAGCCAAAAGTTGCTGCTGCTTCTACTGCCAAGCGTTTACGACAGTTTAGGGGCAGGACTTGCTCCTTATAAACAACATCCTGTTGCTCAAATAACTCCCAACACGGCATAGATACCACGCGGGTACCGATCCCCTGCTGCTGCAGCTGCTCACGCGCGGCCATAGTATGTTGTATTTCTGAACCACTGGCGATGAGGATTAATTGCAACTCACCAGTTTCTGGGGCGAGGATATAGCCACCCTGTTGCACACCTTCAGCACTGGCAAATACGCTGCGATCAATGGTAGGCAGATTCTGTCTGGTAAGGATAAGTGCGGTAGGTCCGGTGCGGTTCAGTAAAGCTGAGCGCCATGCCTGAGCTGTTTCGTTAGCATCACAGGGGCGCATGACGTTAAGATTTGGTACGCTGCGTAGACCGGTTAGCTGCTCAATTGGCTGGTGGGTTGGACCATCTTCTCCGACACCTATCGAATCGTGAGTGAACACGTAAATAGGTGCGATTCCCATCAGTGCCGCCATGCGTATTGGGGGGCGCATGTAGTCGGAAAAAATCATAAAAGTAGCCCCGAAAGGGAGCAAGCCGCGGGTGTGGCATAGACCATTGAGAATAGCGCCCATAGCATGTTCACGGATGCCGAAGTGGATATTGCGACCAGGGTGATTGGGCAGAAATTCAGCTTCACCTTTAAGGTTAGTATTGTTCGATGGTGCTAGATCGGCGCTGCCACCGAGCATCATGGGTAACCCGGCGGCAAGGGCGTTGAGTACTTGACCGCTGGATGAGCGTGTTGCCATGGAGCCGCCAGCCGGGAACACTGGTAACAGCCCATCAACGGTTGCGGCGCTAAGTGGTTGATTCTTACACCAGTCAGCTAGGGCGCTATTGGTTGCACATTTAGCTGTACACTGTTGTTGCCACTGTTGCTCTAGTTGCGCACCCCGTTGTTTTACTGTTGCCATATGGCGGTATACCGCATCCGGAACAACAAAGCTTTGTTCTGGGTCGAAGCCTAGAGCTTGCTTAGTGAGCTTCAGTTCCTCGGCGCCCAGCGGTGCGCCATGGGCTGCGGCAGTGCCCTGTTTGTTGGGCGAGCCTTGGCCGATATTGGTGCGAGTGATGATCATTGATGGGCGTGGATCCAATTTGGCTCGCTCGATGGCTGAATTAACTTCTGCCAGATCTTCTCCGGTTACCCGTTCTACATGCCAACCGTAAGCGCTGTAGCGCTGAGCTACGTCTTCACTGAAAGCGAGGGAAGTATCACCTTCGATGGTGATCTTATTATCGAGGTACAGATAGATTAGGTTGCCAAGTTGCAGATGGCCAGCCAGGGATGCGGCTTCGGCGGAGATCCCCTCCATCACGTCACCATCAGAGCAGAGGGCATATATCTTATAGTCAAAAAGCTCTGGATCTAGTTTGTCCGCAAGATATTTGGCGCCCATAGCCATGCCAGCACCGACTGCTATCCCTTGACCAAGAGGGCCGGTGGTAGTTTCTACCCCTGGGGTGTGGCCAAACTCAGGATGTCCAGCGGTTTTGCTGCCAAATTGGCGAAAGTTCTTGAGATCGTCCAGGCTGACATCATAACCACTGAGGTGCAAAGTACTATAGAGTAACATCGAGGCATGACCGCAGGAGAGGATGAAGCGATCGCGTCCCGCCCAATCTGGATTAGCCGGGTTGTGGCGTATATGGCGAGCGTATAGCAGATATGCTAGTGGTGCGCCTTCCATTGGGGTGCCCGGATGGCCAGAGTTAGCTTGCTCAACAGCGTCAGCTGATAATAGGCGGATAGTGTCTATGGTTTGCTTAGCCATGGTCTGGTCGATATGAAGTGCTTGCATTGCTGGTGCTCCTTTGGCGAGTTGGTGCTTGATTCATGTGGAAAATAAGAAGCTTAATTCAAACAGGAATGGCAATATTTTGCAAGCCATTGCTCCCTTTGAGCCAAGATAACTATCAATATCTACTGGTTTTAATGGTATCGAGTAAAAAAATGACCAACACTGCATAAGTGCTGGTCATTTTGATGAAATGGTTATAACTGCGGATTTTAAGAATTGAGATAAGCTGTTATGTTGTCAGCTATTGTTTTGAAGATGTTAGTAAACACCTTCTCGTCACGTTCAAGCAGGGTGATGCGGAACCCTTGCTCAGCCGTAGAGAATGAAGACAGTGGCACCACACAGATACCAGTTGAAGCCAGCAAATAATAGACAAAGCGTTTGTCGTAAGAAGTTCCCGGTTTTATTACCAGGTTTTCTATCATCTCTTTTACCAAGGGGATCTCGATTGGCAGTGACTGCTTATTGTTTAACTTGCCACGCTCAAAAGAGATGCTCATATAGAAAGCACCGTTGGTACGGTTAACCTTAATTCCTGGAACCTGTTTCAAGATGTCATAGGAGATATTGGAGAATTTCTCATAACGATTGGTGCGTTCTTTGAGGTAAACCGGATATTGTGGATGGCTCAAAATAATTGGAATAGCTTTTTGTGGCAAAGTGGTAGAGCACACCTCAACCATTTTTGAATTTACTATGGATTGAATATAGCTATCAAAGATTTTATCTTTATCGCGATTGTAAACCTCAATCCAGCCACAACGCGAACCAGGCCAAGGCAATTCTTTGCTAATCCCTTTCATGGCAATGGCAGGTACGTCACCAATGAGGTCGGAGATTGGTCGAGTTGATTCACCATTGTAGATTATGTTGTGGTAGATCTCATCACAGATAATAAACAGATCGTACTCGCGCGCTATGCTAATCATCTCCACCAGTACCCGCTCAGGATAAACAGCTCCTGTTGGATTGTCCGGATTGATAATAAGCAGTCCACAGATGGCGGGATTGTACTTTATTGATAGGCGCAAGTTATCCAGATCGGGGTACCAATTATTGTCTGGATCCAGACGGTAGGAGACTGGCGCCTGACCAGCGTGGGCCGCTTCACCAGAAGAGTGTGTTGAGTAGGTCGGGGATGGTCCGATAACTCGTGCCTCACGCTTAAGCAGACCGTACACTTTTTGGATAGCATCTCCAAGTCCGTTAAAGAAGATTATGTCTTCAGCGGTAATTTGTGCTTTGCCGAGTTTATTGGTCATGTCGGCGAGAAATTGGCGGGTTTCAAGGATCCCCTTGGTGGCACAGTAGCCATAGGAACAATCCGTCATGGCAAGCTCGGCGACTATCTTTTTCATCCACACCGGAATTTTCTCACCTTTGGCGATGGGGTCGCCGATGTTTTCCATGTTGGTTTTGATTCCAAGGCGACCAAGGGTCTCAGCTATTTCGACAATTGCACGAATCTCGTAGGTTAGTTCCCCTGCTCCAATATGGACAATATTGTTTCTCATGGTCGTATGTTCTTTCTGAAATTTTGGGCTGTTATGGGTGGAGATAACGGTGTACGACAAAAATTGATTATACCGTATGTGTGGTTAGTATAGCAATGGTTTGAAGTCAAAAGAATTAAAAGCATTATTTGGGGTGAAAAAGCAAATAAATCAAGGCAGTGTCTAACTAAATATAATTAGCCATAGCTTATTGGTGTGCGTGTTAAATTGTATGTGAATTGTATACAGTATCCACTTTGTATGAAAATATTTATAAATTTCTGTAATCGAATAGGATAATGATATTAGTATGTTGCTTGTTTATTATGGCTTTAATAAACAAATGCAGGTCTAATAAAATCTTGACAAGGATAAGGCATTCGGCTAAAAAATACTTGGTTTATTTGTGTCGTGTGTTAAAGCACGTTTGTAATAATTATCTGTGCACAGATCAGAATTGGTGTTTAGTGCACAACTATTTTCCCTTAAGGGAGGCATGAGCGATATGGCCGAGCAGCATTTGGTCGATTTTATGTATGTTGTGGTGCTACTAGTTGTGGGTGTTGCCTGCGGCTTGGGCCCATTGGTGATCTCCAGGATTTTTGCGCCACGGGAGTTGTACCGTAAGACATTGGAACCGTACGAGTGTGGTATGGATCCTTACGGAACAGCTTGGAATGTCCGTTTTGATATTTCATACTACCTGTATGCGCTGATTTTTCTGGCGTTCGATGTTGATGTTCTGTATCTGTTCCCTGTTGCAACAGCATTTGATATGGTGTCGGCGGTCAGGGGTATTTCAGAACTGCTAATTTTTGTAGGAATTTTGTCCTTAGCGATTGTTTATGCTTGGGTCAAGGGAGTATTCACGTGGCCGAACAGAAGAAAAGTCTGCTAAAAGTCCACTCCTATTCCAAGGAGTGTGAAGAGCGCTATGTTGGTGGTCTTCCACAGAGAACTAAGACCTCAGATGAAGGTCCTTTGCTTCAGATGAAGCTGTCTGACACAGTTTTCAATGTGTGTCGGGCTAATTCGTTGTGGCCGATGACTTTCGGTCTAGCTTGCTGTGCAATTGAGATGATGTGTTGCGGTATGGCGCGTTTCGACATGGCTCGCTATGGTGCTGAGGTATTCCGTCCCTCACCTCGACAATCTGATCTATTGATTATCGCAGGGACAGTTAATCGTAAGATTGCTCCAGCTGTTGTCACCCTGTATGAGCAAATGCCGGCACCGCGCTACGTAATTGCGCTGGGTAACTGCGCTGTCTCTGGCGGTCCTTTTGCTGTAGAAGCTAACTATGACGTGGTTTTAGGCGTAGATAAGTTGATTCCTGTAGATATTTACGTACCAGGCTGCCCACCTCGTCCTGAAGCGCTTATTGAAGGTATCCTGCAGTTGCAAGAGAAGATTGCTGGCAAGCGTTTCCCATTCCCGCAGAATAAAATGCCGGAGGGAGCATAAAAATTATGGACGTAAAGCAAGTTATTAAACAATGGAAAGCTATTTCAGCAGCAGTAGAGCCAGTCGAGTATGCTGTTTGTGGTTATGATTACGATGTGGCTGTTGCTGGGGCAAAAGTAAATGAACTTGCCAGCATAATGCTGAAAAATGGTTTTTATCTGGTCGATCTCATGGCCGTTCATGTAAAACCGGCAATTGAGGTTGTCTATCAATTTGCTCATTTTGAAACTCGTTGTCGGGTTATGGCGCGGGCATTTGTTGATAATAATGAAATCCCGACCATATCAGATGTTTATCAGGGCGCTAATTGGCATGAGCGTGAAACCCGTGATTTTCACGGTGTAGTTTTTAACGGTCATCCCAATCTGGAACCATTGATTTTGCCGGAAGAAGACGTGGATCTTAAGCCGTTGCTCAAAGATGAGGAGAACCTTAAGGATGTTGGGATGGTACGTCGCCAACAACCTGGGCCTGAATCTGAGGCAGCAAAACCTGAAGTAGTCAAAAGTCAGGAGCAGAGCTGATTGTCATGAATGTTGAAGCATTAGAAGACGACAGACATCACCGGTTCGTACTAAATATGGGACCACAGCATCCAAGTACTCACGGGGTTCTCCGTGTGGTGTTGGAGCTTGAAGGTGAGTACGCTATGCACCTTAGTCCTGTAATTGGGTATGGACATAGATGTCATGAGAAGATTGCTGAGCACAAGCCCGCGAAATCCTTTATGCCGAACACTGCGCGGATGGATTACTTGGGTGCCTTAATTTACAACCAAGGTTACGCTCAGCTGCTGGAGAAGGCTACCGGGATTGAGGTGCCACTACGTGCCGAGTATATCCGGGTGATTACTTCTGAGTTGAACCGGATACAGAGCCACCTGCTATGGTATGGTGCTTATCTGCTTGACTTGGGTGCCTTTACACCAATCATGTATGCTTTCGATGATCGAGAGCACATCCTGGATATCCTCGAGGATGTTACTGGCTCACGCCTGACATATTGCTATCACCGTGTCGGCGGAGTTTCTAAAGATATTGACGATAAGTTTGTCACACGGACACGGGAATTTATCGACCGACTGCGTAGCCGGTTTCCGATGTATGAAGATTTGGTCAATGGCAATGTGATACTGCAAAATCGCCTTCTTGATGTTGGCGAGCTCACTCCAAATATCTGTGCCCGTTACGGCGTTACTGGTCCCTTGCTGCGTGGTACTGGTGTTGCCTATGATATCCGTCGTTCCGAGCCTTACTCGGTTTATCCTGAATTTGACTTTGAAATTCCTACGGAAACTAAGGGCGACGCCATGGCATCCTTTTTGGTGCGTTTCCGTGAGATGGAGCAGAGCTTGCGTATTATCGAGCAGGCGTTGGATAAACTCCCCGAAGGGCTATCCATGGCGGCAAAGGTACCTAAGAAATTAAAGATACCAGCCGGTGATTACAATAGCTCAGTTGAAGCGCCACGAGGTGAATTGTCCTACTATCTGGTAGCAGATGGATCAGATGTCCCTTATCGTCTCAAGATAAGAACCCCATCTTATTCCAACCTGAGTACTATACCAGAGACGTGTTCAGGAATGCTACTTTCTGACGTGGTTTCAGCCATGGGTTCACTTGACCTGGTTATCCCCGAGATTGACAGGTAGAATATATGGAAACCTTACATAGTATCCTTCCGGAATTGATCCGGATTATTGTTTGTGGCATTTGTGGCGCGGTTATCGTTTTCGGTAACGCGCTGGTAATGGGTTATGCTGAGCGGAAATTGGCAGGACATATCATGCTGCGTCCGGGGCCGATGGAAGTTGGTTGGCACGGTATTTTGCAACTGGTACTTGACGGTTTAAAGCTGATGGGCAAGCAGTTAGTTGTCCCTAAGATGGCAGATAAACCGCTGTATATGTTCGCACCCCTTTTAGCCTTCGCACCGGTTTTTGTCCCTTTGCTGCTGATTCCTTTCAGTGATAAACTTCAGGGTTTTGATCTTGATGTAGGCATGTTGGTAATTCTGGCTTTTGCTTCTATTAACGTATTGGCAATTTTGATCGGTGGTTGGAGCTCAAATAACAAGTATTCGTTATTAGGCGCCTTCCGTTCGGTATCGCAAAACATCGCCTACGAAATCCCTATGCTGCTTTCGTTGTTGGCCGTGGTGTTTATGACCAATACCTTCAGCTTGCGTGAAATCGCTGCGGCTCAGAGCCCAGTATGGTTTGTCGTAGTACAACCCCTAGCTTTTTTGATTTACATCGTTTCAATGATAGCGGAAACAAATCGTGCTCCATTTGACTTGCCAGAGGCCGAAAGTGAACTGACAGCTGGTTTCCATACCGAGTACAGTGGTATGAGTTTCAGTTTGTTCGTGTTGGGCGAGTATGCCAACATGTTTATCGTGTGCAGTGTGGCTACGGTGTTTTTCCTTGGTGGTAGCTCAGGAATTCCACTGCCCTACTTTGAGTACACTGGCGCGGTGTGGTTCCTGCTTAAGGTTTATGCTCTGATGTTTTTCCTCGTGTGGATTCGTTGGACATACCCTCGGACTCGTTTTGATCAGTTGATGAATTTTTGCTGGAAGTACCTGATTCCATTTTCACTGGTTAATCTACTAATTACCGTCGTAGTGGTGAAACTGATATGAAATCCTATTTCTCAAAATTGTTTACGGGAGCATGGAGTCTTATCCTTGGCCTAAGGGTCACGATCAAGGCCATGTTTTCTCCTATCGTCACCGTGCAGTATCCACGTGAAAAGCTCGAAATTACCCCGAACTATCGCGGTCATATTGATTTGGTTAAGGATGCTGAAACTGGTACTCATAAGTGTATCAGCTGTGGTACTTGTCAGCGTGAGTGTCCCTCGGATTGTATTGTAGTTGTGGGGGAGAAGCGTGAGGGTGTTAAGGGTAAAGTGCTTACTACTTTTACCCTCGACTTTACTAAATGCAGCTTGTGCGGCGCTTGTGTAGAAGCTTGTCCTACCAAAGCGTTGGATTACTCAAATGATTATGAGTTGGCTGGTACTGCACGCCAGGAATTTTACTTTAATATTTTAAAGAGGTTGGAGGAACGGGAATGATTGTTTATAAGTACATCGCCGAAGCCCTCTTTTATGCCTTCATGCTCTTGATTTTTATGGGTGGGTTTATGGCAGTTCGGTCCAGGATGCTTATGCATGCTGTGCTAGGTCTGGCAGTGTCACTGTTTGGCATCGCCGGGTTGTATTTCTTCCTGGGTAGCCCCTTTCTTGCGATGATGCAGATACTGATTTATGTCGGTGCGGTATGCATCATGATTGTTATGGGGGTCATGTTGGGCAATACTCCTGATCAGTTGGCAGCGAAAAATTACTCGAGACGTAATACCTTTCTGGCTGTAATAGTCTGTTCAACCGGTTTTGCAACGTTGTTTGTCGCTATTGGTCAGACAAAATTTGCCCCGGCAGCTGAACGGGTTGGAGATATGTCAATTCGTTTTGTCGGTGAGAATCTGTTGTTTAAGTATTGCCTGGCCTTTGAATTGATTTCAGTCGTGTTACTGACGGCTATTATCGGTGCCATTATTCTGGCACGTGGTGGTCGGGAGGAAAAAGCATCATGATGATAAGTGGTAATCTTAATACCTATCTGATTATTTCAGCAATTTTGCTGATAATTGGTTTGTACGGCATGGTGCAACATCGCTCATTAATCGGAATTTTGATTTCGAGCGAATTTATCTTAAATGGTGCCGCACTTAACTTTATGGCTTTTAACCGTTTTATTGCACCCAACCCTGCTGTTGGACAGATATATGCTCTGTTTATCATGGGTATTGCCGCTGCTGAAGCGGCTATTGCGGTTAGTGTTATCATCGCGGTGTACCGCAAGTATCGCAGTGAAGATCCTGAGCAGGTTCAGGATATGAAATTGTGATATCGCTTTTCTAGCGGTTATGAAATCTGTAACGGCAGTTTCGCGGCTTTAATGGCGCGACACACCATTTGAGAAAGTACTTGCAATGAACACAATTATAACCAGCAAGATTATTATAACAACGCTGATTCCTATGATTACGGGATTACTTGTTATGTTTTCGGGTAAAAAGCCGAATTTGCGCGACAGCTGGTCGACGCTCGGTGCTATTCTAACTTTTGCTTCTGTATTGAGTTTCCTCCCCACTATTTTGGGTGGTGATCAGCTTCAGTACACTCTTTTCGAATTATACCCAGGGATTTCGGTTAAATTGACCCTTGATCCATTGGGGGTAATTTTTGCTCTGGTAGCATCCTTTCTGTGGGTACTAGCCAGTCTGTACTGCGTAGGTTATATGCGCGGTTTAAATGAGCATGCTCAGACACGTTTCTATGTGTGTTACGCAGTCTCTGTCGGTGCGGCAATGGGTGCAGCATTCGCTGGCAACCTGTTTACGCTGTATCTGTTCTACGAAATTGTTTCTATCTTTACCTATCCTCTGGTTATGCACCATCAAGATGAAGAGGGTTACGCTGGTTCTAAGAAGTACATTGTTTATTTGATGTTTACTTCCAAAGCGTTTTTACTGCCAGCGATGGTTGTGATCTATGTGCTATGTGGCACCTTGGATTTCAATACCGCGAACATTGTTCAAGGAATTTTCCCTGCAGGGGCTGATCATTTTGTGATTGGCATCACTTTCTTCCTGTGTCTGTTTGGTTTTGCAAAATCCGGTATCATGCCGTTGCATAACTGGTTGCCAGACGCGATGGTGGCACCAACACCAGTCAGCGCCTTGTTGCATGCGGTTGTTGTTGTTAAGGTCGGCGTATTCTCTGTTTGTCGAGTAATGCTGTCAATCTATGGAACACAATTTTTAGCTGATTCAGGTGTTGGTTTATTCACAGCGTACTTTGTTTCGTTTACCATCCTGATGGCTTCGGTCATTGCACTGACTAAGACCAATCTTAAAGCTAGGCTGGCATATTCAACCATAAGTCAGTTGTCATATATTATTCTGGGTGTTGCCATGTTGACCCCAAATAGTATAACCGGTGGTTTGATTCATATTGCTAACCATGCGTTAGCGAAGATCACTTTATTTTTCGCGGCTGGGGCGATCTTTGTTGCCACGGGTAAGAAGGATATTGGCGAAATGGGTGGTCTGGGCAAGCGAATGCCATTTACCATGCTGGCCTTTGGTGTTGCCTCATTGAGTATGATTGGTGCACCACCAGTTGGTGGTTTTGTCACCAAGTGGTATCTGGCTTTAGGTACCATGGATATACATAACTACATATTGTTGGGTGTACTGTTGTTCAGCAGTTTACTTAATGCCGGTTATTTTGTTCCTATTTTCTTGACTGCTTTCTTTGGTAAGACATTGCCTGAAGATGAAGGAAAAACTGGTAGCTTGGAAAAGAAACCAATGGTTGTGTTTATGGTTGTTCCTCTAGTTATTACTGGGACGTTGTCGGCGCTTATTGGTGTGTATCCTGATTTGTTTCTGAACCTTATTAATTTGTTGGTGAGGCCATGATTGTACAATTTCTGACTTATTTACGAGAGAGACCGGCTATGCTGAAGTGGATTTTATTCGCATATCTGGGGTTTGCGCTAGTATTTGATTTTTTTGCAGATCGGAGCGGAGCCCATTTCTGGGGAGATCATATCATAGGTTTTTGGTCGATGTTCGCCCTGCTCGGTATCCTGCTGATGATTGTTTTAAGCAAAGGGCTGTCGCACGTATGGCTGGAGAGGGGTACGGATTATTATGACAAGTAGTATATTTATGCATCCGGCGGTGATTTTTATTGTCGGCGCGATGTTGCTACCCTTATTCAAAAAATTCAATGCCCAGAAGATCTGGCTGGTAGTGGTACCTTTGATGGCCATTATCCAGATAAGATATCTACCTACATCCTTCGGCACCGTAGAATGGATGGGTTTCGATCTTCAGTTCGGTCGAGTTGACCAGCTGACCAAGGTGTTTCTCCATATATTCACCTTGATGGCGATCATCGGTAGTATTTTTGGTCTTCATGTTAAAGAAAGTGGTCAACATGCCGCTGCATGGTTATATGTGGCGGGTTCTTTGGGGACTACGCTTGCCGGCGATTATCTCACCGTCTTCATATTTTGGGAACTGATGGCGTTTGCCTCTGTATTCCTTATCTGGTATCGCAAGCGCAGACGTTCTATAGAGGCTGGGTATCGTTATATTTTAATGCATACCTTTGGTGGTCTGGTTTTGCTTGCTGGAATTTTCATGCACTACCAAAATGTTCACGATCTTAGTTTTGTAGCTATCTCACCGGAAACTGCCACTATGGCAGAGTACTTGATTCTGATCGGGTTCATGCTAAATGCTGCTGTACCCCCGATTCATGCATGGTTGCCCGATGCTTACCCAGAAGCTACGGTTACTGGCGCAGTATTTATGTGTGCATTTACCACCAAGACGGCGGTATACGCGCTGGTACGTGGTTTCGCCGGCTTTGAAGTGTTGGTGGTAATGGGTGCTGTGATGGCTCTATACGGGGTCGTTTACGCGTTTCTTGCAAATGATGCACGCCGAATACTTGCCTATCACATTATCAGCCAGGTTGGATACATGGTGTGCGGTGTCGGTATTGGTACCCATATGGCGATCAACGGTGTCTGTGCCCATGCTTATGCACATATCCTGTATAAAGGGTTGCTGTTCATGGGGGTTGGCAGCGTGATCGAGATGACGGGGCGTTCTAAGCTCAGTGAGCTTGGTGGTCTGTATAAGTATATGCCGGCGACACTAATATTTACCGTAATAGGCGGTATGGCGATCTCCGGATTCCCCCTTACCAGCGGGTTTATCAGTAAGTCCATGATCATGGCTTCAGCTGGAGCGGATCACCGGTTAATTATCATGCTCATGCTTTTACTGGCATCAGCGGGTACGTTCCATCATACTGCGATAAAGATACCGTATTTTATCTTCTTCGGTCCCAACGATTCAGGGCTAAAACCAAAAGAGGCACACTGGAATATGCAAGTCGGGATGTTCATGGCAGCATTCATGTGTATCTTCCTCGGTGTTTACCCTGAATTTCTCTACGACATGCTGCCGTATTCGGTCGGATTTAATCCGTACACCAGCTACCACCTTGCAGAAACCTTCCAAATATTGGGCTTCACTGGACTGGCTTCTTACTTGATGATCAAATATATTAAAGCTCACGATGTAGCTAATCTTGATGTGGACTGGTTTTACCGTCGTGGTACCGATTGGTTCATGTGGACTGCACGTAACCCAATTTCTGCC
This sequence comes from uncultured Desulfuromonas sp., assembly GCA_964536375.1. Taxonomy (GTDB): domain Bacteria; phylum Desulfobacterota; class Desulfuromonadia; order Desulfuromonadales; family Desulfuromonadaceae; genus Desulfuromonas. Next base: position 3,496 of record CAZHXF010000019.1, on the reverse strand, counting down.
AGCAATGAGTGGATAAGCAATGTTTACAAAAATGTTGGTATGCGCTTTACCATGGCAGTAGCTCGGGCCCTTTCCTGGTTTGACTGGGAAGGTATCGACTGGGCTCTTGACGGCAGTGCACGTGGTGTTGTCAAAAGTGGTGAGCAGGTTCGTCAGTTCCAGACTGGGAAGTTACAACAATATATTGGTGCAGCGGTTGCTGTTTTGTTCATAGTGCTTATTGTTGTAGTCTTCATCTGACACTGCCTGCTTGTAACGGATAGGCAATTACTCATAGACAGTAGGAAGTCATGGAAAAGTATCTAATCCTGAACACATTGAATTTCCCGATTTTATCGACACTGCTGATTATACCGGTAGTCGGGGCTATTATTGCCATGTTTTTACGTGGTGATACCTTACTGAAATTCTGGGGTTTAGCAGTAACCCTTATAACGGCAGCTGCTTCTTTACCATTGTGGACATGTTTCGATCAGACCACCGCAAAGTTTCAATTTGCCGAATTGCGCCACTGGTTCCCGGCACTCAACCTAGAGTATGTTGTTGGTGTTGACGGTATTAGTGTCCTGTTGGTATTATTAACTACTTTTGTAATGCCCCTGTGCATTTTGTGCTCATGGTCTTACATCAAAGTCCGGATGAAAGAGTTCATCATCGTCAGCTTGCTGATGGAGACGGCTATGCTTGGTGTCTTCATTGGTCTGAATACAGTGTTGTTCTACATCTTCTGGGAAGGGATGCTTGTCCCGATGTACCTCCTCATTGCAATTTGGGGTGGGGCACGTAAAGATTATGCATCAATCAAGTTCTTCTTGTATACCTTCGCTGGTAGCGTGTTCTTGTTGGTAGCAATTATCTCTATGTATATTAAAACAGGGACTTTCTTTATTCCTGAATTGATGGATCAACAATTTACATTTGCATTTCAGATGTGGGTATTTGTTGCATTTGCTCTTGGTTTTGCTATTAAAATGCCTATGTTTCCATTTCATACTTGGTTGCCAGCTGCGCACGTTGAAGCACCAGTGGCTGGTTCAGTTATTCTGGCCAGTATCCTTTTGAAAATGGGCGGATACGGTTTCTTGCGTTTTTGTTTGCCAATTGCACCACAGGCGACAGTGTATTGTGTCCCTGTACTGTTGACGATGTCGCTGCTTAGTATAATTATTGGTGGATATCTTGCCTTAGGGCAGTCAGATATTAAGAAGCTTATTGCTTATTCATCTGTTGGACATATGGGTTTTGTTACCCTTGGTATCTTCTTGTTAAATGATGCGGGGATCAAGGGGGCAATATTGCAGATGATCAATCACGGTGTTACCACTGGCGCATTGTTCATTCTGATTGGCATAATCTACGAGCGTACCCATAGTCGGGAAATTTCCGATAACAGCAAGCTGGGTATGTTTATGCCGATATATGTAACATTCCTTGGTATTTTCTCACTGTCATCATTGGCGTTCCCTGGAACCAACAGTTTCGTCGGTGAGTTCTTGGTGCTGTATGGTGCTTTTGATAAATATCCCCTAGTAGGTGCTGTATCTATTTTGGGCGCTGTTTTGGCTGCTGCGTACATGTTACGTTTGCTGCAAAAAATGGTTTGGGATGATTCAGATGGTCATGTTCACCATGACCATGGTGATGATCACGGTGAAAGTCATGCGCTTCTTGACTGTAATTTCCGTGAATTCATCCAATTAGCGTTCCTAACGGTATTTGTATTCTGGATTGGTCTACATCCAACTCCACTGTTGGATATGATGGATTCCAGTGTGGCTCACTTGATTCACCAAGTTGATGCTGGCAGTGCTTTGCAACAGGCTGTAGAGCATCATGGTGAGCACCATGCCTTGCTTGAAACTGCAGGTGCCTGGGTCAAGAATATCTTCTAACTCAAGAATCGGATCAACTTATGTTAAACACAGTTTTTATGCCAGAATTGGCACTGATGTTAACGGTCCTGGTCTTGTTCTTCATGACCTTGGGCAAATTTCGTACTGGATTAATTCAAGCGGCAAGTTTGTTGCTCACTGCTGCAACTTTAGCTGTTACCTTTGCTAGTCTTAATGCGCAGGGTAATATGTTTTTCGATGCATATCAGGTCGATGCACTGTCACAATTGTTTAAGGTAGTGATCGTATTAGGTCTGTTTCTTGTTTTTGCTCTTGGTCGTGGTTTGACCGGAATAGACGAGAAGCTGCACTGTGAATTTAATATGTTTATTGCTATCAGTGCATTGGGTTTAATGTTTTTGAGCAGCTCTGTTGAGCTGATCACAATACTGCTTAGCTTGGAGATTTCATCATACGCACTGTATGTAGTTATACCCTTCCGGCGTGGTCAAGGGCGCATTCATGTAGAAGCTGGTGTAAAGTATGTGCTGTTTGGTGCTGCTTCCACTGGCATAACTCTCTATGGTATGAGCTATGTGTTTGGGCTTGCCCACACAACTTATTTAAATGAACTGGCAGATCGGATGCCAGCTCTGGTGGCGACACAACCTTTGGCTGTTATTGCCATGATTTTTGTAATGACTGCTTTTTTCTACAAGTTGGCGCTGTTTCCAATGCATTTTTGGACACCTGATGTATATCAAGGTGCATCAAATGAGACTACTAGCTTCGTAGCTACGGTGCCTAAAGTAGGTGCAGTTATCCTTTTGTTACGTTTGGTTTCAGTTGCTGGTGTTGATATTACTCAATTTACTTGGGTTTTAGCCACCTTTGCTGTTTTATCCATGACCTTAGGTAACATTAGTGCTCTGGTTCAATCAGATCTTAAGCGCTTGCTGGCTTATTCCAGTATTGCTCATGCAGGTTATGTCATGCTGGGTATTTTAACAGCAGATATAGTAGGTATGTCATCTGCAGTATTTTACATCATTGCCTATATGTTGATGAATTTAGGTTGTTTCTATGTCATCTACAATATTGCGCCTGAAGGTCAAAATGTAACTTTTGATGATTTGAAAGGGTTGTCACGCCGCTCACCATTACTGGCTATGACCTTGATGGTTTGTGCCTTCAGTATGGCTGGCGTGCCTCCTACAATTGGTTTTATGGGTAAGTTTATGCTGTTTACCGGTGCTATTGACAAAGGTTTTTATGGTCTGGTAATTATCGCGGTTATTAACGCTGCTGTAGCTGCTTACTATTATTTAAAGATGGTTCGGGTCGCATATTGTGTTCCAGATGATGAGAAGGAGAAGATTGTTCTGCCTATCTCAGCTGCCATTATGGCAACTTTCTTTATTGTTGTAATTCTTGTTGTAGGTTCTATGCCGCAGGCAGTTTTGTCTGCCGCGCAGAATGCAGTAGCTACGCTGCTGTAAAACATTACTATCATGCGGTACAAAAAAAGGCTCACCTTTTGGTGAGCCTTTTTTTTGTTGTATGTAACTGGAGCACTTATGTGCCGATGAGTGCTTTTATTGCTGCCAGCAGATAAAGGGTTAACGTTGGCAAGTTAATGTTATTGATGCAGGTAGTATAAACCT
>CAZHXF010000018.1:0-45409 GCA_964536375.1 uncultured Desulfuromonas sp. | reverse complement strand
CACAAAGTCCGCAAAGTGGTATTGGCGACCAATATTGCCGAAACCAGTTTGACCATCGCTGGTATTGGGGTGGTGATCGATTCTGGTTTGGAGCGGCGCTTGCTGTTTGATCCCGCCAGTGGCATGGATGGTCTGGTGACGCGGCATATTTCAGTTGCCAGCTCAATTCAGCGTGCTGGGCGCGCGGGTCGGGTGCAGGCAGGACACTGCTATCGTTTGTGGAGTGAAGCGACACAGCAAGCACTCCAGCTCTATGCCCCTGCTGAAATCAGTTGTTGCGATTTGACTGCTCTGGCGCTTGAACTGGCGCTATGGGGGCTTGCCGATGCAGAGCAATTGGTGTGGTTAGATCGTCCACCCCAGGCGCACTTGCAGGCCGCAACCCGCTTGCTCACCCTGCTGGGGGCGTTGGATGCCCGTGGGCAGATAACTGCTATGGGCAAGCAGATGGCAGCATTGCCCCTACATCCTCGTTTGGCTGCGATGGTGGTGAGCGCACGCAGCGTACAAGAAAAAGTGCTTGCCTGTGAGATCTCCATCATTCTCGAAGAACCCGATTTTTTACCTGTCACTTACCAAACACAGAGTACCGATAGCGATATCATGGATCGCCTTGAGTATTGGCATACAGCACGGCGGGCGCACAGCCGTGAACGCAGTATGGCTCAGTGCCAGCGCAGCCTTGATCAGTTATTACGCCGCGTGCACCTTAAATCGCAACCTGGGTGTGCGGGGACTGTAGACACTGTTGGCGAATTGTTGCTTGCAGCCTTCCCTGATCGGATGGCCCAGCGCCGTGGTGACAGCCAGCATCAGTATCAGTTGCGCAGTGGTGCGGGGGTGCAGTTGTCACCGCGCAGCCAGTTAGGATCGCCACAATGGCTGGTGGCAGCAAAGATTCAATATCAAACTGGTGGCACTGGCGAAGCGCTGATTCACCTTGGCTCGGCATTGACGCGCGAACAGATTATTCGTCATTTTGACGAGCAACTGCCGTGGCAGGACGATCTGTTCTGGCATGATGGTGAGCAACGGGTGGTGGCGCGCCAGTGTCGGCGCTTGGGGGCGTTGATTGTGGTGCAGCGCCCGCAACGAGTTGATGCGGCACAGGCGTTGCCGCTGGTCATTGCGCAAATCCAGCGCCTGGGGTTGCAGCGGCTTAATTGGAGTGTGGCATGTCGTCAGTGGTTACAGCGGGCGCGCCTTGTGGCTAACCATGCCAATGTGCCAGATTGGCCATCTTTCGCAGATGAACAGTTGCTGAATGAGCTTGATGAGTGGTTGGCACCATGGTTGAATGGTGTGACCACTATGGTTGCGTTGGGCAAAGTTGACGTGTATGAAGCGTTACGCAGCCGCTTGAATTGGCAGCAACAACAATTACTGGATCAGCTGGCACCAGTGCGCGTTAAGGTTCCGAGTGGTTCCAATGTCACCATTGATTACAGCGATTGCGATCAGCCGGTGTTAGCTGTCAAATTGCAGGAACTGTTCGGTTGGCAAGTCAGTCCGACCATTGCCGCCGGGGGGATCGCGTTAACCGTGCATCTACTGTCACCGGCGCGGCGACCACTGCAAGTGACACGTGATCTGGCTAGTTTCTGGCGTAACACTTACCCCGAAATTAAAAAAGAACTCAAGGGGCGCTATCCGAAGCATCCGTGGCCTGATGATCCACTTGTTGCTGTGCCTCAGCGTGGGGTGAAGAAACGCTTCAGTTGAATGAAGGTGCTCATGGCGATTTTATCCAGTATTTGAAATAGCAATGAAAGGTAACCGGACATGCGTGACGATATAGATTTGCCAGAATATAAAAAGCTTCTTGACCAGCGACTTGCAGATCTTATGCAGTGGCACGAGACCCAACAGAAGGAAGGTGCGCCGGTGGTAATTGATCAAACTTGTGTCGGTCGATTGTCGCGAATGGACGCTATGCAGCAGCAGGCAATGGCTTTGGCTACGTCTAGGCGTAATGAAATAGAAAAACAACGCATCCATACGGCGCTCAGTCGCGTTACTTCAGGTGACTACGGTTATTGTGTGAAATGTGATGAAGAGATTTCCACTGGTCGACTGCGTGTCGATCCAGCTACGCTGCTATGTATCGACTGCGCGCGCAATGCAGAGAGGAAGTCATAGAATAACCTGATTAATACTAATCTTCTGCTAACGCCAAAAAGGTCGTCACTCTCGCGCAGGCGGGAGTCTAGGAATCTATGCACAACCTCTGGATACCCGCTTTCGCGAGCATGACGAATATGGGGAACAGAACCAGAGCGTAAGATTAGTGTTACTTAGGTAAAATAATCAGTAGTTAAGCCATTGTTCACTATGTGAACATCTCTCATTAGATTAATCCCGTGCCGTTTGCTAGATATAATAAATTAATTTTTAATCAACTTGATTATTTACAGGCTAAAGGATATCCTCGCCGCTGCCTATGCTATTTTAATGTGTATTTCGATGTTAGTTAGAATTGAGATTGACAGATAAGGACAAAGCTTTTGTTTTCGTCTTAAGGTGGCTGCAGGGTGAGCTGTCCTATCGTTATTAATATTCCATGTAAGGAAGTTTTTATGTCGTATCTAAAAAAAGCTGCTGGTCTAAAGTGGTTACTGGTTATTTCTTTATTGTTGTGGCCGTGCCTGGTTTTTGCACAAGGTCAACAGCCTGCCGTGGCTATAAAAAAACCGCTTGTTGGCGAAGGAGTTAAGTCTTCAGTAATTAAGGATTTGAATCTGGACACTTTGTGGAGCGAAATGGAGTCATCTTTCCGTGCTACCCGTAAGTTCAGAGTGCTAAGCCGGAATAAAGCAGCAATGGCAGCAATTCGTGAAGAACAGGAATTTGCTGCTTCAGCGTTTGCCAAGGGCGATGCCGCTGCAACAGGTCAGTTCGATAATGCCAATTATTTGATTCTCTCCACTGTGCAGGATTTTAAGTTTTATCGCCACCATACTGCATTACCAAATTTTGACGATAAGTATAAGCGCTACGATGTAGGGATGTTGCAAGTGTCAGCACAGATGATGGATACCTCAACTGGTCAGATTGTGACCACCTTTTATATGAAGAATTCGTTTAGTACGGAGCCAACGGTTGTTAATGGGCGTAAGGGAAGACCTAATAGTGTTCACTTTACCAGTATGGTCAAAAAGGTATCTGGATCTCTGGCAGACCAGTTTATTGATTACCTGTATCCGATGAAGGTGGTTAAGCGTGACCGTAAGGGGCAGGTTATTATAAACCGCGGCAAGGATGGCGGTCTGAAGAAGGGGCAGCTTCTTGATGTATTCTACGCTGATGAGGAGCTAATAGACCCAGATACCGGAGAATCTCTTGGTTCCAGTGAAGAATTTGTCGGTAAGGTTAAGGTTGTACGGATTAATCCGAAAATCACAATTGCGGTCATTGTTTCTGAAGGAGACGATCCAATAGGCACGGGCGATATCTTGCGCTTTACTGAATAATCCTTAATCTACTGGATGGTAATACTGTGATGAATAAAAATAAATTAATTTCTATAGGACTGCAGCAGGGTTTCAAGCTGTTGTGCTGCATTGTTTTTCTGGTTGTCGTTGGCATCTCTTGTGCGCAGGATAATCAAGGTCAACCACCTACTCTGGCGATTATTGGGTCCGGAGATTTTGCCGCTGATGTTATTGATGCCCAGGTGGATGGTTTGCCAGAGGGACTGGCGGCAAGGATCGCTGAGCATTTGACTAATAGTCGCCGGTTTTCGCTCCTGGAACGCAAGGCGATGCGTAAGGTTATCGGTGAACAACGCTTTGGTCAAAAGCACCGCGTAACGGATGTTGATCGCCTGTTGGATGAGGCTATTGGTGATCTGGATGATGTGAGTGGTAGTACCGTAGCCGTGACAGGAGTTATTGCATCTAACAACGATGTACTTAATGATTTTAAAGATTTAGGGTCGATGGCCGGTGCGGATTATCTCGTCTACGCAAAACTGGAAAGTATGCAGCTAGAAAGAACGACAACTGTAGTTCCTTATACTTCCCGCACTAGAACTGCTACCCATGATGAAGTTAATGCACGCCTGTATCTCAGAGTAATTGAGGTTGAAACGGGGCAGGTTATTGGCGCGGCTAGCTTAAAGTGCAAGTTGTCTGGTCGGGTTTTTGCCAGAAATAACAGCGATCTTGATGCGCTCTCGGTTTTTGATGAACTTGGCCAACAGTCTGCGGCTAAAATTATTGATATAGTTGCACCTGCACGTATTGTAAGTATTGATCCTTATGTTTTGAATCGCGGGGTTAACGACGGGGTAAAGGTTGGTGCTGTTTATACCGTTGAGCGTGAGGGCAAGGAGATTTATGGCGCCAATGGGGTGATGCTCGGTCGGGCAAAAACTCTAAGTGGCAAAATAAAACTTACTCAAGTGCAAGATACTATATCTGTAATTGATGTCATTGATGGTGCTATAGCTGTTAACGATCTTGTCACTGTGATTGCAGAACCATCTCCAGAGATGGTAGTCGCAAATAGAGCAACTGTTGTTTTGAATAAGGGGCAGGCTATTGGGGGACAGCAATTACCGCGTGTTGCTGTCGGGCTAATGGCATATGGCTCTACTGCTAGCAGTGCTAATGTCCATATCCCAGTAGCTACTGATGCTATCATTTCCCATCTGACCAAAACCAAGCGTTTTGTTGTCATTGACCGACAAAATATTGAGCAACTACTCGATGAGCAGTCAGCGCAGGCGCTAATGGAAAATCGTCAACTTCCTTCTGCTCTGGGGACACTTAAGGGTGCTGATTATCTGATATATGGCAGCTTACAAAGTTTTTGTATCACTACCCAGACAGCTAAATTGCCTGGTTCCAGCAGGAGCTTCAGCTCCCAGGTTGGACGTATAGAAGGTAGCATGCGTATTGTCGATGTGCGTAGTGGTGAGATCATGGCATCGCGTAAGGTGTCTTTGCAGGAAAAGGTTGAACCTAGTGGCTCAGCAGAGCGGACTATTGCTCTTTTGGCTGATTCCTATGCTGAGCAGGTGGTTTTGAACCTTATGCGTGCGATTTATCCCATCAAAATTGCAGCAATAGATAACGCTGGCGCTGTTTACATTAATCGTGGTGCTGATGGTGGGTTGTGTATTGGCGAAACATTGACAGCTTATCGTCAAGGCGCTGCAGTTGTTGATCCAGATACAGGTATACAACTGGGGCAGATGGAATCGGTGCTTGGTGATGTTGTTATCACCCGAGTTGATGAGGCTAAAGCTGTAGGGAACAGTGCAGCTATGTTGCAAGTTGGTGATATCCTCAAGCGTTCAGTAGCTAATAATGGCAAGCGTAGTGGAACTGGAGTTGATCAGAAAGCTGCCAGTATTGGTGCCGATCTAAGCTCCAGAAAACCTGGTGGTAAGGCAATACTAGCTGTTGGTCGCATTGAACTGAGCAAACAGGGGAATAACCACTTGTTAAGCGGGGATATGCTGAAGAGGGTTACTTCTGACCTATATTCCAAACTGGATAAATCACGTCGTTTTGATCTCATGGAACGGCAACAGATTGACCAGTTGTTAGATGAACAGATTTTTTCCACGCTTGCTCAGGGGGGCGGCTTTGATAAAGAACGCATGTCCTTACAGGGAGTTGATTATTTGCTTGTAGGTGCAGTGGACGAATTTTACCTACAGAGTGAGCAGAAAAAAATAGCGGCACTTAGTGAGGTGCAGAGTATTGAAACCGGCATTGTCGAAGCCAATTTGCGCATAGTGGATGTGCATAGCGGCAAGATAGTAGCAAGCGAAAAGGTTAGACTCAATATTAGGCTGAAGTCTGCTCAAGGACAGCGACAACAGATTAACGACTTGATTGATCAACTTACAACCAAGATGGTTTCTGGCGTTGTTGAGCGTCTTTACCCCCTCAAAGTTTTGGCAGTGATGCTTGATGGCACCATATTTATAAATCGCGGATCTGAAAGCGGACTGCGGTCGGGAACTGAATTCGAAGTGATGCGTCCTGGGGAACGAATGATCGATGTTGATACTGGTCTTGATTTTGGTGCTGCTGAAATGAAAATAGCCAGACTTAAACTTACGCAAATAGAGGATGGTAGGTCACAGGCACAGATAATCTCAGGTAGTGAGGTGGTCAAGGGCGATATTTTGCGTCCAGTGGTTGCAATAGCCAAAAACAGAAGGGGAAATGCCCCCAAAAGAGTCAGAAAAGTGAACAAGCCAAGCTTTTGATTTTGTATGTTGCTATATAAGGTCCTTTTTAATTAATTAATTCTGGAGGTATTGTTAATGCTAGATATGAAGAGATTAGTAGCCTGTGTTGCTGCAATCGCTATAAGTGTGTTTGCTGTTCAACCTGCGGCAGCAGGATTTATGGATGGTTTGAAAAATGTAGCCGGTAAAGCAACTAGTCTGGTAAAGAAAGATGATGTTGCGCCAGCTAACGCTACAGCGACAAATAATGCTGCTAATGGTGAAACGGCAGTTGCAACTATATTGAATAAAAAAGAATTTTATGCCGGATACTCCAAAGATTTTCAAGATTGTAAGTCGGATATGGAGAAAGGCAAAGTTGAAAAAGCTTTCACCAAACGGGAAAAATATATAGCCAAGAAAAAGAAAGATCCAAATGTCCTGTTCGCCTGGGAACAATCTTTGATGGCGCTTGATGCTAACAAATGTGACGACGCTATTAAATATTTGGATCTTTCGGAAAAATTGTTGGAGACGCGTGCCGATAGATCTGTTACCGCTGGTGCTGGAAAAAAAGCATTTACTGAGGTAGTTAAGTTTGTCGGTTTTGATGAGTTTGGCGAATATGAAGGTGAGCCTTTTGAGCGCATCCTGATGTTAAATTATAAATCTATCGCCTATATGCTCAATGGAGATAGAAAAGCATATAATGTTACGCGCCGTGCTATTGATTGGCAAAACACAGAAAAAAAAGCGTTTGACAAGAAAATTGCCCAAGCGAAGACAGACTTGAAAAAAGAAGAGACAAAACAGCCGGAAACTAAAACAGAAAATAAATCTCAAAATGTAGCATTGGGCGATTTGAAAAATCTCCTTAAACCTATCGGCGATATATTTAGCGCATCTCAAGCTAAAGCCGAGGAGGTGCCAAGCGCATTTGTTAATCCATTTGGGTTTTATATGGCTGGTATTGTCCAGGAATATGATAGTTATCAGGATGTGAGTTTACGAGACAATGCCAGGATATCCTATAAGAAAGCATTGCAACTAAATCCCAAGTCAAAAGTTATTAAGCAGGCGTTACAAGAGATTAAAAATAAAGCGCCTAAAAATAAACGTCTGATTCAAATTGTAGTAGCTGATGGCTTTGCTCCAGAAAAAAAGGTGACAAGTTTTGAATTGCCATTCTCTGGTGGTGTAATACCACTTAAAGTGCCTATCTATGTTGAGGACGAGAGTACTGTAGCTAAAATTGAAGTTCAGGATTGCCAGGGGAAGTGTCTGGCTACGTTATCTAGGGTTGCTGATATTGATGCTATCACTATGCGCCATCAATATGATTCTCTTCCGTCTCAGCGATTGAGACTGGCCATAACCGTTGGTCGCTCTATTGTTGAAAATAAGGTGGCTCAATCGGCTGGTTTTATCGGGATGCTTGGCAAGAAAATACGTGATGATAATACTAACCCCGATATGCGTTCATGGATGGGGTTGCCAAAGCAGATTCTGGCTGCACGTTTGCTTTTATCTAAAGGGGTAGATGGCTTACAACTTGTAAAATATAAAGCCGATGGTAAGGTTCTGGCGCGTCAAAAATTGAAGTTGCGTAAAGATGACCATAATTTTGTTTATGCCCGTTCCATTGATGATGTTATGTATATTAATACTGGCAATAAACTTTGGGTGACGATGTGATTACTTTACCGCGATATTTATCCAGTCTGATGCTTGTTGTTGTTTTAGCTATGGTGTCTGGATGTGCCGCCCCACAGGGTGCTATGGTGAAGCATATTGCCGATAAAACGATTGACGACACCCATCCTCGGGCGCGTCTAGTCCTTGCTTCAGATCAGTTGCTGGGCAATCTGGTAATTACCAACGTACACTTTGGTACTGTCGGCAATTTTCCACGGACGGAATTTAGCCTACAGAACCTGAGCAAACGAAAACTGGCGCTGGAATACCGCACCGTTTGGAAAGATAACGACGGTTTTACTATAAATTCTAACAATGCATGGTATCGAACGATCTTATCGCCAAAACAGATTTATGCTGTGCAGTCTGTTGGTAAAGATCCCGCGGCATACCAGATTGACGTAGTAGTCCGTTTGCCGGATGATCTGTTTATCGAGTCTAATCGCCAGGAACGCAGCGAGTGACACCAAAAATCAATAGTAAAATGTTTGACTAACTGGAGCTTATTTGATGACTACAAGGTTTGCAAAGTATGGTGCCATCAGCTTTATGCTGCTGATGTTCCTCGGTGGATGTGCTAATACCCAGATTGGTAATCAGGGCAATGTAGCAATTTTGGATTCTAACACACGGGCTCACCTCAGCGCTGATTTGACGATGGCTGATTACTCTGCTTTTGCTGAAACAGTGACCAATAAGATGCTTTCTTCACGGTTGGTGCAAAGTTGGGGAACAAAACGACCGAAATTGATTGTCGCGAAACTGCGCAACAATACCGATGATGAGAGTGTGCGTATGGCAGATGTCTATGACCGGATAACGGAAACCATTCTTAATTCCGGTGTTGCTCGCCTTGTTGATACCAGTGCACTCTCTTTTGATTATGTGGTTCGTAGCGAGATGTCGTCTACGCGCCAATATGGAACCAGTGGTCAGGAATTGGTTTTTTTCAAGTTGGAGTTCAAACTGTTCACTATTGATGGTGAGATGGTTGGTCAGTGGTCTGATGTATTGCCATTGGGTAAGGCTAAAAAACGGTTTATTTAAGATTCATCCTATCCTTTTGATGAGTTAATTGCGTCGTTACGCAAACAACATTGGCGAGTGTTTATGAAATACATTGTTAGTATTGTGGTACTTTTCTGTGTGTGCCTGATAGTGCCGTGTTCTGCGCCAGCAGAATTTGCTAAAACAAAAATTGCCGTACTAGATTTTCAGATGCAGAGCGATGATTTTGCCAATAAGCATATGGACTCTATTGTTGCTGAATGGTTCACCACTGCTCTGGTTAAAGAGGGTCGCTTTGAAGTTGTAGAACGCCGCTTGTTGACAAAGATATTTGCGGAACAAAAGCTGGTGATGTCCGGTATGTTGGACGAAAATAGCACGATGCAGCTTGGTAAAGTACTCGGCGTGAAGGTGATTATTTCAGGATCAGTAATGAAAGTTGGAAAGATCCTGCAGGTGAATGCACGTATCATAGATGTTGAAAATGCTTCGATTATAGCTGCTGAAAGTGTGAAAAGTCCATCTACAGCAATTTTGCAGGATCTGATTGTTGAAATGTCGCACAAAATCAGCAAAAATTTCCCGCTCCAAGGATATATTGTTGATCGTGATGATCAGACAGTTACCTTGGATTTGGGTGACTTGGCTGGCGTAAAACAGGGGATGGAGTTTGTTGTTTACCGCGAAGGCGCGGTAATAAAGCATCCTAAAACCGGTGAAGTTCTAGATGTAGAAAAAATAACCACCGGTAAGGTTAAGATTAGGAATGTTTTGGGCAAAATATCCAAAGCTGATATTGTGCAGGAAAATGAGTCGGGAGCAATCAGTTATGCTCAGCTGGTAAGCAGTGTGGTGAACCCTACAACACAAGTGAGCCATCTGTACGTTGAAACTACGCCACCGGGAGCGCGGGTGAGTATTTTAAATGCCGCTTTTACTTATCACCATGGGATTGAGTTAGATCCTGGTAAATATCAACTTGAGGTGTCAGCTCCCTGTTATGAAAGCTTTACTCAATGGATTAAGCTTGGTGCCGGTGCTGATCGGCGTTTAGCAATTAGACTTAAAGCAGATGCCGAGGCAAGTTCATTACCGACAGATAGTACAATGGTTGTTACTGCGTCACGCAGTAATAGCGCAAACTGCACCATTAGCACTAGCGACAATATTTACGTTAGAATGCTAACCTCTGGAGATCCACATCAACAAAAAGAGGCGGCACAAGGTATTCTCTCTGATGATATCAAGGAGCGTGCTGTGTTAGACATTGTTGAAGCAGAATTGCTTAAAGGGTATAAGATAAATTGTAATGATAGAGAACATGTTGACACTATGGCGCAGTTTTGCGAGATACTGGGAGTTTCTAGCAACAGCCAGTATAAAGAATCATTACAAGCCGTGACAGAGTTTGCTACCCGCCGCAAGATTAGAAAATATGCTCTTGCGGGATTGAAAAATATAGAATAAATGTGCTGCTGTATTTTAAGCCATGCGTTTTAATGCGCTGGTTACACAGCTTTTATCGAGCTTAAACTGATTGCGGTAACTTGACGCGACACGTTGCGGATTTTCTTCCTCTTTTTTAGGAGTTTTGTCTATGCGCGTGTTTGTTCAGCTTATTGTTTTTTTGCCCATCTATTTGTTGGTCGCTAGTAGTACTTTAGGATGGGCACAGCCTGTGCCCATCCCTTTTACCGCTCCAGAAGAAGCGTCTATTCCGCAAGGTGTAGCGGGGGATATTATCCGCCGTGGGCGCTTGATTCTTACCCATACTCCGCAACAATTGCCTCAATATGCCACAAGTCATTTGCGCTGTAGTAACTGCCATCTCAAGGCGGGAACAGTTGCTTACGCCGCACACTGGGTAGGAGTGACCACGCGCTATCCGCGTTACAGCAATCGCTCCGTGGCAGAGGTGTCGTTGCGCCAACGTATTCAGGGCTGTTTTAAACGCAGTTTGAATGGTGTTGCCCCGCCTGTGGACAGTGAACCTATGGATGCAATTGTCGCCTACATGACCTGGCTGTCGCGGGGGATAGATGATGGCTATCTGGTTGAAGGCTGGGGCTTCCCGCGTTTGGCACAGATGCCTGAGCCTGACCGTGAACGAGGGCAGAAATTATTTCTCGATCGCTGTGCAGTGTGCCATGGCAAAGACGGGCAGGGTCGTCTCGATGAACGACCGCAGCGTTATCCCTACGGTTTCCCACCGTTGTGGGGTAATAACTCCTTCAATATTGCCGCTGGAATGGCGCGGCTGCATAAAGCGGCGGCATTTATCCAACGCAATATGCCCTTTGCTGCCGGTGGAACTTTGACTACGCAACAGGTCTATGATGTTGCGGATTTCGTCATTCATCAACCGCGCGCAGATTATCCAGCAAAAGTTAATGACTGGCAACAGGGAGGTAAGCCGAGTGATGCGCGTTATTGATTTCTGCATGGTTGGTATATTGCTGCTGCTATCTGGTTGGACGTCGTCTGCATTGGCAGTCGCAGTGGGGCACAACGCATTAGCTAAACAGGCTGCTTTTTATTTCGATCCGTTGCCGGATAAAGCTCCCAGTATTGATTTGATCGACAATTTTGAAGAGAAAGTCATTCTTGGTCAGCGTTTGTTTTTTGATCCGCGGCTGTCGCTGAGCCAAACCGTTAGTTGTCATTCCTGTCATAACTTGGCTACTGGTGGTGCTGATGGACTGTCGGTGTCTGTGGGTCATGGTGGTCAAACCGGGGCGCGCAATAGTCCGACAGTGTTTAATTCGGTATTGCAAATTGCCCAGTTTTGGGATGGGCGCGCCCGCGATTTGGTCGAACAGGTCGGTGGTCCCATAGTCAGTTCGATTGAGATGGCCAGCACCGATCCTCTGGTGTGCGCTGTTCTGTCCAGCATGCCCGAATATGTTGCGGAGTTTGGTGCAGCTTTTCCGCAGCGCAAAAAACCGATCTGTTTTTCCACTACCAAGCTTGCCCTTGCGGCCTATGTTTCGACGTTGCTGACACCGGACTCCCCGTTTGATCGGTATTTGCAAGGTGATGAGCACGCCTTAAACGAAGATCAGCAGGCGGGTCTGCAACAGTTTATCGCTTTAGGCTGTGTCCAATGTCACACCAGTGTTAATGTCGGTGGCAACAGCTATTACCGTTTTGGAGCAGCGCATGAGCCGGAGCCGCGTTACCGTCCGGCTGAGGATGTGGGTCGTAGCGCAGTTATGGATATGGTGACGCAGGCTTACGTGTTTAAGGTGCCGACATTACGTAATGTGGAATTGACCGCTCCCTATTTTCATGCCGGTGGAGCCTGGACCTTGTCCGAAGCGATAAAAGTGATGGGGTGGACGCAACTGGATAAAAAGCTTTCCGCGAAACAGTGTAAACATCTGGAAGTTTTTTTACACAGCTTGACAGGAAAATTACCGCAGCTTCAAGTGCCTAAGTTGCCAGCGGCAACAGAGCGAACACCACGACCGCAGTAATCACAATCCCGCCTAAACTGTGTACGTAAGGAGGAAAATATGGAAAACAATAATAGTCCGAAACCCAGTGCCCACCCGCTATTTTTATTGTTACGCGAGGAAGAGGTCGAGGAATTCAATGCGCGGCGCAGCGCAAACGATGATCCCTCTTTTCTCAGTGGGATAGACTTTCATGGTCTTGATTTGCGTGGAGCTAACTTGCATGGTCTTGATCTGTCTGGCTGTTATTTCCGTCAAACCGATCTGCGCGGATTGGATCTGCGCTCTTGTAATCTCCAAGGTGCGAGTATGCGAGCGGCAAAGATTTCTGGCACCTATTTTCCGGCAGAGCTTGCTCCAGATGAAATACTAATGTCCCTTAACTATGGAACTCGCCTGCGCTGTATTTAGGGTTTGCAGTTTGGGTATTCATAGGGGCTGCTGGTGATGAGAAAAATAGTTAGTTAGCTGTAGTGTGCTGCTATTGTCGCTGGCATTAGTACTGCTCTTGGAGCTTTATTCGGGGAAAACTTGGCTATGACCTCGTTTTCCCCCTTAAAGTTTATCCTCTTGTAACAGTTGAAAAATTAGACATACAAAAACCGCCAGAAAATCAACCTGATATCTTATCTGCAACTATTTGCAATCAATGCGCCACAGGCACTCATCCTGCCCGCATTGCGTTGATATGTTGGTATTGAAGCACTGTGGGTTACCTTCAGCCAGCTGAATGCTGCGAATCAGCTCCTCTTTTTTCATCTTGCCCAGTTTAACTCCCAGCTTTTTGGCGATAGCTTTCACTTCGATCATATTCATTTTTATTGCTCCTTTGGATTGCGCCTAATTTTTAGACCAAACAGTAGGAATTATACCATGCTATTTACGCTATACAAATTACACATAAATTATTATTAACCAAGTGTCAGGAGAAGCAGATCATTCGGACAAATTGGATCGTGTTTGCTGTTGCCAGTAGTGGCGGGGATCTAATAAATACTAACAAGCTTTGCCAACGGGCTAGGGGTAGATGGCACCAAAAAGCTCAAGATGGGTTAGATAAAGGCGTAGGTCGAATTCAAATTGGTGATAGTTTGGCTCCATGTGACAGCATAGGTTGTAAAAAGCTTTGTTGTGTTGTTTCTCTTTCAGATGCGCCAGTTCGTGCACAACAATCATGTGCAAAAACTCCTCTGGCGCTGTTTTAAATGCCATGCTGACACGGATTTCATGCTTTGCTTTGAGTTTTGTTCCCTGAATACGCGAGATGAAAGTGTGGAGTCCCAGAGCCTGGTGAATTACATCAATACTTTTGTCAAAAACCACTTTGCTCAAGGGGTTGGTTTTGCGCAGAAATTGATTTTTTATGCCCATGGTGTATGCGTAAAGAGCTTTGTCTGTTTTAACGTCGTGGGCGTGGGGATATTTTTTAAGCATAACAGTGCCTAACCGCTGTTCAGCGATTAAAAGTTTGACTTGATCGGTCCATTGCTGTGGATATCCAGCCAGATAGGTTAACTCTTGCATATGCTTGCCTTCATTTTGATTGAGCTGTCTTTGGTTTACTAAACACTCCATTACCGATTCTCATTGGCAACATAGGTGGATTTTCATATATTGTCGAGTCTGATGGCTTTACCATCGGTGACAAGGAAAATTATCAAGCCTAGCCTGCCACAACAATCCTTGGTAAAGTACACTTAAACTAAGCGTTCAGTGTCACGGTCACAGCTGCACCGTAGTGCTGCATAAGGTATAAATTATATTTGTGCGATTAAGCGCAAATAAACGTGGCTGCTTGCTAAGGCTAATCAAATCATAAATGGCTAGAATAATCATTAAACAAAAATGTACGGGCTGCGGTCAGTGTTTGCCAAGCTGCCGTAAAATGGCGCTTCAGTTGGTCAGTGAGTTCCCTGGTGGCTATGGCAAAAAAACAGCCAAAGTTTTATATCGGCACTGTACCTTGTGTGGTGCGTGTCTCTCTGTGTGCCCGCGTCAAGCAATTGTGCTGGTCCCATGATAGTTTGACCCTCAATTGCCGACATATGTATATTTACTCAACGATAACAAACACGACCGAAGAAAAACCCTAACAATAATGCGCACCAGCATAAAAAGACCCAGATTTTAAACGTCACTGTCAGCATGGGGGTCGCTGAGCACTGCGAGCGCAAGCAAACGGCAGATCAAGTGATTAAACTCGCCGATAACGCCCTGTATCGCGCCAAGCATGGTGGTCGAAACCGCATTTGTTAATGTGCTCGGGGATAATATTATGTATGGTGCAGGCAATGGGGGAGTATTGCTGAATATTATGTTATGTGTTTTCTTTGTGTGCCTTTAAAAGTTCTTTTATCTCTTTGAGCTCATGATGAATGTATTCTGATTCCACATTTGATTTGTAAGCCATTATTATGAGTTTTACCGATACTAGGAAAACACCAGCCTCCAATAACAAGTCATGAGTGAAACCAGTAAAAAACAAAGCCATGGCAAATAGTACAAAAGTTACAATTATTACAACGATTGAACTCACACCAAAATATTTCATTGTAAACCTCATTTATTCTACACATTCCAGGTACATAGCATGGATATACCCTTTGTTGCATTGCGCATAGTGGCAGTAGCACTAAGGAAGTATTTGTGGAACGTTTACTGTGATTTCCCAACTTTGGTAATTGCACTTATTGTATGAATTGGCGATTAAAGATAGTGTATTAGTTGATGCCACTGCCGATAGACTTCTAACAGGATTTTACAATATTCCTGCCCGCTCTTTTTGCTAGATAAAGAGCATTGTCGGCACGTTTAACCAGTGAATCAGGAATATCTTGATCTTGCAGTTCCGTATGACCAATACTTACAGTTACCTGACCAACTGTCGGAAAGTCATAGTCAGCTACCCTTTTTCTTAATCGTTCAGCTTGTTGCAGACCGGCGTCTTTGCCTGTTTGTGGCAGCAAAATGCAAAATTCTTCACCGCCCCAGCGGGCTATGAGATCCTCTTGACGGATGCCTGCCGTTAGAGCACTGACCAAGGTCTTTAAAATAAGATCTCCAACATTATGGCCATACGAATCATTTACCTTTTTAAAATGATCGATATCGAGAATCAATAGTGAAAGCGGTTCGTGATAGCGTTTTGCCCTGCCAATATTCGTGTGCAATTTATCGTTGAATGCCCTTCGGTTGGCAACACCGGTCAACTCGTCAGTGGTTGAAAGAATTTTCAGCTTTTCTTCCGCCTTTTTGCGTTGCTCGACCTCAAAGATCAATTCATCCCTGGAAGCCATGGTCTCCTGAAGGTTGTGTGCCATTTTGTTCAACGATTTTGCTAGGTTACCAATTTCGTCATTTGAGCTTACGCTGTGCCTAGAATCGAAATTTCCTTCACCAATATTACGGGCGATAGTTGCCAGCTCAACTATGGGCTTTGCTGCCCATTTGCCTAAAAGTAGGGCGCCCGCCGCGGCCAGGAGGGTAAAGATTGCCCCCATAAGAACAATGACAGACGTCGCTTCATGGGCATATATAATCGCGTCTTCTTCTCTTTGAGAGATGATAACATGCCAAGCTTCGCCTTTATTTCCTTTAATGTGATCTATCGATTCTTGATGACCGCCAAAACCAAATAGCTCTGATCCCATTGTTATTTGTATCGGAGCAAAAGCTACCAGTAGCTTTTCGTTGTTTTCAACAATGATTGTCGTGCCGCTCTCTTTTGTTTTTATTGGCTCAATCAGAGCCTCGTTAAGCATGGTTGATAGCGGTACGACATTAGGTTCAGATATGATTAATCCACCAGTGCGGACGATTTTCATCTTGCCGGAATTACGTTGACCAAACTGATGGACAGCATCGCTCAGCGTCCCCATGATATTTACGTTGCATTTCAGTATCCCAATGATCTCGTTGCCATCCCTGATTGGAATCACCACTCCGATTACATAGCCCTGCACGCTGGAATCAAAGCCACGATCATCCAGAAAAATTCTACCCTGACCATTATCAAAGCACGCTATCCACCAATATTTGTGGCGATGAGCAAGGGTTGTCAGTTTGCCGGTCGTGGCAATCATGACCCCATAACGGTTGGTGAGGAATAGTTCTCCATATTCGCCAGGCGTGATTGTTTGTTGATACTTAAGATACTCTGCAACGGGGTTGCCCATGTGGGCTCGGATAAAAGGATCGCTACTATCCGCTGTTTCTATCCATTGCTGGTTGCGGTTATCAATTTCTTGTTTCCGTTCAGCATCAGGTAATACGGAAAACATAGCATTGCTTATTAGTAAAGCATCCTTGATGATCGGAGCTGTGGAAAGAGTGGTAGCTATTGCTGCTTTTTCTTTAAGGTGAGAGTTAATGTGCAGGGCGACTTCTTTAGAGATGTTTTCAATGTTGATTAGCTCTTTGTCTATGACAATTTTGTGATTCAGCATGTCATAACCTATTGAAAGCATGGTTACAATGACGGCACCGAACAAGGTCATTGCTAGTGCCGCCTTATATTGAATCTTCATAATGCTCTCCAGCGATTGTCACCATGTTTGCCTTGATGGGTTTTGTTCTATATAACGCGCCACTGCCCACAGATATTCATCACTTTAAACAATACACGAATAAAATCGATTCTGCCATCTGCGACCGCTCTGTTCACGTTTCCGCTTGAGATATTGGGTATAATACTTGATTTGTTAGCCGATGCTGCGAGCAAGGCAGAACAGTCCCAGCACACTGCGTATTTGCACATGACACCCATGTGGATCATCCATCAAACAAATACGGCTCTTACGGTGGTCGATCAAAACTCACTTTGCTACAGTAATAAACATCAAGGCTTGTTGTGGCAGGCGAGACTTGGTAAACCTCCTTTCTTCCTAGTTAAAAATAAACAAAGCCGATTCGGATGCCTCCCCGAATCGGCTTTGTTGCGTTTTACGCGGTCAAGTGTTCATCATTCTATCCCCCTATGGTGCATGGGCGAAAGAATCTATCAGGTTCCGCAAAACGTATGATAGCCCCTATCATTATCCGGCGGTAGATCTTGATACTCTGAGGTTTGCGGCAGCTCCACGTAAGGGGAGCGTAAAACCTGAAGAAATTTTTCTGCCAACGTCACCGATCCTGTCTGCTCACACTGTCTAAGAACCTCTTCAATATGGTGATTTCTGGGGATCACCACAGGGTTGTGTTGTCGCATCCGTTGAGTGCCATCTTGAAGATTCTCCTGTTGCTCAACTAATCGAGCTTGCCAACGATCAAAACAACTTCCAAGTTGTTGCTTCATTTTAGCTGCAACCTTTTCGTTCAACCTAGATTTAGTAAGCAGATCAAAAGTGACCGTGTAATCTAATCTTTTCTCCTGCATTCGTTGCAAAATTGACGCAATGAGATTTTGGTCTGCAGGCTGAACAGCGATCAAACCAAGTTTTTTTGCCATCATTGCCAGATAGCTTTGTTCAAAACGCTCTGGTAACTCGGACAGCAGTGGGGCTAGTTGTTCTTTTGCTTTATTTATATCAGTCGCAACAAGTGGCAACAGACATTCTATAAATTGCGCCATGTTCCATTGAAGGATTGTTGGCTGCTTACCAAAGGCATAGCGACCAAGTGTATCAATCGAGCTATAAACAGTAAGGGGATCATAGCTCCCCATCATGGCACAGGGACCGTAATCGATAGTCTCACCAGAAAGGGCAGTATTATCGGTATTCATAACACCGTGAATAAAACCGACTCGCATCCATGCGACGATTAATTGAATCTGCCGGTCGATAACCTTGTTAATAAACGGAATATATTGAATCGGTCCCTCTTGCTGCAACTCGGGATAATGCCGTGCAATGGTATATTGGCACAGCTGCTTGACCGCTTTATAATCACCACGTGCGGCAAAAAACTCAAAGGTGCCAACACGTACATGGCTTGAGGCAACCCGCGTGACCACTGCTCCTGGTAATGCAGCTTCACGGAAAACATTTTCACCCGTCGCAACAACGGCTAAGCAACGAGTTGTTGGCACACCTAACGCTTGCATCGCTTCACTCATGATGAACTCACGCACCGCTGGACCAAGTGCGCAACGACCATCGCCTCCGCGTGAAAATGAGGTGCGGCCAGAACCTTTAAGCTGGATATCCCACCTTTGACCCGAATGGTCCAACACCTCGCCCAGCAGGTGTGCTCGACCATCGCCAAGCTGGGGTACAAAATGTCCAAACTGATGCCCAGCATAAGCTGCTGCAATTGGTTCTGAGCCGGGTAGGGTGTGGTTACCTGAAAAAATATCAGCCAAGGCAACCGGATCATTGCTCAATTCAGTTGGAATCATGAGCTGTTCAGCGAGGGTAGAATTCCATAACAAGAGCTTGGGGTTTTCAACGGGAGCGGGATGTGTTCTTTGGTAGAAACGTTCATCTAGCTGTGCATAGGAGTTTGAGAATTTCATTTTGATAACCTTTCACAGGTATTTGTTTTGCTAGCTATATTTAGTAACAGTTAATAGTTTACCACATTACATAATCTGTAATATTAGTGATGTTCCCGTTTTTCGGTCGTCAAAACACACAGTGGCGTGGTTATTAACGCCTTTGGTAACATGATGGTGCTATCCAGTAGTTAATATGCGAGCGCTTCTTGGCATGTATTTATGCTAATAGCGGGCGATGATGAGATGGGAAGGGAGATAGGGGGGGGGAGCGACCCTTGCTTGCGTGTTTATTTACTTATGATTTACCCGTGTTCTGGTTGTAGTTGACTGTGACTATTTACATAAAATATTTTACAGGATCAACGAATAAGGTCTATAGTTGCCCACGAAAAAGATAATAAATGACCTAATTAATACCAATCTTCCGCTGTTACCAAAATGGTCGTCACTCTCGCGCATGCGGGAGTCTAGAAAGTTATGCAAAACCTCTGGATCCCCGCATTCGCGAGGATGACGAATACGGGGAACAGAACCAGAGCGGAAGATTAGTGCTACTCAGGATAAATGAAACCATAGCTTCATATTTTCCTTCCGCAGAATCTGTTGAAAGTTTTCTTTAAATAATAGGAGTGATTTTATCACCATGAAAAAATTTGGTTTTTTTCTGATCCCAGTATCGCTACTTCTCTTGCTGACCACAACGGCTTTTGCCGTACCGACACATCTCACTATCCGTGCTAAAGCGCATGATGCCAAATTTATTGGCACTGGTATGGCTGGGGTGAATGTCTCAATAATAGATGTAAATTCTGACCAAGTGCTTGATCATGGCTTAATTCTTGGTGGCACTGGTAGTACAGACACTTTGATGAAGCAACCGATTCAGCGTGGTCAAAGTATCAGTGATGAAAAAACGGCAAGCTACAATGCTACCATTGATATTGTCGAACCTACGCAAGTGGAAATTCGCATCCACGGACCACAGGCGGGTGGTTTAACCGCGGTGAAGAGTAGTCGTACAATTTGGGTGTTGCCGGGCCAGCATGTACAAGGAGATGGGATTGTCTTCGAGCTGTATGGATTTGTCGTTGTCCCTTTGACACCATATAGCAACAGCAAATCTAAACTTGGTGAGAGTGTCGAATTGTCCACCTATGTCACTATGCTGTGTGGTTGCGCGGTTGAGCCAGCAGGTTTGTGGGATGCAAATAAATACCAAGTTTCGGCATGGATTTGGAAAGATGATAAGCTCATAGAGAAAATTCCTATGCAGGCGGGTAAGACTAAGGGTCTTTTTAGCGCATCTTTCATGCCGCCGTCACAGGGCGAGTATCGCATTGCATTCTGTGCGGCTGATCCAAATATGAACAATTATGGCGTGGCCTATAGTGGGGTTGCTGTTAAGTAGTTTGGTCGCGTAGCTTTTTAGTTAAGTTGAGAGTGATGGTAGTGGAAAGTGATCAATTTTCATTGGATGGATAATGACACTCAGCGGCTAAAGTAATCCGGGTTACGCGCACCCGGACCGCGCCATACTTTTAGTATTATCCAAAAGTATGCGAAACATAACCCGCAGTTGTCTTGCCCTAGCGGGTTCCCTCACTATAATCGCTGTCAACGAGAAACCCGCTAAAACACGCTAGCGCTCACACAATTAGCGGCAAAGCCTTCTCGCTGACACTCATTGCGTTCGGCGGCGACAAATGGGGAAATTTGGTGCTGTAGGTCGGGAACCGTTTGATTTGGTGACACTTATTTCGTTCGTCGGCTATAACTAGCGTAAGCGGCGAGGTAAAGTCCCACGGAAAAAGTTGAGTGTTATTTAACAACCAAAATACTCAATGCCTAGGCAACAAAAGGTCACCTATTTGGAGGTCTTAAGGGCTCCAAACCGCAGTGATATGTAAAAGGAAAAGATATTCATTGTAGGTAGATCGCGACCCCCGGAGGGTAGAACTTAAAGGTCGTTTTTTGCTTACTTTTTTGAGACCAGCCAAAAAAGTACGTCGTTTGCGGGACGAAACCCGCGAATTTGATTTTTGGTTTGTGATTTAAATGTTAGGAAACGCGATCAACTTTCATAAAGTCGCTGATAACAATCAGCACAATGGGTACGGTACGCTGTGCCCTGATGCCAAAACACGACCCGCAGTTGTCTTGCCCTAGTTGGTTCCCTCACTGCAATCGCTTACACCGAGAAATCCGCTAAAACTTGCTGAAGTTCATACACTTAGTGGTATCAGTTGTGGCGTTCGTTGGTAGTTTGGTTTGTTGGTGTCGCTTGTGCCAGTCGGGTTTCTTTCGTTGTGCTTTCGGGGCGAAAGTTAACCAGAACCATACCGCTGAAACGCTCTTTCCGATAGACTTCCACTCGGTAGACTTGACCTGCTTTGTCGATGGAATAGCTCTTTTTGAGTTGGCTATAACGGATCTGAAAATTCCCATCACTCGCATAACCCGGTTGTTTAAAACCGATAACGTTTATCCGATACCCTTTCTGGTTGTTGATCAGAAACTGCTTTCTCACCGCAATGATTGAGCCAAAGTTAACCTGCTGCTGGACACCATCAATTAACATTTCAACCCCCGCAATACTTCGATCAAGATCAAAGTATTCAGGGTCTAAAAAAGCTAGCCGATTGTTGCCATAGTGGATGCGATACCGGTCTTCACTGGGTTGGATGGTCACCAATGGGTTGGGGGATGTAAACTCCGGTTCCACGGCTTTCGGAAGAGGAAAGTGGTTTATTGTTGTACGCATATTGTTCAGTTCCAGCCGAATCCGCCCCTCGGCGAAGGAAATCAGCGCATCATCTTTAATGATCTGCTCTACCCCTGCAAGTGTCAGAGGGAAATTTCGGCTGAACTTGATCCCCATTTGCTGCATAAAGCTTTCCAGCGCTATCAGGTGATAATAAGTTCGCAGATAGATTGGATGTTTTTTGCTGGCTTCTACGGCGATGGTAGGTTTGTGGTGCCGCATAGCAAAGAAGGATAGCGATTTTTTTGCCGGAATATCATCTTTTGTGCTTGCTGTCATCATGTTTTTTATGTGAAAAAAATGATCTTTTGTTAAGGCTTTCGTGTTGACTTGTTGGATGGTTGTTTCGGCCATCTTCCGCAATTGTCCGAATTTAGCTCCTGGCAATTGCTCCTGATCAATGACACAACTCTGTCCCCAGCGATTAGGGTTGCGTTGACTGCTAATGCGGGTTGGGTGGTAAAAACCGCTGCCGTCGTGCAGATTGAGAACCAGATCGACTTGTGGGTCGGTGATAATCGATTTAATTTTCTTAATTGATGAATACTGGGGATCATTTTTGGCAACACGAGCAAACTTGAGGTTCATAGTGCCGCGCACTCGGGAGAGGATCGCGGGGAAGTTTAGATTGGGAACAATCCACAGATTCCCCTGCTCAATATGATACCGGGTGACCAGTGTCGCTGCAGCATGAAAGCCGCCTGGTTCGTCACCGTCAATGCCACCAATGATGAGTAATGTTGGTCCTGGTTTTATGCCGGATTTTTGATGAAAACTGAACTCATTTGCAAACAACTGTGCCGGGATCATAATTAGACAGAGAAGGATCAGGATTGATTTCATGGCAGGATAGTTGAAACTCCGGTTGGATAAATTATTCGACAAAGAGTACTAGGATCATTGAGACTTTACCTGAGTAGCACCAATCTTCCGCTCTGGTTTTGTTTCCGATATTCGTCATACTCGCGAAGGCGGGTATCCAGAGGTTTTGCATAGATTTCTAGACTCCCGCCTGCGCGAGAGTGACGATCTTTGTGGCGATAGCGGAATATTGGTCTTAATTAAAAGATTTTATGTACAGTAATAAAAAAAATAAATGGCTACGCATCAGCGTAGCCATTTATAGGCTTTATATAGTAGGGAAGTGCCGTTTTTTATGAATGTTGAAAATTTACTGTTTACTATCCATAACTTCACGACGTTCATAGGCTTTATCAGTCAAAGGAACCGTCAGATACAATTTTGTAATAACGCCAACAGCCAAAGCTTCTTCTTCGGTATTTATGCTACTTTTAAATTTTTTAAAGGCTGCCATGGTGCGCTTATCTAGAGCTCCGCTAAAAGCAACGTCGTAACCATGTAAGAATAACTGTTCTTGTGCAAAAAGTATTTTTTGAGTTGTGTTTGAATTCTTGTAATTTTTCTTCAATGTTTCGATAACATAAGAATCTTCATGTGCTCCGGGTAAAACTCTCCAATATGGAATCACTAAATACCTACCAAGCAGTTCTATCATGCTTGCTTGAACAACTGGTCTTATTGCTCCATGCTTGCCTTCTAGTGTTCTTATTTGTCCTTCAATCTCTAAGTTGACGCCAGATAATTCAATTGAGATCGTTTCAGCTGATTTTTTACTATTCATCTTAACAGTGTTAAATGTCTGTATATTTGGAAGCGCTACAAGTGTTTTGAAATCAGACAGGAAAAAATCCATTGTCACGGTTATGCTATCAGGCTTTTTTGCATCAAAGCCAACCATTGTGATGCCGCCCTTTAAAAACACATCTGGAATTCTTTTATTTGCGAATTCTGAAAAACCAGTAACCGTTAAATTCTGTATCAGAGCAGGATCATAAGTTGCTAGTGTTACATGACCTCCGATGTTATTTAACGATGTTTCAACAATCTTAGTCACGTCCCTAGGAATTGCCCCCCCTGTTGCCTGGGAAACGCCAGTATTATCCCCAATAGGAGTACACAGTATTGTTGCATCACCGGTGCTATAGATATCTGTCATCAGCCCAAAGTTTTTTAATGCTTCATCAAAGGATAGATGTTGTAAATCAACCTTAGTCGGTTTATCTGCAGCGAACGCACTAGAAATTAAGGAGAAACTTAAGGAAAGTATTAAGAGTAGAAGTATCTTCGAAATATTGCGCATTTATAGGTCCCTTTGTAAAGTGGATAAGTTAACTTCCGATCAACGTGATAGTTGATGAATACTAGAATTTATTCAACAATGCATGCTTTCAAGTAAATACGATACATTGTAATAAATGAAGCGAATTCATCAATATTTATGAAAAACAGTGACACTCCCCAGTTTTGCGTTATTGTGCGGCAAAAATCTCTGAATATTACCAACTGTTTATGGCTCTTATTGCACGCAGGGATTTTAATGTCAATAAGACCCTGCTGCAGACAATTAATGGTGTGAGTTTGGGGGCATTGATGTGGTTTTGTTCTATATAACGTGCCACCGTCTACAGTTATTCATCACTTTCTCCCAGATACGAATAAACCCGATTCGGCAATATACGACCGCTGTGCATAAGCGTGTGATTTAGGTATTGGGTATCTATCTGATTGGTTAAGTCACGGCAACGCGCAAGAGAGTTTTCCTGCCCACGCACAACCAACAGGTGGATATGATAGTAAAGTGGGGGTGGAATTGCGCTTTCTGTTGACACCTGTCCCTGCGTAGGGTAAATATGCCGGCCCCACAAAATACTGTGGTCAGTTGTCCCTAAAATTTAAGCGTAAAACAACATGTGTACCATGCTGCCATACAGCTTTAGAAAAGAAGATTAATTTGTTTATCAGCCACTACCTATTATCGATTATTTGCACTCATTTAAAAAATACTTCTCTTTGACCCGCCCTCCTTATTTTTCACAAAGACTTTGCTCCGCAGTCCCAATCATGGGCATATCCCTTCAACTATTTAATTGAGCTATTTATTATGAAAAAGTACTTCCCGCTGTTTGATTCTTCACAAGCAGTTGATTATAAGATTGAGATTTTATCGGGATTAACAGTAGCTCTGGCCTTGATTCCTGAAGCTGTAGCATTTTCCCTGATAGCAGGCTTGTCACCATTGACAGGTTTGTATGCGGCCTTTGTTATGGGCTTGGTTACTGCCATCCTTGGCGGGCGACCGGGGATGATCTCCGGTGCAACAGGGGCAATCGCTGTAGTTGTTGTCACGTTAGCAAAGACACATGGGGTGGAGTATGTCTTTGCCGCCGTTGTCCTAGCGGGTCTTATTCAGTTTGCTGCCGGTGCCTTCAAGTTGGGTAAATTGATGCGTTTAGTTCCGCATCCTGTCATATTTGGTTTTGTTAATGGTCTCGCCATTATCATTTTCATGTCTCAATTCGAGCAATTTAAAGATTCTTCAGGTGCCTGGTTAACGGGAACACCACTGTATGTCTTGATAGGGTTGGTTTTTACAACAATGCTTATTATCTGGGGATTGCCTAAGCTGACTAAGGCGGTGCCTGCTTCATTGCTCGCAATTGTAACTGTGTTCGCGATTGTGGTGGGCTTTGATATCGACACAAAAACAGTCGGAGATATAGCCTCTATTCAAGGAGGATTCCCCCCATTTCATCTGCCCAATATCCCTTTCAATTTTGAGACTCTTGCGATTATTTTCCCATACGCTGCCATTGTAGCTGGCGTTGGGCTGATTGAAAGTTTGCTAACACTTAATATTATAGATGAAATAACAGACACCCGCGGAGTTGGAAACAAAGAGGCCATGGCCCAAGGAACAGCCAATATGTTGTCTGGGGTGTTCTCTGGTATGGGTGGGTGTGCAATGATCGGGCAAAGTCTGATTAACGTTTCCAACGGAGCTAGAACAAGACTTTCAGCGATTGTGGCTGCTGTTATGCTTTTGGTTTTCATTATGTTCGGGGCAAATCTGGTTGAAAAGCTTCCCATGGCAGCATTAACCGGTTTGATGATAATGGTGGCAATCGGAACCTTTGAGTGGGCGAGCCTGAGGACTATTAACCGAATGCCAGGTTCAGATACCTTCGTCATGATACTGGTAACCTTAGTCACAGCAGTACTGCACAATCTTGCCTTGGCTGTAGTTGTTGGGGTTATTATCTCAGCATTAATATTTTCCTGGGATAATGCCAAGCGTATCCGGGCAAGAAAGAGTATCGCTGAAGATGGGACAAAGCTCTATGAGATCTACGGACCGCTATTTTTTGGATCTGTGGCTGTTTTCAACGAAAAGTTTGACATTCTCAACGACCCCGATCAAGTCGTCATTGATTTTAAAGAAAGCCGGGTTGTTGACATGTCAGCAATTGAAGCATTGAATAAACTAACGGGACGCTATCACAAAGCCGGGAAAAAAATTCAACTTAAGCATCTAAGCCCTGATTGTAGAAAGATGCTGAAAGATGCTGAGAAAATAATCGTAGTTAATATAATGGAAGATCCAACATATAAACTTGTTGTTGATAAACTATAGATTTCAATAACACTAAGTTGATTTTGGTTTTGATTTGTTGGTTTGTGGAATTTGATCAATTTTCATTGGATGGATAATAACGTTCATTTATAGAAGTAATCCGGTGTTGCACCACCGGACTGCGCCCTACTTTTAGTATTATCCAAAAGTATGTAAAACATAACCCGCTGTTGTCTTGCCCTTCGGGTTCCCTCACTACAATCGCTTACACCGAGAAGCCAGCTAAAACTCGCTGCGCTTCAAACAATTAGCAGGCAAAACCTTCTCGATGACGCTCCTTGCGTTCGGCTGTGACAAAGGGGGGAGGTTGCCCACTTGTAGGTCGGGCATCGTCCGACGGTTTTTATTCGGTGGATTATATTCGTCTACCTATTGAAAATTACATGCTGCAATTGAGCTGGATTATATGTTTTAGGTAAACGTGGCATGTTTGCAAATGTCGCATTTTCGTTGTTGATTGCTTAGTAAGTAAATATGTAAAGAATGTCACCTTAGATTACGCATGTGATGGTGAGGTTGTGCATGAGTTAAATTGGAATTATAATCTATATAATCTTGAAAATAGATTTGGTCTAAGCGTATAGTCCCTTCCAATGTAGTTAATTGTTGTTATATGTATTTTTGGTGTGTGCACATTGTCCGCATGGATGTGTTATAATTATGGTAATAGTTGGAACCCCAGTAACTACAGTGATCAGTGTAAGTTATTTTCTGGTGTCTGTTAAAAAAAGCTTCCTGACTTAGCGTTTATTTGTAATAACTACAGCAATTATTGTATTTGTCCGATAAGGTTCACAGAGCAATAATAACTTTTTTGATTGGAATATCGGCATGCTTCAGCCAGCCAAAACAAAAACTGCAGAAATAATCGATCACCTGAACAGGATGAAAATTGGTGATAAGAGCAATATGTTTTATTTTCGGCGTTATCGTAATGACGCCAATGCTCTTAAGAATGCTCGCCCTGTAGAGTACTATGAAATATGTGGTGCAATAGCTTGTTTGGAACAAAACATTGAAGATATGCGTTCTTGGCATCAAAAAGCAATAACCGCATCGGGAAATGATTCAAATGTAATTGTTAATTATGGAATGTCTTTGGCCAAGCTAGGTTTTTATGCGGAGGCCTATAAGATGTTCAAAAAAGCATTTGGGAAAAACCCAGATAACAGCATTAAGCTATATTACATTCATTCCTGCTATGAGAATGGTCGTTTTTTTGAAGCATATGAGTGTGTTCGGAACATGAGTGTGCAAGAGGCCTGTAACGTCGGGCTTCTTGAGGATGAAATAGCCCAGATCTCCGAGGCTGTAAATATCCTTGACGGCAAAGGTTTGACGGATGACGATGTTTCAAGAGCAATAGCATGTGTTGAGGGTTGCTTGCAAAGTATGAGTATTTTTGGAGTTGGGCGCGATGTGTCCACTTTTACTAATGACGAATTTATTCTTTATACATACTTTTTCCAATTTGACGGTGTAGATTTATTGGAGTTGGACTACCAGCTTGAGCAGAAACTTGAGGAAGCAGGGGTTTCAGAGGCTGTCCTGTCTGTGTTGGAATTTGATTTTGCTATGATTGACGATGAGAAACCCGTTCAAGATGTTGTCCAGCTTTCTGAAGAAAAAATGGCACTGGTCAGAGACCTTGTTGCCCATGTGGAGCTTTAGTGTAATGCATATTAACGGGTGGGGGCTCTATTGTTCTAGTTGTTTTGATGCAATTCTTGATGACCTTATTAAGACTGTAATTGCCTTAAAGGATAAAGATCCAAATGGCTATATCAGTCATGAGAAGTCAAAACATTTGAGACGAATTTACTTAGCTATTACTGAAGACGTACCGCAGGATCCACTCCACTCTAAATTTAATCTTGGTAAAAATACCTTAGGCAAGCATCGCCAAGCATGGAAAAGGGTTAAAGCGGGACTGCCGGAGAGGTATCGTCTTTTTTTTAAACGCTCAACAGAAACTCATACAATTGTGTATGCTTGGGTTAATAATAGTAAATGTCTCAGAAAAGATGGTGCAAGAACTGATGTATATCGAGTTTTTGAGGCGATGTTGAGAAAAAGGGAAATTGCTGAAAATTATGATGTTTTACTGTCACGGGCAAGTGAGTTAGATACAACAGAAGAGCAACGGTTAGTCTTGCAGTAATAAACTGTCAACCACGTCCACATTGTCTACCACGTAAATGACAATAAAGAATAGCCATGCCAACTTAGCGGCATGGCTATTTTACATTTCTCGAAATAGAAGAGTAGATGCAGGCATACAGTGTCCCGTTGCGACCACAATAAAAGTATAATTGAGGGGGCAGGCTTGACAACCGGACCAACTCTTTCTACTTTTTAGCGATTGACACCAAATAACTCGTACTGCCAGTTATTGCCAATAAAGACCATTGTTTATCCACTAAATCGTGTTTCATCACGAACCACCGCAGTTTCATAGATTGTCAACTCTTGGGACAGTCCCTAGCTTACCGCCATGCTGCTTAGTTATTACTGCTATCCGCAAGCAAATACTTAAGCTCGTGATAGATGCGATTGTGGGCATAGAGCAACTGGTTTAACTGCCAGCGATTTTCTGCGTAAGCTAAATTGTATTGTCCTAAATGGGTCATGGTTATGGTGCCTTCGGTATATAGGGCGCGGGCATCGGTGTAGTTGGCTTGGGCAAGCTGTACGGTGTGGAGTTGGCGCTCAATCTGGCTGAGTAAGTCATGGTGTTGCTGCTCAAGGTTAGCGCACGAGGTTAGCAGGCTTTTGTAGGTTTGTTGTTGCAGGGCGCGGGCACGCTTAGCGCTGGCTACGCTCTGGGCGTGTTTGGCGCTTATCTCACCACCGCTGTATAATTTCCAATCCAGTTGCACTCCTAAGATCCATGTTTTATCCATCTCATCACGATGATCTCCCTGTCGCTCACCGCTGGCGTTGAGGGCTACCGTTGGCCAATAATTGCCACTGGCTAGCTGTTGCTGCTGCTGGCTGATGGTGTAGTTTAAGCTGCTATTGAGTAGATCCAGCTGTTGCTGGTTGATGATCTGCTCATTTAGCCGGTACAGCAGTTTATCGATAGATGGGTGCTTACCCAGTTCGCCGCTGGGGGTTAAGCGTTTTTCAGCGGGGCTGCGTCCGAGCACATTGTTGAGAGTGCTGATGGCGACAAACAGATCACTGGTCGTGGCTTGCAGTTCATTCTCTACCTGTTGGAGTGCCAGTTGTGCTTCGCGTACATCGAGTTGGGGCACGCTGCCGACGTTAAATAAAGCTTGGGCGTCATCGAGCTCCTGTTGCCGTTGCTGGACACGATCTAGAGCAATGTCGTGCAGTTGCTGTTGGCGTTGCGCATCTATGAAAGCCAGAGCTACTTGGTGGTGCAGTTCGCGCTGGTTACTGTACTGTTGGAGCATTGCCAATTGGTGCAAGCTGGTTTGCAGTTTGAGGCTGTTCCAGATTTTGCCTCCGGCAAATATCACCTGACTTGCCGTCACCCCTGCATTGAGGTCACGCTGCGGGGTAGGCAACCACGGATTATCGCTGTTGCTGTCGATTTTGTTCCAGCCCGCGTAGGCGTTGAGTTGCGGGCGGGTAAAAGTTGCTGTCTGTCTGGCACCGGCATCGTCTACTTGCCGTGTCGTCGCAATAATTTGTGCCTGATCGGAATATAGCTGGGCAATGCGCTGCGCCTCTTTTAACTCAATAGCGTTAGCCCAAGAGCTGCACAGAAAAATTATTGCCACCATACTCAGCACTGAACTGAATAATTTGTTGTAGTTATGGTGTGTAAATTGCGCTGAGCTAGTCATTATGTACATCCTTAAGCTTGTTTTTACGTGCTTTGCTGCGCAATTTGCGCTGTTTGAAACTGACCAGCTTGTCCTTGATGATTTCTGTTACCTCGAACTCGACCGGAATAATCAGCAGTGCCAACATGGTGGCACTTACCAGTCCGGTAGCAAATGCTGTAGCCATCGGTGCCCAGGTAATTGATTTATGCGGAATACCGATGGCCATGGGAATCATCCCCAGCATGGTGGTTATGGTGGTGATAAGCACCGGGCGCATACGCGCACTACAGCCGTTGATTACGGACTGGCGCAGGGGGAGACCGCGGCGGCGCTCTTTGTTCATGAAATCAATGAGAATCAGCGAGTCATTTACCGACACTCCAGCCAGACCGATTATTGCCATAAAGCTGCCGATGGTGAAAACCGACTGGGTGAAAAACAGCCCGAAAACCACGCCAATAAAGGCAAAAGGGATGGCGGATAAAATAATCAACGGTTGCACGTAATCGTTAAATTGTGACGCCAGAATCAGGTAAATAGCTAGAACCGCAATGAGAAATGCCGCAGCAAGTGAGGTGTAGGCGCGTGAGGTACTCTCAAATTCTCCCCCGAAAGCGATGCCCACCCCCGGATAGCGCGCGCTGATACTAGTGAAATATTGCTGCGCCAGATGCTGCACGCGACCGGACGAGAGTTGCGCCCCGTCGCGAATGTCGGCACTGATGGTAATGGTCGGTTTACCATTGTAGCGCGTGCGTGCATCCGGTTCTTGGCTATAACGCAGCTCGGCTATGTCGCCGATATACACCGGCTTAGAGCTGTGTTCAATGATGGGTATTTGCGCAACCGCTTCTGGGTTAAGCAGGCCACTGCCCTGATTATTTTCGTTATCGCCCCCATCTTGGCGTGCCAGTTTAACCATCAAATCAATTTCATCATCACTGGTACGATAGGTGCCGCAGGGCATGCCATTCAAGGTGCCGGCGATAAGCTGGGTGGCTGCGGAACTGCTCAGCCCATATTCCAGAGCGCGCTGGCGTTTGACGCTGAAATCTAGCACCGTTTGCAGCTCAGCACGGTTATCCTCTAAATTTATCAGATCGTTAAATTCACCAGCCGGAGCAACCTCGCTGCTAGAATTGCCCTGCAAAAACGCTAGTATCTGATCAGAAACGGTAGTGGCTGCATCAATATCGGGGGCAGTGAGGCGGATATTCACCGCTTTACCTGCCGGTGGACCAGTATTCTCCCCAAAGACATTCAGCTTAGGCCTAGCACCCCATTGGGCACTGTGTTGATCGAGATAGGTTGCTAGCTGATCATGTACCTGATCGATATATGCTGAAATATTATCGTTGCCGGTGGGCAACTTCATCTGCGCTTGTGGCGGTAGTTCCACCACAACTTGACCGTAGTGTTGGGCGCGATGCTGTTGATAGTCGCGATCCTCCATCACTCCGGCAGTACCACTGGTGGACAGGGTTTGTCCGGGGCCGAAGGCGGTCAGATATTTCGAGATGTCACGCACTACGCGGTCAGTCCCTTCAACCGAGGTGCCGGATGGCATTTGCAGGGCGACATGGTAACGCAGATAGCTGTCCTGATAAAATTTGACTTTGATTAGTTGTGCTCTGCCGCTGGCTGATAGTGCCATCATAGCAACGGCGAGGCAGAACAGCAGGGCTATCCCGGATAAAGTCAATATTTTGTGACTGAGGAGCAAGTTGAGCAGGCGTTGATAAATCTTCCACAGCGGGGCGAACGGTCCCTGTTGCAGATGGTGGTAGTCGCCTTCAGAATGGATAGCGGTGCTAGCCTGACGTGGGCCGAAATCAAGGATGTGAATTGGCAGGATAAGCAGTGCTTCCACTAGGGACGCACACAGGGCGAAGCTGACAGCTTTGGGTATTACACTGAAAAAATCGCCGGTGCTGCCAGTCATAATCAACATCGGGGTGAAGGCAAAGATTGTCGTCAGAGCTGAGCTGACTACGGGGAGAAAAACCTCCGAGACCCCGTCAATTACTGCGGTGCGGCGGGTTTTGCCCATGTACAGATGGCGATAGACGTTTTCTATGATAATTACCGCGTCGTCAACAATGATGCCCGATACCAGCACAAAAGAGAACAGGCTGATCGTGTTGATAGAGTTGCCACTGAGTTTAACAATAATGATAGTGGTCAGAAATGCGAAGGGGATGCCGACCGCAGTGAGCATGGCATTGCGGAACCCCAAAGTGAGCCACAGGACGATAGTGATGAGAACCATCCCCAGAATCATGTTTCCACCCAGAGTACGCACCGAATCGTCGATTTCGATGGTGGAATCACTGGTTAATACCGTGTGTACGCTATCAAGTTTATGGCGTTGGTCAAACTGCGCTACCTGAGCTTTAATCTGTTCGGCAATGGTAATGGCGTTGGCACTGTCCTGTTTTTTTACCCGCAGGATTACCGTGTCTTGTCCATTGACGGTGGAGATGGTATCTGGATCGCGGTACGAGATGCCAGCGCTGGTGGCCAGGTCGCGCACGCGGATGAAGTTGCCATCACCATCGCGGCGTATGGCTATATCGAGTACCTGTTGTTGGCGGTTGAAAGTTTGTCCGGTATCGAGCAGGGTGTTTTGATTGCCGTTACGGTAGCGACCACTGGGTAATTTAATGTTGGCATCGGCAATGGCCTGTCCAGCGGCAGCAAAGCTGATGCCGAAATCGCGCAGTTTTTGCGGGTCGAGATGGACTTGAAATTCCTGGTAATAGTCGCCAGAAAGCTCTATCTCCTGTATGCCGTCTACCTTGCCCAGTTCATCTTTTAAGTCTTCGGCTAGCAGGCGCAGGCTGTTGTTGGAAAGCTGTGCTCCATCATTTGCTACCAGGTTGGCGATGATAACTGGTTTCCAGCTCTGGCTGTCGAGATAGGTAAATATCGGGTCATCGACGTTGTCTGGTAGTTGGCTGCGGATATTGAGGACGCGCAAGCGTAACTCGTCGTACAGATGGCGATAGTCGCTGTCGTCAATAAATTTAACCAGCACCGATGAGACGTTGCGCATGGAGGTGGACTGCACATATTCCACCTGTTCCAGACCGTCAATGGCGTCCTCGATCTCGCGGGTAACCAATTGTTCTACGTCAGCAGCAGAGGCACCGTAATCAACGGTAGTGATAAAAACTTTACCGATAGCCACCGGCGGTAAATTTTCTACCGGCGTATTGAAAACACTGTAGACTCCTGCCACCATGAGGATGACAAATACCACATTGACGAATACAGTTTGCTTAAGGGTGAAATTTACAAAGTTCTTCACGTTTAGTGCTCTGCGCTAGACTTGAGAATAGTGCCGATCGGAAGCTCGTCTGTGGCTTGGATATGTACCCACTTGCCAGTGTTGCCAGTTATGTGGTCAACAATCTCAATGGCTATCGGCTGCTGTGAGTCGCGCGTTTGGACTTGCGGGTGCTGATAGCGGTTGCGCACCGCGGCAAGTGGCAGCATTACCCCTGAGTCTGGCAACTTTACGGTCAGTTCAAACGGCAATCCCCCCCGTTTTTCACCGCTATATTTAACCAGTTCCAGCTCGATATTTATTTTACGGGTGTTTTCATCAAAAGCCGGACTGACGGTAGCTATATGATAGTTGACCAGATTACCCGCAACGCGGGCACCACTGCCATTAGCAGCCCTGATTGTTTGCAGCTCCACTGCAGTTACTGCCAATGGGATCAGCAG
The DNA here is from genome assembly GCA_964536375.1 of uncultured Desulfuromonas sp. Taxonomy (GTDB): domain Bacteria; phylum Desulfobacterota; class Desulfuromonadia; order Desulfuromonadales; family Desulfuromonadaceae; genus Desulfuromonas. The sequence goes on along the minus strand of CAZHXF010000018.1, from coordinate 11,846 downwards.
CTGTTGATAGTTGCCCACCTGCATCAGTGGTTTGCCCACCTGGACTAAATCACCGGGTTCAACATATTTCTGGCTGACCTGCCATCCGGCTGTAGCGCGCGGCTGGTGGCGCTGGAGTTGCTGTTCAAGGGTCTGGTGTTGGATGTTGAGTTGCTGGTGATTTAACTGTTGTTGTTGTAGTGCCAACGCGGCTTGATCGCGTTGCTGACTGATATCCTCAAAAGATACCTGCGAGATGCGCTGCTGTTGCACCAGTTGTTGGCGACGCTGGAACTCTTTTGTTAACCAATCGAGGCGCAGTTGTGCTTGTTGTTGGACCACTTGATTGCTGGCTAAGGCTACAGAGTTATTTTTCAACTCAAGTTTGATAAAAGTGTCATCAATCAGCAGCAGCGCAGCTTTATCAATGGTGTCGCCGACGGCGTAATTCAGTCGGATTATGCGCCCGGAAACTTCGGCGGAGATAGTAGCGCTGCTCTGCGCGCGGGTATAACCCCGTAGCGTCATTGGACGAAAAGCGGCCTCAACTCGTAGCTGGGTGTCAGTATCTGCGGCGTAGGCATAGCTGGTTTGGAGGGTCAGGCAACACATAATTATTAAACAGATAAGGATATGCGCTTTGAGTAACGCAGGTGCTGTAGATAAAGTAGATGATGAGGACATGATTTGAGTTCCGTTGCAAAATTAAAGTGATTGCGCAGAGTGCCGAGCCTATCAGGTTATTCCAGGGTGAGGATGAATTCCCATTGTTCTGCGGTCACCGGCATTATCGATAGCCGGTTGCCCGGACGCACCAGCGCCATACCTGCCAGTTGTTCCAGCTGTTTCAGCTCGTGCAGGGGGATCGTTCGCTTCAGTTTACGCACGAAACGAACATCTACCATGAACCAGCGTGGCGTGCTGCCATCGCTTTTGGGGTCATAGTATTTACAAGCAGGATCACAGGCGGTGAAATCGGGGTAGCCCTCTCGCACAACTGTCATGATGCCAACTATTCCTGGCTCCGGGCAGTTGGAGTGGTAGAAGAAAACCTGATCACCACATTGCATAGCGTCACGCATCATGTTGCGTGCCTGGTAGTTACGCACCCCATCCCAATGTTCTGTCTGGTCGGGCATGGCAGCTAAATCTTCAATGCCAAAAGCGCCAGGTTCCGATTTCATTAACCAATATTGCATGCTGCCTCACAGTGCTTGGGTTGTTTGTCTATAATGAAAGTTGGACTATATCAGCAACTAGATGAAATCACAAAATGTTCATTGTCGGGCAATCGTTGTGTTAATATTGGGAGAATTTAGCTAAATTGGTCAGATTACTGTGGGTTTACTGTGGAGATGTAGTGTCAATGGATGAAAAACGGATTATTGAGCTGGAATCGAAAGTTGCATTTCAGGAACACACTGTGCACCAGTTACAAGAGCTGGTGGCAGTACACCAGAAGCAATTATACGATCTGGAAGAGTTGTGCAAGTTGTTGCTGCAAAAACTTAATACCCAGCCGTCAGCAACTGGGGGAAGTGACAATTCTGGCAGCGAAAGACCGCCACATTATTGATGGCGTCGTAAAACAAATTGTTCACCTGTGTTGCCGCGCTTGCTCAAAACTTTGACATACTATTAGCTGAGTAGCACCAATCTTCTGCTCTGGTTGTGCTCCCTGTATCCGTCATGCTCGCGAAAGCGGGTATCCAGAGGTTTTACATGAACTTCTAGACTCCCGCCTGCGCGAGAGTGACGAGCTTTTTGGCGATAGCGAAAAATTGGTATTAATCAGGTGCTATTATGTATGCATTCACCCTTGAGCAATTACTACCCCTTGCTGCTTGAAGTTTTTTCTTAGCTATCTTACGATAATTTGCGAGATCAGCATCATTGAATTATTTGTTAGTTGTCCTGTTGAGGTTCTATGACTAATAAACTACGCATCGGATTAGCTTTGGGCAGTGGCTCGGCCCGCGGGTGGAGCCATATCGGGGTCATCAATGCTTTGGCAGACCTTGGTATTGAGCCGGATATTGTTTGTGGCTGTTCTATTGGCAGTGTTGTCGGTGCCTCTTATGCTACGGGCAGGTTAGCGCAGTTGGATACTTGGGTGCGTTCGCTGACGCGGCTGGATGTGGCGCGGTTGTTTGATCTCAACATGGCAATGAATGGGTTTGTTGACCTAGAGCGCTTGGAATCATTTTTGTGCAGTTATGTGTGTGGAGAAAATCAGCACATTGAGGATTTGAACAAAACTTTTGCCAGTGTTGCCACCGACTTGGAAACAGGGCGTGAGGTGTGGTTTAGCTCTGGTCCTTTGAGTCCAGCGGTGTGGGCATCGTTGTCGTTGCCGGGGATTTTTCCTCCGGTGCGCCATCAGGAACGTTGGCTGGTTGATGGAGGTCTGGTTAATCCGGTGCCGGTATCGCTGTGCCGTGCCTTGGGGGCGCAAGTGGTGATCGCGGTCAACCTGAATGGTAATGTTGTCGGGAAACACTTCTATCATGCGCCGCAGAAAAGTGTTGTTGTCCACAGCGAGGAGAAGTCCGGGTTGGCGGCAAACCTGGGCAGAACATTGAAAGGGTACTCAGCGGCACTGTTTCCGGCGAACGATAAAATCCGTCCCCCGGGGGTGTTTGATGCCTTAGCCAGTTCTGTTAATATAACCCAGGATCGTATCACCCGCAGTCGCATGGCCGGTGATCCTCCTGATATAATCTTGACTCCGAAATTGTCTCATCTCGGTCTGTTGGAATTTTACCGTGCCGCAGAAGCAATTGACGAAGGGGAAAAGTGTGTGCAACTGCTGCTGCCACAATTGCAGGATGTGTTACATAGCTATTAATTTTTTACGAGGCGACAGTTATGGTTAAACAATTTGAACATGTTGAACAGTGGCTGAAAAATAATCTGTGGAATGATGCAGATATTAAGCGCGGAGCCAATTGGTTACGCGTGCCGTTAGCGGCAGTGCTGGGTTATAAACGCAACCAATGTGGACAAAAATCCGCTGCCCTTACTTTCAGCACTTTGCTGGCCTTTATACCTTTGCTGGCGATCATGTTTGCCTTGTTAAAGGGGCTTGGGGTGCATAATAAGATTGAACCGATGTTGCTGAAACATATTTCGGTAGGTTCGGAAGAGGTGGTGGCGCGGATAATCGAATATATCAATAATACCAATGTTGCCCGTCTGGGTTCGGTTGGTCTGGTTATGTTGGTGTTTACCGTACTGATGCTGATTTCCAATATAGAAAAAAGTTTCAACAGCTTATGGCGTGTCAATGAAACCCGAACCTTGTTTCGCCGTTTTGCCGATTATTTCTCCGTGGTTACTCTGGGACCATTGTTTTTGCTGGCAGCTATCTCCCTGAATACCTCCATGCGCAATCAGCAGGTGGTGCAGTGGGTGCTGGATAAACCTGTTTTCGGTGATCTGCTGCTACGGCTGTTTGAAGTGCTGCCCTTTGTGGTTATTTGGGCTGCGTTTATCTTTCTCTATATGTTTGTCCCCAACATTAAAGTAAATATTGTTTCAGCGCTGGTAGGTGGAATCAGTGGTGGCACTTTGTGGTTGGTTACTCAGTGGGGTTATGTCAATTTTCAATATGGTGTTGGTAAGTACAATGCTATCTACGGCACCATGGCCGCGCTGCCAATTTTTATGATTTGGATTTATGTCTCCTGGATGATTGTGTTGTTTGGCTTGCAGCTATGTTGGGCCCATCAAAATCGCTCCCGTCTGGGATTTATCTTGTGGCAGCAGAAAAGAATAGCCTGGCAACCGTTGCAGGTGCTGGAGCTGCTGCTGTTGGTGTACAATCGTTTTCAGCAGTCTATACCATGCTGGAAACTGGATGAGATAATAGATCAGACAGAAATGCCGGCAGATATAGTGAATACGGTGCTGGAATATTTACAGCAGCGCGGGGTGCTGTTATTGGTCAGCCAAGGGACAAATGACGATGTTTTGGTGGTACCACAGATTCCGGCGCAGGCGCTGGATTTGCCCAGCATGTTGACCGTAGCTGTTGATACTGAGCACGTGCCTGCCGAGGTGGCAATCGTTGCTGCGCAGTTGCAGCAGATTCGCCAGCAATATATCAGCGCCTTGGATATGGATAACATGTTGTCAGCGGCAGTTGGGGATAAGCACTAAAGTTCCTGATTAATGCTAATCTTCCGCTATTGCCAAAAAGATCGTCACTCTCGCGCAGGCGGGAGTCTAGAAATCTAGGCAAAACCTCTGGATACCCGCTTTCGCGAGCATGACGAATACGGGGAACAGAACCAGAGCGGAAGATTAGTGCTACTCAGGTTGAAATTTACTTTTAATGGATATTTTCCAGCTTGTGGTCAATGGCAACCAGGGCCTCCAAGGCACCAAGTGGTAAACTTATATTGTTGCCACCTATCTGTGGTTCGCGTGGATTAATGCGGATGGCGCAAGCATTTTTCTTTTGCCCCAGTTGCTGGGTCAGGTGGCGGATGGTTGGTACCGCACTTCCGGCTCCCATCTCGATGATCACCAGCTTCTTGGCGCTATTGGTAAGTAAGAAGTTGTGAAAACGTTGTTCTTGTGCGTTGGTGCGGTCATCCAGCCAGCTGTAATCGCCGAACATCAGAATATTGGGGCGCGCCATGCCTTGACAATTGCGGCACGTGGGTAGATGCTGCGCGCGCATGGACTCCAGATCAATAGGAATTTGTTCATCATTCGGCCAGATATCATGACTACAGGGGCGCAGGCATTGCAGGTGATGGATGGAGCCGTGGACTTCCAGAATATTCAGTGGGTCAACCCCGGCTTTTTGAAATTGGCCGTCGACATTGGATGTTACCACAAAGGTGTCGAGGTTCAGACGCTGTGCCCACTGTTGTAGCAGGTTAAAGCCGAGATGGGGTTCCGTTTGCCGATACAGGTTGGTGCGGTGACCGTAAAAGCCCCAGCCGAAAGCTGGATCGTCAGCAAAGTGGTCGGGATTGGCAGCAGCGTAAAAGTTGATTCCCAAATGTTGGTACATGGGGTAGGCCTGCCAAAAGCCGTTGTCTCCGCGAAAATCCGGGAGGTCGGAATCTACCCCCATACCGGCACCGCTGGTTATTACCAGGGCATCAGCGTGTAAAATGGTTTCTGCCGCTTGTTGTAGTTGGGCGTCCATTGCGTTATTCCTCCGACCTGTTTAGATTGATGCAGTTTGTCCCCATATGTTCAAGGAGAAGATTACACCAAAATGGTAGATTGGTCTAATTATCTGCACTCTGATGAGATTCTAGTGTGGCAGGGATGCCCGGCACCGCGCTGTTTTACCTTCCGGCGTTGGCGTCAGGTTTTGTTTGGGCTGGTGTTACTACTGCTGTGCAGTTGCTGGCAATACGCTGGCTGGCAGATGAGGCTGCAAGGTGCAGATATGCTGTGGTGTGTCGTGCCGCTGCCATTTTTGCTGCTGAGTGCATATATTTGCTGCGGGCACCTGCTGCTGGCGCGCTTGGAGTGGACGCGGGTGTTTTATGCTCTGACCTCAGATCAGCTTCTGGTGCAGTGCGGTATCTGGCGGCAGCGCGTAATATCGATACCACTGGCACAGTTAAGTTATCTGTGCTTGTACCCGCTTGGCGAACACCTGGGCGATCTTTATCTCGAAGCAGGTTCGCGTCGCTTAACCCTGAGTTGTGTGGAATATCCGCATCAGGTATATGCGCTGTTGAAAGTTATTATTGAAAATAATAATGGCGCAGATGGAGTAAAATGAATAAAATTTTTATTAAAATTAGCTATTTATGTTCAGTAGCTATGTATAAATAGCCATTGATTTTTTGCAGAGCATCTGCTTATATCGGATAATTTTTGCGTTAATGTAGATTAGATCCTGAATATATCAGGAGATGGTACGGGGATAATGTTGAAAACTTTCTACATGGAAACTTTCGGCTGTCAGATGAACGTAGTCGATTCAGAATGGATTGCTACGCTGCTGGCGGAAGTTGGCTACGCGTCTGTCGCTGACCCACAACTTGCTGATCTGATCATTTTAAATACCTGCTCCGTGCGGGATAAGGCGGAACGCAAGGTTTATGGTCATTTGGGGCGCTTTAAGCCGTTGAAGATGGCTAATCCTAAATTGATCCTTGCTGTGGGCGGCTGTGTCGCTCAACAGGAGGGGATGCGCTTGCTGGAAAAGGTCCCTTATCTGAATATTGTTTTCGGTACCCACAATATAGGTAAGTTGCCACAGATGCTCAAAGAGGTGGATGAGCATGGTGGCCAGCGCTGTGAAACTACCCACTATGTCGGTACTGAACGATTGGACAAGTTTCCCCAACGGGGCGTTGATAGTTCGGTAGCTCGCTTTGTGACAATCATGCAGGGTTGCGACAATTTCTGCTCCTATTGCGTAGTTCCCTATGTGCGTGGGCGCGAAGTGAGCCGCACTAGTAAGGATGTTGTCGACGAAGTGCGTTCTCTGGTGGATCAAGGAACGCGGGAAGTTACCTTGCTCGGGCAAAATGTAAACTCCTACGGGCAAAAAGGTTCCGGTGATGGAACTTTTGCGCAGCTGTTGCAGCGAGTGCATGAGATTGATGGTTTGACGCGCTTACGTTTTACCTCTTCTCATCCCAAAGATTTATCCGATGAACTTATCCACTGTTTCTCTAGCTTAGATAAGCTGTGTAAGCATATGCATCTGGCAGTGCAGAGTGGCTCCAATGACATACTACGGCAGATGAAGCGTGGCTACAGCCGCGAACAATATTTGGATCGGGTGCGACTGTTGCAACAGCAGTGCCCAGATATCCGTCTGACAACTGATCTTATTGTCGGTTTCCCAGGTGAAACTGAGCGCGATTTTAAGCAGACCCTCGATTTGCTGGAGCAGGTGCGCTTTGCCGATGCGTATTCATTCCTGTATTCACCACGTCCGCAAACCAAGGCGCTTGAGCTGCCTGATCCGATAAGTAGCACGGAAAAACAACGCTGGTTTGAGCAATTGTTAGCAGTGCAGGGGCGGATCAGTGGCGAAATCTGGCAATCTGATCTAGGTCAGGTACAGCAGGTGCTGATCGAGGGCACCAGTCGGCGCGGAGCTGGGCAAATTTTTGGGCGCAATCAGTGGAACCGCATTGTGAATTTTGCTGGTGATGAAACATTGGTTGGTCAAACTAGGCTGGTGCGTATTGATAGAGTGCTGCGCAACTCCCACTTGGGAACGATTGTTCAGGAGTAAGGGTGTTGATGTTGTGCTAACCAGCGTTTAGCTTTTTTGGGCTGGTGCCATCAATGTCAATGGACGCATAACTCCATCCATGGAGCTTGTTGTCGCCGTCCATGGCGACAAACACAATTGCTATTAGTGGCATCAGTCCACGTATTTTGCCATTTAGTAACCATAATTTTAGTTAGGGAGATAATCATGGAACAACAGTATTACGATCTACTCAAAGAATTATCTCAGGCTCCTAGCCCTTCTGGGTTCGAGCAGCCGGTGCAACGTATAATCCGCCGTGAATTAGCAGCTGTTGCCGATCATGTAGAAACCGACGTCATGGGTAATGTTATCGCCCGACTAGATGGCTGTGCTCCCCAGACTACTAGTGGTAATGGTGGTAATAATGGCGAACGCACCCGAGTGATGCTGGCCGGGCACTGCGACGAAATCGGTTTCATGGTGAAGTATGTCGATAAAAAAGGTTTTATCTTTTTTGCCCCCATCGGTGGTGTAGATGCCCACCTGGTGCCGGGGCAGCGGATTAACATCCATGCAGCTAGTGGCGTAATAAATGGGGTGGTGGGCAAAAAACCTATCCATCTGATTCCTGCTAAAGATCGCGATACGGTGATTCCTTTTAAAGATCAGTTTATCGATATCGGCTGTAGCTCCAATGAAGAAGTTATGCAACTGGTGCAGATTGGTGATCCCATAACCTTTGTCCCCAGTCTGGAGCGCTTACAGGGCGACTTGGTTACCTCGCGTGCTTTTGATGACAAAATGGGGGCGTTTATCGTTACCCGGGTGCTACAGCAGGTGGCGCAACGGGGCAAGGCTCCGGTTGATTTATACAGTGTTACTACCGTGCAGGAGGAGGTTGGGCTGCGTGGCGCCTCGGCAAGTGTCTACGGGGTTAATCCCCATGTAGGCATAGCTGTTGATGTCGGTTTTGCCAGTGATTTCCCCGGGATTGACAAAAAAGAGGTTGGTGATCTCAGGTTGGGTAAGGGACCGATTATTGCCCGCGGGGCCAATATAAATCCGGTATTGTTTAACCTGCTGTGCCAGACTGCACATGAACAGAATATCCCCTATCAGGTGGTGGGTATGCCCCGCGCTACCGGCACTGACGCTAATGTCATGCAATTGAGTCGCGGTGGGGTTGCAGCAGCTTTAGTGAGCGTGCCATTACGTTATATGCATTCCCCGGTAGAGGTGTTATCCCTGGCCGATCTGGAGCACACAATCGCGCTATTGAGCAATGTGATCTATAAAATTGAAAATAGTAGCATGTTTATCCCCATGTGACCTGATGGCGTCTTGACGCTGTGCCTGTTCGGCGCTAGTATCCACGGTTAATCCAAATACCCAAATAAGAACATATAAGATATAACAATTATACTGCATGTATCACTGCAAAGGAGATCAAGATGCTGAACCCTGAATTACGGGAAGGACTTACCTTTGACGATGTTCTTCTTGTCCCTGCTCATTCACTAGTGTTGCCGAAAGAAGTTGATCTATCTACCCATTTGACTAAATCTATAGTGCTAAATATCCCGCTGATGTCGGCGGCAATGGATACGGTTACCGAATCGCGTACAGCTATCTGTATGGCACGTGAGGGTGGGATTGGCGTTGTTCACAAAAACATGTCTCCTCAGGAGCAGGCAACTGAAGTGGATCAGGTGAAAAAGTCGGAAAGTGGCATGATTGTCGATCCGATCACCATGGAGCCAGAGCAGAAGATATTTGAAGCCTTGCAGGTGATGAAACAATATCGCATTTCCGGTGTGCCCATCACTAAGAATGGTCGTTTAGTGGGGATATTGACCAATCGGGATCTGCGCTTTGAAACCAAGTTGGATCAGCCCATCGCCAATGTTATGACCACGGAAAATCTGGTTACTGTCCCTCCAGGTACTACTCTAGAGGAGGCAAAATTTCATCTGCACAAACATCGCATTGAAAAATTATTGGTAGTGGATGATGATTATGTCCTGCGCGGATTGATAACTATTAAAGATATCGAAAAAGTACGCCAGTATCCTTTGGCCTGTAAGGATGAGTTTGGTCGTTTGCGTGCGGCTGCTGCTGTTGGAGTTGGTGGCGATTGTGATGAGCGCATTGAACTGCTGGTTCGTGCCGGAGTTGATGTGGTAGTAGTTGATACCGCTCATGGTCACTCGCAGGGGGTTATTGATGCCGTGGCGCAGATTCGGCGCGCTTACCCAAATTTGCAACTGATTGCCGGTAACATTGCTACGGCGTCAGCTGCTGAGGCTCTAATTAAGGCTGGCGTGGATGCGGTTAAAGTAGGTATCGGTCCCGGTTCCATCTGTACTACGCGGGTGGTCGCAGGTGTTGGTGTACCGCAAATTACTGCCATAGCTGATGTCGCTATTGCTACCCAGAAAGCCGGTATTCCGCTCATCGCTGACGGTGGCATCAAGTATTCTGGTGAGCTCCCCAAAGCGATCACTGCCGGTGCTGACGTTATTATGATTGGTTCACTGTTCGCTGGGACTGAAGAGTCTCCGGGTGAGACCATATTGTATCAAGGGCGTACTTATAAGTCTTATCGGGGCATGGGCAGTCTGGGCGCGATGAAAAAAGGGAGTAAGGATCGCTATTTCCAGGGCGATGTGGAAAATGATGTCAAGCTGGTGCCAGAAGGTATTGAAGGTCGAGTACCGTTTCGCGGCACATTGTCATCTAACGTTCATCAGTTGCTCGGTGGGTTGCGCGCTGGCATGGGTTACACCGGTTGTCGTACCCTGAAGGATCTGCAGCAACAGGCTGAATTTATGCGTATCACTAATGCTGGTTTGCGCGAGTCGCATGTGCACGATGTGAATATTACTCACGAAGCCCCTAACTATCGTATAGAACGCCCATCTTAGACTGGGTTTAAAATTCTTTTCTCAACTAAAGCCCGTTTATGTTGCGGGCTTTAGTTCGTTTAGCGCAGGAGTTGTTGCATGTCTGATCTTCACAGTGAAAAAATTCTTATCCTCGATTTTGGTTCCCAATACACGCAACTGATCGCGCGCCGAGTGCGCGAGGCTCACGTTTACTGTGAATTGCACCCTTATGATATGCAGTTACAGGCTATCAGAGATTTTGCCCCCAACGGCATTATCCTCTCCGGCGGACCCAAGTCAGTTTATGATGATGGTGCGCCTGAGATTGCTGAGGAGTTGTTTGAACTCGGGGTGCCGGTGCTGGGGATTTGCTATGGGATGCAACTGCTGAACCGTCACTTTGGTGGGTGCGTGGTTCCTGCCGGCAAACGGGAATATGGTCATGCAGAGCTGCGTAGTAAAGGTAAGCCTGGGGCTTTGTTTGACGGTTTTTTCGTTGATGGAAAAAGCCCGGTATGGATGAGTCACGGGGATCATATTGAACAGGTGGCAAATGGCTTTGAAATTGTAGCCGCAACCACTAATGCTCCTGTATGTGCTATCCAAAGCATAGAACGCAATCTGTATGGGGTGCAGTTCCATCCTGAGGTAAACCACACTCCCCGTGGTGAAGTGCTGATTGATACTTTTGTACGTAGCATATGTGGCTGCAGTGGCAAATGGACACCGGGGCAGATTGTTGAAGATGCCATCAGCAGAATTAAGCAAAAAGTTGGCAATGATCAGGTAATTTTAGGTCTTTCCGGTGGGGTCGATTCTTCTGTTGCCGCAGCTCTCATTCATCAGGCTATTGGCGATCAGCTAACCTGTGTGTTTGTCGATAATGGTTTGCTGCGCCTCAATGAAGGTGATCAGGTTATGACCACCTTTGCGGCAAGTCTGGGGGTGAAGGTTATCCGCGTCGATGCTGAGCAACGTTTCCTGTCAGGTTTGGCTGGCGTCACCGATCCAGAGAAAAAGCGTAAAATTATCGGTGGGTTATTTGTCGATATTTTTGAAGAGGAATCCAATAAACTTACCGATGCCAAATGGTTGGCTCAGGGGACTATTTATCCTGATGTCATTGAATCCGCCGGGGCTAAATCCGGGAAAGCGCACAACATCAAGAGTCATCATAATGTTGGTGGTCTGCCCGATTATATGAAGCTGGAATTGCTCGAACCACTGCGTGAGCTATTTAAAGATGAAGTTCGCGCTATCGGTGAAGAAATGGGTCTGCCCCATCAGATGGTGTGGCGTCACCCCTTCCCCGGCCCCGGTTTAGGGGTGCGTATTCTCGGTGAAGTGAAAAAAGAGTATGCCGACATCCTGCGTCTGGCCGATGCCATCTATATGGAAGAGTTATATCGCACAGGTCACTACGAGAAAATCAGCCAAGCTTTTGCGGTATTTTTACCAGTAAAAAGTGTTGGGGTCATGGGTGATGGACGTACCTATGAATATGTAGTGGCACTACGCGCGGTTGAGACCAAAGACTTTATGACCGCAGGTTGGTATCCTATGCCTTATGCCGATTTGGCGCATATCAGCAGCCGGATTATCAATGAGGTTAAGGGGATAAATCGGGTGACTTATGATATCTCCAGCAAGCCGCCAGCTACAATTGAGTGGGAATAGGTTTAACAACATATTAGATAATTAAAGTCCTGTTTATACAGGGCTTTTTTTGTTTCTATTCACTTAAGAATAATCACTTTACAGTTTTTGACCAATCATTCTGAGTAGCATAATCT
>CAZHXF010000017.1:43996-49367 GCA_964536375.1 uncultured Desulfuromonas sp. | reverse complement strand
CAGGACTACCATAGATGCCAGATAGGCTTTTCGTCCGATAAATCTTTTCATAAAACTCCCTTTTCCTTAAATAGATTGCGAGATCATTCCTGGGCTTTCAAAAAAAAAGCCCGGCTGAACTCAGCTTATTCTAGGGGTGGGTAAGGCAAGTAACGCACCAAAAACGCTAAATATGGGCAAAGATATGCAAGCATTCGGTTTTAAAGGACAAACTCAAAGAGACACAGGATGGCGGAGGTAACAACAAGCAGCACAACCCATCATATTTGACGAATCCACCATAAATGGAGGGCATCATTTAGGAAGCGGAGTTATTTCCATAGACGTTGCTCCCTCTTTTTAAGATGCCAAAAGCAAACTAACTCTGGAAAAGGGATCAGGCTTGCCAAACTGACTTATTGATCATTTTCTTCAAATCATCCAGTCGCGTTTTTAATACGCTATCCTCTTTGGCGTCAAGTTCCAAGCGCCGTGCCGCATGGCTCAGACCGGACAAATCACGTTCTAGCACTACACTGTACCAAACTTTTTTAATTGCAAGTGGCTGTATTGCTTAATTAACCACGCAGCAACCGCACGTACATGAGAGAACGGGTGTCTGCGACCGGGCGCTATATTTTTCAAAATGTTGCAATACAAGACCCCATAGGTTCTTCTGGGTTAGACGATCAACCTTATTGCCAACAGCTCAAGGTAGGTCAACCGATGACTTGACCCCCCTTTTTTTTCTTGTTGGTGATATAGAATGTCCCCTGTGGGTTACTCTAACCTCGACAGGTCTTATAACGTTTTTGATAACCGGCGGCAGACTGACTTACGCACACCACCGAATTATTCGAATTAAAAAGCAGACGTATTTTCCATCCGGTTGATTGCATTGTTAGGGATTACCTGTTATTGTGTACCGAAATGCCGTACATAACAGGAGTGCTCCCATGAATACTATCAGTGTAAACAGATTCCGTGATAATTTAAAAAACTTTGTCGAACAAGTGGCCAACCAGCACTTACCACTTAAAGTAACTCGTCGTAGCGGTAACGACTTTGTAGTTGTTAGTGCTGAAGACTGGGAGCGTGAACAAGAAACACTTTACGTTCTACAAAATACCAGTCTTATGAAACAAATTTCCGAATCATCACAAACGCATGCGAAACGTTCTGGATATACACCAACGGAAGGAGAAATGAATGAGATCCTTGGTGTTTGAGGGAACCACATGGTTTGCCTACGAAGAACTCAGAACAAAAGACAAGCGTTTGCATAAAGCACTATGTACAATTTTGAAAGAAATTCTTCGAGGTGATCCTAGCTCCGGCACAGGAAAACCAGAAGCTCTCTGCCATAACCTTTCTGGTTATTGGTCACGCAGACTAAGTCAAAAAGATCGGTTGATTTACAGGTTCGACGACAACTATATTTATATTTTCGCAATCGGTGGTCATTACAATCAATTGCTTCCCTAACATTGGTGATAAGTGGAAAACTTATCACGTTCTATAGAATAGACAATTTTCCACTTATTGAGATATTATGACTGAAATACGGAAAAAGTTTTCCGTATTTGTCATATTCAATATTTTCCACTTATTATGATATTAAGGGGTAATTACAGAAAACCTGTCCTCGCTTAACATTAAAAACCGCACAGCGAGATTACTATCCTCCTTGAAGAGAACATTGTCAACATCCGCTAATCTAATTAGCAGTGATTCCGCTAGCAGCAAATAGATTTAACAGCCCCTCACCCCCATTTGTCGCCGCCGAATGCAGTGAGGGAACCCGACAGGGCAAGACAACTGCAGGTCATTTTTTGCCTACTTTTGGATGATTCTAAAAGGATGGCGCTGTCCGGTGGCGCAACACCGGTTTACTTCAGCCAATGAGCGTTATTATCAGCCCAATGAAAGTGGATTACGTTCCACAACGCCCAATCTAAAAAGACCAAATGATCAAGTTCGCGGGTTTCGCCCCGCTGACGACGTACTTTTTATCGAGCCCAAAAAAGTAAGCAAAAATGGCTTTGAAGATCGTCCTGCGGACAGCATATTCTTTCTTGCATGGTGTAACGATATATTGTGCCATTACAATTATTGGTAAGCCGCCATCCTTAAGAATGGCGGACGGTGCTATTATGTTGCTGCAGTGGTAGCAAGTATTTCGAGAGAGTCTTGGCTTTTGCTGTGTTTCGGTGTAAATTTCAACAAATTGAACAGTGGGTCACTGTTTTGCATCCTTTTGGATGATTCTAAAAGGGGGGCGACGCCAAATAAACATCGTCGGGCGCAACACCGGTTTACTTCAACCAACGAGAGTTATTATCAGCAAACAAGAGTTGATCACGCCGTGGTTTTGGGTACTCACTAACCATAAAGTTGGCGGACAGTGCCCGCCCTACCTACTTTATCATCCTCATACTATGACCGCTACACTTGGGCCGATATGACCATTAAACATAGTCAGTGTCACTGCTTATCTACTTATCCAGAATAGCGATTTTTTAATAAAGTTAGTTACTTATTGATATCGCTTTGTTGAATAATGATCGATTCTATCTGAAGAAGGTCTTGAATATCTGCGTCAGTAGCCACCTGTTTTAAACGCAACTGGTGGTAATTGTCGTATTCCATCTCAGCTCGTTCTTTCGCCGCCTGATGTGAAACCTTGCCCGCATGATTTAAAATGTCACGATCATTCAGGGCTAAAAATCCATCCAACTTTTTTATCCAATCAGCCATATTCATGGCAATGCGGCGCATGACCTGACCCTCGGCAAAAATAAGATATTGCTCAACCAGATTGTTCAACACCTCAAGCTCGGGCTTAGAAAGGTAGTTTTTAGCATTCACCACATCAGCTTTACGCACCTTAGTGCCGCGCCAATTGGTTAGTCCCATGTTGGCTTTACTGCTGTCAGCCCTGTGCTGAATGATTTCTGCTGCTGTTTGCCCAATGATAGCCCCATGGATTTTATTCTGGACTGTTTTAAAGAAATTAATACTGATATCCAAGGTAGGATCATAATCGACACTGGTGGCGTAAATATCGGTAATTTTTTGGTAAAAGCGCTTTTCAGAAGTGCGGATATCCTGAATGCGGCGGCTTAATTCATCAAAATAGTCAAACGGCTGATCGGGGTTTTTTAAGCGCTCATCATCGAGGACAAAACCTTTTACAATAAATTCATTTAACTGCCGAGTTGCCCACTGGCGAAAACGGGTTGCCGTATGGCTATGTACACGATAGCCAACAGAAATGATGGCATCGAGGTTGTAATGCTTCAAGTTCCGCTTAACCTGCCGCTTTCCTTCCGCTCGAACAACTAAGAAATCCTTAGTCGTTCGATTTTGCTCTAGTTCCCCGTCGTTGTAGATATTTTTTAGGTGCATCAGCACGTTTTCAGCGCTGGTGGAAAACAGTTGCGCCATTAGACTCTGGGTCAGCCAGACAGTTTCGTTGTGAAAGCGAATATCCAACTTAGTTTCGCCATCTTCTGTCTGGTAGATAATAAACTGTGACTGATTCTCCAAATTAGCCCCCTATCTGTATACAAACATCTGCGGCAGTTGATATTTTTAAAAAAGGCTAAAAAACGGGACAGTGCAAACACATCAAAGAGAGTAAAACGGTGCACAACCAGCCCATCTCCCCCATTTGTCGCCGCCAAACGCAATGAGCGCCAGCGAGTTTTAGCAGGTTTCTCAATGTAAGCGAATGTAGTGAGGGAACCCGCAGGGCAAGACAACTGCAGGTCATTTTTTGCCTACTTTTGGATGATTCTAAAAGGATGGAGCTGTCCGGTGGCGCAACACCGGTTTACTTCAGCCAATGAGCGTTATTATCCACCAAGTAAGAATTGATCAAGCAGTGGATTTAGGTACTTACTGAACATGGAGATGGCGGACAATGCCCGCCCTACCATCACCTACTCATTGCGCAAGCAAAACAACAAAACTACCCTTCATCCTGCTGCCCATAACTAGCAAACTTCACCCCCACCCGCTGCATCTCCGCATCATCAACCAACACCGGCTGCCCAATGGACTTAGCCTGATAGTAAATACGCGCCACCAACTCAATCTCCTCGGCAACATTGAAGGCACTCTTAATATCGCCACCGATAGCAACCAAACCATGATTGGCAAGCAGCAGCGCATTGTAGTTACCGATATGCTCCACAACATTGACAGCCAGCTCTTCACTGCCAAAGGTGGCATAGGGAGCCAGCGGCACCTTGTTACCGGAAAAGGCCACTAGATAGTGAACGGCGGGAATCTCCCAGTTGAGACAGGAGATGGTAGTAGCGTACACCGAATGGGTATGGACTACGGCAGTGATTTCAGGACGCTGGCGATACAGCGCCAGATGAAAACTCAGCTCACTCGATGGTTTCCAGCGCCCTTCGACAACCTCACCGTTTCGATTAACAATCACCACATCTTCGACGCCAACATCGACATAATCGATTCCGCTGGGCCCGATGGCAATAAGATCCTCCTTGGGATCAAGGATACTCAGATTGCCGCCGCTGCCGGTGGTCAACCCCGCTTGAATCATTTTCACCCCGTAAGCGACAATCTGCTGGCGTGCCTGCATGAGCTTCATAACTTGATAATCCCTTCAATATTTAAAAAATTCAGCGTCGATTCCAGAGTACGGTTTACCACCTGCTCCCAGCGGATTCCCGCCTGCTGCACTACCTCAATGGCTTCAGCCACCTCGCCTACAGTTAGAGAGATATGGGCATCGCTACCGATAGCAATCAGCGCGCCATGCTCGGCACACAGCTGGGCAATATCAATACAGTTAGGTTTACTGCCACAGCGGGCATTACAAAACGATGAGCTGTTGATCTCCAGCGCTGTTCCGGTAGCCACCGCCTGCTGCACCACCGCTAGGTGATCGATGGGAAATTCCGGGTTGCCCGGATGGGAGATGATATGTACCAGCGGATTTTCCATCACCTGCATCATGGTTTTAGTGTGCTGCGCTGCCGTAGTTCCGCTATAACCGCAGTCGGCGTGAAACCCAGCCAGCACCACATCCAAACAGCTGAGAAAATCATCACCCAGATCGACCTGACCGTCATCAAGGATATTGGACTCAACCCCCTTAAACACTCGGACACCATTTAACCATTCAGGCACAAAACGTAAGCCCATGAAATGGTACACATGGGGAGCGCCGGGCATAGATGGTCCATGGTCGGTCATCCCCACCCCTTTCATTCCCTTGGCCGCTGCGGCGCGGGTAATCTCCTCTATAGTGCTGTACGCGTGACCGGAAGCCACCGTATGCACATGAAGATCGACCTCGGGACGGCATATTTGCTCAGCTGCGCTTATTTGGCTAATGGTCTTACTTATGGTCTTA
>CAZHXF010000017.1:13158-43896 GCA_964536375.1 uncultured Desulfuromonas sp. | reverse complement strand
ATGGTCTTACTTATGGTCTTAATCATGGTCTTAATCTTCCCGCAAAAATTGCTGCAACAGTGAAAGTGCTTGTAACTAAGACAGCCACCATTGTAAGTTTATCAATTACGATTAATTCAACCTGCCCCAACCGAACCCGTTGTGTCACGCAAATACCCTGACACAAGAGGATAATTTAACATGAAACATGTGAAAGACAATGATGAAAACCAGTGATGCCCTGCTCCACGTCAACCGCCCCGCCCGCTACCTTGGCGGCGAGGCTGGTTCCATAAAAAAAGATCCCAACACCGTCGACATCCGTTTTGCTCTGGCGTTTCCCGATACTTACGAAATCGGCATGAGCCACATCGGCTCAGCTATCCTCTATCATGTTCTCAATCAACCACAATGGCTAGCCGCTGAGCGCGCTTATTGCCCATGGCCAGACATGGAAGAGCAGATGCGCGCTGCCGGGACACCACTGTTCAGCCTAGAGTCGCACACCCCGCTCAATGAGTTTGACCTGATAGGGTTCAGCCTACAATACGAGCTATGCTACACCAATGTGCTAAACATGCTCAACCTTTCCAACATCCCGCTGTTGCGTGAGCAGCGCAGTGCCGAGCACCCGTTGGTAGTTGTCGGTGGTCCGTGCGCCTTCAACCCAGAACCGCTGAGTGATTTCATCGACTGCGCTCTGATCGGCGATGGCGAGGAAGCAGTAATAGAGCTGTGTCAAGCCGTGCGCGCCAGCCGTCAGGCGGGTGAAACACGCCCGCAGCTTTATGAGCGCCTGCGCCACATTGAGGGGATCTATCTGCCCCAGCTGTTTAATGTCAGCTATACTCCGACCGGGGAAGTAGCGACCATCGAGCCGCTGCACGCTGATTATGCCAGCGTCAAACGGCGCTTTGTTACCGATTTAGATAAAGCAGCCTACCCCAGCAAACCGCTGGTCCCTTTTATGCACACCGTACACGACCGGGTCGCCATGGAAATTGCCCGTGGCTGCACCCGTGGCTGCCGTTTCTGTCAGGCGGGTTATATCTACCGCCCGGTGCGTGAGCGTCAGGCGACAACAATAGCCGATCTCATCGAAAAATCCCTGTGCCACAGCGGCTACAATGAGGTGTCGTTGCTATCACTATCCACCGGTGACTACAGCGCCATTGAACCGCTGCTAAAAAACCTAATGGATCACTACGCTAACGAACGGGTAGCGGTATCGCTGCCCAGCCTACGCGTTGGCACCCTTACCGATGAGCTCATCGAAGAGGTGCGCAAGGTGCGCAAAACCGGGTTTACCCTAGCTCCAGAAGCAGGCACTGAACGCTTGCGTCTGGTGATCAACAAGGGGATTGAAGCCGAGGACTTACTCAGCACCAGCCGCACCATCTACACTCTGGGCTGGCGCCTGATCAAGCTGTACTTCATGATTGGACTACCGACCGAAACCACAGCCGACCTCGATGGTATTATTGAGCTATCTGCGCAGGTAAAACGTAGTTCCAAGGGCACTGAGGGTGGCGGCGACGTTAATGTTTCCGTATCCACCTTTGTCCCCAAACCCCACACGCCATTTCAGTGGCAAGCTCAGCTCAGTCTGAAACAGACACGCACCCGCCAAAATTACCTGCGCGACGCTTTGCACAAAAAAAAACTGCGCCTGAAATGGCACGAAGCCCAGCTGTCGGTATTGGAGGGGGTTTTTGCTCGTGGTGATCGCCGCCTTGGCAAGGTGCTGGTCCGCGCCGTGGAACTCGGCTGCCGCTTCGATGGCTGGCGCGAACAATTCAACTTTGAGCTGTGGCAACAGGCGCTCAGCGACTGCGATATTGATCCAGAATTCTACTTGCGCCAGCGCCAACTCGAGGAGACCCTGCCGTGGGATCACATTAATTGCGGCATCCCCAAAAGCTTCTTTATCGACGAGCTCAACAATGCCATGGAGTTGCACTACACTCCCGACTGTCGCACTGGCAAATGTAGCAACTGTGGCGTGTGTGATTTTGACCAGCTCAAGATGCGTTATGCAGACAGTGCACCCAACTTGCCCACGCCAACTCCAGCCCCCAAACAGGGTGAGGAGCGCTACAAATTGCGCTTGCGTCTACACAAAACCGGCAATGCGAAATATGTGAGCCATCTAGAATTCATGACGGTATTACAACGCGCCATTAAACGCAGCCAGCTACCGTTGCGTTTTTCTCAGGGCTTTCATCCGCACCCGCGCCTCTCCTTTCCCGATGCCTTACCTACGGGGGTGGAAAGTCTGGCCGAGATTGTCGATATCGAGCTATTCCAGCCGTTTCCTGCTGAGCAAACCATCGAGCTATTAAACGCGGAACTGCCCGACGGTTTTGCCGTTGCTAGCGGACAACAAGTACATTGGCGCACCCCATCACCCGGTGCATCCATCATCAGCAGCGACTACTTGGTGCCACTAACAACAGTAGACAACCACGATCAGCTGCAACAACGCATCGAGGAGTTCATGGCCGCTGACTGCGTAGAATATCAGCGCCTGCAAGGAGATAAAGTAAGCACCATTGAGCTACGCAGTTCGGTGCAGGCACTAATACTGGATAAACAGAGTTTGGTTATGACCCTGACGAAAGGGAGCCCGATTGCTGTGGCTGCACACCTATTGAATCTAGCAGCTGAAACAGTTCGCACTTTAGGAATTTGCAAAATAGATGTATCGTTAATAGAACTCAACACCAGCTATGCTGACTAACAACTAGTACCTAAACTAATAAAGAGGGAGATGTATTTTCCCCAATAAAGGAGATCGCCCATGGCCAAAAAACTGGTCATCAATAAAACAGCGCACGAAACTCGCATCGCTCTGCAGGAAAACGGCCACATTGCCGAGTTATATATCGAACGCACCCGTGAGCTGGGCATTGTCGGCAACATCTACAAAGGCAAGGTAATTCGGGTTCTGCCAGGGATGCAAGCAGCTTTTGTAGATATCGGCTTGGAAAAAGCGGGATTTCTTTACGTCGGCGACGTGATCGACCAGATGGAAGCGGTGGTAGAATACGTCGACGGCAGAAGCAACAGTGCCGACCCCGACGGGAATATAAGTGAAGAACTGCCACCATTGCCACCCATTGAAGACCTGCTCCAAGAGGGGCAGGTAATTCTGGCCCAGATCGCCAAAGAGCCTCTGGGCACCAAAGGGGCACGCATAACCTCCAACATCTCGCTGCCGGGTCGCCACCTGGTATACATGCCCACCATCGATCATATCGGCATCTCGCGGCGCATAGAGAATGAAGAAGAAAAAGAGCGTCTGCGCCTGACAGTAGAAAATATCCGTGAACCAGGGCGGGGGTTTATTGTCCGCACCGCCGCCGAAGGCAAGAGCGAAGATGATCTACGCGCCGACATGCTCTATCTCGCCGATCTGTGGCACGATATCGATGCTAAACAAAAAGAACTCAGCGCACCGGCCCTGGTTCATTCAGACTTGGACGTAACCAGCAAGGTATTGCGCGATATCCTCACCGAGGACATCGGCCACATCATAGTTGATTCACAAGTTGAGTACGACAAAATCCTCAAATTTCTCAGCACCTACATGCCAGAACTCAAGTGTAATATAGAACTGCACAACAAGAAGGAGCTGTTGTTCGACACCTATGGTCTGGAGGTCGAGATTTCCCGCGCCCTGGGCAGTAAGGTGTGGTTGAAAAGTGGTGGGTACATTGTCATCGAACAGACCGAGGCCCTGACTGCTATCGACGTCAATACCGGTCGCTTCGTCGGCAAGCGCAATCTAGAAGATACCATTTTAAAAACCAATTTGGAGGCAGTAAGAGAGGTCGCCTACCAAGTGCGCCTGCGCAACATCGGCGGTCTGATCATCATCGACTTTATCGATATGGAGAAAGAACTGCATCGCGAACAGATACACAGCAGCCTGGAAGAGGCGCTGAAAAGCGACAAGAGCAAGACCAACATCCTCAAAATCTCCGAACTGGGGCTAGTGGAAATGACACGCAAGCGGGTACGAGAAAGCCTTGGCCGCACCCTGTGTGAACCCTGTCCCTATTGCGAGGGGTCTGGCTACATCAAGAGTCGATTAACCATGGTTTTTGAGATTTCCCGCAAACTGAAACGGGAAATCAAGGAACTGCCGGGTCAGAATATCAACCTCCAGGTCCATCCCGATGTCGCGGCACTGCTCTACGATGAGGAGAATATTGTCATCGATGAAATAGAAAAGAATTTCAACAAACAAATCACCATTATCGCGCGCCCCAATTTCCACATCGAACAATTTGACATCGGAGCGGGATAAAATGAACAGCAAACGGCGCGACAGCAGTACCAGCACCGATGCCATTCTAGAGAGCATCTGTGACGGAGTATTTACTGTCGACGCTGACTGGCGCATCACCTCGTTTAACCGCGCCGCCGAACAGATCACTGGCACCAAGCGCAACCAGGCCATCGGTCAACCATGTTCTGAGGTGTTCCGTTCCAGCATGTGCGAAACACAATGTGCCCTGCGCCAGACTCTGCTGGACGGCAACCCAATTATCAACCGCAGCGGTTACATTATAAACGCTGAGGGCAAACGTATTCCGGTAAGTGTATCCACAGCGGTGTTGCGCGACAGCAGCGGCGCTATCATTGGCGGCGCCGAAACTTTTCGCGACTTGAGTGAAGTGGAGGCGTTACGCAAACAGCTTAAAGGGCGCTACCAGCTGGGCGATCTGATCAGCCACAGCCCAGCCATGCAGGCCATTTTCAACCTCATTGCTGCGGTGGCCTCCAGCAGCGATACCACCGTACTGATTCAGGGGGAAACCGGCACCGGCAAAGAGTTGGTCGCCCGCGCTATTCACGACCTGAGCGTACGCGCCCAGGAGCCATTTATTGCTGTCAACTGTGGTGCCCTGCCCGACAATCTGCTCGAATCGGAACTGTTCGGTCACAAAAAAGGGGCTTTTACCGGTGCCAGCGCCGACAAACCCGGACGTTTCGCTTTAGCTGGCAAAGGGAGCTTGTTTCTCGATGAGATCGGCGAGATCAGCCCCGCCCTTCAGGTGCGCTTGTTACGTGTACTTCAGGAGCAGAGCTATGAACCTCTCGGAGCCACAACTTCACAAGTTGCTCAAGCACGGGTGATTGCGGCAACCAATCGCGACCTAGCCCAACTGGTAGAACAGGGACAATTTCGTCAAGATCTGTTCTATCGCATTCAGGTGGTACAGATCGACCTACCCCCACTGCGAGAACGTCTGGAAGATATTCCCTTGCTGGCAGAACACTTCATCGCCCACTTTAACCAACTGCAGCACAAGAATATTACCGGCATCAGTGCTGCTGCCATGACCTGCATGATCAACCATAGTTGGCCGGGCAATGTACGCGAACTGGAAAACGTCATCGAACGGGCTTTTGTTATCTGTCCCGCACAAACCATAGAGGTACAACACCTGCCACCAGTAGTACAGCAACAGTGTAATCAGCAGCGCCACAACGTGCCAGCGGCAAAACATTCGTCACCCCAGCAGCAAGAAGTTGCCAACAAAAACTTGGCATTACCTGATGGCTTCGACATGCAGTCCCGGCGCACTGCCCATGAACGGCAAATGATAATTGCGGCATTAGAGCTGAACAACTACAACCGCAGTGCCGCAGCGCGCCAGCTCAACATTCACAAAACTACCCTGTATCGTAAGATCAAACAATTAGGTATCACCTTACCCGAGCAAGATGGCAGAGGCAGCGCCAATCCCAGCTGACAGCGTAGCACAAACGCAACCATTGACCGTAGGCACACCGGTCTACAGTAGCGCTATCGCCACGCTACACCAATCTCAACACCAGCCTCAACACCAATCAGATAAACGGATAAACATCCTATAATTACAACTAGTTACCCACACCAATCATGAAGTTATAGTCTCTTGGCATAATCAGTGCAAATCACATTAAGTACCATCAGTACAAACGGCACATTAACCCCAAGCGCAAGCGCCGTCTATAAACACATATAGGCGAGTATAGCCAATCGCCTATAAATACCTGCGCGGAGAGCAAACTAATGATTGCAGCTTTTACCATATGGAACGGCAGAATCGCGCCAGTATTTGATGTTGCCGGGCAAGCGTTACTAGTGGACGACACAGCTGAGCACAACGTGCCTGGCTGTTTGCTACTACCGCAGGGTTCCGCCGAAGAAAAGCTCCATTTTTTGCAGCTACATCAGGTTCAGGTGGTTATATGTGGGGCCATGACCCGCAACACCGGTCGTTTCGCTCAGGGATTAGGGATAGAGGTACTACCTTTTGTCGCCGGGGAACAACAAGAGGTTATCAACACTTGGCTCAACGGCAACTTACTCGACAATAAATTTTCCATGCCCGGTTGTGGGCGCAACTGCCTGCGCAACCAAACTGGTCAACAGTCAGGCAGGCAGAACAGATCAGGCAGGATGGGAAGGCGCGGCTGCGGTGGACAGCAACGCCCGGTAAAATAGTATTTTTTGGACACAACCTTCCACAGACAGGAGAAATACGATGCCAAGAGGAGACAGAACAGGACCAAACGGTGCAGGATCAATGACTGGACGCGGCGCAGGTTTGTGTGGTGGAAACACTACAGGCGGGTTCACCAGTAGTGGCGCTGGAATGGGCGCTGGAAACCGTGCTGGTCGCGGAATGGGCATGAACCAAAATTCAGGGCTGGGCACAGGTATTCGTGGTGGCCGCAATTACAATCGTGCCGGAATGGCAGCACCTGAGGCCCCGGCAGACAACAGCACCGGTTTGCAACAGCAAATGGATACGATGCAGAAACAATTAAACACCATCGCTACTAGCATCAAAAATTTGCTCAGCAAATAAATTTGCCCAAGATTAGCGCCACTGCATAGAAGCTGGTGGCGCTAATCTTATTTCTTAAACAAGGGAACACACCTATCATGAAAATTGCTATCAGCACCTCTGGCAGCACATTAGACGCCCCCCTGGATCCCCGTTTTGGGCGAGCAGTACGCTTTTTGGTCTATGATCTGGAGCAAAAGACTTTCACCCTGGTAGACAACGAGCAGAATCTCAACGCCGCACAAGGTGCCGGAATTCAAGCAGCTAAAACTGTGGTAGAAAGTGGCGCGCAAGCAGTGATCAGTGGTCATTGTGGCCCCAAGGCATTCACGGTTCTCAGCGCTGCCGGCATAGCCATTTACCACTGCAACGCCGACTCCATCGCCGCCGCACTTGAACAGCATGCCAACGGAGAACTACAACCAGCACAAGATGCTAATGTTGAAGGACACTGGGTTTAAAACATGAAACTAGCGATCGCCTCCGGCAAAGGGGGCACAGGAAAAACTACTTTAGCCGTAGCACTAGCACAGGCAAGCACCTCAGCAGTGCAACTGCTCGACTGTGATGTTGAAGAACCTAATGGTCACATCTTCATCAAACCGGAATTCACCAGTCACGAAGATGTAACCATCGCCATCCCAGCACTCGATGAAACATTGTGTACCAACTGCGGCAAATGTGGTGAAATCTGTCAGTTCAGTGCCATTGTGACCATCGTTAACCAGACCATGATATTCAGCGACATGTGCCACAGTTGCGGCGGCTGCATTTTAGTCTGCCCGGAAAATGCACTCCACGAGCAAGCCAAGGGCATTGGCTGTATTGACAGCGCCCTAGGATGCGGCACCAACCATAATATCGACTTTATCAAGGGGACCCTGGATGTTGGACAGGCCATGTCACCACCAGTTATTCGAGCGGTGAAAAGAAAGATTAGCCCAGCTACGCTTGCTATTCTCGACTGCCCACCCGGCACATCGTGCCCGATGATAACCGCAGTAACAGGCAGTGATTTTGTCATCTTGGTAACCGAACCGACCCCGTTTGGTCTCCACGACCTGAAATTAGCCGTAGAGACCATGCGCAGCATGGATCTACCCTTTGGTGTAGTGGTAAACCGCGCAGGCTGTGGCGATGACCGGGTCAACGACTACTGCAGTGCAGAGCAGATACCGCTATTACTCCAGATACCCGATGATCGTCGTGTAGCTAATGCTTATTCGCGCGGTGAGGGACTTCTGGAAGCCATGCCTGAACTCGCACCTCAACTGCGCGCCATGGTACAGGATATCAGCTCCAAAGTAGTCATTAGCGCGGAGGGGAAACAGTGAAAGAAATAATAATTATAAGCGGCAAAGGTGGCACCGGCAAAACCAGCATCACCGCCAGCTTCGCGGTGTTGAGTAAAAATGCGGTTCTTGCTGACTGTGATGTTGATGCCGCAGATCTCCACCTGCTGCTCACCCCCACCAACCAGCAATGCCACCCCTTTATCAGTGGTCATATTGCCCACATCGACACTGAAAAATGTAGTGGCTGTGGTACCTGTCTATCATTGTGTCGCTATGATGCAATTGTTGCCCATGACGCAACTTACTCAGTTGTTGCAAGTTCCTGCGAGGGCTGCAAAGTCTGCGTCACTTTCTGCCCTGAACAGGCTATAGACTTTCCGGAACAGCGCTGCGGCGAATGGTATAAATCCATGACCAGATGCGGTCCCATGATTCACGCCCGCCTTGACATTGGTGCAGAGAATTCTGGCAAATTGGTAAGTCTAGTGCGTAAACAAGCACAGGAGCTTGCCAAAGAACAAAATTGCGAGCTGATTTTGATCGATGGACCACCGGGAATAGGTTGCCCAGTTATCGCTGCCACCACCGGCACCGATGCGGTTTTTGTCATCACCGAACCAACCTGTAGTGGCAAGCACGACCTGTTGCGGGTGTTGGAACTAACCAGCCATTTCGACATTCCCGCCTATGTCTGCGTCAACAAGTGGGACATCAACCCCAGCATGACTCAGGAGATTCAAAGCAGTGCACGGGCGCACGGGGCACAGATCATCGGCACCATCCCCTACGATAACCAGGTAACCAAGGCACAAATAGCGGGAAAAACTATTGTTGAATATGGCAACAGCATCTCGGCAATTGCGATTAAACAAATATGGCAAGATTTTAGCTCCGCAATTGAAATTTAAAATTATCGCATATATTATATGGGTAATTCTCACACCATTAGCCAACGGAGCAATACACTATGAAAATCGCCATACCTACCGCCCAGGGTCAATTAGCCATGCATTTTGGTCACTGTGCATCTTTTACCATCGTTACCTTAGATGCCGACAACAACATCAGTGCCACTGAGGATGTTGAAGCTCCAACACACGAGCCAGGTCTATTACCACGCTGGCTCGGCGAGCGGGAGGTAAACCTGATCATAGCCGGCGGCATGGGTCAGCGCGCCCAGCAACTGTTTACCGATAGTGGAATTAAAGTTCTAGTTGGCGCCCCAGCCGAGCCAGTAGATGTTCTTGTTGCCAACTATCTGGCCGGAAATCTGACCACCGGCATCAACCTGTGTGACCACTAGTGCTACAAAAAATAAATCTTGACACTCAATAGCCCAGCAGATAGAGTGCGCCGTTACGAAAGAACTAAAAATATTGAGAGCGAGGTGAAGTACATGTATGCGGTGATCAAGACTGGAGGAAAACAGTATAAAGTATCCGAAGGTGACACAGTAAAAATCGAAAAAATTGCCGGTTTAGTTGGTGAAACAATTGAATTGGGCGAAGTCCTCATGGTCGGCGGAGAAGAGGTAAAAATCGGAACACCTCTATTGCCTGGCGCGAAAGTTACTGCTCGTATTGTTGAGCAGGGCAAAGACAAGAAAGTTCTTGTCTTTAAATCTAAGCGTCGTCAAGGGTATCGCAAGACCTATGGACACCGTCAGACAATCACTCGTCTGAAAATTACAGGCATTGAGGCTTAAGGAGGCAACCCATGGCTCACAAAAAAGCGGGCGGCAGTTCCAGAAACGGCCGTGACAGTGCTGGTAAGCGTCTAGGAGTGAAAAGATTTGGTGGTCAAGAAGTGACTGCTGGATCAATCCTGGTACGCCAACGCGGCACCACATTTCACCCTGGCAATAACGTTGGCTGCGGTAGGGATTATACCCTGTTCGCACTGGTTGACGGTGTTGTCAAATTTGAGCGCAAGGACAAAAAACGGCAACAAATTAGCGTTTACGCTAACTAGTCGTCCCTGCAGCACAAATATGTAGAGGCCCGAAGTTCTCACGAGGAACTTCGGGCTTTTCTGTGTTAGCCTGTAGTTACAGGCAATAGCACAAAACAGATATTTTAAGATTTTAGAAAACGGAATAACAGCAACATGCGCTTTGTCGATGAGGTAAAAATCAATGTAAAAGCAGGTGACGGTGGTCGTGGATGCCTATCGTTTCGCCGCGAAAAGTTTATCCCCCGTGGTGGTCCTGATGGTGGCGATGGCGGCTCCGGCGGCGATGTATATTTGTGTACCGACTCCAACCTGACCACCCTGCTTGACTTCCGCTATAATGCCCACTACAAAGCCAGCAACGGCGCACACGGCATGGGCAAACACATGCACGGTAAAGGCGGAGAATCCCTAACCATAAGCGTACCACCAGGCACGCTGGTGTATGATGCAGACAGCGACGAATTGCTCGTTGATCTCTCTGAGCCAAACCGGACCTACAAACTGCTTAACGGCGGTATGGGTGGTCGCGGTAACGCCCGTTTTACCACCAGCACCAATCGTGCACCGCGCCATACTCAACCAGGCATGCCCGGAGACATGGTCATCCTGCGTTTGGAATTAAAATTATTAGCCGACGTCGGCTTGGTCGGCATGCCAAATGCTGGCAAATCCACCCTCATTCGTGCTGTTTCCGCTGCGCGCCCCAAGGTAGCTGACTACCCATTTACTACTCTGGTACCCAATCTGGGCGTGGTACGTTATGGCGGATTTAAGTCATTCGTCATGGCCGACATTCCCGGTTTGATAGAGGGCGCCAGTGCCGGTCAGGGGCTGGGAACAAGATTTTTGCGCCATGTGGAACGCACCGACTTCTTCCTCCATCTGGTTGACTTAACCAGCGCTCCCGAAGATGACTATCTGCGTGACTTCAATATCATCAACAATGAACTAAAACGCCACGATGCAACTATGCTCGACAAGCCACAAATTGTAATCTTGACTAAAAAAGATGTTACTGAAGTACGAGAACTAGCCAGCACAGTTACTCCACTGTTTGAAAAATTGGGCTATCCAGTATACTGTGTTTCAGCCGTCACCGGTGATGGGATTAAAGCGCTTATCGAAGAGATAGGTGCGCGCTTAGACCACCTCCGCTCTGGCGACGCATAAAGATCAGGATGTTCCATAATGCGCACAATTCTTATCGCACCTGCTAAACGAATCGTTATTAAAGTTGGTAGTGCCGTAATTGCCAACAACGACGGTCTAAACAATAAACGCATCGAAAGCCTTACTCAGGAGATCTGCGCCCTACGCCAACAAGGCTACGAGGTGATTTTAGTATCTTCCGGCTCAGTTGCTGCCGGGAAAGGTGATCTGGGCATCACCGGGAGACCGCAGACAATACCATTAAAACAGGCTGCCGCCGCCATTGGTCAGAGCCGTATGATGCGTAGTTATCGTTCCGCTTTCCGCGCCCGTGGAGAGAATGTCGCCCAGATATTGCTCACCCGCGACGATCTGGCTAACCGACGCCGCTACCTTAATGCACGCAATACCATTATGACCCTGATTGAGTACGGCGTCACTCCGATCATCAATGAAAACGACACCGTAGTTGTCGACGAGATTCGCTTTGGTGACAACGATAACCTCTCGGCCATGGTGACCAACCTATGCGAAGCCAACATTCTGGTCATTCTTTCCGATGTCGACGGTCTGTTCGACTGTAATCCACGTACCAATCCCGGCGCCAAACTGATTCACGAAGTGGAACGGATCACCGAAGAAATTGAGCACATGGCTGGAGTATGCAACAGCGACATTGGTACTGGGGGAATGTACACCAAAGTAAAGGCGGCAAAACGGGCCACCATGCAAGGTGTCGGCACCGCTATTATCAACGGCGTCGCCCCCGGCAATCTGCAACGGTTGTTTGCCGGAGAAGATGTCGGCACCTACTTTCTCCCCAACACTAACCGGATGGCTGCGAAAAAACACTGGATCGCTTTCACAAAAAAACCGCGCGGCAAGCTGTTTGTTGACGCCGGCGCCTTTAATGCCATAACCAAAGATGGCAGCAGCCTATTGCCTTCTGGTATCAAGGGGGTAGAGGGTGGCTTCGATCGCGGCGATGCAGTACAGTTATGTGACGCGGACGGGTTTGAGTTTGCCAAAGGGGTGACCAACTATACCCTTACCGAGTTACTCCAGATTATGGGTAAGAAAACCTCGGAGATAACTGGCATCCTCGGCTATAAATATGGCGATGAGATTATTCACCGCGACAATCTAGTGCTTACCCAGGCAGATGACGATTAGACATAAATCCAAATACAGACAAACGCAACACGCAAGGAGCAGCTTATGAACATGGCAGCCCAAATCATAACCATAGCCAACAACGCCAAGCAGGCAGCAACAGTGATGGCAGACCTCTCCTCAACCGTCAAAAACCAGCTCCTGTGTCGTATGGCTGCGGCTTTAGAACAACAAAGCGCAGAACTCAAACTGGAAAACGCCAAAGACCTAGCAGCCGCACACGTTAATGGTTTGTCAGAAGCGATGATTGACCGCCTCACCTTAAGTGATGAACGCATTGCGGCAATGGCTGATGGCATGCGTGAAGTAGCCAGCCTTAACGATCCCGTGGGCGAGATCAGCAACATGTTGCGTCGCCCCAACGGCATTCAGGTTGGACGCATGCGTATTCCGCTCGGGGTTATTGGTATCATTTTTGAGTCCCGCCCCAACGTAACTGCGGATGCGGCAGCACTGTGCCTGAAAAGCGGCAACGCGGTAATCTTGCGCGGCGGCTCCGAAGCCATTCACTCCAACAGCGCCATCGGTAAAATTCTGGGCGCGCAGCTGAGCGCGATGGACCTGCCCACAGCAGCCTTGCAGGTGGTCACCACCACGGATCGCAGTGCAGTGAGCGAACTGTTGAAATGTGATGAGCAGATCGACCTGATCATCCCGCGCGGCGGCGAAAGCCTGATCCGCTTTGTCAGCGAAAACTCGCGCATCCCAGTTATCAAGCACTACAAAGGGGTATGCCACACCTTTATCGATGCCGGAGCCGATCAGGACATGGCTAGCGCCATCTGCATTAACGCTAAAGTACAACGCCCGGGGGTATGCAATTCCATGGAAACGTTGCTGGTGCATCAAGATATCGCCGACGCCTTCATCCCGCGCATTGCCCGCGAGCTGACACAACTCAAAGTGGAACTACGTGGTTGTCCAGCCACCTGCGCCCTCGCGCCTCAGGCTATTGCCGCCAGCGCCGAGGACTGGGGCGCCGAATATCTTGACCTAATACTGGCGGTGCGTATCGTCGAGGATATTGATGTGGCTATAGAACATATCCGTAGCCACAGCTCACTACATACAGAAGTCATAGTTACCAACGACTACCACAACTCGCAAAAGTTTCTGCGCACAGTTAACTCCAGTGTCATTATGGTCAATGCCTCATCGCGCTTTTCCGATGGCAACCAACTGGGTCTGGGGGCAGAAATAGGCATATCTACCAGCAAACTGCACTCATTCGGCCCCATGGGATTAGAAGATTTAACCACACGCAAATTTGTCGTGTTAGGCGATGGTCAGATCAGAGAATAACCAGAAACAATCACCCCAAAAGTGGCAGCAGCGACGATGAAAACAGGGATAATCGGCGGGACGTTTAACCCCATCCACAATGCACACCTAAATATTGCCGCAGAACTACTGGTTTCCTGCCAACTAGATAGGGTAATTTTTATCCCAGCGGCCCTGCCCCCACACAAGCATACAGAGAACATCGTTGCCTTTAAGCACCGACTACAGATGGTGCGCTGCGCCACCGCGCACAACAGCAAATTTGAGGTCAGCGACATCGAAGGCCAGCGCCACGGCAAAAGCTACTCAGTAGACACCCTTACCCTGCTGCACCAACGCTACCCGGAGGATGAGTTTTATTTCCTTATCGGCATGGACTCGTTTCTCAACATCGCTACTTGGCGCAATTATCCGCAACTATTTGAGTTATGTAATCTAGTTATTGCTCAACGCCCAGGCACTGCCAAACTTGATCAGCAGCCAGAGCTGCCCGTTGCTATCCACCAACAGTTCTGTTATGATGCGGAACTTAATTTATATCGTCACAGAAGCGGACATCGGTTGATCTTTCTCCAAGAGACCTTCTTAGACATATCATCAACCCGGATAAGAACTAAAATTGCACAGCAACAGCCTACAGACTTACTCCTGCCAGCTCCTGTTGCTAAATATATCCAAGCGCACAATTTGTATGTGTCGCCAGAAAGGTAACAACTTTGGAATCAGATCACCGCGCCCAGCTGTGTGCTCAATTTTGCCTCGACAAAAAAGCTCTGAACACAACAATACTCCACATCGGCGAGCTATCTACGCTAACCGATTATCTAGTTATCACCTCTGGCACCTCAGATCGCCAGGTACAGGCTATTGCTGAATCGGTACGTATGGGATTTAAAAAAGACTACGCGCTCTCGCCCATTGCTATAGAGGGAATGACCGAGGGACGTTGGGTGCTAATCGATTACGGCGATGTAATGGTTCACGTATTTCAGCAGGATGTGCGTGCTTTTTACGATTTAGATAGTCTGTGGTCAGAAGCACCGAAACTAACGATCCCCAACAGCTGAGCAGGCACAAAAATTGAAGATCACATTGATCAGCGTAGGCAAGCTCTCTCTGCCGTTTATCCGTCAGGGAGTTGATGAATATGAAAAACGGCTAAAACGTTATACTTCACTGCAAATTGTGGAACTAAAAGAAGAAAAAAGGGGCGGTAAAAAAGCGAACATCGGCTTTATTCGCACCAGCGAAGCGCAACTGATTCTCAGCAAAATCCCCCAGGGTGCATATACTATCGCCCTCGACGAAAACGGGGCAGCACTTGGTTCAGAAAAATTTTCCACTAAGATGGAGCGGCAATTAAGCACCGGTTGTGCAAATTTATGCTTTATTATCGGCGGTGCCTATGGTTTAACTGATGAATTGAAAGGTCAGTGCCACGAGCTGTTATCTCTGTCGGCAATGACCTTTACTCATCAAATGGCGCGTCTTTTTTTAATGGAACAAATATATCGTGGTTTCACCATTATACGCCACGAGCCATACCACAACAGCTAGGACAACTAACCATGGCGGTTGCTGGGGAAAACTTAATTTAATCAAGATTTAATGTTGTATATATTTCAATTTATTGGGTGTTGACCCACAGGAGGACAGTATGACCCTCATGGCATTTCTTCTAGTTGTTATCATGTTCCTGGCTTTTTTTGTCTTCTTCTCGGGGATCAACCCTCAAGAGATGACGATATTCTTCTTGCCTGACAACTCCATCACCTATCCGGTAACCGTTGTAGTAATCGGCTGTATCCTAATCGGTCTTTTTGTCGGTTACGGTTTTCACCTCTACGGTGCCTTTAGCTACAGCTTACGCTCATGGATGCGCAGCCGTTCTGACAAAAAAACTAAAGAGATCGACAGTGTTTACCGCGAAGGTGTTGGTCGCCTGTTATCCGGTGACATCAAACGTGCCCACACCCTGCTACAAAAAGCCATCGACAAAGATCCAAACAAGATTGAAGGCTATATCGCCCTAGCCAGTGTCAACAGTCAGGAAGGCGATAAGCAGGGAGCAATCACCCTGTTACGCAAAGCCAAGAGTATCGACGGTAAAAGTATTGAGGTGCTATTTAAGTTGGCATTGACCTATGAGGATCTTGGTCAAGATGATGCCGCCTGCAAGGAATATGAAGAAATCCTTGAGCGCGAGAAAGATAACCGCAAGGCTATTCGAGCTCAACGCGATATTCACATGCGCCATCAGCGTTGGGAAGAAGCGCTGGAACTACAAAAACGGCTACTCAAAGCTGGTCTAAGTGGCAATAAAATCCAGGAGGAAAAAGAGCACATGCTCTCTATCCGCTATGAAGTTGCCAAGCAAAATCTGGCTAACGACGAAATGGATCAGGCCGTTGCGGCACTAAAACAGATCATCAAAGAGAACCCGGAATTTGTTGCTGCGCGGGTTACTTTAGGCGATGCCTATCTACAGAGCAATAACAATGACGACGCTGCCAAAACCTGGCAGGACAGCTACAACAAACTGGGTCGCAGCGTGTTTTTGTCACGGTTAGAAAATTTATATATTCAGCTCGAAGACCCTAAATCATTGCTCTCATTTTACTCCAGCGCAATGGCAGCCCGCAGCAACGATTTAGTTCTACGTTTCTTCTACGGCAAGCTGTGTCTGCGTCTGGAAATGGTTGAGGAAGCCATGGAACACATTTATGCCGTAGAAAGCTCAGCACCAGACTTCCCACAAATACACCTATTGCTAGCTGAAGCACATCGCCGGCGCAACCGCATTGAAGAAGCTATTGGAGAATACCAAAAAGCTCTTGGGGTCGACAACCAACTTAGCCTGGGCTATGTATGCGACAATTGCGGCAAGCGTTCGCTGGAATGGGCAAGCCGTTGCGCTGCCTGTGGTACCTGGGGCAGCTACAGTATAGCCTTCCGCAAACTGGTAGAAAATCGTGATGTTATCGCCCCGGTTGCCCCCCACGCTGGAGCTTAAGCAGTGACTGCGACTGATCAAAAAACATTTGCCAAAAAACCTGTAGTACTCACCATTCTGGATGGTTGGGGGCTGAGTAACGCAACTGTCGGCAATGCCGTTGTCCAGGGCAACACACCCTGTTTTGATCAGTTAATCAGCAACTATCCCCATAGCCACCTACAGGCCTCAGGTCTGGAAGTGGGTCTACCTAAAGGTCAGATGGGAAACTCCGAGGTTGGCCACCTCAACATCGGTGCGGGGCGGATAATCTATCAAGAATTGACCCGTATCAGCAAAAGTATCGCCGATGGTGATTTTTTCACCAACAAGGTACTGGTTGACGCCATGGAAAAAACTCGTCAACGCCAGGGAAAACTGCATCTCATGGGGCTACTATCCGATGGCGGAGTGCACTCGCTGAACACCCACCTATATGCCTTGGTAAAAATGGCTGCTGAACATGGGATTCAGGACATCTGCATTCATGCTTTTCTCGATGGGCGCGACACCCCGCCATCCAGCGCGATCAACTACCTGCAACAACTAGAGGCGCAGTTGACTCAGCTGCATGCGGGCAGAATTGCTACAATCTGTGGTCGCTTTTTTGCCATGGATCGGGATAAGCGTTGGAATCGCGTTGCTAAAGCGTACCGCGCCATAACTCTAGGCGAAGGGCAACATTTTGCCGACAGCAACAGTGCCATCACAGCATCTTATGCTAATGATAAGACCGATGAATTCGTTGAGCCAGCAATTATAGGTGAACTAGCTCCGGTTGTAGCTGGCGATGGGGTTATTTTTTTCAATTTCCGCGCCGACAGAGCACGTGAGATAGCTGCTGCATTTACAGCAGAAAATTTCAATGATTTTGAGCGTGGTGCCCATATAGAGTTGGCAGATTTTGTGTGCATGACAGAGTATGCCGAGAACCTCCAGCTACCGACAGCATTCCCCCCTGATAGCCATCCAAACATTTTAGCAGAAGTGATCGCCAATTCGGGGCTACACCAGCTCCACATTGCTGAAACAGAAAAATATGCCCACGTAACTTTTTTCTTTAACGGCGGCAACGAAGAACCTTTCAGCGGCGAAGCACGGATACTCATCCCCTCACCGCGTGAAGTATCCACCTACGACGAAAAACCCCAGATGAGCGCTAATGAAATTGCCAGTCAACTGGTCGAAAAGATAAACTCCGGGCAATTTGATTTTATAGTTGTCAACTTTGCCAATCCTGACATGGTCGGGCACACCGGTATTCTATCCGCTGCAATAGCCGCAGTTGAAGCGGTAGACCGTAATTTACAGTTGGTAGTCGATGCAACACTGGCTCAAGGTGGCTGCCTGTTAATCACCGCAGATCATGGCAACTGTGAAAAGATGATCGCCGAGAATGGAGAACCTCATACCGCGCACACCACCAACGAGGTACCTCTTATCTATGTAGGTGATGATGCAGCAGGTTTTCAGCTAAGTGCTGGCAAACTCGCCGACATTGCCCCCACTGTGCTGCAACTGATGAATATACCAATTCCCGCAGAGATGTCAGGACACAGCTTGCTCAACACCAATTAGTCCCACCCCCATTTATGGCTGATACTCTTTCACAACACCAGAACAACCCCCCAAGGCTGTTCCGGCACACACAGACAACACTAGGTACAGAACTGCGCTGGATTATCGACCATCTCTTGCCAGCGCGCTGCCCACTGTGCTTTGCCCCCATATGCTCTGATAATCCATCCCAGCTGTTATGCCCAACTTGCACTACCCAACTACATCAGAGCGCGCCATCCTGCTGTCCACGCTGTGCCGAGCCCTATATTGCCACCTGCACTACTCCCCACTTATGTTCTCGCTGTCTGCACCAACCTCCAGCGTTTGTGTGGTTAAAAGCTGCAACTCTCTACGATGACAATGTAGCTAATGCAGTCCACCAGTTTAAATATCAGGGTAAAACAACTTTAGCCGCAGCGCTGGCGCAATGCATGCTCCAACAACTGGGTCCGGATATCCTCAATTTTCAACCTCAGCTGTTGATGCCGGTACCACTGCACAGCTCCAGGCTACGCCAGCGCGGCTACAACCAATCACTACTGCTAACCAGAGAACTGGCCCGACAGTTAAATTTACCCATAAGT
The DNA here is from genome assembly GCA_964536375.1 of uncultured Desulfuromonas sp. Classification (GTDB taxonomy): domain Bacteria; phylum Desulfobacterota; class Desulfuromonadia; order Desulfuromonadales; family Desulfuromonadaceae; genus Desulfuromonas. The sequence goes on along the minus strand of CAZHXF010000017.1, from coordinate 25,082 downwards.
ATAAACGCTTTAAGGCGCGACCGGTCCACCAGCTCTCAAACACAGTTGAACGCCCAACAACGCCTGCGCAATCTGCGCAACGCCTTCAGCATCAAAGACAAACTCAGCCCGCAACGTATCCTGCTAATAGACGATGTTGTCACCACCACTGCCACTGCGCGGGCCTGTGCCAAAACACTCTGCGCACAGGGACATAGTGTAGCTGTTGTTGCTTTGGGGCGCGCATCACTTACTTAGCCCTTGCTCGAAACTCTTGCGATATGCTAAATAATCTCAGTCACCTTAAGATGAAACCGACACACAGAACTGACGACCCGACAGCAGGGACGCGCCAGCATTTATCAATTCAACCTGAAAGGACACATATACACAATGAACATCAACGTACTCCCCGTTAACGAAACCAAACAACCGGTACAAGACGAAAGCAAACTGGTTTTCGGCAAACAGTTCACCAACCGTATGTTTGTCATGGAATACGATAAAGGTAAAGGCTGGCACTCGCCACGCATTGAAGCGTATGGCCCTTTCAGTCTCGATCCAGCAGCACTAGTACTGCACTATGCTCAAGAAATTTTCGAGGGATTAAAAGCATTTCGCCGCACCGATGGCAACATCGCCCTGTTCCGCCCCCAAGATAATTTTGAGCGTTTCAATCGCAGTGCCGAGCGTATGTGCATGCCCCAGCTCGATGTTGACTTCTGCCTACAGGCATTAAATAAGTTACTCCAACTAGAGCAAAACTGGGTACCCCATAGCGCAGGCACCAGCCTGTACATTCGTCCTACGATGATCGCAACCGAAGCGGTACTCGGGGTAAAACCATCCGACAGCTATCTGTTTTATATAATTCTATCCCCGGTTGCTGCCTACTACAAAGGCGGGTTAAGCCCGGTTAAAATATGGGTTTCAGATGAATTTGCCCGCGTTCCTGCTGGTGGTACTGGGGAAGCTAAAACAGGGGGCAATTACGCATCCAGCCTGTATGCTTCAACCTTGGCCTCAGCCAAAGGCTATGATCAGGTACTGTGGCTTGACAGTATCGAACGTAAATACGTTGAAGAGGTCGGCAGTATGAACATCTGCTTTGTGTACGATGGCAAAGTTGTAACATCACCCTTGAAGGGTTCCATCCTCGACGGCATAACACGCCGCTCCATCCTGACCTTGGTTAAAGACTTCGGCTACGAAGTAGAGGAGCGCGCCCTGAGTATAGAAGAAATAATGGCTGGCGCTGAAAACGGTCGTTTAAGCGAAGCATTTGGCACCGGCACCGCAGCCGTAGTTTCGCCGGTTGGGCAAATTACCTATAAAGATCGCGATGCCTACCTAGGCAACGGCAAAGCCGGTGACTTGACCATGAAACTGTATGACACCCTGACGGGCATTCAATATGGTCACCTGGAAGATAAGTACAACTGGGTACAAATACTCTAGCCCCGCATAGTTAAATCATGGTAAAGCTCAACCTCCCTAACTTTGCTAGCAGAGCACCCCCTACAATATCTAGCGCCAGAGCAGCTGTGTACTCATATTATCACACAGCTACTCTGGCACTTGCGTAAAAAATCAAACGACCTCCACCAATCAAACAAATTAAGCAACAACATCAATATGTTATAAAGTTAATTCCTAAATAACTAAAAGGGCACGTTTCTTGCTGTAAGTTTTCTTACCTTACTTCAACAAACGGAGGACCCTACAAATGTGTCGTATAGGAGCCATAAAAAGTAAACAGTACGTCCACCCGAGCACAGCTCTACACCTAATGCAATCCCAGCAAAAAGGTCACGACAACTCGGGCTTTGCCATGGTCATGCAAGACCTTGGTGGAATCTTCGAAAGCTACAAACACCTGCCTACCCTTTCCATGGCCTGTACCGATGAAGGGCTGAATCTGGCGGAAAACATACTGCACGAAGCGGGTTTTCGCCGCGTGTTGCAGTGGGTACCTGAGACATCTCCCAGCGATGAACTCGACATCATCGCTATGCCCAACTACGTGTTTGAAACCTTCTCCTTCCCCAGAAGTTACAATAAGGCCACCCAGGTGGAAAAAGAGGAACTGCTCCTCGACATGCGTTTAAAAATGCGTGCCGCCCTTGAGCCAGACGAGCAGGGTTTTGTCTACTCCTTCTGGCCCGACGTGGTCACCCTGAAGGAGATCGGCGATCCCCGTGACATTGGCACCTTCTTCAATCTATGGGAACCCAACACCAATTTCACCGCCAAGGTAATAACGGCACAATGCCGCCAGAACACGAATTACGACATTGTCCGCTATGCCGCGCATCCATTCTTTCTACAGGGTTATACCGGGCTAGCTAATGGAGAAAACACTTTTTACCAGAAAAACATGGAGATGCAAGACAAGCTGCACCGTGGCTATATCGGTTTTGAATCTGATTCCCAATGTTTTCTGTACACCCTGCACTACATCCACCGCCAACTGAAATGGCCACTGCAATATTATAAGCACGTGATTACCCCGTTGCCATTTGAACAGGCGAAACAGCGCGACGATGCCGAGCAACTGATTGCGATTCGTCAGTCGCTGGCCAATCTGGAAATCAATGGCCCTAACACCATAATTGGCGTGCTGCCGGACAACACTCTTTTCACCTGCTGTGATGCCAAAAAATTACGCCCGGTGGTTATAGGCAGAGATGCCGACACCATTGCTATCTCATCCGAAGTGTGTGGAATCAATGAGATTCTGCCCGACCGTGATTGGTCGACAGATATTTACCCTAATGAACGAGAAGTTGTAGTAATCAACGACGAACTGGAGGTTGCCCGATGGAAACAGTAAAAATTCACGACACAACCCCCAACGATCTGCCGTGGAAAATACGCTACGATGCCAGCCGCTGTACCTTGTGTGGCTCCTGTGTTGCAGCTTGCTCCTTCCGCGCCATCGAAGTAAAAATTGAACGACGGCGCATGGTTTTTTCTGAGGGTGACTTACCTGATCCGAAAAGCCGTTTTTCCGCGGTGCCAGTCATCAAGCAAGTCAACTCACTAGCCAACTACTGTCGCGGCTGCGGCATCTGTGAAAAGGTTTGCCCCAACGACGCTATAGCTCCAGTGCGCAACCCAGACACGCGCCATCCCATCGTCACCCGTTGCGCCGGCGGTGATACTATCAAACGTGGCGGACGCAAAAACCTGACCGGCAGCGTCCGCACCCTAGATCAGCTGCGCGTCGGGCGCATTTCGCAAATGACCGACCCCAGCCTTGATGCCCAGCGCCACACCTTCGACATGCTGGCCCCATTTGGACGAATTCTGCCTGCCGACAAGCTGCCCATCAGTGTCAACAATGATGGCAAGCTCATCACCAGTGGACACACTCCGCCAGTAAGCTGGATATATCCGGTCATAATCGGTGACATGTCCATTGGTGCTCTATCCTGGCGCATGTGGGAAGGTATCGCCATGGCCGTAGCCTATCTCAATGAGGAGTGTGGGTTGCCAGTACGTATGGGCACTGGAGAAGGCGGTGTTCCATCGCGCCTGCTCAAAAGCCGCTACCTTAAATATATGATCTTGCAAGTTGCCTCTGGGCACTTCGGCTGGAACCGTATTATCAAAGCCATGCCAGAGATGATAGAAGACCCAGCCGGAATTATGATCAAAATTGGTCAGGGAGCAAAGCCTGGCGACGGCGGTCTGCTGCAAGCACAAAAAGTAGCCGAGCACATCATGGCTATTCGCGGTGTACCCAAAACAGACCTGCTCAGCCCGCCCAACCATCAGGGGCTATACTCAATTGAGGAGAGCGTTCAAAAAATGTTCCTCTCCTTCAACGCCGCGTTCAAATTCCGCGTGCCCGTAGCTATCAAAGTGGCGGCATCATCGACCAGCGTGTCGGTTTTTAACAACCTTGTACGTGATCCATACAATATCGTCGGCGGCTTCTTCCTCGACGGCATCGACGGTGGCACCGCCGCCGCCCATGAAGTATCACTGGACCACACCGGGCACCCCATCGTCAGTAAATTGCGCGACTGCTACCTCGCCGCCGTTTCTCAAGGACGCCAAGGACAAATACCCCTATGGGCAGCTGGCGGTCTCGGCAAAACCGGCGATCTGGCAGCAGACGCCTTTAAAATGATGTGCCTCGGGGCAAGCGGCGTATCCACCGGCAAACTTATTTTGCAAATGGCCGGTTGTGTCGGCAACGATCAGGGACGCTGTAATGCCTGCAACACGGGGTTGTGCCCGGCTGGCATCACCTCACAAAGTCCAGCATTGGCTCACCGTCTAGATCCAGAGCGGGTAGCGGAAAACATTGTCAATTACTTCCTGGCAATGGATCAAGAGCTAAAAAAGCTGATGGCGCCAATAGGCAACTCAACGCTCCCAATTGGTCGCTCTGATGCACTGGTGTCTGTGGACAAGGCTGTTGCCGACCGCTTAAAAATTCAGTACGTGTGTTAAGGAGACAATAAATGGCTACTTTAATTAACGGATTTGATGCTAACCAGCGGCGCATATCCACCCAAGTATTACTGCAACAGATTTATGCTGCTCTCGAAAATGGTGAAACCGAATTTGAGGTGTTGTCTTCCGGCCATCATAATATTGGCGGTCCACTATGGACAGCCGACGGTACGCCATTAAAGTTTCGGGTAAAAAACCCAGGTCAGCGGGTCGGATCCTTCGGCATGCAAGGAACCGACATCACCGTTGAAGGTTCTACTCCAGCTGATGCCGGATGGCTAAACGCTGGTTCTACCCTGACTATTCTAGGCGACAGTGGCGACACCACCGCCCACTGCGCAGCGAGCGGGAAAATATACGTTGCTGGTCAAGTTGGCACCCGCAGTGGTTCCCTGATGAAGCACGACCCCGCCTTTGAGGCACCGGAGCTATGGGTATTGAAAAAAACCGGCTCGTTCTCCTTTGAGTTTACCGGCGGTGGCATTGGTGTGGTCTGCGGGATCGGCTGTGAGCATGTCGATTCCATCCTCGGGGATCGCAGCTGTGCGGGCATGGTTGGTGGCACTGTCTACGTGCGTGGAGCAGTTACCGGACTTTCAGAAGATGTCTGGCTGATAGATCTTGATGCAGCGGATCACAACTTCCTCGCTGCCGGTCTACCGGAGTTTCTTGAGCGCATTCAGCGCCAAGAGCTGCTTAGCACCCTGAGCGACATGAAACAGTGGAAAAAGATTATCGCCAAAACCTACGAGGAGCGCAACGCTAAAGGGCGCATCTCCATGCACGAATTTCGCATGGGAAAGTGGGTCGAAGGCGGAATTTTTGGCGATACCGTCAAGGACGACTACAATCACGTTGCCGGCTTGGTAAACAGCGGTGAAGATCGCTTGAAAATTCCTCGCTGGCTGGACAAACGTTACGCGGCACCGTGTCAGTCTTCATGTCCGTCATTCATCCCCACACAAGAGCGCTTAAAATTACTGCGTGAGGGACGCGATCAGGAGGCCATGGAACTGGTATTGAGATATTCACCGTTCCCAGCCAGCGTGTGCGGCATGGTTTGCCCCAATCTGTGCATGGACGCCTGCAGCCGCCGTTTCCTCGACACTGCGGTATCCATGAAGCAGCTAGGCGCTATGACCATCGGTGCCACCGGTCCGGAATGTGCTGCTGATACTGGAAAAAAAGTAGCGGTAATCGGCGGCGGGCCTGGAGGTCTGTCGGCAGCTTGGCAGCTACGCCTTAAAGGGCACGCGGTTACAGTTTTTGAGGCGGATAGCCACCTCGGCGGCAAACTATATCAGGCCATCCCGACTGAGCGCCTGCCCGCTGAAATTCTGGACGGTGAAATTCAGCGCCTGCTCGACAGCGGCATCACGGCAAGAACCAACACCAAAATTGATGCAGAACTATTCAGCCAGTTGCAGCAGGAATATGAGGCAATAATAGTTGCCAGCGGTGCGCACAATCCGGTAGTCATCCCCTTTCCCGGTCATGAACGACTAGTAAAAGGTCTGGACTTTTTGAAGCAGATCAACGCCGGGAAAAAGCCAGCAGTTGGCGAACGAGTTGTCGTGATCGGTGCTGGCAACGCTGGCATGGATGTCGCCCTGGGCGCCTATGCCATGGGCGCCAAAAAAGTTACCGCTATCGACATGCAACGTCCGGCAGCATACAAAAAAGAGATCGACCAAGTTGAAGCACTGGGTGGCAGCGTGCGTTGGCCGGTGTATACCGACCACATAAGCGATAAAGGGTTACACGCTAAAGACGGTGAACTAATCGCAGCCGACATGGTTATTATCTCCATCGGTGAACGCCCTGATCTATCTTACGTACCCAGCACCTGGCTTACCGATCGCGGCATGATGAACGTAAACGGTTGCTGGCAAGTACAAGCCGGAGACGCAATAATCGACAATGTCTTTGCTATCGGCGACACCACCAGTCCCGGTCTTTTGACCCACGCTATCGGTCATGGTCACGAAGCAGCAGACTATTGCGACAACCTGCTCAACGGTCTGGAAATCATCGAGCGCAAGAAACTTGAGGCGATACCCCAGCAACATCTGAGTAAAGAGCTATTCCGCCCCAAGAATCGTGGACGTTTGCAAATAACCGACGGACACCAAGAGACCGGGCGCTGTCTCTCGTGTGGCAGCTGCCGTGATTGCTCCATGTGCCTAGAGGCCTGCCCCGAAACAGCCATTCGCCGCGAAGAAAAGGCTGACGGCAGCTTTAAGTACATATCAGATGACCACTTCTGCATCGGCTGTGGCATTTGCAGCGGCATCTGTCCCTGTGGTATCTGGACCATGGAACAGGTAGTCTAACCATTAATTTCCTTAATAACGTAGGGGCAAATCAATGAATTGCCCCTACGCAATTCACACGACCATGTTCGGTACAAATGCACATCAACCATCACGTCACAAACCCAGTTATTTTACGTAATAACCCACGCTATTTCGCCAGCAATATAACCCGCAAAATTACGCCTACAAAGCATCATACCGCATTATAAGTGCAAAAACGGACAATTACAAAAACTGGCACACATTGTGATATGTGTATATCTAGAACATTCAATTGTTCGATTATAAAAGGCATTATTGAAAGGTCAATATCTGTCACTTTATCGACCACGTAGCAGATGGTCTGCTGCGAACAAACACCTACTAAGGGGAGCTCCCCCGCATTAAACGCACCACAAGGAGGCAACACTATGGTGAAAAGAACACTAGGTCTAATCCTGGCTGCTATGATACTCGTGCCGGCATATGCACTTGCAGCACCAAGCACCGCAGACCTCGCCCAACAGATCCAAATGCTTACCCAACAACTGCAAACGTTGCAAGAACAAGTTGCACAGGTTCAAGAGCTCAGCGACGACAATGCCGACTCAGTTGAACTGATGGAAAACAAATCTGAAATCTGGGACGACCGTGGTCGTTTTGAATTCTCCGGCGACTACCGTTTCCGTATGGATTACAGCGACACCGACACCCCAGCTTACTGGAGTCCAGGCACTGTTGCAGGGGCAATGGTCAATGCCGGCATGCTCTCAACCGGCTACACGGTAACTGACATTCAAAATGCAGTTGCAGGTTTCAAACAAGGGGCCGCAAGCAACAACATGTCAACTGGTGAAATGCTCAATTGGATGCTCACCGGAAACCCATTTGACTACAGCAGTATGGAAGATAATAACAACTACAAGAACGACGTCCTGTACACCAACCGTTTCCGTTTAGGGATGAAGTTCAAAGTGGCTGAAAAACTCACTTTCGACGGCCGTATGGCTATGTACAAATCGTGGGGCAATCAAAGCAACCCAACCAGTAATGGTCCGTACTACATCAACAGCTTCTCCGAAATGGATGGACAAACCACCCGCCAACCTTCAGATAGCGTACTGCGTGTTGACCGCGCTTACATCAACTACACCAACATCGCCGACCTGCCAATCTGGTTCTCAGTTGGTCGTCGCCCCACTACTGATGGTCCTCCATCCCACATCCGCTTAGGTACTGGCAAGCGCATGGCTACCCCTATCAGCTTCATGAACTATGCTTTTGACGGTGCTTCACTGGGCATGGTCTTCGACAACCCATTTGACTTCATGGGCTACAGCAAAATTCGCTTCTGCTACGGCCGCGGTTTTGAGGCTGGTCCACTTGAGGATGGCAACAATCTCGACGACATGGATTTCGGTGGTTTCAGCTGGGACATAATCAACAAAGGCGACCGTTTTGCCAACATCCAATCTTTCCTCGCTGCCAACATCGTCAACGTGCCTGATGGTGTAACTTTTCCTAACCCTCTTGAGTTAGCGACGGATCCTACCGGCGCAAACAGCAACGGAACCCTGGACCGAGAAAACCTAGGCAACATCTACCACACCACGGCAGTGTACATGGACAAAGTGGCTGATCTAAACTACTTCGTAGCTGGTGGCTGGAGCCGTACCGATCCTCAAGGTTATGACGAAATGGGTTCTTCATTGCTAGTTTCTTGGGGCGATGACTTAGACTCAAAAGATGGTTACAGCATCTACGCTGGTCTACGTTACGATCTAGACGACCTTGGCCTGAAAGTTGGCTTAGAGTACAACTATGGCACCAAAAACTGGATCTCAATGGCTCCAGCTCATGATGACATGACTCAAGGCAAACTTGCCACCCGTGGTCAAGTTGGCGAAATCTACGCCATCTACGACCTGCCTGTTGGCGAGCTGCTGGGCAAGGATAGTAAAGTGTTCATGCGCGTTGGTTACCAGCATTACGAGTACGACTACACTGGCAGCGGCAACTGGTTAGGTGCTTCTGCTGACATAGATGAGCTTGACGATCCTTTGAATGCTCAATTCTGGGCACCAATCGATTCGATGGATCAAGCATATATGACCATGGATGTAATGTTCTAATAGACAAATAAATTTTATCAGGTATAGTATTTAGAAAGGTTATTCTTTTTATCATCTGTGCGCTATGCGCACAGATGACAAAAGTCATAGTAATACTCACATTTTCCCAACTCAATTAACACCACAAGGAGAAACACAATGGCAAAGAAACTGATCGTACTTATTGCTGCAGTAGCATTCATCGGCGGTATCAGCAGTGCTGCCCTGGCTAAATCTTACAAAGGCGAAGTAACCGCGGTTAAAGACAATAGCGTTACTGTACAAGTAAGTAAAAAAGATGCTAAAAAAATCAGCGTTGGCGACAACCTAAGCATGAAAATCAAGAAAGCCAAAGCTCCTAAATCTGGCGCTTCTGCTCTGACCGGCTGCTAATTAATGTTTTTGTAGTCGCATAGAGATATTAGGAGCCCCGAGCGCAAGCATGGGGCTTCTTTTTCCACCTAAGCAATAGGATATGACGATGAAACAAATTAAAATTATCGGTCTGTCTGCTCTGGTTTTACTGATTAGCGCTTCGATGGCTTTTGCTATTGGCGCTGGTGTAGGTCGTGACGGAACAATTGTCGGAACTAAAGGTAAAGCTAAAACAGTCCAAGCACTGATCGACATGTACGATTCAACCGGTTGCATCGATTGTCACGAAGACACTCACGACGACTGGGCAGCTTCTCCGCATGCCCGTTCTATCTACGGCACTGGGCGTGCTGCAGCAACCATGATCACAGCAATGAAAAATGGCTTTATGGCCTGGGAATACTCCGGCGTCAAAACTACCAAAGATATCAAAATTGAACACTGGATGGGCTGCATGAAGTGTCACCTGCCACAATTGGCTGACGCAGAAGACGCAGTTGCTGTTGAGCTTGCCGACATCCTGCTAGACTGGTATGACAATGCCAAGAAAGCCCTGAAGGATCCCAGCAACAAAAAAGCGGTTGCAATCCGCGACAAACATCAAAAAACTTTAACCAGTCTCAACATCAACTGTCTAGTATGTCATAACCGCATGGCAATCACCCACAAGTGGACTGATGGTTATCCACAACACGATGTAGTATATGGCTTGAATGACAGCGAGCATGAAGATGAAGCCTTCCCTATAATGAAGCGCAGCCTCATTATGGATGAGTCTATTTTCTGTGGTCAATGCCACGGCATGGGCCCCAACCTTGAGTTAGAGAATCCAACACAGTGTGCTACCGCTTACGGCAGCTACATGTGGGCTTACCGCGCTGAAGGCGGTCAAGAGAGTTGCCAGGAGTGTCACATGGACAAGAGTGGTCTAGGACACAAGATCCTGAGCTACAGTGACCCCTCCATGATAAAAATGGCTCTTGACTTCGAAGTTGAAAGCTATGTTTCACAATGGCTTGACGGCAGCACATTGAAGCCTAAAGCTGTAGTAAAAGTTAAAATGATTAACCGTGCTGGTCACTCAATACCTGATGGCTGACCGACTCCTAACCGACTGGTTCTGTCGGTAACAGCTGAAACTGAAGAAGATGACGAGTTATTCGAAGAACAAAGAATATTCATGCCAACGCCTAAGCTGATGGCACGTGGCAACAACATGGGTCGTGGTCCCTACGAGAAGAGTTCTATCGTTGAGGACACCGGTTTACCACCAGGCAAAGAAGTTGAAGAACGTTTCGACATCTTCTATCCGGTAATGGATGGTCCTGATGGTAGACAAATTGCTGAAGAGCGAGAAATGGATGTAACTGTAGAACTGTGGTACAAGCCTTTTGGCACCATGGATGGCGCAGTTCTGTGGAAAGAATGGGAAGAGACTATCAGCCTAGATAAAAAGTCGAAGCCAACCACATATAGCTCTGGCAATCCTAAGTAAGACAGTAACAAGATAGTAGAACAAATAAGGGGGCTGGTCATTTGACCGGCCCCCTTTTATAATTGTAATGAAAACCTACATTGCCTCAATGTGATCTGAGTCAAAAAAATTAAATTTCCGCGCAGGAAAAATTAACATGACACAACAACGGCTTTTTAAACGTATTAAACGTCTGACTGGGCAAGCTATTGGTGACTTTAACCTGGTGGAAGATAATGATCGCATCCTAGTAGCCATTTCTGGCGGCAAAGATTCTTGGACCATGCTGTACGTAATGACCGAACTGTGCCGCCGTGCACCTATCCATTACGAGTTGGTACCGGTGACCATAGATTCAGGGTTCAGCGGCTTTGACAGCACCAGCATCGCCATACAAGCACAACAATTAGGCTACGAGCTGCATATAGAAAAGACTAAAGCTAACGAAATCATCAACACCCACCTGCGCAACGGTTCATCTGATTGTGCCTTTTGCGCCCGCCTGCGTCGGGGTGCGCTATATAACTGCGCCACCCAATTAGGCTGCAACAAGGTGGCACTTGGTCACCATCTAGATGACCACATTGAAACATTGCTTCTCAATCAATTTTATTCAGGCAGCATCGCCGCAATGAGCCCGAAACTTGAGGCTGACAACGGTATGCATACAATAATTCGTCCGTTAGTTTATGTAGAAGAAGCATTGATTGAAAACTGGATTAACTTGAAGGGGATAAAACAGATTGATTGCAGTTGTCCGGCACTAAAACGCCGCGACCAAAAGCGAGTGCGCATAAAGCAACTGATTGCTGAACTAAGTTTGGAAAATCCACTGCTTAAAAAAAGTCTGCTCAGCGCAATGGGCAATGTGCAAGGACGCCACCTGCTGGATAAAAACTTGAAAGAATTCTAAATGACCCCATCTAGCCCGTTTAAGAACTAGACAGGGTCGCTTTATTTAACTTAGAAATAGTAACCAAAATTTACATTAAAGCGGGTGGTACGCTCATTATCAGGAGCGGTCATATCGCCACCGGAGAAAGTCATATTCTCGCCGGATATGATATCAAAATAGGTATAAACTGGTCCAGATGAGACCATCATCCCAACAACATTTTGCCAGACATCATCGAATTGATTTTCATCAGGGGTGATAAGGGTGTTGTCAGAATAAAAAGTAAGGTTATTAACTGGACCCCAACTGACTGGCAACGAGTAAGACAG
>CAZHXF010000017.1:0-13058 GCA_964536375.1 uncultured Desulfuromonas sp. | reverse complement strand
TCTTGGATACCATAGTTCACGCGCAGGGCACCGCCAATTTTAAAGTTCGGCTTATTAGCGGCAACAACCTCCTCAACAACTTGACGTATAGTAGCCGTATCCTGCTCAGTGACAGCTACTTCGCCTGTTTGCTGTGGCACAGCATCGCGCTCAATAAGCTTTTGTTCGAGCACAGCCATGCGCTGTTTCAGCATTTGCAATTCACTTAAAATTTCATCATCACCAGCAAGTGCCCCACTGCTGACCAAAGCTACCAGCAACACTGGTATTAAAATAATAAACCAAATATTCTTTAACAAAACCGTTCTCCCTTGTTCTAATTTAATTACATTTGCGCCTTTAATGTTGCAGAAACGTGGCAGATCTATTTCGCCAACCAGGCATTTACGCTTTCAGGATTTTCATTGACCCAACGCACAGCATTATCGTAGGGATCGCTATCTTCCTGTTGGTTCATAACCATAACCTGTTGCAATTGTGCCGGACTCCAGTGAAAGTTATCTAAAACAGCATAAACTTCAGGCATCTCAGCTTTTAAACCGTTGCGCACGATGGTATTGATGCTCTCAGCACCACCATAAACATTTTGAGGATCAGCTAAGTATTTCAAATCCCAGCGCCCAAACATCCAGTGCGGAGTCCAACCAGTAACAGCAATCCACTCTTTATTGCGAATGGCATCTTTCAAAGCTGCTGTCATGGTAGCACCAGAACCTTCGATTAAACGAAAGCGCTTAAGCTTGTAATCATCAATAACTTTCTCTGTTTTCATCATTATGCCAGCCCCAGGATCGATACCGACAATGCGACTTTTAAATTTCTCTTTGACATCATTCATCTGACCAATGGTGTCAATAGTCACGTAAGCTGGGACAACTAAGCCGATACGCGTACCCTCAAGATTTGGTCCTAAGTCCTCAACTTTACCTGCAACACCTTTTAAATAGTCAGCGTGGGTTGTTGGCAACCATGCCGTAGTAAAACCATCAGCAGACCCTGTAGCTACTGCCTGCCACATCGCAGCGGCAGCAACTGGAATCAATTTCACATCGTAGCCAAGTTTTTCCTCCAACACTGCCTTCATTACGTTGGCAGATGCCGTTGCACACGACCATTCAACATAAACCAGTTTTACTTTACCCTTGCTGGCAACAGCCGGTTGCACATAAACTCCAACCAGCAGAACTGCAAGTAAACAAAAACCTGAAACAATACTTCCTGCATGTCTCTTCACGTCATTCCTCCAAATAATAAAAAAAAACTACGTACCACATGTACTAACCCTAAATGGGCAATAAACTTCTTACAAGCTGACAACCATCCCCGAGGGTATGCTCATATATGGACATTAGGCACATGAAACTAATCGTTAGTTTTACTGTGCCCAAATTTACTGGTAAAACGGTCTAGAATCATAGCAATGATCACAATACCGATCCCGGCTTCAAACCCTTTACCTGGGTGGAGCCTTTGAATCGCTTTCCACACTTCACCACCCAAACCACCGGCACCGATCATCGCAGCAATAACCACCATAGATAAAGCCAACATTATTGTCTGATTAACTCCAGCCATAATTGTTGGCATAGCTAATGGAAGCTGTAATTTCAACAGCTTTTGCCGCCTATCACAGCCATAAGAATCCGCCGCCTCAACCAGATCTGCTGGCACCTGACGTATCCCCAAGCTAGTAAGGCGGATCGCTGGTGGCATAGCGAAAATCACCGTAGAAAAAATTGCGGCAACCGGACCTAAACCAAAAAAAGGAATTGCGGGTATGAGATACACAAAAGCTGGCATGGTTTGCATAAAATCTAATAACGGCATGATAACTCGATGAGCACCATCAAATATTGCCGCCAGAATACCCAAGGGAATGCCAATAACCACAGCCACTACGGTAGCAATTAAAACTAGCACCAAGGTCTCCATGGTAGGTTCCCACAGGTGTAAGTTTTCCAAAAAAAACAACCCCAGCATGGTTCCCAAGGCCATCCTTTTACCAACAACCTTGTAGGCAATTGCCGCAACGACAAGAATAAACAACCAACTCGGAACAGCGAGTAAAGCATCAACGGCATATTCCATTGCGGTGCTCATAATCTCACTGGCACCCTTAGTAAACCAAGCAAGATGGTCTGTTAAATAATCGAGGATGTTATCTATATATCGAGCTAGCGGAAATTTTGGTATATTCATGAGACCACCTCTACGCTTGGGCTATCCAATGGTTCAAGCGGGGCAAGACCACCCTCAGCAATGCCAGCAAGCAACGAGCCGCGGACAATTACACCATGCAATTTCCCCGTTTCACTAACAACCGGCAATGGCAAATTAGCTTCAGCCATAATGGCGATAAGATTAGTAACCGGCTCATCAAGACCAGTAGTAGGAATATTACGGATCAATATATCTTCAATTGTTTTGGAACCTGATTTTAGGGCATCATTACAATCCTGGGCCATCACTATCCCGAGCAAGGTTTTGTCACGATTCACCACAAAGATAGAACTGATACCAGCGTCACGCATTTTGTGCAACATGGTACGCAGCCCATCCTTGGGATAGGCAACAGTTTTAGAACGCGTCATTACTGAGCTTGCCGTGAGGACCTTAGTCATATCTACATTTTCGATAAAACGGGCAACATAATCGTTTGCTGGTTGAGTAAGTATCTCTTCGGGGGTTCCTATTTGAACTATCCGCCCATCTTTCATCAGAATTATGCGGTCGCCGATCTCCAGCGCTTCATCTAAATCGTGGGTAATAAAAATAATAGTCTTTTTAAAGCGATCCTGTAGCTCTACTAGTTCATGCTGCATATCGCGCCTGATTAGCGGGTCAAGGGCGCTGAACGCTTCATCCATCAAAAGTATATCTGGATTAACTGCTAGCCCCCGAGCCAAACCAACACGCTGCTGCATTCCGCCAGAAAGTTGACTAGGATAACTATCCTCCCAACCTTCTAAACCAACCTGTTTTAGAGCTTCTCGTGCCTTCTCAACACGTGTTTCTTTATCTTCTCCCTGAACTTCTAAACCAAACTCAGCATTTTGTTGTACGGTTCTATGGGGGAACAGAGCAAAATGTTGAAATATCATGCCAAATTTTTTGCGGCGTAAATTGCGTAACCCTTCAGTATTAAGTTGAGTAATCTCGCAATCATCAATAATAATACTCCCCTTGCTGGGTTCAATAAGACGATTCAAACAACGAACCAGTGTAGATTTGCCACTACCAGAAAGACCCATGATAACAAGTATTTCACCATCATAGACATCAAAACTCACATCGGCTAACCCAACACTTTGTTTAGTTTTTTCAAGAATTTCATCTTTACTGACGCCGCGTTTCAACATCTCAATTGCAGCATCTGGGGCAGAACCAAAAACCTTATACAAGTTTCTAACCTGCATCTTAGGTTGAGTAATTTCTAAACTAGTGTCCATATAGCAGGACTCCTTTGTAGTTTTAACTATTGTTGTATGCATTATATGCAAATACGGGATAACAGATCAAAGATAAGATAACAGCGTATTGCCCTTTGGTTGGCATAGCTATTGGGTCACAAACCAAACAACAACCAATATGTGATTGTTTATCTGATATGTAATAAATGCAGGGTCAGAGATATAACCATAATTCATGGTTGGTATAATTTATGGGTACAACTACACCGGATTGGTAATACATAATTAGATGGGGTCTATCAATATTTATTGTTGCTTCATCCCTGGCGCAACGTGATTTTAATTGCAGTTATTATCCGCAAAAACAGTGGAAACTGGTGATAACTAAACACATCTGCTCAGGCAATGTCAAATTTGATTAAAAATAGCCACAAGCGTACTTGCCTTTGATGACCCACGCTCAGGGCAGTCAACTACTACATTGTAGCGATCCTAGACAACTTTATGGCGCCAGATAGTGATCAAATAATTGACGAATATTTTCGGTAATACGTTTGTAATCAGCAGCAAGCTGCTCTTCTGGCAAGGAGGTCTTACCAACGTAACCCAAGCGGCGCGCCAGCTTGCGCAAGGTACGTTTATCGGTCGCAACGTTATTAAACGATTGATCATGTACTAAACGTAATTTATTCTCCAAACGGCGCAAGAACTTGTACCCTGCGCTGAGAGCATTCGCTTCGGCTGGCGGCAATAAACCGTTATCTTTAATTGCCTGCAACGCTGCTAAAGTATTGCTCAGGCGTATTTTCTCTACTGTAGCACCGTAGCGCAATTGTAAATATTGCACCAAAAACTCGACATCTACCATACCGCCACGACCAGTTTTTATATTCAGCTTGTCGGCATCCTCCCGAGCAATCTCCTTTTCCATCCGTCCACGCAAGCGATATATTTCACCCTGCAACTCCATTGGCAATGGTTTTTCCCACGTTACCCGCTGGTTTATCTGATTTATCTGGTTGGTTATTGCCGGGCTACCGACTACCACTCTTGCTTTGGTCAGAGCCTGACGTTCCCATAGTTGCGCCGATGATTGATGGTATTCTTCATAAGCGCTCACGCTGGTTACCAACGGTCCCTGATTGCCTGATGGGCGTAATCGGGTATCAATCTCATACACCCGTCCCTCGCGCGTCGCGATAGTCAGAACAGATATAATGCGCTGCGCCAAGCGGGAAAAATATTCCTGATTGCTGAGCTGTTTGAAACGTGCCAAGTCAGTACCAGCTACGGGTCTGTTCTCACCACTGCAACTATAAATAAAAATAATATCAAGATCGGAATGATAATTAAGCTCCATACCACCGAGTTTGCCCAGGCCCAGAATAGCCAGCTCCGCCTGCTGCAGCTGGTGTACCTTAGTTTGACAAAACGGCAACCCAAAACGTGGAATAAGCTCGACACTGGCAATATTAACTGCTTCGCGCAAACAGGCTAAGGCCAGATAACTTAATTGTTCCAGGCTGCAACCCTGCAAAACATCGCCACGCAAATCGTTAAGCGCTATGCGTAAAAACTCTTCGTTACGAAAGCTGCGGATAATATCCAGCTTTTCTTCATAATCACGCGCTTGCTCCATCTGCTTAGCCAGATCGGCATGCATCTCATCCTGAGTTTTTTCTCCCACGACATAGTAACTGGACACCAGTGTATCGAGAAGCTCTGGGCGCTGGATAAATATCCGCGACAAAAACTTACTGGTACTGAACAAAGTTATTAACAGGTGAATAATGCGATTATTTTCTGCCAGCAAGGCATAAAAAGTACCCTGACCGCGTACACGCAGCAAAAACTCCTCCAAATTATTTAGCGCCATATCTGGATCTGGAGATTCTACCACCTCCTGCAAAAACGGTGGCAACGCACGTCCATAATAACGCCGAACCCGCGCCGTCATATGCGAGCCGATATGACCATCGCGAAAACGGCTAATGGCCTCATAGGCAGCATCAGGATCGCTGAAGCCGTTCTCTTCCAATATGTCCTTGGCCAGATCGCTGTCACTCTCCTTATCGAGCAAAAAGCGAATTGCCGGTTTTATTTCATCAATTGCCTCATCCTCGCCGGCATAAAACAGACCACGGTAGATTGTCGTTACCGCCTGACGCTGGCGCTGCAACTCATCTTTGAACGCCGCCAAATAGCTAAAACCGCAGCGCCGGGACAAGGTGGACATTTCGACTTCTGAGGTCGGCAGGTTGTGGGTTTGTCGCTCCTGAACAACTTGGATACGGTGCTCTACGGTACGCAAAAAGATATAGGCATGGCGCAGAGCCAAGGCTTCGTCGCCGGGGAGATAACCTTCCGCATGAAGTAATCTTAAGGCATTAAGAGTACTCCGTTCACGCATCTTCGGATTTTTACCGGCATTAATCAGCTGAAGTGCCTGAGTGAAAAACTCTATTTCACGAATACCACCCTTGCCTAATTTCAAGTTATTCTCATAGCCATTATGCTGCATCTGTTGGCTATCGATTTTCTGTTTCATCTGCTTCAGGTCATCGATCATGCCGTAATCAAGATAGCGGCGATAGATAAACGGCTGTAACGACTGCAATATCTGCTCACCTAGGTGGATATCACCGGCAACAGGACGCGCCTTCATCATCGCCGAGCGCTCCCAGTTCTGACCCCAGCTCTCATAGTAAGTTTCCGCTGCTGCAAGAGAACAAGCCAGCTCACCACTGCGCCCTTCAGGGCGCAGATCCAGATCAACACGAAAGACAAAACCATCGGCAGTAACCTGACCGATTGCCCGAGTTAACCACTCTGCCAGCTTGATAAAATACTGGTGCAGTTTCAGTTTATTCTTTACCCGACCGGCACCATCCAATACCCCGGTAGTACTCCCCTTGGTGGATGAATAAAAATATATAAGATCAATATCGGAAGAAAAATTGAGCTCCCAGCCACCAAACTTACCCATACCAAGAACAGTAAAGGTGGCTTCCTGCTGCGGCTGTCCGTCCTCTGCCTCGGGTGTTTCATCCTCCTGCAATGGCTGACCATACTCCAACTGCAGCTGGCGCTGGCAATGGATACAGGCAATTTGCAATGTAGCCGCCGCCAGACTGGAAAGTTCTGCCGTAACTGCGACAAGATCGTCCACCCCGCTGAGATCGCGCGCGCTGATACGTAAAATTTCACGTTGTTTATAGCGGCGCAGGCAACTCTGAAGCTCATCGAAACTACTGTGCGGCTTCAACCACAGTTCTAATTCTGCCCGCATGATAGCAGTGTCCTTGGATCGCGCTACCTCAGCGTTAAGGAACAGATTGACCAGATAATCATCACTGCGACACAGAATAGAGCTGAGAAAAGATGATGCGCCAAGAATCAACAACAACTGACGCCGGTAATCGGGATGTTGCAGACAAGCGATTATACTGCCGATTTCCAGGTTGTCACAGCAACGCTCCAGATTGTTCAGTGCCATAGCTGGATCGGCGCACTCTAGTGCTGCCTGGGCAACAGATAATAGTAATTGCCGATCCGGAATAATCTGATTTAGCAGACATAAGTTGGTGACAGTTTTCTCCGCCTCGTTAAAACCAAGTTGGGCAACGGCTTGCTCAAAGTTTTTTTTCTGTTCTGGATCAATACACTCCAGAAACGGCGCCAGAATTTCTGCCACACCACTCATCTCAATTGCCTTTCGCCACTAACGCCTGAAGCTGAGCACCATAATCACCATTGTCACCATGGGCAACACCTTGTTCGGTAATAATAGCACTAACTAAGCGCGCGGGAGTTACATCAAAGGCGGGGTTATACACAGCTACACCATCTGGGGCTAATTGTATGTCACCACAGTGAGTAACTTCGCGCCGATCGCGCTGCTCAATAGGAATCTTGCTACCATCACTCATAGTTAAATCGATAGTGGATAACGGAGCCGCTACATAGAAAGGGAGGCAATGCTCACGCGCCAACACCGCCACGCTATAAGTGCCGATTTTATTGGCTACGTCACCATTTGCCGTAATACGATCAGCTCCGACAATAACTGCATCTATTTTGCCCTGCTGCATCAGATAGCCGGCCATATTGTCGCAGATCAGCGTTACCGGAATATTATCCTGCAGCAGTTCCCACGCTGTCAGACGAGCCCCCTGCAAAAAGGGTCGGGTCTCATCAGCATATACTTCAATTTTTTTGCCCGCTTCACATGCCGCACGAATTACACCGAGAGCGGTTCCATAACCAGCAGTGGCCAACGCCCCAGCGTTACAATGGGTCAGGATTCGCCCCTGCTGAGGCAACAACTGCTGCCCATGCTGGCCCATTGTTTTATTGATCTCTTCGTCTTCGGCGGCAATTTGCTGGGCTTCAAGTAGGAGTCGTTGCTGTAGTTGCGCCAACGGTAGCGTGTGCTGCTCACGCGCCACGCGTTGCATCCGGTCTAACGCCCAAAACAGATTTACCGCGGTAGGTCGCGTAGCTGCCAACACTGCGCAGCAAGAAGAAAGCTGGTTGGCAAAACTGGTGAAATCTGGTGCTTCAATAGCCGCAGCAGCAAAGGCTGCGCCGAAAGCAGCAGCTACACCGATAGCTGGAGCTCCGCGCACTACCATGGTTTTGATAGCTTGCGCAATCCCCTGATAGTCGCGATAATCAAGCCAGACTTCTTGAGCGGGCAACAAACGCTGATCGATCATACTCAGGACACCATCACGATATATAATCGGCTTAATAGCCATACCTTCTCCTTAACTAATCATTCACAACGTCGGGGCTGACACAGTTTATTAGCCCGTAAAATAGGGGCCGCCCCCATGTGGAGACAGCCCCTATTTTACCAACAACACTATGCTGCCTAGCCGCGCAATTTTTTACACAGCAACTCGTTAACTATACCCGGATTGGCTTTACCTTGGCTGGCTTTCATAACCTGGCCGACAAAAAAGCCCAGCAACTTATCTTTACCTTCAGCAAACTCTTGTGCTTGGCCTGGATTGGCAGCAATAACCTCATCCACCATCTTCTCAATAGCACCAGTATCACTAACCTGCTTCAGCCCTTTATCGGCGATAACCTCATCAGCACTTTTGCCGTTATTCCACATCTCATCGAAAACCATTTTGGCAATTTTCCCTGAAATAGTGTTGTCGGCAATTCTCGTCAACATCCCGGCTAGCATCTGCGGAGTAACAGGGATTTGTGCGACACTAATCCCCTCATCGTTGCGCCGCCGCTGCACGTCACCCATAACCCAGTTGGCACAGACTTTCGCATCTGCATGCAGACTGGCACAGGCATCAAAATAATCAGCCACACCCTTTTCGGCAGTCAAAATATCTGTATCGTGGGCTGGCAGTCCATAAGAGGAGATAAAGCGCGCCTGTTTGGCTTCAGGCAGTTCGGGCAATTCAGTGCGCACCCGCTCAATCCATGCATCGGCAATTACCAGCGGCACCAAATCGGGATCTGGGAAATAGCGATAATCGTGGGCTTCTTCCTTACCGCGCATAGAGCGGGTTTCTCCGTTATTGCTATCGTACAGCCGTGTTTCCTGCACCACAGTGCCACCATCTTCAATCAACTCAATCTGGCGATCTATCTCGTACTCGATCCCTTCTTTTATAAAACGGAACGAGTTGATATTCTTCAACTCAGCACGGGTGCCAAGTTCAACCTGCCCTTTGGGGCGTACTGAAACATTAGCATCACAACGAAACGATCCCTCTTCGAGGTTTCCGTCACAGATACCGAGATACATCACAATCTGATGCAGTTTTTTCAGATAGGCGATGGCTTCGTCACTGCTGCGCATATCCGGCTCGGAGACTACTTCGAGCAGTGGCGTACAGGCACGGTTCAAATCAACACGTGAGCCGGTTGCGGGATCATCACTGTGCAGCAATTTACCAGCATCTTCTTCCATGTGAATACGGGTGATACCTATAGTCTGTTTGCCACGCTCCTCAGTCTCTACCTCAAGATGGCCGTGTTCACAGATGGGCAATTCAAATTGGGAGATCTGGTACCCCTTGGGCAAGTCGGGATAAAAATAGTTCTTCCGCGCAAAGATTGAGCGTGGGGCAATCTGACAATTGGTTGCCAAACCGGCCTTGATAGCATCTTCCACCACCTGCTTATTCAATACCGGCAACGCCCCCGGCAAACCTAAGCAGACAGGACAGGTCTGGGAGTTAGTCTGGTTACCAAACTGAACTGAACATCCACAAAATATTTTAGTGTTGGTAGTAAGCTGGACATGCACTTCCAGACCTATGACAACTTCATAGTGTTTTCTCATTTTATATAAACCTTTCAGACAACTTAGCTACTTGCAACAAGATGGACATTTGTTGTCCATGAAAAGGGTATTTGTCGCCCGGATGGCGACAGCTAAGCCCCACGGATGGGTTTATGCGACCCTTAGAATGAACAGCGAATATCCAGCATCACTATTGACCTTAGAGCTTAACTTACAACTCAGGTTGGGCACAGTGCCAATCAGTGGCTTGTTCAAAGGCATAAGCTGTTTGCAACAACTCCTGTTCGCCAAAAGCCCTACCTAACAGTTGCAGCCCTATAGGCAGACCTGTTGCCGTCATACCGCACGGCTGGCTGATACCACAAATTCCCGCTAGGTTGGCTGACAAGGTAAAAATATCGGATAGATACATGTGCAAAGGATCAGCAGTTTTATCCCCCAAACCAAAAGCGGCTGTCGGTGCCACCGGGGTCAGGATGCAATCCACCTGCTCAAAAGCTGCGTTAAAATCCTGTTGAATCAACGCACGTACTTTTTGCGCCTTGAGGTAGTAAGCATCATAATATCCGGAAGATAAAACGTAGGTACCGAGCATAATGCGCCGTTTCACCTCATCACCAAAACCGGCCACACGGGTCTGGGTATACATATCATTCAGCCCCGTTCCATTATCTACCCGCTGGCCATAACGCACCCCATCGTACCGTGCCAGGTTACTTGACGCCTCGGCAGTAGCGATAACATAGTAACAGGCCACAGCATATTTGGTATGCGGCAGACTAATTTCCACAATTTCAGCACCAAGTTCACGATATTTATCGACTGCGGCGTGCACCGCCTGTTTAACCTCAGCATCTACTCCTGCAATAAAATACTCTTTGGGCAAACCAATTTTCTTCCCTGCAACCCCATCCGCAAGATTGGCCAGATAGTCGGGAACCGCCACATCAACAGAGGTAGAATCTAGAGCATCATAACCGGCAACAGCACCGAGCATAATCGCGCAATCATGCACATCTCGAGTCAGTGGTCCCACCTGATCTAACGACGACGCGTAAGCGATTACCCCATAGCGCGACACTCGGCCATAGCTGGGTTTAAGACCAACTACACCGCAATGTGCTGCTGGCTGGCGAATTGAACCGCCGGTGTCGGTACCCAGAGTAGCTGCCGCCTGATGCGCGGCCACACAAGCTGCCGAACCACCGGATGAGCCACCGGGTACGCAGGCGGTATTCCACGGATTACGCACCGGACCAAAAGCGCTATTCTCGTTGGAGCTACCCATGGCAAACTCATCCATGTTGAGTTTGCCAACTATTACTGCCCCCTGCTCTTTGAGCTTAGCCACTGCGGTTCCATTATAAGGAGGCAGATAATCACCGAGGATTTTCGAGGCGCAGGTAGTGCGAATACCGCGGGTGACAAAAATATCTTTCAAGGCCACCGGGATCCCAGTCAAAGGCTGGACATTACCAGCACTGCGTTGCTCGTCAGCTGCTTGCGCAGCCTGTAAGGCTTCGGCATCACACACGGTGATAAAAGCATTCAACTGCTCATCCGTAGCATGAATGCGTGCCAGAAATGCCTCAGTCAAAGCTACCGATGTCGTGGTACCAGCAGCTAATTGCTGCTGCATTTCATGTATAGTTAAATCTGTTAATTTCATTACAACTCCACTAAAGCTGTTGTGGTTTAATTTGATCATTCGATAACTTTAGGCACCCCGAAACAACCATCGACCAACTTCGGGGCGTTCTGCAAGGCAAGTTCGCTGCCCAGTGAATCAGTGACTACGTCCTCACGAAAAGCGTTCTCAAACGGCACAGCATGGGACATAGGGGCAATCCCGGTGGTATCAAGTTCATTCAATTGTTCCACATGAGCGAGAATGGCATCCATCT
Source organism: uncultured Desulfuromonas sp. (assembly GCA_964536375.1). GTDB lineage: Bacteria > Desulfobacterota > Desulfuromonadia > Desulfuromonadales > Desulfuromonadaceae > Desulfuromonas. The sequence goes on along the minus strand of CAZHXF010000017.1, from coordinate 1,464 downwards.
GTCTGGTGAGAGCGTCCAACTCCTGCTCACTAAAAGACAGCCGCGACAAACGGGCTACCTTTTCAACTTCGGCGCGGGTTATTTTCATAAAACTTCCTCCAATATATTTTGTGTAGATATTTTATCTGCGTGCCGGCGCAAGGCTGGCTAAACTGCTCGTTTACTTTTATAAAACAACAAAAATAAGCGCAAAAAATAACATGAAACAGTGGGCACATTCAATCTATTGCTAACTCGGGCTAAATTAAAAGCCAAACTTGCAATGGCACTTGTTGGTAGTTATAGGTGCCCAACAATAATTATGCTAATTTATAATGCATCATACCAACGTAGCCAGCAGACCCATTTACCGTAGCCATTTTCACTACAAGGAGATGAATAGTGACTTATTCTACAACCACCAAGCATTTCGGCAAAATAATTATCGCTATCTTACTTTCATCTTTCATTCTTGGCGGCTGTGCAATTGGCACCACCGAGTTAAAAGTCGGTCACAATGAATTAGAAAAAGTCGCGCAAACAAAACAGGGGAATTTACTGATCAGCGAGTTTAGGGATGCCCGCAGCGACACCACCTACATTGGCAATAAGCGTAACGGCTTTGGCATGGTTTTAGGTCATGTCGGACTTAGCCAGGAGCAAAATCTAGAAACAATTTTGACTCAATATTTCGCCGAAGCGCTCCAGGAAGCTGGGTACACAGTGACAGTTTGCGCTAACACTTCAGAACAAGGCATAACACGAGACAGCTACGATGCCATAATCTCCGGGGATATCACCACTTTTTGGATGGATCTTTATGGGGCAGTATGGCACAGAGTTGCTGTCTCTGTTACCGCTCTGGATCCAGAAAATGATACCGTCCTGTGGGCTGGTCAAATTGATGGCAGCGAAAAAAGAGTACTGTGGATAGGCGCTACGGGGGAATATGAAAGGATAATACGTGAAGCTTTAACTCAAGCGCTGAACAATGCCGCCACGGCATTCGCTTCCGATGATTTTTACAACTCCATCAAAAAACAGCAGTAAGTGGCGTGCGCCCACCAGTTGCAACTGGTGGGCGCACTAATAAAAAAGCTTACTTACCGACAGTCATCCCCAAAGTCGCTACCATGCGCTGATTCAACACGCGGGCACAATAGTTCCAGTCACGACTGGAGCCAACTCCATCTGCACGATCCTCAAGGGTTTGCTGGTTACCATTTATAATTTGATATTGGATGTCAATGCTAGTTGATCCAGCGCCAAAACCAACCAGCATGCGCGCGGCCTTGCTGCCAGGATTATAGTTTGTCACTTTAACTTGCAACAGGTAGTTACTACTGCCACCTTTAAATTTCGCACTGGAGCTGACCGGCGCCGCTTTATAGCCAGCTCTACTCAACATACTCAATAGATCATTTTCCATCCACGTAGCCATCTGGCGTTGAGCTCTTACCTGGGTAGCGCTCATGTCAGAAGTTA
>CAZHXF010000016.1:46480-50947 GCA_964536375.1 uncultured Desulfuromonas sp. | reverse complement strand
TGGTGGAGGCGGCGGGAATCGAACCCGCGTCCGAAAATCTTTCACACAAGGCGTCTACATATATAGTCTGTGATTTAAGTTTAACTCAATGTGGCCCCCACAGACAGGCTCACACACCAAGCGATTCTATTTAAGTCTCATTGTTGAACCATAGACATGAACAACAACCAGCCTACTAAATTGACGTCACTAGAAACCCGTAGGCACTGTTACCAGCGACGTAGCAGACTATGCTGCTAATGCGTACGAAACGTCAGTATCGGCGTTTTTATATAATGGGCTTTTTTACGGAGCCTGCCCACTCCGACATGCAACCTTAGCTTCCAATCCCCGTCGAAACCTTAGCGCCCCCGTTATCTAAATTCAGGCTTAAGTTTAACGGTTTTTCCCATTGTAACATAAGACAACGATCAATGATAATTCTGTTATTCTAACGATTATCTTTAAGTATTTTAGCCATTTCACGTGTGGCTTGTTTCTGTTTGAGGCTCTCACGTTTATCGTGCATTTTTTTACCGCGCCCTACCCCTATTTCAATTTTGACTAGACTGTTTTTGAAATAGATTTTCGTTGGTACAAGGGATAACCCTCTTTCGTCAACTTTACGTGCCAGTTTTTCGATCTCTAGTTTGTGTAATAACAACTTACGCATCCGAGTAGGTTCATGATTTCCGCTATTCCCCTGCTCGTATGGACTGATATTCATATTATTGAGGAACAACTCACCTTTTATAATACGGCAAAACGATTCCTTAATAGTGACGTTACCCAAACGTAATGATTTCACCTCGGTACCTTGCAGCATAATACCGGCTTCATAAACATCATCTATGAAATATTCGTGGTACGCTTTTTTGTTGGTGGCGATAATTTTAATGCCCATAGTTTTTCATACCATCGTATTGATTAATTATTTCAGCTCGTTGGTGCTGATAATTTCTATTATTTTAGCAAAAGAAGATTGCACCACCGCTGGTCTGGCAAAACGCAACACCCCGAGAGCACCAACCATAAACACACAGCCAATTAACAGTGATAATAACGCTGCTGGCACACCCACTGGCAAGAAACTGGCAACAAAATACCCAACTCCTAAACCAATGGCAAGCATGATAAAAGCAATGATATATAAAAATGCTTGCGAATCAGCAACACCTGCTGTTGATTCTACTTGCACTCGCACCTTATCGCCCACCCGTGCATGCGGGATATTATCGGCAAACAGACGTTTTTTACCTGATCCACCACTACAACAACCACCGGAAGCACCACAACCTGTGCACGAAGAGCTGCTCTCGCAGTTCACAATCGCCACCCTTTTTGCTCGTACTTCTACCACTTCACCTACTTCGGTAAACATATTATTATTCTTGAACAGTTGCCTGATATGTGTCTGTAATTGTTCAATAATCATATATTACCCATCAGCGGGTTCATTGTTCTTGTTATCGGCGGCAGTATAGCAAATCTTGCCATCTACAACCAGTTGTTTAACCTCTGCTCCACGCTGCCCTTGGCACAAAAAGGAGTACATAGTCTCTTTAGAAGGTAGAGCATCTGGTTGCACCACCTGAAAACTTGCCGGAGCACCGATTGCCAACTGACCTATTTTACTGGTTAATGCTGAATCACCGAAAAGGGCTTTCGCTGCGCCCATAGTGCACATAGATAGCAATTGTTCCGGGCTAAGATCGCCATTAAACCAGCTTAAGGCAAACTCCATCTCATCCCAGAGTGATAATGAATCATTACTCGCCAAACTGTCAGTGCCGAGTGCCAATGACACACCTGCACTCAAGTAATCTGTGACTGGGGCGACTCCAACGTTGAGTATCGAATTAGAACGGGGACAAAGTACCATACTACAACCAGCATGCGCTACCTGGGCTATCTCTTCACTATTAAGATGCACACCATGCACCAGCAGACTGTTACTATTTAAACCACCTGCTTGCGCTACAAACTGTAGTGGTCGCACCTTGTTTCGTAAAGGTAGGTGGTTCTGCCAGCCAACAAATGGATACAGCTCAGACGCTATAGCACCGGCACTAGAAGATAAGAACTCCACCTCATCTCCAGATTCAGCCAGATGAATGGTAGTACGCAAATGCTTACAGGAAGTATAACGATAGCACTGTTTCAACAGCTCTGCACTTATAGTATATGGAGAATGGGGAGCGGCACCCCAGTTGCGCTCTGGCCAGGCAGTTAAACAATGATCCAGAGCAGATAGCTGTTTACTGACCCTTATTGCATCCCGCCCCAAAATTTCTATAAAGCTATACCCGGATAACTTTTTCGCCACCTCGGACGCCAAATCAGTGACAGATAAAATATCCCCAAAATAACCGGTACCGCTGGACATAGCTAGATCATGTCCGGCATTCCATGATTTGAGATATTGCTGCAAATCTAGCTTGAGAGCAATCTTTATCCGGATCAAACGTAGAATCCAATCGACAAAGTTATCATGTCGATGAGGAGTCATCTCATCGGCATCCTCAGCCCACTGTTGATAGTGGCTCAACTCAAGATGGGTATGCGCATTAACAAAAGCTGGCAAAATAATAGCATCACCAAAATCATGTTGTCTCGCCTGAGGATAACGGGCTGCAAGATCTACAGCTGCACCTATATTAACAATTTTGTCTTCAGCTACAGCAATGGCAGCGCATTCTTGCACTGGGCTGGAAACCGGAACCAGATAGCGGCTGCGGTATATTATGGTCATTATTTATAACGCTTTTAACAGGTAGTGGTTATCAATAAGGCGAGTCGCCCCAAAGCGCACCGCCAACAACAGCACGGCATGCTCATCAATGGTAGTCATATCTTGTAATGTCTGATCATGACATATCTGAATATAGTCAATTTTCGCGTCGACCTCTTGAGTTATACGCTGGCGTACAATTTCAATAAGTTCCGCTGCAGTGCGCTCTCCATTCTTAGCTTGGGCAATCACGCTGCGAATAGAGTCGACCAGAGCCAATCCTTGCTGGCGCAGCTCAGGGGTGAGGTAATTGTTGCGCGAACTCATTGCCAAGCCATCGGCTTCACGGACGATAGGCATCCCTACTATATCTATAGGCATGTTCAGATCACGCACCATCTGCTGAATCACTGCTAATTGCTGAAAATCTTTCATCCCAAAATAGGCCAGCTGCGGTTGCACAATATTAAACAGCTTGGTCACCACGGTAGTCACCCCATCAAAATGACTAGGACGAGTGGCACCACACAGATTTTCGGTCAGCTTATCAATATGGATTGTTGTGGCATACCCCTGCGGGTACATCTGCTCCGCAGTGGGAGCAAAAATGATATCGACACCGGTTGTTTCCGCCAATTTTGCATCACGGCTGAGATCGCGCGGGTAACTATCAAAATCTTCCCCTTGACCAAATTGAATGGGATTAACAAAGATTGACAACACCAGCAAATCGCAGTTCTGGCGTCCTGCATTTAACAGCGACATATGCCCTTGATGCAAAAAACCCATCGTAGGCACAAAAGCGATACTTCGCCCGTGCTCGCGTGCAGCTAGCACATACTCCTGCATCTCTACAACTGAAGAGATAATTCTCATAACTATTTATCCATTGTATTAGTTAAAACTGTGATCATCGGTGGGGAAAGTGCCCCCACGCACTTCGTCAATATAGCTTTTGACCGCTCCACGGATTAACGGGGCTAAGTCTGCATAAACCTTGACGAATTTCGGGGAATATTTTTCACATAAACCGAGAATATCGTGAATAACCAGCACCTGCCCAGAACAGTTCACTCCGGCACCGATACCAATAGTCGGGATAGAGATAGCCTCAGTAATTTGTTTAGCCAACTCGGCAGGGATACCTTCCAAAACCAGAGCAAATACTCCGGCCTTTTCCAAGGCTTGAGCATCAGCCATTAATTGCAACGCCTGTTCATCACGTCGGCCTTGTACGCGGTAGCCCCCCATACGATGAATTGATTGAGGTGTCAGCCCGATATGACCAACCACGGGAATATCCATATTAACGATAGCCCTTACGGTTTCAACCATATTGACCCCACCCTCAAGCTTTACCGCATGAGCACCAGCGTCTTTGATCAAACGCCCGGCATTCAAACACGCATCACGTATGTCTATTTGATAAGATAAAAACGGCATGTCCGCCACTACTAGCGCCGCTTGAGTGCCCCTGATAACCGCGCGAGTATGATAGACGATATCTTCCATGGTGACCGGCAGGGTATTATCATATCCGGAGACTACACAGCCAACGGAATCACCAACCAAGATAATGTCGATATCCTCTTGATCCATTAAACGGGCGAAGGGATAATCGTAAGCAGTCAACATGGTAATTTTGTTCCCGTTGGCATACATATTCTGAATATCCAGTAATGTTTTTTGTTTTTTCATAGTGCAACCTTATTGTTTTACCTGATTAATACTAACCATCCGCTATCGCCAAAAAGCTT
>CAZHXF010000016.1:18555-46380 GCA_964536375.1 uncultured Desulfuromonas sp. | reverse complement strand
CAACCTTATTGTTTTACCTGATTAATACTAACCATCCGCTATCGCCAAAAAGCTTATTACTCGCGCGCGGGATACTCCGATAGCCAGATCGTAACTAGGAGTGTTCGCACATGCTATTAAGTTGTTCAAATACCACCATGTAGGGATGGAAATTGACGGTTGATTGTCCGTGAATCTGTTCCGACAACGTTTTAAAACGATTAAAATTTGTTCGTTGCGCCGCCAGCAACGCGTCCAAGTTACCATTATGCTGATGCAACACTATATGCGCCAACTTATACAAAACGTAATTAAATCTGGTAATAAGCAAGTGTTGGGTCATACGATCCCAACTATCCCTGATAGCAACATGGTTGACAAGGTTTAATAAGCTGTCGATAGCAAACTTCTCTTTAACTTCATTGAAAGTTACCGCTATAGTGTGTAGATCGTAATCAAGTTCTTCCACCAATGCTACCAGTGGCAACAAGTTATCTAAAGCTGGCAACGAGGCTAGGCGAAAAGCCACTTCTTCATTCAGACCATAATCTATCAACTCCTGCTGGCGCTCTTGGCAGCGCTGCCAACTATCAGCATCAAGCACACTGCTCAATATTTTGGCAAATTCAGCCAGATACTGGCGCAACGGCTCCGCTTGATTCAACTCCAACATGGACAACCTGTGACTAAATGCCCAATCGCACATCGACTTAATGGCATTTTCAAGTTCCAGCAACAATTGATATTGGATTGCACAGGCAACTTGATTATCCAAAGCATGAATCTGCTGGCGTAACTCATCAGCGCCGATAATAAACGAGAAATGGCTATGCGCCGCAGCCGCACGTGGCCAAGACACATCATATAAGCGTGCTAGACGGAAACAGAATGATGATCCGGCACAATCAACAACATTATTGGTCACCACCGTGGCAATAATTTCACGGCGCAATGGATGTTCGTTCAGTTGCTGGGCAAATTGTTGATGAATGGGCTGGGGGAAATAACTGGTCAGAATACTGCCATCTTGATCTACCGCAATATTATCCGCCTCATCCAAAATACTGCGATACAGGAACATTTTACTGTAAGCCAGCAATATTGATAACTCGGGGCGGGTGTAACCTTGCTTACGCGCTGTTATCTCCTTAGTCGAAGGCAACACCTCGCTATGGCGATCCAACAATCCAACCGCGACCAAGCGCGCCGAAAGATCAATAAACAATTCGCGTTCAGCTTGATTGCGTATGGTATCTAGGCTCAGACATAAACTCTGCCCATAATTATTACTTAATACTGCCTCACTTACATCATCAGTTACCCCGGCAAGCAATTCATCACGCATCTCAATATTGCTGACAACACCTTTTTCCAGCAGATACTGCATAAATATTTTCAGATTAACTTCATGATCCGAGCAATCTACCCCGGCTGAGTTATCAATAGCATCGGTGTTTATACGCCCACCATTGAGAGCGTATTCAATGCGTGACAGTTGGGTCATACCAAGATTACCACCCTCACCTATTACCTTGGCGCGCAGCTGGTTGGCATTAATACGCAGCACATCATTGGCACGATCTCCGGCATCTTCATTTTTCTGGCTTGAGGCCTTAACATAGGTGCCAATCCCGCCGTTCCACAGCAGATCCACTTCCGCTTTGAGTATAAGTTGGATTAGGCTATCTGGCTCAAGATTCTCATGACGCACCCCCAGCCACTGTTGCACTTCAGTAGACAGTGGAACCTCCTTTGCCGCGCGGGAAAAAACACCGCCACCCGCAGAAATTAACGTAGCATCGAAATCAATCCACGATGAGCGCGGCAGATTAAATAACCGTTGACGTTCCACAAAGGTTGTAGCTGGATCAGGATTGGGGTCGATAAAAATATGCAGGTGATTAAACGCCGCCTTCAAACAAATTTGCGGCGAAAGCAACATGCCATTACCGAACACATCCCCACTCATGTCACCAATGCCGACCACAGAGAACGGCTGTTGTTGAATATCTATCCCCATTTCACGGAAATGACGCTGCACGCATACCCACGCGCCACGAGCCGTTATGCCCAATACTTTATGATCGTAACCGCGCGAGCCACCGCTGGCAAAACCGTCGCCCAGCCAAAAATCATACGCGGCACTGACCGCATTGGCAGTATCCGACAGATGTGCCGTACCCTTATCTGCCGCAACCACCAAATATGGATCATTCTCATCGTAGCGTACTATATCCGCAGCCGGAACAATCTTGCCCGCCGATCGATTATCAGTAAGATCCAGCAGACCACGCATCAAAGTTTGGTAGGCACATTTGGAAAGATCCATCCCCTGCTGGCGATCAGTGTATGGTGTTTTAATTACAAAACCACCCTTGGAACCAACGGGAACGATCAAAGCATTTTTAGTCATCTGGGTTTTCATCAACCCCAGAATCTCGGTGCGGAAATCGTCTGGTCGATCTGACCAACGAATACCACCGCGAGCAACCATGCCACCACGCAGATGCATCCCTTCCATCTTGGAATTATGCACATATATTTCATACAAAGGACGTGGTACCGGCATCTCATTTATGCCTATAGCGCTAACCTTAAAGGAGAAAAAGTAGTCACTATCATCCTTACGTTTAAAGAAGTTAGTACGTACCGTGGAATCGATAAGGTTAAAGAAGGTGCGCAAGATTCTATCTTCGTTGACATTGTCAACATCCTGTAGTGCACCTATAAGCTCCATGCGTGCCGGGAACAACGCCTGTTCCTCACGTATCATCATATCGTGCAAGCGCTTATCTGGTTTAAAACGTGCCTCAAAATAACGATACAAGGCTGCCGCTGAGCGTGGATTGTTAATCAATGCAAAAGCTACAGTCTTTTTGGTAAATGAAGATCCAAGTTGAAAATAATAATTACGGTAGCCCCTAAATACATCAATTTGCTGCCAATCAAGTTGAGTAGCAACCAGTAGCTGATTGAGATAATCGTTTTCCGCCACACCAGTGCGCAGCGCTGCGAAGGCTTCAAGCAAACGCGGTCTTACCTGCAATAAACTTTCATTGCCTGCCAATTGATTCAGCACCCCGAAACTCTTGATAAACAGTTCTACACCTTCAATAGTTAAGCTAAAGTCCATTTCATCGGTTATGGTCAAATCCAAATTAACCAATATCGGCATCAACTCATTGAGATAGCCCTGTTTTGTACTGTAAAACTGCAAACGGCAAGCGGTATTGGTGGCAGTCACCGGCCCCCACAGTTCGACCTGCTCCTGTCTGGTAGCCAATAAAACTTCCATTTTTTCTATGTCACGGGCACAAAAGCGCGGATTTATTGTAGAACGGTAGTTATCGCAAAAAGCATCAGCATAACGATGCCACAGCTGCTGCCCCAAATCTGAGCCGTGCTCACGCCCTAAAATATGGCGCAGCTTCTGTTTCCAGCTCTGCATCAAACTGGTCAACGTGCTACTCAATACATCAATGTCGGTTATTCTTATCTCATTACTGCGACTAATATTGATGTGCAAAACATAATAATCAGTCCCAAACTGCAAAACTCTGACTATCAGATTATTGGCTTTGAAATAACGCACTAAGTATGCTTCTATCTTGGTGAAATCGGCATTTGGACTTAGCCCACGAGGGATAATCAGCATTAAGGACAAGCTATTAAGCTCAGTATCTAACGGCACTACCCTGACACTGGCATGATTGAAAAAAAGTAGTGAATTGATGATGTCATCTAGCTGATCTGTAGTCAGGAAAAACAGTTCTGTCTTGGGAAACGTAGCCAGCATCTCCTCAACTTTGCGAAAATTATACGTACATGGCGCAATATTCAACCGCGCTAGCGCCTGGGTAATTTTCTCTTTCAGCACTTTTATCTTCAGTGCAGATTCCTGATGGGACGCAGTTTGATACAGTCCAACAATAACATGCTCGATAAAATATGGTGCTCCATCATGGCTGCTAACTTCTTGGCGCAAGCAGATCGCAGTGAAGGTTTCGTCCCGCCAAATAGGACAATATCGGTTGGTTTTTTCCACCACTATCCTGCTGGTGCACGACACACATGACAGCCCGGCAGGATCGCATTGACCGATATCAGCATGGACAACGTCCAGATCAATATCTAAACCAAATGACTCTTCATCCCGTACCTGTATCTTTGCTTTTTCATCGACTCCATCGATACGCAACTGGCGATAACTTAGAGGAACAAAATTATCATCCAACATCCATTGCCAAAAATGGCTATGTCCAGACGCTTCAGCTAACGGTTGCAATTGCTGCATGCGCTGGTGTAATTTCTCTTTCACTTTATTTAGGTTAACCACGACTTGCAAAAGATCATTAATTTTGCCAACGCGCTTTGCGCTGCAAGAATTTTTCTCAATCTGAACAATCATCACCGATTCTTCAGCGCAATTTTGCTCTGCATCATTGATGCTAATAACAGTATTCCCGTCACGTTCTACCAGCAAACACAGATGAGCAACAACGCTCCAATCTATATGGTGGCGTTTTAAGAATAATAATAAAGAGTCGAACAAATAAGGTGCGTCAACACAGTTACACACTAAAATACCGTACTCTTCACCGGGTAAATCAATATATTGAGAATGCACCTCAGATATACGTTGTTCCACCACATTGAACAACTGCACAACAACATCTGCCAACTGCGTGCCATTCAAGTTGAGTAAATTTTCTGGAACAGCGTGTTTAGCTAAAATATCGACAAACGACAAGGTAGGTGCAACTTTTTTATACGGAAGTTTGGCGCTCAGAGGAGTTCTCAGTTGTGCTAAATTGTCTCGAAAAGATTGGACTACATTAACTACATTGGCAGTATTCACGGATTTCATAGCCCCCCAAGATTAAATTACAGACGAACAACTATATAATATTCATCTTCAACATAGTGGAGAGTTTAAATTAGTGGCGCGCTTTTGGCAAGTGGCGAGACATCTATTTGGATGTTGGGCATCCATGAGACAACCACCGTAACTATTCAGCTTGGTGGGCACGCAATCCCCATATCAAGGGACACACGAGCCCATCCATGGGGTTCACGAGCCCAACGTGAGAGGAACTGAATAGTTACCAACCACCAAGCAAGAAAGGAAGTTTCAAGTCTCGCCTGCCACAACAAACCGTGATGCTTGCTAACAAACGGGGTCACAGCAAACCAACACTAGGCGCGTACATAATTGCACCTGAGTAGCACTAATCTTCCGCTCTGGTTCTGTTCCCCATATTCGTCAGGCACGCGAAAGCGGGTATCCAGAGGTTGTGCAAAGATTCCTAGACTCCCGCCTGCGCGAGAGTGACGACCTTTGTGGCGATAGCAGAAGATTAGTATTAATCAGGTGATACTTTGTCCTTGAGATTCATTGTCAACTTCCTGATATATTCTTTGGTAGCGTAACTTAATAATAACAGCTAGTTAACCTTGAGGCTCTTTTTTTACACTATAGCGTTAAGATATATTGAATATTCTTTTACAAAAGGCTCATGTGATAACAATTAAAAAAACTGTTGACGTACTAATTTGACAAACTTACAGTATGAAAATTAATAATTTTTCTCATTTGGGAGAATTGCCGTGATAAATGAACCAGAAAAATATACAAAATGCGATAGCTGCGGTGCCAAGATTCTGGAAAAATCTGCTATTGAGGTTGATGGCAGAACTTTATGCGGGGATTGTGTTGTTAAAAACACCAACAAAGATGTAGCTAAGGTCGAAAAGATAGCTAAAAAGAAGCGTGACCAAGCATATGAGCTAGAACGGCAGGCAATTACCTTAAAACAGAAAAAGCGTGGTGTTCTGTTGTTGATTATAGCTTTGGCTGCTTTTGGGGTGGTGCAAATAGTTACGCATATGAACAAACCGGAGCCAGTTAAGAGCATTTCAATTGATTTTTCTAAAAAACTCCCTGTTGCTAAATCACTAATAACGATAGGTATTTATAAGTACTCAGCGGATAAACAAAAACTACCAATAAGTTTAAATGAACTCTATCCACAATATTTGCCCACTGGGGTAGATAGCGCTTTTAAATATTTTAGTTACAAACAGCTCGATGACAGTAGTTATGAGTTAGAAATTATTCGTCAAGAAACCGATGAAACAAATGAAAGTGACCACAATGAAAAGTAAAATCAACAATCATGCTGGTTACACGCTCATAGAATTACTTACCGTGGTCACAATTATCGGTATTTTAGCTTCTATCGCCATCCCAAACTATCGCGGTTATCGTGCCAAAGCCCAGATGGTAACCGTTTATGCGACGATGCATCAAATCATGTTAGCTCAAGAGGTTTACTGGACTGACTTTGAAACATTTTTCCCAGGAGACGGTACCCAACTAGAGGGTCAAGATGGCGCAGCTATTCCAATAAATGGTACAGATTTGTCAATTATGATCCCGAACGGGCAAACGTGGATAATTAAATCTGATGATCCATTGAAAAATTATACAGTAGATATAACAACAAATTTTGATCGAGATCAGAATGGAGATAACGATACATATTTTTACTATCGCACTGGGCGTACTGTTACCACTGACATACCTAACTTGCGATAGGTTGGCACTGCGGACAAAAGAAAGCCGAACGTTGTCCAATGCGCTGTTTGAGCAAAGTTGTGCCGCATTTCAGGCACGGCTGCCCTTCTCTACCATAGACAAACAGCTGTTGCTGAAAATAACCCGGTGCACCATGGCCGTTGACAAAATCCTGTAAAGTCGTCCCCCCGGCTTTTATAGCTGCTTCAAGTACATCTTTTACAATAACAACCAGCTGCTCGAATTCTATCAGTTCCAAATCACCAGCTAAGCGCTGCGGATTTATCCCCGCCTTGAATAAGGCTTCATTTGCATAAATATTACCCACTCCGACAACAACATGGTTATCCATCAAAAAAGTTTTAATGGGTCGTTTTTTGTTGCGGGAAATAGCAAAGATATATGCAGCATTAAAGTTATTGCCCAGAGGCTCTGGACCTAGCGTATTCAGCAAACGGTGTTGCAGTGGATCATTGCCTTCTTGCCACAAAATAAGACCAAATCTGCGTGGATCGTGAAAACGTAAACAGCCACCATTATTAAATAAAAAATCTACATGATCATGCTTTTTAACTGGTTGAAACTCCTGCTGCCAGCATATCCGTCCCGACATGCCTAAATGGATAATGACTGTGCCTGTGGCTACATGCATTAGCAGATATTTGGCCCGTCGCTCCAAACCAATCACCTTCTGTTGCGCCAGCAATTGAGATAGATTCGCTGGCACCGCATAGCGTAATTTACCTTGGTAAATATTTACTGAGGCAATAGTTTGCTCCACAACTACATCAGTTAATCCAGCGCGAACGGTTTCGACTTCTGGCAATTCTGGCATCTTGACCCTTTATTTAGAAACAGATCCCGGCCTGAGCAACGTGGGCAATAGTGATTTCGTCTATCGTTCCAGCAAAATCATTGCATGGCAATTTATTGCTGTGCAGATATCTCCAACATTTGTCTACCAGTTGAAATTCGGATAACTCGTAATACTCTTCAGATGTCCCTTGGTAATTGATTGCAAGATGGAACAACACCTGCGCGGTCGTTACCGCTACCTGTTCCTGCAGTATTGTGCATGACTTTATTTGATAATCATTGCATAGGGTGGATTTTCCATAGGCAATGTAGTTATTGCGCTCGGGGAATTGGCGGCAAAAATTTGATTGATGATGAAATGTGTCATAGATAAAGGCAAAATCGTTATTGTTAAACGCTTGAGCCCGTGCACTTACCAGCTGTGCAGGAGTTAAATCGGCTCCAGCATTCTGCTCAGAAAGGCAATTTAAACAGCATTTTTTATATTTCTTGCCACTGCCACAGGGGCATTTATCGTTGCGTCCGATGTGCATGGCGTTATTTATAGTCTTTAAGGTGTGGGTCAAGTGCGTCGCGCAACCCTTCCCCTAAAAGATTGTAAGAAAGGACAGTGAGCAATATCGCTATGCCGGGAAAGACCGAAAGCCACCATGCTGTTCCGAGGGTCTGCTTGCCAGCAATTAACATATTCCCCCATGACGGTGTCGGTGGTTGCACCCCGATGCCCAGGAAAGAGAGGGCACTTTCGGTTAAAATAGCTCCCGCTATCCCCAGCGCAGCTGAAACCAGTACTGGCGATAAAGCGTTAGGTAAAATATGGCGTAAAATTATCCGGCTATCACTGGCACCCAATGAGCGAATTGCCAGTACAAAATCACGTTCCCGCAGAGATAAAAATTCAGCCCGCACCAACCGCGCTACCCCCATCCATCCAGTTAGCCCAATAATAATCATGATGTTCCAGATTGATGGTTCTAAAAACGCGATAACGGCTAAAATCAGGAAGAATGAGGGGAAGCACAACATGATATCAACAAATCTCATGATAACTACGTCAAGCCAGCCACCATAATAGCCGGCAATTGCACCTAAAAGAACCCCGACCAGAGTGGCAATACCTACTGCAACAAAGCCAACCAATAGCGAGATACGTGCTCCATATACTATACGAGCAAATACGTCACGACCAAGATCATCCGTACCCAATATTGCATGCAAACTAGGCGGCTGGAGTTGCTGGGAGATGTCCACTAACCCCGGATCAGGCGCTATCGCAGGAGCTAAAACAGCAAGAGCACACATAAAGCCCACCATAACTGCTCCGGCCACTGCCATTTTGTTACTGATTATGCGCTGTAAAACTTCACTGACAACCATAAGTTCGCCCTAGTCAGTGCCTTTCTGCAGCAGATCAGCCAATAATTTATGCCCGATATCGTATTTTATTCCACTGGCTTTGGCAGTGCTTTCGCTATAGGTAGTACCATTGTTGTTTTTCACTGCCATGTCTGCGGAAGTGCACAATATATATGGAACAGGGTCAGGGGTATGGGTACGTAAAGCTACTGGCGTTGGATGGTCGGGCAATACCAGCATGCGCCAATCTCCCAATTGATCAATATCATCCAGGATTGTTCCTACAACCAGCGCATCAAACTGTTCAATAGCCTTGATTTTTTCCTGCAAATCTCCAGCATGGCCAGCTTCATCTGGAGCTTCAAGGTGGACATAGACAAAATCATGTTTTTTCAGGGCCTCAAGTGCAGCCTCAGCCTTGCCAACATAGTTGGTGTCAAGATAACCGGTAGCCCCAGGAACCTCTATAATTTCCAGACCAGCATAAACGCCAATACCTTTAATTAAATCAACCGCCGATATAACCGCTCCACTGAGACCAAACTTTTGTTGATAGGTTTCCATTTGCGGAGCTTTTCCATGTCCCCACAACCAGATAGAATTGGCCAGTGACAACCCAGCTGCACGACGACGTAAATTTACCGGATGATTGATCAGCAACATTTGTGCCGAAGTCATCAAGTCTATCAGCTCATCTGCTCCATCACCTTGAGGCATTTTATCTTCAATGCTTTGGTCGATTATATCGTGGGGAGGAACAAATTTAAGTTGATCCTTACCATTACGCCATACCAGTAAATGACGATAAGAAACACCGGCGTGAAACTCGAAATTTTCGTCGCCGAGTTCTTTCTGCAGTGTGTCGATTATCTGCACAGCCTCTTCAGTGCTGATATGACCGGCAGCAAAGTCTGACATATATAATTTACCGTAATTGTAAATTATATCGACTAGGTTTAAGCGAAAGGCCACATCATTAGGACCCAACTCAACCTGCATACTGGCAGCTTCGAGTGGCGAACGCCCAGTATAACAACTTGAGGTGTCATAACCAAAAACAGTCAAATTAGCAACATCGCTACCGGGATGAAAACCTGTCGGCACTGTCTCGACTAGCCCAATTTCACCTTGGCTGGCCAACTTATCCATATTGGGTGTTTTGGCAAACTCCAGCGGAGTCTTTCCGTCTAACTCAGCGATTGGCTCATCGGCCATGCCATCGCCGAGAAGTACTAAATACTTCATATAATCCTCTTGGGAAATTGCATTATCACCCCGCAATCAACTGCGGGGATGAAACTGCTGGTGAATTTTTTTAATATGTTCGCGCGAAACATGCGTATATATCTGCGTTGTCGATATATCAACATGTCCGAGCAACGTTTGTACAACTCGCAAATCAGCACCATTTTCCAACAAATGCGTTGCAAACGAATGGCGCAAGGTATGCGGGGTTACGTTTTTGCTGATTCCTGCCTGAAGCGCACGGCGCTTTATAATCTTCCAGAAACCTTGGCGTGTCAAGCCATTGCCGGAGCGATTAAGAAACACAAAGTCAGAATCCTGCTGTTTTGTTAAAAATTGTCGGGCGTGTTCAAGATACACAAGTAAACATTCCAGAGCTACTTCTCCAACTGGGATAATTCGTTGTTTGCGCCCCTTACCGAAAGTGCATAAATAACCACCCTGTAAGTGTAAGTCGGCACAACGCAAACCCACTAACTCAGAAACCCGTAAGCCGGTAGCATATAATAATTCCAACATGGCTTTATTGCGTTGTGCCAGAGGCTGATCAATTTCAGGCATTTCCAGCAAGCTGTTTACTTCAACCATGCTGAGGGTGTCAGGCAAACTGTGCAGCATGCGTGGCGTAGCTAAGTTGGTCAATGGATTGCTATTTACTACGCCCTCTTCTACCATAAAAGCATGAAACCCTCGCAAAACAGCAAGCAGTCGCGCCCGGCTACGCACACCCAAACCGGCATCTTTAACGTCGGCAAAGAAAGCGATTACTCGGCATTGAGTTATATCAGCAAGACACTCTACTGAGTTACGTTCAAGAAAATCAAGGTAGCGTAACAAATCGCGCGCGTAAGCCTCAAGCGTATTATCGGCTAGGGCTTTCTCCACTGCCAAATAGTTGAGAAAGCTGTCTACCCTATGGGTTAGTTGGTTATTCACACAACTCGTCCAGTAACGCCTGGCGAATCTCAGCTACTTTCCCTGGTTCGGTAACTTTATGACCAAAGATATCTTGCACATAAAAAGTATCACCAGCCATATCTCCCTTAGTAGTAATTTTCGATATATATATGTACAGACCAAGTTGTTTAAATCTGTTAGTTAGCTGATATAGTAAACCAACTTTATCCTTAGTCGCAATATCGATAACGGTATATTCAAAAGAAGTTTCGTTGTCAATGTCAACCTTGACAGTCACTTCTGGTGCTGCATGGGATAAATTTAAAATTGAATTTTCTTTTTTATGCACAACCTCGTCAATGAACCCCCTTCCAGCTATGTACCAATTCAATTTCTCTTCGATGTGCTGCCATTTCGCTGCATTAGCATATATTTGACCATTGGATCCAACCTGCAAAATATCGATGGCAACACCATTTTTTTGCGTAAATATCTGGGCACCGAGAATGTTGATACCATTGCTCGCCATAACACCGGTTATAAGACTAAAAAGACCCGGAATATCTACAGTGGAAATAATGACATTGGTAAAACACTGCGCGTAATTGTGCTCAACATTAATAGCCACGGTACGCCGTCCACGCGAAAGAATAACCTGCATATGTTTAGCTATATCGGCAGAGCGGTAAGACATAAGATAGCGGGTAGAAAAATTGCGTAAGCAGTCGCGGATATCTTTAGGGTCGAAATCATCAGTAAGTTTTGCTAGCACTTTGCGTTTACGCTTACGAAGTTTGTCAGAAAATTGTTCTGCTTGAAAATTGCCACGCTCCATAACTGCGTAAGTTTTTTCATACAACTCCTGCAGTAAAAATCCTTTCCACTGCGACCACACGTCAGGTCCTACAGCTTTAATATCAGCAAAAGTAAGCAGATACAGCATTTTTAGATTTTCACTATTTTCCATCGTCTGGGCAAACTGAGCGATAAGGTGATGATCATGCAAGTCACGTCTTTGCGAGATGTAGGCCATCTGTAAATGATTGCGTACTAAAAATTCCAGCCGTTTACTGTCCTCCTTGCCTAGACCGAGCCGTCTGGCTATGGTGGGAATCATGGCAGCACCTTTTTCGCAATGGTTATGCCCTTCCCCCTTGCCGATATCATGCAATAACACGGCAATGATCATTAAGCCCGGTTTCTCTATTTCCCCAGCTAAACGTGTAAGTAATGGTTTTTTATCGGCGTACTCCCCTGCCCACAGACGCGTTATCTCCTGGACGGCAAAAAGGGTGTGAGTATCGACTGTATAAATGTGATAGGCATCGTGTTGAACTTGACAATAAATCCTTTTAAACTCCGGAATATATCGATTGAGAAACAGCAAATGGTGCATCTGGAACAGTGTCTCGTAAACATCTTTTTTATAGCGCAGTATTTCCAGAAAAGTTTCACTAACCTGTCGAGAACGACGGAATTTATCATTAACCTGATGAAGACTTTGGCGAACCATGGTTTTCAACTGTAAACCTAATTCCAGTTTATGCCGCTGTATCAAACTGAAACACGTCATCATGGTCTCGGGTTTTTCATTGAAAAGTTCATCAGAGCGCGGGAACAATTCTCCTCTGAGGGCGTAAAAGTCATCATCCAAATTACGTCGGCGCATATAACCCAACAAACCGTGCCCACCATTTACACGATCAGTGGCTCTGGCAATTATCGTTGAAGTGAGATGCTCAACCCGAGTGGCAGCTTTGTAGTAAGCACGCATAAATTGCTCCACGGCAAGAGCTGACTTGTTATCTTGATAGCCAAGGAAAAGAGCAATTTTCTCCTGTTGGTAAAAAAGTAACTGTTCATTTTTGCGTGGAGAAAGATAATGCAATTCACTCCGAATACGCCACAGGTAATCTAAGGAGGCGCGAAATTCATGTTCCTCTTCCTCGCTGATTATCCCTTTCATTACCAGCCCGCGAATATTATTTACTTTATACTTAACCTTACACAACCACATAGTAGTATGCAGATCACGCAGACCACCTTCCCCCTCTTTTATATTTGGTTCGAGCATATATACTGTAGAACCAAATTTTTTCAGGCGATTTTGGTGTTCAATTATTTTATCGCGCATAAAACTGGCACTATTATTTTTAATTATGCTGGGCAGCACCCGCGTTGAGTAGTGTATATACAGCTCTTCATCACCACATATTAAACGTGAATCAAGCAATGAAGTGCAGGCGGTCAGATCATTACTGGCAATCGCCAAGCATTCTGCCTCATTGCGCACACTATGACCGACATCCAGGCCCAAATCCCACAGCATATACAGCATCCGCTCGGAAACTTTGAGGATAAAAGGGCTGGATGAATCATTTACATAAAACATAAGATCGATATCGGAACGCGGATTCATTTCACAGCGCCCATATCCACCCAAGGCAATCAAGACGCAGGGCAACGGCGCTGCAATATCAACTAAAGCAAACTCAAATAATGCCGTAACCAATGTGTCGGTGACTTGGGTTAAGTTAGTAACTGTCTCGTGGCCAGCGGCGCCGTTGCGATGGTCATTGCGCACGATTGTATCGTTGTGCTCCAAAAACTTAGCTGCAAATCCTAAAAAGCTGGCTCTACAATCATCAAAACAGCACTTTTGACGTGCTTCAGCTAAGATGCCTTCCAGCATTGATTGATCTACAAAAAACAATGGCAACCCCGTTGATTAGCGTAATAGTTTCTGGGAACGCACATAACTCTTAACGCCAGTGACGATTGCATCAACAGTACGTTCCCGATATGTTTGATTTTTAAGTCTTTTTGCTTCCATTTTATTGCTAACAAAGGCAATCTCTACCAGCACTGATGGCATGGTCGCGCCAAGTAAAACGTGAAAGGGTCCCTGACGTACCCCCAAATCTTTTATGTCTGAATATTTACCGCGCAAGGTCCTGGTCAACGACGATTGGATATCGGTAGCCAGTCGGCTTGATTCATTTATTTTTGCATTGGCCATCAAATCAAACAAAATAAGCTCCAAATCGCCAACCTCTTTCAGGCTCATCCCATTTTCACGAGCGGCAACCTCAACAGCTTTATCATTCTTGGAAAAATTAAGATAAAAGGTTTCAATGCCATGCGCACGCTTGTTGGTGCTAGCATTGGCATGAATAGAGATAAAAAGATCGGCATCTACCTTGTTAGCGTAAGCGGTCCGTTGATGCAAAGGTATGTATACATCATTTTTGCGCGTCATTAATACTTCACAATTAAGTTGCTTTTTCAGCCTGACAGACAACAGTTTAGCAACTTTCAGCGTCACATCTTTTTCATACAGATTACCATAACCAATAGCCCCAGGATCTTTGCCACCATGACCGGCATCAACTACAATGCGTAATTTCCCCTGTTTTTTGCGCGCGACATCAGGCAAATTAACTCGCATTGGTTGTTCGTCTGGCACTTTGTTAAGTAATGCAGCAATCTGTTGTTGACCTTGTTTGTTCGCCACTTGTGAGCCAGGAGCAGTTTGTAATTGCGGGATATTTGCCCGAAAAACTGTTCCTTTTTCATTTGTTATATCAACTACTATGCGTGGCGGATCTTGTAACTCAAAAAAATTATACTTGGTGAGCTTAGTCAAGTCACAGACTATACGCGTATATTTGGGATTTTCACCAAGGCGGATTTTCTTTACTACCCCCTTGTTTATGTCCAGCACAGAAACAACATTATCGCCCATTTCTGCATTCTGAATGTCGAAATATAACCTTGCTGAACCCGTGCCTTTTTGACTCGGAGCCAGAGTATTGACATTAAATTCGCATTTCTGACTTAATTCAACCACCAACCGGGTATGCTGCTCATCACTTTGATGACGCACTGCCGTTATTTTTTTTCTACCGGGGGGGGATCTATCTGTGGTTATTAATTGCACATGCGTGAGTATTTTTGCCACTGGTTCATGGGGTAATGTAGCCAATAATCGCCGCGCTTTCCCCCGCATATCACCATGAGGATATTCCTGAACAATCTGCCCACATAGTTCTCGTGCTTGAGCCGGTTGGTGCATAACATCCTGCTGTATTTCGGCTTGCATATACAGGGCATCATCCGCCAGCGTGCTGGTATGATAATTATTAGCCAGGGTATTAAAAGAATCTACAGCATCTTGTGCGTCGGATTTTATTCTAGAGATATCATATAGTTGCCGATATGACTTACCTAATAGATAGTAGGCAGAGGGTGCTTTTGCATGGGTCGGATAATTTTCGGTAAAATGGTTTAGCTGTTTTAGGACTTTATCCCAATTGTGGCGATATTGTTGTTTGGATGGGTTTTTTGTCAGTTGGATATAAGCATCACGGGCAGCATTATACTGACTATCAGTGGAGGCACTTGCCGTGGCATAACTAGCTGAAATGCCAAGAATAAAAACAAAATAGCCGAGCAGGCAAAACTTTAAAAAACGTATCATTCGCAACCTATATAGTAAATTTAAGGTGTAATATCACATTATTTTTTTAAGTTCATTTACTAAATTCAACGCATCAAGTGGAGTTATATTATTTAGATCAATGCCCTTTAAGCGTTGGCGCAGCGGGTCATCGACACCATTAAATAGCGACATTTGTGCCTGTCTAGCTATGGGATCTTGGCTATAGGCAGCTTTACGGCTTTGAGCTAAACGCGGTTCTCCATCACAATTGAACTCTCCAAGCTCTAAATTACCCAATACCTCTTTAGCCCGATCTATCACCGCCTGTGGCAACCCGGCTAAACGACCAACCTGAATGCCATATGAATGACTGGTCCCACCAGCAACAATTTTGCGTAAAAAAACTATCTGATCATTCCACTCACGCACGGCAATGTTGAAATTTTTAATTTTGCTGCGCGTTTTAGCCAAGTCAGTCAACTCATGATAGTGTGTGGCAAATAAAGTTTTTGCCGCGACCTTCTCGTTGTCATGCAAATATTCTGCCACCGCCCAGGCAATACTAACTCCATCAAAGGTTGAGGTGCCACGACCAATCTCATCCAGTATGATTAAACTCCGCCGGGTAGCATGGTTTAGTATATGGGCTGTTTCACTCATCTCCACCATAAATGTTGATTGACCGCGAGCCAAATTGTCACTGGCGCCAACGCGGGTAAATATACGATCTACTATCCCGATATGTGCGGCTTTTGCCGGAATCAATGAGCCGATCTGTGCCATTAATGTTATCAGTGCCACCTGACGCATAAAAGTTGATTTACCCGCCATATTCGGCCCGGTGATAATTAACAATTGGTCAGATTCTGTATCCAGATGAACGTCATTTGAGATGAATTTCTCCCCCAGATCAATGCTCTCAATGACAGGATGCCGACCTTCTTCAATATGCAGCAAGCTTCCATCATCCATCACTGGGCAGGCATAATCACGCTCATGCGCTATAGTAGCAAAGCTCAACAGCACATCCAGGCTTGCTACGGCGGCAGCAGTTAATTGAATCCGCCCGCTTTGTTGCGCCACCTGCGCGCGGATCTTCTGAAACAGGTCATACTCCAAAGCAACCAGTTTCTCCTGCGCACCTAAAACCTTATCTTCATACTCTTTCAGTTGCGGCGTGAAGTAACGTTCGGCATTGGCAAGAGTCTGTTTTCTTTCATAATCATCTGGAACTTTAGCAACTTGGGTCTTAGGCACTTCAAGGAAATACCCAAACACGCGATTGTATCTGACTTTCAGGGTATTAATGCCACTGCGTTCTCGCTCAGTTTTTTCCAAACGGGCAATCCAGCCCTTACCCTCACGACTAATAAGACGCAGTTCATCAATGTCTGCTTGGTAGCCATCACGAATCAACCCTCCCTCACGCACTACAAAGGGAGGATTGTCAGCAATTGCAGCAGCAATAAGTTGGGTGATATCTGGCAATGGATCTATTTGCTGGTGCAGTTGTTGCCCCAATGCGGTGGTAGTGCCTGCCAGTAAAGTTAACAATGCTGGTAACCTCTCCAACGAGGCTTGTAAGGCAACCAGATCTTTGGCATTAGCACTAGCCATGGCAATACGCGCAGTCAGACGTTCCAGATCGTAAAAGCCATCGAGACAGGCACGTAATTCATCTCGCAACACCGGTGCGGTGACTAATTCTAAAACACAAGCGTGGCGGGCACAAATCTGCTGGCAATCAAGCAGTGGTTGATTAATCCACTGGCGTAATTTACGCCCACCCATGGCCGTAACTGTTGCATCTATAGCCCCCAGCAGCGAGCCTTTACGCCGACCATCAATCAATGTCGCTGTCAGTTCAAGATTTCTGCGGGTACTCTCATCCAGAATCATAAAGTCTGACACATGATAAGTGGTTAGTTGGTGAATGTGGCTGACCGTCGACTTTTGTGTCTCTTCTACATAATAAAGTGCTGCACCAGCAGCACAAATAGCGTCTGGCTGCTGATCACAACCGAATGGTGCCAGAGAATCGGTATTGAAAAAACTACAGATACGCGCGCTAGCATCCTGACAATCGAAAACCCACTCTGGCAAAGTGTTAACTGTCTTGTATAGCAGCATATCCCGCAACTGCTCACTTAATGACTGTTTATCTTCTTCATTGACGACTATTTCACGCGGATTGATACTAGATATTTCCCGTTTTACATCAGAGATACTGTTACCCTGAGTGACGCGAAACTCGCCGGTGGATATATCCAATACGCAGATACCAAAGCCACTGGCAGAGCTGGAGATCACCAGCAGATAATTGTTTTCATTTGGAGTCAACAGGTCGCTTTCTAACACCATGCCCGGGGTCACTATGCGTACCACCTCGCGTTTGACTATCCCCTTCACCTCCCGAGGGTCTTCAACCTGCTCACATACCGCAACCTTATAGCCGTTTGAGACCAGCTTGGCGATATACGGTTGCGCACTGTGATATGGCACGCCGCACAGTGGCACCTCGTCGGCAGCACCTTTATTGCGCGAGGTCAGGGTAATATCGAGAATGCGGGATGCGGTAACTGCGTCATCAAGAAACATTTCATAGAAGTCACCGAGACGAAAAAATAAAATTGCATCCGGATATTGACTTTTTATTTCATTATATTGGCGCATCATGGGTGTAGGAACAGACATCACTACCTCAAAAAAAGGGCAAAATGGTACTAACGCATAAAGTAACCAACAGCAAAGCTACTACTACCGATATAAAAACAGGTTATCGCTTCCAAAAGAAACCATAACCTGTAGTTGAAAAAGACTTATTACAATAAGAGTCTGCTGAATCAGTCGATAAAACGACCTATTCTGTTAAAACGGGGCCAGGTTTTTTCACTATTCCACGACCAATATTTAATAAATGCTCTGCCTTTGATTTTTGGGCGTTTGACGAAGCCCCAGAAACGACTGTCATAAGAACGGTCGCGATTATCACCCATAACAAAATAGCTATCCGCTGGGACAACGACTGCGGGCATAAAATCACGCCGGTCACGCGGTGCTGTTTGTGATCCCGGCAGAATCAGCTCAGCCTCCTTGTGGATTTCCGGAGTCAATACATACTGTTTACCGTTAACGTAAACTTTTTTATTGCGCACCTCAACCACGTCACCTGGAGTCCCGACAACGCGCTTGATGAAATCACGCCGCTCTAACCACGATTTACCCTCATCTTCAGGAAACTCAAACACTATGACATCCCCTTGTTGCGGATCTCTTATCGGTAGAATAAACTTATCCATGAAAGGAATTTCGGTACCATAAATAAATTTGCACACCAATAGATGATCACCAATAAGCAGGGTATCTTCCATAGATCCGGAGGGTATCTTGAAGGCCTGAACAACAAAGGTCCTGATAATTAATGCTAGGATAGCCGCAACAAATAGCGATTCTGCGTATTCGCGGTACCATGGTTTCTTATTGAGCTTTTGTGGCGCAGTTCCGGGTTGTTTGCCCATATTTCTTAATCCTTAACTTTAAGTATTGCAAGAAATGCTTCCTGCGGCAGTTCAATGTTACCTATCTGTTTCATCCGCTTCTTGCCCTCTTTTTGCTTTTCTAAAAGTTTGCGTTTACGGGTAATATCGCCTCCGTAACATTTGGCTGTTACATCTTTACGCAATGCCTTAACTGTTTCGCGGGCAATAATCTTGCCCCCAATAGCAGCCTGAATAGCGACTACGTACTGTTGGCGCGGAATAAATTCTTTCATTTTGGACACTAATTCGCGCCCGCGTACCTGAGCTTTATCTTGATGCACAATAAGCGACAACGCATCCACCACATCACCGTTTATCATAACATTCATACGCACTAACTGGCTGGGGCGATAATCGAGGTGTTCGTAGTCCAGAGATGCATATCCACGCGATATGGATTTAAGGCGATCATAAAAATCCATAACAACTTCATTGAGAGGCAATTCATAAATTATCATTACCCTGGTAGCCGTGAGATATTTAATCTCCCGCTGAACACCGCGCTTCTCTTCACATAAAGCCAATATGGCACCAACAAACTCGTTGGGGACATGAATGGAAGCTAGAATGAATGGCTCCTCTATTTTATCTATATTCTGTACTTCGGGCAGCTTGTTGGCGCTATCGACCTTAAGCAGTTCACCTTTTACTGTGGTTACTTCGTAGACAACCGTCGGTGCCGTGGTAATCAGAGAAATCTTAAATTCACGCTCCAGACGTTCCTGAATGATCTCCATGTGCAGCAAGCCCAAAAAGCCACAGCGAAAACCAAAACCAAGCGCCATAGAGCTTTCCGGCTCATAACTAATTGAAGCATCATTGAGTTGCAGCTTTTCCAGCGCATCACGCAACAGTTCATATTCGCTGGTATCTATGGGATACACACCAGAAAAAACCATCGGTTTTACTTCTTTAAAACCGGTAAGAGCTTGCAGGGCTGGACGATGCAAATGGGTAATCGTGTCACCAACCTTGGCATCTTTAACTACCTTTATACCAGCAATGACAAAACCGACCTCGCCAGCACTTAGACTGGGACGTGGCTCAGGTGCTGGTGAAAACACCCCGATCTTAAGTACTTCATAGATGCCACGGCTGGCCATCAGTTGAATCTTGTCCCCTTTTTTCAACTCCCCATCGATAATGCGCACTAGCACGATGACACCCTGATAGGAATCGTACCAAGAATCAAAAACCAGCGCCTTTAGTGGAGCTTCTCTGTCTCCGGTAGGAGGCGGCACACACTTGACAATACGTTCCAAGATCTCGTGTATACCAATACCCTCTTTGGCGCTGGCAACAATTGCATCTGAGGTATCAAGGCCGATAATCTCCTCTATCTCCTCCTTGACGCGCTCAGGCTCAGCGCCAGGTAAATCTATTTTATTTAACACCGGAAAGATTTCCAGCTCTTCATCCAAAGCTAAATAGACGTTGGCCAGCGTTTGCGCCTCAACCCCTTGTGATGCATCAACAACCAGTAACGCACCCTCGCAAGCGGTTAATGACCGACTTACCTCATAGGTAAAGTCAACATGCCCAGGGGTATCAATAAGATTGAGAATATATTTATTGCCATCGTCAGCAGTATATTGCAGGCACACAGCTTGAGCTTTTATGGTGATACCGCGTTCGCGTTCAAGATCCATTTTATCCAGAAACTGATTAGTCTTTTCCCTGTCAGACAGGGCTCCGGTTTCTTCAAGCAGACGATCTGCTAGAGTTGATTTTCCATGATCAATATGAGCGATAATGGAGAAGTTTCTAATACGGTTTTGATTCATTAAATCCTCATGTAAATGCAGCTAGTTTTCAAAGCATGTAAGACTAGTCAGATTCATTTCCTTTGTAAAGAAATAATACTAATCATTTCAGCCCCGCTGTCGATAAGAGTTACACGATTTTCAAGGCATGATTATTAATTTAAGATCCCCAGCATGGAGAGTGATCAGTAATGATAAATCAGCACAAACCAGTTTCAGTGTTACGGCAACCGTATGTGAAAAACAGAATGAAACATTTTCTGGAGAATTTACTTTCTTTAGTACTGATTTTGATCACTATTTCCAGCCTGTGCTACGCTACTGCAAATTTGTGCTGTGATAACAATACAGGTAATTTGCAGACTATTAAAACAAATACCTTGGTACCGGCAATATATGTACATGACGTAAAAACTGAAAAAATTTCGTTATGACTAATTTTATTAATTCGAGCCAAAGATGCAATGTCTTGCCTTCGGATAAGCACAATGATATTTTTGTATAATGAATATTATAAACGACATTACATTCTTAGATTTTCGTGTTGCCAAATTGGATTTCTGTGTCAACGACAATCTGCCTCAGTCCAAACAAACAACCATACGCACTGAATTTAAAGTGCGCCACGAATGCAGAGCCAACCGTCTTAAAGTTCACCTGACTATTTTTTTCAAGGATAAAGCTGCCCCATTTTCAATTCACCTTGAAGGAGTTGGACTATTTGAGCTTAAACAAACATTTACAGCATTGGAAATCGAAGAGCTCAGTCACAGTCACTGCTCCACAATGATGTTTCCCTATATGCGTGAAACTATTGCTGACATCAGTCGGCGCGCTGGTTTCCCTCCGCTACATATCCCCCAAATAGACTTCAACCAAGTATTCAAACAACAACTTTCTCCTACTAACATTCACACCCTGCATTAGATATCCAGCACAGGCAATTACCTAAGTAGCACTATATCTTTTGCTCTGGTTGTGCTCCATGTATCCTTCAGGCACGCGAAAGCAGGTATCCAGAGGTTTTACATTGTTTCTATACTACCGCCTGCGCAAGAGTAGCAAGCTTTTTGGCGATAGCGAAAGATTGGTATTAATCAGGTGCTATTATGCTTTTTTAGCATTGACAAAATATGATGATTAAATATATAACCATTATGGTAATAATTGATGCGCATACTTTTTCTGACAAAATAAGGAGAACACAATGAAAAAATGGATTTGCACCATCTGTGGCTATGTTCATGAAGGAGAAAACCCACCAGAGAGCTGCCCACAGTGTGGCGTTGGACCAGACAAATTTGAACTACAAAATACTTCAGAACTGGTTTGGGCAGATGAGCACCGCGTCGGTGTTGCTCAAGGTGTTGACCAGGAGATTATAGATGACCTGCGTGCTCATTTCACTGGCGAGTGTACCGAAGTGGGGATGTATGTGGCAATGAGTCGCCAAGCCGATCGTGAAGGTTACCCTGAGATTGCTGAAGCCTATAAACGTATTGCTTGGGAAGAAGCAGAGCATGCGGCAAAGTTTGCCGAACTGCTCGGTGAAGTACTCAGCGACACCAAAACCAACTTAGAACTGCGCGTTCAAGCTGAGAACGGTGCCTGTACCGGCAAGAAAAAAATTGCAACCCGCGCCAAGGCTCTCAATCTGGATGCCATCCATGACACAGTACATGAGATGTGCAAGGATGAGGCTCGTCATGGTCAAGCCTTCCAGGGTTTACTTAAGCGCTATTTCCCATAAAGAGAATAATATGTAAGCCATGTAAAAAACGCTGTCCATGTGGGCAGCGTTTTTTTTTGCCTTAGGTGGAGGAAAATGCAATAATTGTTCTTTTTTGTTGTTGAGCAGTTTACCTTTCTTATGTAGGCAAGCTTCTGTAAAGCTTGGTCTGAAATAATATTGGGCAGCAGTAAATGCCTTTGTCCATAACTCATCAATCTGGATCGTATGTTAGCAATGGATACTTTAACGCAAAACATAGGGGGTAGCTCCTATAACATCATCGGCAGCTGGAATGAAAACAGGGCGGAGTCAACAGCTAAGCAAACTTTATATGATGCCCTGCATCACCTAAATCGTCCCCTCTACTTAACTGCTGATAAAGATATAATCTCCATACACACCACGGGCAATGTTCAACTTGGCGACCAACGCGATGAAATAAACAGTAGTAAACTGCTGGGATATGTACCACCGCTCACTTTAGCGTCCGCTGGTGATGCCAACTTTCTCGCCAGCCATAACTTGCGCTATCCTATGATAGCTGGTTCCATGGCTAAGGGAATATCATCGGCTCAAATAGTTATTGCGATGGGCAAGGCGGGAATGCTCGGATTTTTTGGTGCTGCAGGGCTAGCGCTGGAAACGGTTCAACAACAGCTCGACATAATAAAACAGGCGCTGCCCGATGGTCCTTATGGCGTGAATCTTATCCATAGCCCACATGAAATCGCCCTTGAAGAATCCTTGGTTGATCTATATATCGCCAACGAGATCAAGCTTATTGAAGCTTCGGCATTTTTGACCTTAAGCCCAGCAGTGGTACGCTATAGGTTACATGGAATCCACCGTAACAGCACTGGCACTATAATCACTCCCAATAAAATAATTGCTAAAATCTCACGCGAAGAGGTGGCGCAACATTTCCTGTCACCACCGCCAACTAAGATGCTCAACAAACTTCTGGAACAAGGAATAATCACTCAGGAACAGGCTGCTTTAGCGGCACTAATTCCCATGGCTGAAGATATAACCGCCGAAGCCGATTCTGGTGGACACACCGACAACCGCCCTGCCCTGTCGCTGTTTCCCACAATTTGTGCATTGCGCGACAAACTACACCTGCAGCACAAATATGCTGTTATGCCACGTGTTGGTTTGGCCGGAGGAATATCTACCCCCCAAGCAGCTGCTGCAGCTATTGCCATGGGAGCAGCCTATCTGGTTACCGGCAGCGTGAATCATGCCTGTATTGAATCAGGCACATCCGATGTGGTACGCCAGATGTTAGCGAAAACACGCCAAGCAGATGTGGCTATGGCCCCAGCTGCCGATATGTTTGAAATGGGAGCGAATGTTCAGGTGTTAAAACGGGGCACTATGTTCTCCATGCGCGCAAAAAAACTCTATGAAATATATCGTTCATATCAGAGCATTGATGATATTCCTGCCATGGAAAGACAGAAAATTGAACAGAGTTTTTTCCGCGAACCATTAACAAATGTGTGGCAAAACACCCGCAATTACTTCCTCAAACGTGACCCGAGTCAGGTTGAACGCGCCGAACGTGATCCCAAACATCTCATGGCGTTAGTATTCCGTGCCTACCTAGGTCAGGCTACACACTGGGCCAATGCCGGTGACGATAGCCGCAAGATGGACTTTCAAGTGTGGTGTGGTCCAGCAATGGGCGCGTTCAACGAATGGACCCGAGATAGTTTTCTGGAACAACCACAGCAACGTAATGTTACCAATGTAAATCTCAATATTCTATTTAATGCGCTGGTGCTAACACGGGCTAACATGCTGCGCCAACAACGTATGCACATTAATGTCGGCAATCTTTTTCTTAATCCATTAACCATCGAACAAATCAAGGAGTACCTGCGTGATTAATTCGGGTGCAGATAAAAATAAAAACAGTTCACCGGATCCAACTGCCACCACTACTCTTAATGTACCACTGGCAATTGTCGGTATTGGTTGTCTATTTCCGCAAGCTGAAAACAAGGATAACTTCTGGGCCAATATTAAAGGTGGCGTAGACTGCATTACCGACGTGCCGGAAACCCATTGGCGCATTGCCGATCTGTATGACCCCGACCCCAAAACTCCGGATAAAACATACGGTAAACGTGGCGGTTTTCTCGATCCTTTTGAGTTCAACCCTCTTGAATTCAGCATCCAACCCAATATTTTGGAGGCAATTGACACCTCGCAACTATTGGGGCTAATTGCTGCGCGCGAAGCGCTTAAAGATGCGGGTTACGACCCGGCCAGTGAATTTGCGCGGGAGCGGGTAAGTGTTTTACTCGGGGTTACTGGCGCTTTGGAGATGGTCATCCCCCTTGGGGCGCGCATGGGTCACCCCTATTGGCGCAAGGCACTTAAAGATGCTGGCATCCCTGATGACGTCGCGCAGGAGGTAGTAGAACGAATTGCTGACAATTATGTCTCGTGGCAGGAAAATTCCTTCCCAGGTTTGTTGGGCAATGTTGTCGCTGGACGGATAAGCAAACAGTTTGACCTCGGTGGCACCAACAGTGTCATTGATGCCGCCTGTGGCAGTTCCTTAAGTGCCGTACACATGGCAGCTATGGAATTGGCCTGCGGACACAGCGACATGGTCATTACCGGAGGTATCGACACTTTTAACGATATCTTCATGTATACCTGTTTCAGTAAAACTCCAGCATTATCCCCGAGCAATATAATTCGCCCCTTTGACAGCAAATCAGATGGTACATTAATCGGAGAAGGTTTAGGTCTGGTTGTTCTTAAGCGCCTAGCTGATGCCGAACGTGACAAAGATCAGATATATGCCGTCATTCGCGGTATTGGCACAGCCAGTGACGGCAAACAAGGGGCAATTTACGAACCCAACGCTGGCGGTCAGAAAAAAGCTCTTACCCGTGCTTATCAACTCGCCAACATTGAACCAACAACAATATCTCTGATTGAAGCACATGGTACCGGTACCCGCGTAGGCGATGCCGCTGAGATTAAAGCGCTGCGTGATGTGTACGGTGAAAGTGATGGCAAACCATGGTGTGCTCTCGGCTCCGTTAAATCACAAATCGGTCATACCAAAGCCTCAGCCGGATCCGCCGGTTTAATAAAAACAGCCCTAGCTCTTTACCATAAAGTTTTACCCCCCAGCATAAATGTTTCTCAGCCTCAGGAAGTTATATCGAGTGGCAACACCCCTTTTTATGTCAACACCACCTCCAGACCATG
The DNA here is from genome assembly GCA_964536375.1 of uncultured Desulfuromonas sp. Taxonomy (GTDB): domain Bacteria; phylum Desulfobacterota; class Desulfuromonadia; order Desulfuromonadales; family Desulfuromonadaceae; genus Desulfuromonas. The sequence continues at coordinate 20,801 of CAZHXF010000016.1, read as the reverse complement.
GCTAGAGCACCCAGATCATCCCCGCCGTGCTGCGGTAAGTGCCTTTGGCTTCGGGGGTAGCAATTTCCACTGCGTTCTGGAAGAATATGCAGCAGCGCGTTCGAGCAGCGACTGGAGCGGCACACCACAAATAATTGCGTTAAGTGACAGCGACACCGCAGCATTAAAACTGCAGTTACAGCAGATACCGGTAGCCAGCGCAACTGCACAACTACGCCGCTTTGCGGCTAAATCTCGCGCCAAATTCGACCACCAGGCACCACAACGGCTGTTGTTTATTATCGAGGGCAAGCAGGACTTGGCCGCAATCGTCAAGAACGCGGAGCAACTGATCGACGCTGGCAAGCCAATGACCAACACCCCTAGTGGTATATGGTACGCTAATGGGAACGCCGATGGCGCCAGCACAACAGGCAAAATGGCTGTGTTGTTTCCCGGTCAAGGGGCACAGTATCCTGGGATGTTGGTTGATCTGGCTTGCCATGCTCCAGAATTTATCGAAGAGTTGCAAACCGCTGATAAAACGTTGCAGCTTACAGACAAGCTCAGCTCTATACTCTATCCCCATTCAATCTATACCGCAGCGGATCAAGCGCAGGCCATGAGCAGAATCCAAGCAACTGAAGTTGCTCAGCCCGCCATTGGCACGGTCAGCCTAGCGGCATGGCGTTATCTGCAGAACTTTGGTTTACAACCACAAGCATGGGGTGGGCATAGCTATGGTGAACTGACTGCACTGTGTGCAGCCGGATGTTTCAGCTCCGCTGATCTCTACAAATTATCGCGCCTGCGCGGTGAGTTGATGGCCGGTGACGGTAGCGACAAAGGTACTATGCTGGCCATTTCGGCTTCTTTAGATAAAATTGAGCAACTGATAGCCGATGAAAAATTGGATGTAGTGCTGGCCAACCGCAACACTCCGACGCAGGGTGTGTTATCGGGGGCGCGCAACGAAATTGAGCGGGCTGCGGGCCTGTGTAAAGAGCGTGGCTTACGCTGTGTAGCGCTGGATGTAGCAGCAGCTTTTCACAGTAAACTGGTAGCTGCAGCTACTGAGCCTTTTCTACAAGCGCTGCAACAAGTTGATGTGCAGGCTGCTCATACCGCGGTTTACGCTAACAAAACAGCCAACCCATATCCACAAGAGGCCGCAGCAATACGCACACTGTTGGCCGAACAGATCACCAGTCCAGTGGAATTTGTCCAACAAATTGAGCACATGTATGCCGCAGGCATCACCACTTTTGTCGAAATCGGTCCTGGCGCTCGTTTGACCGCAATGGTGGGTAAAATACTCAAAAACAAAAAGCATAATGCCATAGCTCTGGATTCGTCGAATGGCAAACGTTCTGGTTTAAATGATTTAGCGCGCCTGCTGATGCAACTGGCAGCCATTGGGTTCCCCATTGAGCTAACCAAGTGGGATGGAAAATATGCCCAACAACAGTTAGCACTACCTGAGCCACCAATCCCACGCATGACTGTCTCTATTTGTGGTGCTAACTACGTAAAGGAAAAAGTTAAGCGTCCAGCCAGTACCCGCAAATTGGTCAATGCAAATACAATTTCTCAAGTGGCACAGTCGTCACCAGCCGTGGCACTAGCTGTACCAACTACTGCGGCAAGGCACGTAAATCAAGCTACCCCGGAAGCATTGCATTCACTGCAAGAAAGCATGACCGTGCTGCAACGCATGCAGCAAGATACGGCAAAATTACACAATAAATTTCTTGAAGGACAGGCGGCGGCAATTGACACCATGCGCTCCTTGATGGATCATCAGATGGGTTCCACATCAGCCATAGCGTCAACACCTGTGCCAAGGCTGTCGGTACCAAACCAAAGTGTATCGTCGACCCCTATAATGCCAGTAGCACCACAACCCATAGCAACAACAGCGGCAAGCGCAACTACTTCTGGCGTGGCTTCAGGCGTTGATGTTGCTACCAGCCTTTTGGAAGTGGTAGCTGAGAAAACCGGCTATCCACAAGAAATGTTGGAACTGGATATGAGCCTCGATGCCGATCTGGGTATTGACTCAATCAAGCGGGTGGAAATTCTCTCAGCCATTCAGGAGAAAATGCCTCACCTGCCAGCACTACAACCTGAGCAACTGGGCAGCTTGCAGACTTTGCGTCAGATAGTTGAGGCTATGGGAAGCTCTGTCGGTAGTACAGTCAGCGCAACAACTGCGGCAAGCGCAACTACTTCTGGCGTGGCTTCAGGCGTTGATGTTGCTACCAGCC
>CAZHXF010000016.1:0-18455 GCA_964536375.1 uncultured Desulfuromonas sp. | reverse complement strand
CTTTGCGTCAGATAGTTGAGGCTATGGGAAGCTCTGTCGGTAGTACAGTCAGCGCGGCACCAGGGAATGCAGACGTTGAAGCTGTTCCTGTTACAAAAAAAAAATCAAATCCTGACACCCAGCTCCAGCGTCAAATAATCGAAATTGTTCCAATAGCACCAACAACAGAACAATTATCCTTGAATCCAAATGCACCAATTTTAGTTGTCGATGACTGCTCATCTATCAGCAGCCTGGTAGTAGATAAATTAAAACAACGCAATTATGCGGCAGAGCTTATCAGCCCTACGCATAACACCGTGCCAGAACAATTAGCGGCACTAGTAATAATCGCACCACAAATAGGTACCGATAGCCGCTTTTTGAATGACAGTTTCTTGCTAATGCAGCGCTGCTCTAGTGCGCTACACCACCACAGTGCTGACAAGTCCAGCTGCTTAATAACAGTTTCTCACCTCGATGGCATGGCCGGTTTTGATCGTCAAGCACTAATCACCGATCCTCTATCAGGAGGGCTTGCTGGTATCAGTAAAACTGCCAGCCATGAATGGCCAGAGGTATGTTGCAAAGCGGTTGATTTAGGGAGCGATCTGGACGAAAATGCACAAGCCGAAGCAATAATCAACGAACTATTCACAGTCGGTCCTCTTGAAGTTGCCATCAACAGCCATGGGCGTAACACCATTGAACTGCGCCAAGCGAACCTGCCAGCCAATAGCCCTAAATTAACACTGACTAGCAATGACGTTGTAGTGATAAGCGGTGGCGCCCGTGGGGTCACTGCCGAAGTAGCCCACGCTGTGGCTGAAGCAGGCAACCCAACTTTACTGTTACTGGGACGCAGCTCGGAACCGGAAAACGAAGAAGCATGGCTGGCCAGCGCCACAAACGAGGCAGCGATCAAAAAAGCGTTAATGCAACATACAGCACAACCGCTAAAACCGCGCGAACTGAATAATGCTTGCCTGCAGGTGTTAAACAACCGTGAATTATCTACCAACATCAAACGTCTGCAACATACAGGCTCACAAGTACTCTATCGCAGCGTGGATATTCGCGATGAACAAGCAGTCAACTTAGCCGTTACCCAAGCGCGCAAACTGGGCACTATCCGTGGTTTAATTCATGGTGCCGGGGTGCTAGCTGATCGTAAAATAGAAGACAAAACCACAGAACAGTTTAATTTGGTTTATTCTACTAAAATAGGTGGTTTACAGGCATTACTTCAAGCAACACATGAGGATAATCTGGATTTTATCGCGCTATTCTCTTCCTCTACCGGGCGCTTCGGGCGTGCTGGTCAGCTCGATTATGCTGTTGCCAATGAAGTGTTGAATAAGACCGCTCAAGCTCTGGCACGGCAACGGGACAAATGTCGCATTATCTCCTTTAATTGGGGACCGTGGGATGGGGGCATGGTGACTCCTGCCTTGAAAAGACTGTTCGCCAGTGAGGGAATCAGTGTGATTGATCTGCATGTCGGCGCGCAATACCTGCTACAGGAGTTAGCTAACCGTGATGAAAACGTAGAAGTTGTCATCCTCGGCGCTACCCCTAACGCTGCTACTGACGAAGACAACGACATTACCGCTATACCTAGAGGTGAACAGTCACCAGCTAAACATCTAGCCAACGCTGTTTTCCCGAATAAAGTACTCCAGCTGACCATCAGCAGTAACACCATCCCCGTGCTGCGCCATCATGTAATAAATGGCAAAGCTGTTGTACCTATGGCGTTACAAATTGAGTGGTTAGCGCAAGGAGCTATGCACAACAACCCGGGACTATTATTCTCCGGTTTTGACAACTTGCGAATTCGTAGTGGTATTGTTTTACCCGCCAACACCGAACTGGAAATTGAACTACGTTACGGGGCAACCACTGTTGAGCAAAATTTATTCATTATCCCGATGCAGATCTGTAGCGGTAAAGATAGCACCATTCACGCTAGCGCAGATATCATCCTGACCACGACACTGACTGATCAGCGCCCCAATATTGATCCACTGGTTATTGATGGTGGAGAGCTATCTTCCCAAACAGAAATATATTCTTCCGGACAGTTGTTCCATGGTCCGCAATTGCAAGGGCTCAGCAGAATTGTTGGCAACAACAGTGAAGGCATTATTGCCCTATCAGAAAATGCTCCCCTGCCAGCGCAGTGGATGAAAAACCCATTACGCAGCAGTTGGATTGCTGATCCACAAGTGTTGGACAGCAGTTTTCAAATGATGATTCTGTGGAGTTTTGCTCAAAAACATTTAGGTTCTTTACCCTCATTTGTCGGGCACTACCGCCAATATTGTGAACAGTTCCCCGCGGGCAGCACACGTATTCAATGTCGGGTAACTAAAGCCAGTCAACACAGCGCCAGCGCCAATATAGATTTTATTGATGCGCATAGCCATCAGTTGTTGGCACGCTTAGATGGTTATGAATGCACCATGACCGATAATCTGCGCCAAGCCTTTATCAACAACCAAATGACACAATAAAACACTTTTCTTTAGTTAAATAGAGAAGCAATACGGAATAATTATGCTGACATATTATGAATGTATACCCTGCTTTATCAAACAAACATTGAACGTAATGGAGTTGGTTCAACTTGATGAAACGCGCCGTGAAGAGACCCTGCGCTGCGTGTTGCACAAAATGAGCACTATTGACTTCAATCTGTCGCCTCCGGCCATGGCCCGTGAAATCCATCACCTGATTCGCCAAGCAAGCGGCATAGATGATCCATATCTAGCAGCAAAACAGCGCGATCAACAGTTGGCATTACAACTACTGCCTCAGTTAGAGCAAGATGTGCTGATGGCAGACAACAAACTGTACGCTGCCGTATTGTTGGCCATTACAGGCAACAGTATCGATCACGGTGTATATCACGGCATGAGTGTCGAGCAGATACTGGTCAGCATTGAACAAGGGCTAAAATCTCCACTACAAGGGGATATTAACGAATTTGCCGCCGCGATTAAACAAGCAAACAACATTCTCTATTTAGGGGATAATGCCGGAGAAATAATTTTCGACAAGATACTAATTCAACAATTACCGCTGGATAAAACCACCTTTGCCGTACGCGGTGGCCCCATCCTTAACGACGCTTTGCGTGTTGATGCTGAACAAGCTGGCATTACCGAGTTGGTGCCAGTTATCGACAACGGAGACAACAGCCCGGGAACTATTTTGCAATATTGCAGCCCGGATTTTGTGGAAAAGTTCAATCAAGCGGATCTGATTATTGCCAAAGGACAAGGCAATTACGAAACTTTAAGTGACAGCAATGCCAATATTTTCTTTTTGCTTAAAGCAAAATGTCCAGTTATCGCCCGCGATATAGGTTGTGAAGTCGGTAGCGCCCTGCTTTACCAGCACTGCGCTAAAGATTGAGATGCTAAACACATTTAAAAAAAGTATCTGAGTAGCACTAATCTTCCGCTATCGCCACAACGGTCGTCACTCTCGCGCAGGCGGGAGTCTAGAAATCTATGCAAAACCTCTGGATCCCCGCATTCGCGAGGATGACGAATACGGGGAACAGAACCAGAGCGGAAGAGTAATTCTACTCAGGGGGAAATGTATGCTATTAATTTAAACAACAACTAATGCTCTGCAAAATGTGACAGCAATGAATCCAGCCATTAACAGCTAATGGAGGTTGACATGCCAGATAAAAGAAATTATGCCCGTGTCCAGTTTGTCGAAAACGCCCAAGTAAATTGCGCTGGTGCTGTAATAGATTGCCGTGTGCTGGATATCGCCCTTAAAGGAGTGCTGCTCCAATTCCCGCCAGAGTCTGTGCCTCAGCTTACCAGCGATCAAGAAGTTACAATTATCATCGCACTTGAAGGACGTGATCTGTTTTTAGAATTTCAAGCCTATGCTACCCATTTTAATGACAGCACCATAGGTTTTCGTTTTACCAGTATGGACTCAGACAGCATCACCCATCTGCGGCGGCTACTGGAACTTAATAGCGGGGATCCGGAAGAGATCTACCGCGAACTGAGTTACATGATTAACAGTTGAACATCCTCAGCTTATATTCCACCCAGCCAGTTTAAGCCTTTCCTGTAGATCAGCTGCCGATAAAGTTGATTCACTCTGACCCGGAACCGGCTCTCCAGCATTGGCCAGTGCCACAGCATCCCATTGCTCTTCAGGCGTGTCCAAAGTTGGATCTGGAGAAATAGTATATAGTGGTTCAGGTATCAGCTTGCTTTCCAGCAGAAAATATATATCCGCTATATCAAGTTCGGTACCAATAACTTCGCACCCGCTGTGCTGAGCAACATAGATAATTTGTCGGCACTGCATCTGCTCCGGTTCATAACCCCACTCCCAACAGACATTTACTGGCCAGTAACGCCATGCTGATTTGCCAGCATATACAACTGGAGCAGCAAAGCACAGCACTACGCTGGCCTCGTAAGCTGATTCGGTTAAGACAATACCCGCTGGTTTCACAACATATAGACGTAGTTGTGGATTTTCATTCAGGCGCTGGCGTATAAAATCAATGCTGTCACCAACAGCATTATGAAATGACAAACAGGGAAACATAGCAACATCCCCGCCCTGAAACCACTCGGGGTCAACACCGAATACCGACTTTGCCCAATCAATACGTTCAGTTACGCTATTAGCAATATCCTCATCATTAAATGGAGTGCGGCTTAACAGCAACCGCCAACGTTTCTCATCAAATGGCAATACCTGTGCCTGTTTATCTGCTACACTCAAGCCCTCAGGGACAGGTGGATGTTGCGCTATATAGCGCAAATAGAAATAGCTTATTATTAATACACCTGCACATACAGCTACGGCTCCCCAGATAAAGTATGCAATCCATTGCATAGGACAAGTGCTCCTGTAATAAATATAAAATGCCAGATAGACAGAGGATAACAACCTCAATATATACAGGCGTAACGACGGGCAAATCTACCAAATAGACCTTTATTGGGCAATGTATTTTTTCGGTAATTTGCTTGCGCCACGGTCGAGTTTCTGACACTATGCAGCCCGATGTATATTGATATACGACTTAAACATTGGGAGTGTGGGCAATGTTGGTTAATCGCGAACAAAAATCACTTTTTCTCTTGGCAAATATAGTGTTGCGCAACAATAATTTATCAATTCCGGCTCTACTGTGTGGTCAAGCAATCCATTATCAAAAAGGAGTACGCCCGGATATGCTGTCATGGGCGATAGATTACATTCAATGCTACCCCGAAGATAGTGAAGATCAAGAACTACTGCACCACATGCATCTTCATCCTGCCCACCAGTGGACACCGGAACAAACCAGACGGGTCAGCGTATTAATTAAAGCTTTTTATGCTAAATTAAACGCATCACGCTTGGTCGCTATTGGTGTGCGCTGGCTCAATTCCGGCGGCAGAACACTCATAGAAAAATACGCCATCAGAACATATTCGACCAAGTAAAATTCCACCAATTAGTAACTCACGTACAAAGTTGGATAATGAAATACAGCAAAGTCTATATAAACAGCATAAATTATGAACTACCACCTGTCGTAGTCAGTTCAGCAGAACTGGAACAGCAATTAGCACCGCTGTACACAGCGTTGCATATTAACCCCGGGCAATTACAGGCTTTAACCGGCATCCGTGAACGGCGGTGGTGGCACCCAGAAATGCCCCTCTCTCAGGGTGCAGCACAAGCCGGTGCAAAGGCGCTGGCAGCTGCCGGAGTTGATGCTCAGGATATCGGAGCCATTACCTATACCGGGGTCTGTCGTGAGCTGTTTGAACCTGCTACTGCATGTCGGGTTGCTCATGCCTTGGGTATCGCTGGCGAAGTTATGATTTATGACATCAGCAATGCCTGCCTTGGAGTCATGAACGGTATCCTCGACATCGCCAACAGAATTGAGCTTGGTCAAATTCGGGCTGGCATGGTGGTCTCCTGCGAAAGTGCGCGTGAACTTAACGAAACCACTATCAGGCGCATGTTGGCTAAAAATGAAATGGCATTTTTTGCCCGTTCCATTGCCACACTAACCGGTGGTTCTGGTGCCGTCGCCGTGGTATTGACAGATAATTCATTCGCCAGTCCCCAAAGTCATCGTCTTTTAGGTGGAGTAACTATGGCGCAACCACGGCATCATCAGTTGTGTCGCTGGGGCGTGGAATCAAAAGGGCTGGATCAATTGCGTCAATTCATGAATACCGATGCTGTTGCCGTGATGCACCACGGGGTGGAGTTGGGCAAGCAAACGTGGCAGCTGTTTTTAGACACATTCAACTGGCAAGTTGATAACATCGACAGGGTTATTTGTCATCAGGTTGGATCAGCGCATCAACAAGCTATTTTGCGAGAGTTGAACATTGCTGCGTACAAAGACTTTAGCACTTACCCTTACTTAGGCAACATCGGCACGGTGTCATTGCCCATCACCGCAGCTATTGCTGCAGAACGCAATGTATTGCAAACTGGTGACAATGTTGCAATGCTGGGCATTGGCAGTGGCTTAAACTGTATGATGCTGGGAGTGGAATGGTGAAACGCTTACTACCTTTTGAGGGCAAGTTTTTACAATTGGCCGGTGGCATCAATTATCATTATATGGATGCTGGCACTGGCGATCCGGTAGTAATGTTACATGGCAACCCGAGCTGGAGTTTTTACTATCGCCATCTAGCCTTACAAATGAGCAGCAGCCATCGGGTTATCGTCCCCGACCACATAGGTTGTGGTTTATCGGATAAACCTAACGATAACCAGTATGATTACACCCTCACCAGACGTGTGGCTGACCTGGAACAGCTGCTGGATTCATTAGACATCCAAGAGAACATAACCCTAGTGGTACATGATTGGGGGGGAATGATCGGTATGGCTTACGCCACAAAATACCCCGAACGTATTGCAAAACTGGTGATCCTCAATACTGGTGCTTTTCACCTGCCCAAGGATAAACCACTGCCACTGAGTCTAAAAATCTGCCGCGATACGGCAGTAGGTACTTTTCTGGTGCGCGCTGGTAATGTTTTCAGCTACGTCGCCTCATGGGTGGGCTGCAAACAAAATCCCCTGCCCCGCGCATTACGCTATGCCTACACTGCTCCGTATAACAGCTGGCGCAACCGCATTGCCACTTTACGCTTTGTGCAAGATATCCCCCTGTCCCCAACCGACCCGGCCTATGACGAGGTCAGTCGTGTGGAGCAATCACTGAAACAACTTGCCCATGTTCCCATGTTAATCTGCTGGGGTGAAAAAGATTTTGTCTTTGACCAGCACTTCCTCACGCAATGGCGACAACATTTTCCGGCTGCGCTAGTAAAAACCTGGCGTAATGGCGGTCACTATATTCTGGAAGATTGCTCATCCGAAGTAGTGCCGTTAATCTGTGATTTTATCCGCACCACCAGCGTTAATTAATTATGCCCGCACAATTGACCACCAACATTGCCAGCTATCTAGCCGAGCGCGCGCAGCAGATGCCCTACGCCATGGCAGTCATCTTTCCTCACGGCAGAGATAAAGCAGGCAATGTCAGTTACACCCATTACACCTATGCCCAATTGCATGCACACAGCGACCGTATTGCTTATACCTTAGTAAAAAATGGAGTTAAGTGCGGGCAACGAGTCGTGCTCATGGTCAAACCTGGTCTCGATTTTTTCGCCATCACCTTTGCCCTGTTCAAGCTGGGTGCAGTACCCATTCTCATCGACCCTGGAATGGGGATAAAAAACATCAAGACCTGCCTTGAAGAAGCACAACCCCAAGTCTTTATCGGTATCACCAAAGCTCAGATTGCCCGCAAACTGTTGGGCTGGGGGAAAAAATCTCTCCACCTGGTATTTAGCCCGTCACGCTACTGCCTGCTAGACTGCCTCAGTTTGCCCCAGCTGACCCACCAGACTCCTGCTAATATTGAGTTCTCTTGTCACCAGCCAGCTGCAAACGCAACGGCAGCTATTTTGTTTACCAGTGGTAGCACCGGAATACCTAAAGGGGCCATTTACACCCATACAAATTTCAATGCCCAGATCAGTGCATTACAGCAGCTCTATAAGATTCAACCTGGTGAAATAGATTTGTGTACTTTCCCACTGTTTGCTTTATTTGCTCCCGCATTAGGTATGACTGCAGTAATCCCCGATATGGATGCTACCAAACCGGCACAGGTGAATCCCCAGCGCATTTTTGAAGCTATAGATAATTTCGGCATTACCAATATGTTCGGCTCCCCAGCTTTATTGCGCCGCGTGGCTACAGCAGGGATAAAACAGCAACGGAGTTTACCAACTCTGAAACGGATAATCTCTGCCGGTGCCCCGGTACCGGCAACAGTGTTGCAACAATTCAGCTCTTTGCTCAATAGTGACACACCAATTTACACCCCATACGGTGCCACTGAAGCACTGCCGGTGTGTTCCATCAGTAGCACCACTATCTTAAAGCATACCCGCCAGTTAACTGATTCCGGCAAAGGAATCTGCGTTGGCAAGCCTGTTGATAAACTAGATGTGCAGATTATTGCTATTGATGACCAGCCTATTGCCCAATGGCGAGATGAGCTGGGTATTAAAGATGGGGAAATCGGTGAAATTGCCGTCAAAGGAGCGCAGGTTACCGCAGGTTATTTCAATCGTCCTGAATCTACCGCGCTCGCCAAAATTCCAACAGCTGATGGTGGTTATTATCACCGCATGGGCGACGTCGCTTATCGCGACAATGAAGGTAAAATCTGGTTTTGTGGGCGTAAAACGCATCGGGTACAAACTGCTACAGAAACCTTGTTTACTATTCCGTGTGAAGGCGTATTCAACACCCATCCACAAGTTTATCGTACGGCACTTGTTGGTGTTGGCACTCCCGGCAGGCAACAGGCAGTATTGTGCGTGGAGTTGTTGAAAAAGGCCGACATAACTACCCAAAAAGATATTGAGGCTGATTTACGTAAAATTCAGCAACAATTTCCCCACACCAAGGCAATTAAACAATTCCTATTTCATCCCGCATTTCCGGTGGATATTCGCCACAATGCCAAAATATTCCGTGAAAAATTAGCGCTATGGACCAGCAAAAAAATATCCTAACGGCACTGGTTACCGGTGGTGGCGGTTTTCTCGGTTTCGCTATTGTTAAGCAGTTGCGTAAACTTGGCATTGAGGTGCACACCTTAGCGCGTAACCATTATCCTAAACTCGAGGCAATCGGGGCAAAACAATTCATTGGTGATTTAAATAATTATACAGAGGTTGAACTGGCTGCAACTGGCTGTGATACAGTTTTTCATGTTGCGGCAAAGGCAGGGATATGGGGTGATTACGCCGAGTATTACCGCGCCAATGTTGTCGGCAGCGAAAATGTAATTAATGCCTGTCGCACTATGGGGATAAAAAAACTCATCTACACCAGCTCACCCAGCGTGGTGTTTAATGGAAAATCCATGGAAGGATTGGATGAAGCGCTCCCGTATCCTGTCCATTATCACACCGCCTACCCGCAGACCAAGGCGATAGCTGAACAGCGCATCATTGCGGCAAACGATGCCACCTTAGCTACAGTCTCTTTGCGTCCCCACCTTATCTGGGGACCGGAAGATAATCATCTCACTCCGCGCATCATTGAACGGGGTCGCGCCGGTAAATTAAGGCGCATTGGCAAAATTGACCATAAGGTAGATTGTATTTACATCGACAATGCTGCGCAGGCACATCTTCTGGCAGCACAGCAATTGGGTGTTGGTAGCAAGGTTGCAGGTAAGTGTTATTTCATCTCTCAAGATGATCCGCGCTATTTATGGGATATTGTCAATGCCATCCTTGCCTGCGCTGACATTCCACCCGTGACGCGTATGGTGCCGATTAAGTTAGCTTACGCCATGGGTGGGTTACTGGAATATAGCTACAAGCTGCTGAAAAAAAACAGCGAACCGCCCATGACGCGCTTTTTAGCCAGGGAATTATCTACTGCGCACTGGTTTGATATCAGCGCCGCTAAAAATGATTTTGGTTTTGCTCCAAGTATAAGTATTGAACAGGGGTTGGAGTGCTTGCGCCAATGTATACAACACACTAAAAACTAGTACATATAAACGCTGCAAACACAACACCAAAAAGACAACAATAAACAGATATGATGATTGATTTATCGCTAGTGTGATAACAAATCATAAACGTAACTACTTGATATGGTTTAGTTTTAATTAATTGCCTAATTTATGTGCATTTAGCAAAACCAATCGGAAATTAAGCATGTTAGCTCAGTGTTCAATGAGTTTTCCAGCAGTTATCCACAAGGGCTGTGGACATAAAGAATGGTTATTCAGCAAGGCATTATTTAATGAATCAGCTTATCTTTAACGTGAAAATTTCATCTCAACAATACCTCAAAGTTTATCAGGGAGTTGCCAGCTGGGTGAACATTGTGGCTGAAGATGGGCGCAGCTTAAAGTTACCGGCAAAGCATCTACGCCCTTTCCTCACCCACGATGGCATCAGTGGGCGTTTTTTGCTCACGTTTGATGGCAATAACCAGATGACTGAGCTGAAACGACTCGGGTGATAAGAAGATTCAGAATGTTTTACGTTGATATGGCAACTGATCAGGCTTAATATACTTTACCCCATTAGTCTGACCTATCGTAGTATGCTTATCATTTTCATCCACATAAGAACCATGGAAATGACAATTCTCACAAGCTATGGGAAACAATGAGCTACTATTCATGGCTGCTCCATGGCAATATTCACAATTATTAGAAGTATCTGTTTTGTGCAGTTGGGGTACATATGGATTTGCACTCCCGCCACCATGATGCGTATTTTTCCAACTATTTATCAGATTATCGTTGGGGTTATCGGCTGCTAATGCATAATCATCCTTGTGACACTGACGGCACTGATTACCACGATCATGATCTCCGACAGATACAGTAGAGTTAAGAGATTTACCATTAATCATTCGTCGGATTAGGTAGGCATTTGGTGAACCATGGGCCTCATGGCAATCCAAGCAGGAGAGTATATAACCTCCAGAAGTAATATCATATGGAGAATGGGTCACTACAGCTTTTGGAATTGCTTTACCGTGTATATCCCCTATTTTATAATCACCGGTAATGCTCCAGTTAATTTTTTCAATATAAGATATTGTTGTACCATCTAAATGGTTAACATGAGAAAAAGTAGGCACTCTATTGTCATGACAAGACAGACAAAAAGTATTGTAATCAGGAAGGTTAGTTCCATCCTGGGTTGCATCTCCACCAGGCTCAAAGGTAGAAGTTAAGGCATAATAGTATGGCGCCTGATATTTAGTGCCAGCAAAGTCACTCATCCGTTCACTGGAACCATCACCTGCAGTTCCGTCACCATATAAATCGTCATGATCAGTGGCAAGTGACAAAACTGACAATGTTTGGTCCGCAGGAATGGAACGGTTCGCTTTAGCCAAATGGGGGTTGTGACAAGCGATACATGGATTAGACTGCGCAGTGAAAAACGGGAAATCATTTGGCTGACTATAGGTTCCAGTACCCTCTACATACTCGTAGATATACTGCAAGTCATGCCTTGAACCAGTAGAATTAAAAGCCTCAAGAATACCATTAGGTGAATCAGTAATATATCCACCAAAAGTTGCTGCATAATCAAGGTTGGTTATACCGTCCACCTGAACACTAGTAGCCCCGGTACTACAATGGCAATAAAAACAAAAATTATTCGTCTGTGTATACTGTGTATAACTTGCTGGAGGAACGGGGCTCCCAGAAAATGCAAGAAATGAGAACGGCGTGGTAAGACCAGGATCTGGCTCATCACTACCACCACCTATAGTTCCATGCTGTTCATGGCAATGAGCACAGTTGCCAACAGCATAAGCAGCTGGCATGCCATTGCGATTTACATATTGACCATGTGCAGAAGCTGCGTAATCACCAGTTTCAGCAATAACGACATCGTCTATTGATGCCACAAATAACAATATAAATCCAATAAGGCTAATTTTAGATATTGAACAATTTATCATCATATTTCCCATTAACTTAAATCAAACTTTTTCATCCGATAGCGCATGGTATCCCGACTCATTCCCAAGCAGTTAGCCGCCTTGGTCTGATTACCATTATAGCGCTCCAAGGCCTGCTGAATCAGCACCTTTTCCACCTCTTCCAAGGTTATCCCTTCGCGGGGCAAGTTTATATCCAGCTGTGGCACACCATTAGGCGTATCCAGATTGCTGGCGAGAATCTTTTTATCACCATGCTGAACTGGATGTTTTATCTCAGGCGGCAAAAACTGCGTGGTCAATACACTGGATGGATCCAGCATCATCATCCGTTCGATGGTGTTGCGCAACTCGCGCACATTTCCCGGCCAGTTATACCGTTTTAGACATGCCATGGTTTCACTGTCCATGCCGCTGACCCGTTTACCATACTCGCTGTTCAGGCGACTGATAAAATAATCGACCAAACTTTGAATACAATCTATCCGTTCGCGCAATGGCGGCAGGTAAATGCACATAACATTCAAACGATAGTATAGATCGCCACGGAACAGACCATCTTCTACCAGTTTAAGTAAATCCTGATTGGTAGCAGTAATAATTCGAACATTAGCCTCAAGGTTCTCGCGCCCCCCTACGCGTCGATAGCGTCTGGTTTCGATTATTTTCAAAATTTTCGTTTGCATCACCAACGGCATATCGCCTATTTCATCGAGGAATACCGTCCCACCATCAGCACATTCAAAAATTCCCTGTTCACGTTGGGTAGCATCGGTAAAGGCACCTTTTTCGTGACCAAATAATTCATTTTCCAATAGGTTTTCTGGAATAGCCGCGCAGTTAACATCGACAAATGGTGCATCACTGCGAACACTATGATTATGAATCGCCCGAGCAACCAGTTCTTTCCCGGTGCCACTTTCACCCAGAATCAAAATAGTTTTGCAATCACTTTCAGCACACACTTTGGTCATTTTGAAAACATCAATCATCTTTTCTGATGAACCTATCAATTGATCAAAATCACAGTGGCGGCGTAATATTCTTTTAGCACTATCTGTCTGTTGCTTCAGTTGCTTTTTTTCAAAAATCTGGGCAACGCGGTGCTCTACAACGTCCAGATTAAAAGGTTTACCTATATATTCATCAGCTCCACGTTTCAACGATTTCACTGTAGAGTCAAGATCTGCATTTGCCGTTATCATCATTACCAGCAGATTTTCATCAGCTTCTTTAAATTCTTGCAGCAAGTCCATGCCATTAGCATCTGGCAAAGAGATATCCAACAAAATCATCTCCGGTTGAAATAGCTGGAACTGTTCTCGCGCTTGCCTGCCATCCGCAGCGGACGCAACCGAGTAACCAGCGGCTTCGAGCATTTCGACCAAAGCCCAGTTGATCAATTTCTCGTCATCAACAACTAAAATGCGTTCCTGCTGCATGGTATTTTCTCCACATCCCGAATTCTTACCAAAATTATAAGATTGGTTTCATTGTTGCAGAACACCTATCCAGATGGTCGAGCTTAGCACTACAGGTATCAGTGCAAAAAACTAACCACAATTATTAGGTTTTGCTGTTTAGTCACGTTTTATCTTGTTGATTCTACATCTAATTCGCACCAGTAGCTAGAACTGGGCGAATACCCTACCTCCAACAGGGAGATAGCGAATGACTAGTTAGGACAATACCAGCAATTGAATATTACACGATAATGGGGGGATAACTCTCACCCTATTATTGACAAACTGGGGCATATAGCCCACCAACAAGAACATTTATACCTGAAGATAAGAATGAAATACTTTATTTCACAAAAAAATAAAACTTTTTTATCGGTGCTGCTTTGCTCATCCCTAGTGTTAAGCATGCTCATGAGCATGTTTGCCATACAAGCATGGGCTAAACAAAGTCCAGACACTGTACGACTGCTTGCGATCCTAGATAAAGACCCAGACGAAAAAAAACTTTCCTACCCTACGGCACTCCTTTTCGATCCAGACACTGAAGATGTCTACGTCGTCGATGCAGGCAACAGCCAGCTTATTATTTTTAATCGTGAGGGTTTCCCGATTGATGAGGTTGGTAGAGGTCGTGGACTGCACAACATTATCTCGGTGATGCGCCATAACACCAAGCTATATGTCTGTTGCGGTAGCAACAATGATCATCCATCTGGATGCATTCATGTTCTAGATAATGCTTTTTTCCCGGCTGAAGATTTAATGTTGTCAAATCCAGACAACAAAAATAATCATTTAACCGTTAAACAAATAATGCTTGGCTTAAACGGTGCATTTTACGTGTTGTACAACAATGGATTGGGAGTAAGTGTTTTTGATAAAAACTGGCATTTCCAGCGCCAGATTGTTCCCCGCCAGGAAATATTGGGAATAGTAGATCCAGCTTCCATTGATGCTATGGCTAAAGATCACGATGGCAAGCTATATTTTCTCAGCGAGGAGATGGGGCGGGTCTTTGTATATGATTATCAAGAATCATTTGTATTCAGTTTTGGAGAGAAAGGTGGTGACACTGGAAAAATGGCGCGACCACGATCAATCGCCGTAGACAGTAAGAATAAGCGCATATATATATCAGATTATTTGCGCCACACAGTGTTAGTTTACTCCAGTTCCGGTAAGTGGCTCTACGAAATCGGCAGTAAAGGCAATGCACCAAGTTACTTTTTCTACCCGAGTGCGGTATGCACTGACAACAACGGTACGCTCTATGTTGCCGACACTTTCAACAATCGCGTACAGATTTTTGCCATAACCACATCCAGCACGGATCAGAACTAATATTTTGCTGGCATAACAGCATTTTTTGTTAATTTTTCAGGAGGAAAAACATGGAGAGAAACGGAAGGATATTTCTTTGCAGCTTGGTGCTGCTACTATTCGCCGGTGTTGCGGGCGCGACACCTACACCTTTGGCAACCGATGATTGCCTTAAATGTCATGACGAGATCGTTGACACAGTAACCAACCGGGGCAGCAAGCACAACAGTGCTGTATCCTGTCTTGATTGTCATGTAGAACATCCACCAAAAGGAACTGAAGTTATACCGGCATGTTCTATGTGTCATGACCCCAGCGAAAAAACTCATTATGCAATTGAAAATTGTACCACCTGCCACCACCCCCACTACCCGCTTGAAATCGACTTTGACAAGGTAGATACGGTAAAACCGGTGTGCATAAGCTGTCACGATAACGAGGGCAAACAGTTAACCGATTATCCCAGTAAACATAGCGAACTGGATTGTAAAGAGTGCCATTTAGAGCATGGTAAATTTTTGGTGTGCATGGAGTGTCACGAACCACACACGCCTGAGATGGAATACAAAGATTGTATCGAGTGTCATAAACCACACATGCCTACAGTGGTCAAATACCCGGAAACAATTCCATCCTCATTCTGTTCAGGATGTCATGAGACGGAAACTACACTGCTGAATAATGGTACGACACTCCACCGTGATCTGAGTTGCGCTTACTGCCACAAGTCGCAACACAAAGTCATTCCTCAGTGTACAACCTGCCACGGTGCGCCACATGCAGCAATTTTGCACGATAAGTTCCCTGACTGTTTAAAGTGCCACATTGATGCTCACGGTTTAGAAAAATAGAGACCTTCATTGTCTATGCAACCAAAGAAAAAGAGGAGCCTTATGAACAGATTTAAAAATTATACGATTGGGTTGATGGTGGTCGGACTATTGACCTCCCTCTGGGGGTGCGTTGAACCAAACGCAACAGCTATGGGCACCGCAGTAGCTGAAGCTGGCAGTAAAGAAAGAGTTGTGGTCAGTGAAAAGGCTGCTAACCCTTATGAACAAAAAATTGTCCAGCTGACAACGACAGATTGTGCACGCTGTCACGAATCGGTATTCAATACCGTTCGTGACACGGGGGGCAAGCACCAACTGGAATGTCGTTTTTGCCATGAAACTTTCCATACATATCGACCTGATAAAGCGTGGAAAGATGAAGTCCCTAACTGTGAAACCTGTCACGGCGAGATCCATGGTGCTGAGTTCAAAGCCTGTCTAAGTTGCCACGGCAATGCCCATGCTCCTATTGCCGGGCTAGTCAATATGACTACCCTAGAAAAGGACTGTGGCAACTGCCATGCGCCACAACAAGCTGAAATCACTCAGTATCCAAGCGCCCATGGCAAGATTCAATGTAGTGACTGCCACCATAGTCGCCACGGTTATGTGCCAAACTGTACTGAATGTCATGCCGAACCACACACAGCATTTATCGACAACAGCAGCTGCATGGGATGCCATCCGGTGCATAAACCAAAGCAGATAACTTACAGTGAAGAAACACCTAATTCAGCTTGTGCCGGTTGCCACTCCAGCATTACTACCCGTCTGGAAACTACCCACAAAAAACACGCTGAACTGCAATGTTCCTATTGCCACACCAAGACCCATGGCAATGTTCCTAATTGCCAGCAGTGTCACGGTTTGCCACATAGTAAAGCAATGCTAGATCAGTTCAATGGTTGCTTAGAATGTCACGGCGACCCACACGCGTTGGTGTTCCCTGGTCAATAAGCCACTAATTCAATGGAAGGGGGAATCCCCCTTCCATTTATTCAATGAATTTATATGCCAATGACTTACAAGTCGTTTTCATTTTTAATATGTGCAGTAGGAATTTGTTTGTTCCTACTGCACTTTTTTACGCCACTGTGTTGCGCTGCACCATTGCGCTTAAACGGCAACTGGAGCACCCCTATCGGCGATGATGACGGTCCATGGAATCTTGGACAAACTTACAGCCTTGCCCTAAGCCACGATCCAACCTCAGCAATAACCTTAAGCGGCAACTTGCGTTACGCC
Source organism: uncultured Desulfuromonas sp. (assembly GCA_964536375.1). Classification (GTDB taxonomy): domain Bacteria; phylum Desulfobacterota; class Desulfuromonadia; order Desulfuromonadales; family Desulfuromonadaceae; genus Desulfuromonas. The sequence continues at coordinate 1,585 of CAZHXF010000016.1, read as the reverse complement.
ACAACACAACAGCAAGCAATGGATAAAACAACAACCTTAGCCCCATCAGCAAATATCAATCTAACCAACGACATCTTTCGCTTCAATCTCGCCGGCTCGCAAAACGAACGTCAAAGCGGTGACGAACCAACATCTATCAACCGCAACTGGAGTTGCAATCTATCCTCAAATCTTAACAATCCGCTGTGGCCAAAGCTGCGCTTAAACTACAGTGAATCAAATAGTACCAACGATGCCAATCCGGTAACTCGCGACAGTAACACCGAGAGTTTCGCCACCAGTGTCGACTATCGCTGGCAATATATCAGTATGTTGTATAACTATCGCACCAGCACCAATAGCGATGAAATTAACAATACCCAGAGCAATAGCAACAGTCATGCAACCAACATCCAGTTAATGAAATCGTTATTCGATAATCGCGTATCTCTTAGCGCTTCTCATCAGTATAATATCAATAACTCTGAGTCCTTCACCACACTGGATAACGGTGTCTTAGTTATCGACATCAATGCGTCCGCTGCTTTTTCGGCAATAGACAATACCCCATCAACAGATCCTCTGCCTCCAGTCCCGGCACTAAATGATAGCAATTTAACGGCTGCCACTAGTGTGCAACTACCAGACTCATTGGATTTATTAAATATTGCTCTACAGATAAATCTACAAAACATTAATAGACTCAAAATATATTTTGATCGTAGTTTAACCCTTGGTACGCAACAACGCCTGCACTGGACGTTTTATACCAGTCAGGACAATAATCTATGGACAGCGCTTACTAACACTCCGACATTAATATATGTAGATGACTTTGGGCGCAGCGTCGCGGAATTCACCTTTGCAACCCCAATAACCAGCGCCAGATATATTAAAGCAGTCATTGATTCTGATCCCGGTTTTGACACGGCCTATGTAACCGAAATACAGGCGCAGGAAAAAATAAGTGCTGTTAGTACACAAGACAAGGTGAGCAGCAAAAACACTACAGAAAACATCCAGGCCAGCGTCAGTTATCGACCATGGAGTCAGTGGCAGATGGGTTACAGCTTCAGCCGCAACACTTCCGACCCCCAGCGTGGCTCTAAATCAGTTCAGGATAATCATTCTTTAAGTAGTCATCTTGATCTTAATCGCTATTTTGCCCTGTCGTTAAGTGCCAGTGAAAACCTGGATGAGGTAGAAGGTGGGGACAGCGAACGCAACAGATCCTATGCATTTTCCTACCAGGCAACACCGCTAAATAATATGAATTTTTCCCTCAATGGCACCCGGAGTAATCATTATGTTGACAATAATCAGGAGCGTTTATCCGACAGCGTAAGCACCAATATATCCACGGTTATTCTGCCCGATTTAACGGCAAACCTCAGCTACAGATGGAATAAAAGTAAAAACTACGTGGACGATACCAGCAGTTCTAGCGATGGCTACACTTTTAACCTTATGGCTCGGCTGAATGAACGGATCAACCTCTCCTATTACTTTAGCTACAGCGAAACATACAGTCATAGAGCCTCATTGGCTTATCAACTCAACTTTCGCACCATCGTAGACAGCACAACAACATGATATCACTTTGTTT
>CAZHXF010000015.1:0-58443 GCA_964536375.1 uncultured Desulfuromonas sp. | reverse complement strand
CTTTGTTCTCCATTCTGGCTGTTTTGCTGACCATGACATTCTTCGCCAGTCACAATGGCCCTTTTGCCCGGGCACAACTCGCCATCTTCAGTCTTAAAAGACTGACAGCCGGTTGCCTCCTGGCAGCTTTTGTTTACGACATCAGCAATTTGAAGATGATGGAGCTGTAAAAAAGCGGGGTTCACAGCGATGATTTTATGCGTATGCGGATCTATAACAGCGACCGCATCACTTATATTATTCAGTATCGTTGCAGAAAATTCATTGCTCGCCAGCAAGGCTTTTTCCTGGGAAATGATCTCGTCAGACATGTTGTTGAAGCTATGGATAACTTCGTCTAGCTCATCATGTGCGCGTATATTGTGATCATTTTGTTGATGTTGGCGTGAAATAGAGCGTAATATTTTCAAGCGCGGGCTAATCACGCGCAAATATATCAACATTAAAAACACCAGTGCTCCAAGGGAGCTGGCCATTATCATATTGCTGTTATTTCTTTGTCTACTTTCCATGCTAGTCAATAGCTGCTCGGCATCAATCCGGATGCTTAAAATGCCATATAGTTGCCCCGGCTGCATATCAAAACTAGTGCTATATTCTTTTTGAATTTCAGCTGGCGCTGCGACCTTATTACCGTGGCATTTAAGGCAATACTGCTCGACATATATCGGTGTGCTGTACTGAAAACTTCGTTGCCAGTTTGTCTCCTCTTCATGTGGGGCTATGGCGATAAGTTGTTCGCTAGCCTCTGGATTGTTCTGGAAAAATTCAATAGTTTTTTGCTGCCATTTATTGGCTATATTCGCTGGGTTACGCGGAGCAAGGGACACATTGTTGAAATATACATGTCCTTGTCCTGCCCAATTGGTCAAGTCCTCAGAAATCAGACGTAACGCATGGGCAGGTAGGAAACCTAGGGTGTGCTCATTCAGCGCAAGCCCACTATCAATGAATTGTCGATGGTACACTCGACGCGTAGCCATCAACAGGCTACGCATTTGCTTTGCCTGCTCAAGGATCGTTGCTCGTCCGTTAGTACTGTATGCTGTTTTGATCGTAGCGATGAAATAAGCCCAGGGTGAGTGCTATTAACAATAAGGCTGGAATGATAAATTTAAATGACAACTTCATTAGTAGTTCCTACAAGGATAATTTCCGCAGATAGCAACGTATTCAATCATCAACCTGATGAGATATCAATAGTTTTATATGAGTGAACCACTCACCGAAATATCACAACATGGGGCAGCCGGTGGTGCCAGTTAGTGGGGGCTGTTAACTCTCAAGCCCATCCAAGGTAAGCTCTTCACTGCGGTGACAGGCGACCAAGTGTCCGGTTGCCGCTTCATGTAGTTCGGGGCGCTGTTGCTGGCACAGTGGCTGCGCGTAGGGGCAGCGCGGATGGAATGGGCAGCCGTCGGGTGGGTTCAAGGCTGATGGTACTTCACCTTTGGGGATGATGCGTTTATGGATTTGCGGGTCGGCAATGGGCAGCGCTTGCAGCAGCGCTTCACTATAGGGGTGGAGGGGGCGGCGATAAAAATCGTCTACTGGTGCTTGTTCGACAATGCGCCCCAAATACATGACGGCGATGTTGTCGCATAGGTGCTCTACCACGGACAGGTCGTGGGAGATAAACAGGTAGGTTAGCTGAAACTCCTGTTGCAAATCCTGCATTAGGTTGATGATCTGCGCCTGAATGGACAGATCTAGTGCCGAGACCGGTTCATCGGCAATGATTAGATCGGGAGTAAGTGCCAGCGCGCGGGCGATGCCAATGCGCTGGCGTTGACCACCGGAAAACTCGTGGGGTAGGCGCGAGGATAGCTCTTCGTGGAGTCCGACCCGCCGCAGTAGAACGTTGACCTGTTGTTTGATGCTGAGCGGCGAGGTGCTGCCATGAATTTTAAATGGTTCGGCGATGGTGTCGCCAATCTTCATGCGGGGATTGAGTGAAGAGTATGGGTCTTGAAAGATCATCTGCATTTTGCGGCGCAACGGGCGCAGCTGCTTTTGGCTCAGCTGGCACATGTCGCAACCTTCCAAGAATATTTGCCCGCTATCCGGGCGCAGTAAGCCCATTATTAACTTGCCAATGGTGGATTTGCCACAGCCGGATTCACCGACCAGCCCCAGCGTTTCCCCTTTTGTCAGGCGCAGGTTGACATCTATCACCGCAGGCAGTAGTTGTCTCTTTAGGCTGCGGATGTTGCTGCTCAGTTTAAAACTTTTATGTAGATGTTTGATCTCTAAAAATGGCGCCATAGGTTAACTCCACCGCCGCACGTAGTGGTCGTCGGCAATATGTTGTAGCGGGGCCATCTGGGATTGCTGTGGGGCAAAATCCTGCGGACAGCTGAGCCAGAAGCTGTCTTGTTGCTGGCGTACCTCAAGACGTTTATGCCGGTCGCGGCCAATCTTGGGGATGCAGTTGAGCAGCTCCTGGGTGTATGGATGCAGCGGATTGGAGAAAATTGTCTGCACATCGGCTTGTTCGACGATCAGGCCATCGTACATAATGGCGACGATATCGGCATTTTGTGCCACTACGCCAAGATCGTGACTGATGAGCAGGGTGGACATCTGGCGTTGTTGTTGTTGCTTGTCCAGCAAGGCCATGATCTGCGCCTGAATGGTGACATCCAGTGCTGTGGTTGGTTCGTCCGCAATGAGCAGGCTGGGATCGCAAGACAGAGCGATGGCGATCATCACCCGTTGGCGCATGCCGCCCGAGAGCTGATGGGGATAATCGCGGTAGCGTTGCTTGGCGTTAGGTATGCCGACTTGATGTAGTAGTTCGATGCTGTGTTCCAGCGCCTGAGCCTTGGACAGTCCCTTGTGGTGTTGCAGGGTTTCGCCTATCTGGTTGCCGATAGTGAATACCGGATTTAGTGCCGTCATCGGATCTTGAAAGATCATGGCTATACGATTACCACGGATACGCTGCATCTCAGTGCTGGGCAGTTGTAACAGCTCTTCGCCAGCAAATTTTATCTGCCCAGAAACGATGCGTCCCGGGGGTGGCACCAGACGTAGAATAGACAGCGCGGTCATAGATTTGCCGCAGCCAGACTCACCCACCATAGCTACAGTTTTGCCACTGGGAATGGTAAGGTTGAGGTCACGCACCGCTTTTACTAACTGTTTTGCCGTGAAAAAGTAGGTGTTCAGACCTTTTATGCTCAGACATGCTGGCGCTGTGGTCGTGGTTGTTTTGGTGTCAGTTTGCATGCTCAGCAGTATCGCTGATTGGGAGATAAAATGAAAGTGTTGTTCCTTGACCTAGGGCGCTGGTGGCAGATATTTCACCAGCGTGTGCTTCGACGATGTTTTTGGCTAACGTCAAGCCTAATCCGATACCCTGCTGCCCACTGTCACTGCTGTCGGCGCGGTAGAACTTGTCAAATATCCTCAGACACTGATTAGTGCTCATCCCTATCCCCTTATCGCTGACACTGATCCGGTAATAGCCTGCGTGTTCGCAGTTGGCACGGGTGCCAGTTATGCTGATGGTGCCAGCTGCTGGAGAGAACTTAATAGCATTACTGACCATGTTCTCCACAACCGTGTTGATTTTGCGTTGATCTATGTACAGAGCGCACGCGCTGTCCTGCACATCAAAAGAGAAGGTGCATGGGGTATTTTGAGTGGCGCAATAGCTGCGTATGTTGTCGAACAGTGGTGCTGCGCTGGTGCTATCTTTAATCAGATTGATTTTTTGACCGGCCTCAGCGTGATTGATATCCAGCAGGTTGTTGATCAGAGCATTTAACTCCCAGGCTTTATCATTGATATAGTTGAGGAATTCCGTTGTTTGTTCTGGGGTGAATTGCTGCTGAGACTGGAGTAACTCGGTATAGCCGGTGATGGCGGTAATCGGGGTTTTTAAGCTGTGGGTAGCGCTGGAGATAAATTCAGATTTCATCCGGTCGATACGCTGTTCTTCAGTGTTGTCGTGCAGGGTCATGATCAGCGAGTTGCCGCTGGTGTTACTGGAGTGCAGGGCCGAGGTAATCCCCTTCATCGAGCGCAGGCTGCCATCGTTGCTGATAATGGTGAACTGGTTAACGGCGCCAACGGTATTTATCCTTTTGTTAATAATGTTTTGATTGCCCGTTGCTGTAGTCATTACCTGCACCAGCGTTTTACCTTGAATTTGTTCCCGGGGTAATTCGAGCATTTGTGCCGCTATATCGTTGATCAGGGTGATATGTTCCGTGTCGTCGGTAACCATCAGACCGTTGGATATGGACGCGAGAATGTTTAGCGTTTGATCGCGCTCCTGCTGCAGGAAGGAGGTGCCTAGTTGTTCCTGGTGGAGCAGGCGGTAGATGCGCAACTGCAGCAGACCAACTATGAGACCGCTGATGGTGCCAACTATAGCGGGCAAAATGTACCCCTTAAGCTGCAAGGAGAAGCCGTTGATTGATTTTTGAATGGTAGAAAATAGGCATAGAATTATTATGCCTACCAGGATGTAGGTAAATAGCATCCCATAAGATGTCTCATTTGCATTGCTCGGTAGTTGGTTTCCTGCTTGATTGGTTAACTGCCTGATGCGCCGGTAAAGCAGATAAATTGTTAGGCCAAGGGCACCGCCGGCAAAAAAGGGGACAATGTAACCCATTGGTGTTTTGGCGATTATGGTAAATTGTTGCTGGGGTAGATCAAATAGCTTTTTTTGCAGGTAAGCGAGGATCATCAAGGTGGAGCTGCCACTTATAAATGCCGCAAGCATACAGCCGAATTCGCGCACGGTTGTCATATCGTTCCTTGTTGAGATGTTGTTATTAAATATTAATAAACACAGTCTATGCTTTATTGGCGTGTATCTCAAGTGTAGATTTGTATCAGTAAATTTAGTCGGATTAGCTGTACTTTTGTCGTCTGTTGTGTAGCTTGTTGTTGGCGCTGTTGCTGGGGTGTGTTAATGTTTACAGCTATTGCTTAATATACGTGCAGTGAGTAGTATTTTGATTCAGATCAACAATATTTTACTTGGCTTACTTGGCCTGTTTGCGAGAATTAGATGAGAGATTTAGTCGATCTACACTTACATAGCAATTGTTCCGATGGGGTATATCCACCGCAGGATTTAGTGGCTAAGGCGGCCAGTGCCGGGGTGGTTGCGTTGGCGCTGTGTGATCATGACAATATTGATGGTCTGAAGGTTGCGCGTCAGGTTGGTCATCAGCGTGGTGTGCATGTTATTGCTGGCGTAGAGCTGTCGTGTGTTTGGGGCGAGTACCAGGATATCCATCTGCTAGGTTACGGTTTCGATAGCGAATACCTGCCGTTGTGTCAGGCGCTGACTAGCTTTCAGGAGTTTCGTGCTCAGCGCAATTGGCAGATTGTCGATAAAATAAATACAGTGCTGGAACAACAAGGCAAACAGCCCCTTGATTCTGATAGCGTTGCTGCGCGTGCTGGTGGCACCGTAGGGCGACCGCATATTGCCATGGAGTTGATTGCCGCGGGGCATGTTAAGACCATGGAAGATGCGTTCAGTAAGTATTTGGTGCCATGTAACATAGCGAAACGGTTTTTTCCGGTTGATGAAGCCATAGCGTTGATCCAGGCGGCTGGCGGCGTTAGTGTATTGGCCCATCCCCCGTATATTACCCGCGATCATCAGGCTATGCAGCAATTGCTCGATGAGTTGGTTGCGGTCGGATTGCGGGGGGTTGAAGTGTATAACAATGGTGCCAACTGTGATGAAGTGGAGTGGTATCTGACTCAGGCACGCTTACGCAACTTGCTGGTTACTGGCGGTTCAGATTTCCACGGGATAGAAGCTGGTGGCGCAGAGTTTGGTAAGATTCGTTCCATTGGTGCCATCCCTTACCGTTGCTTCGATGATTTGCAGCGCGTTCTTGCGGGATAATATATCTATTCAAAGCTCACGGCTGTGGGCATAACCAACAAAGGATTTCTCTATTATGGCAGTTGTGCAGCAGGGTGACCGCGTAAAAGTTCATTACACTGGTACTTACGACGATGGCAGTGAGTTTGATTCTTCTGCTGGAGGCACTCCGCTTGAATTTACTGTAGGTCAGGCGCAGGTTATCCCCGGTTTTGAAAACGCAGTTGTGGGTATGGCAGTAGAGGATAAAAAACAGGTGCGCTTGGAATCTGCCGATGCCTATGGTGACTATGATGAAGATCAGTTGGCTACGGTTGAACGCAGTATGTTGCCCGAAGATATGCAGTTGGAAGTTGGTATGCAGTTGCAATCAGATACAGAAATAGGGGTGCCGCTGATGGTGACTATTGCTGGTATAGATGGTGATCAGATAACTCTGGATGGTAACCATCCTATGGCTGGGAAAGCGCTTAACTTCGCCTTGCAAGTCGTGGAAATCAGCACTACTGCATAGCTTTGACAGGAATTCTATATCCGTATGACCGATTTAATGCCGGAAACGGCGAGATTTTTTGCGACCGCTCCTAAGGGGTTAGAACCGCTACTAGTCGATGAGCTGCAAACCTTCGGGGCGAGTCAGGTACGCCAGACCCGTGGCGGAGTAGAATTTTTCGGCAATTTGGAAGTTGCTTACCGCGCTTGTCTGTGGTCGCGGCTTGCCGGGCGGATTTTATATCCGCTGTTGGAGCAGCCTGTTGCGGACACGGACCAACTGTACGAGGTGGTTAAGGCGTTTGCGTGGGAAGACCATTTTGCGGCGACCTCTACCATGGCGGTTGATTGTAACCTCTTGGATTCACCGATAACTCATTCTCGTTATGCTGCGCTGAAGGTTAAGGATGCTGTGGTGGATCGCTTTCGCGACCACTGTGGCGTGCGCCCGGATGTGGCGATCCAGCAGCCGGATTGGCGCCTGAATGTGCTGTTGCATCGCGAGGAGTTGGTGCTCAGCCTCGATCTGTCTGGCGATAGTTTGCATCGGCGTGGTTACCGTACTGAGGGTGGTCAGGCTCCGCTAAAAGAGAATCTTGCCGCGGCGCTGTTGTTGCGCTCTGGTTGGCCGCAATTAAGTCAGCAGCAGGCACCATTAATTGATCCTATGTGTGGCTCGGGTACGTTGGTTATTGAAGCGGCTCTGATGGCGGGTGACTGTGCGCCGGGGATGCTGCGCGAATATTATGGGTTTTTTCAGTGGGCGCAGCACGATGCCCAGTTATGGGATCGCCTGCTGGCTGAGGCGCAGCAGCGCCGAGCCGTTGGGCTGGAGCATCTGCCGCGTATTGTTGGTTACGATAGCGACCCTCGGGCGATAAAAAACAGCTGGGCCAACGCTGAGCGTGCCGGTGTGGTTCAGAGTGTTCACTTTGAACGGCGCGCGCTTGAGCATCTGGGTGAAGAAGACGATCTGGCGCGAGCCGGGCTGGTGATTACCAACCCTCCCTATGGCGAGCGTCTCGGTGAGAAAGAGCAGCTGCGTGGTCTGTATGCTACTCTGGGTCAGCGGCTGCGGGAAAATTTTAGTCACTGGCATGTCGCGGTTTTTACCGGCACTCCTGAGCTGGGGCAGGAAATGGGTATGCGCGCCCTGCGCAAGCACGCTTTTTTCAATGGACCACTCAGTTGCCAATTACTCCATTTTGTCATCGAGGAGGAAAATTTCTTTCGGGCACCAGTGACAGCGTCCCATGGTCTGGCCACGGTTATTCAGCTGAGTGATGCCGCACAGATGTTTGCCAATCGGCTGCGCAAAAACCTGAAGCGTATGCGGCGCTGGGCTCAGCGTGGTGGTATCAGCTGTTATCGGGTATATGATGCCGACTTGCCGGACTATTCTGTTGCCATTGATATTTATGAACAGCGGGTGCATGTGCAAGAGTATCAGGCTCCTGTAACAATAGACGAGCGTCTGGCGCGGCGGCGTCTGCGTGAGGTGGTAACCTTACTGCCGGAGTTGCTTGGTGTTGATCCGGACAATGTCTATGTTAAAACGCGCAAGCGCCAACGTGGCACGGAGCAATACGATCGTCAAGATCAACGCAAAGAGCTGTTTGAAGTTCATGGGGGGGGCTTGCGCTTTCTCGTCAATCTGAGCGATTATCTGGATAGCGGTCTGTTTCTTGATCATCGCCTGACACGCGAGTTGTTGCGTGAGTTGGCTGATGGGCGCGATTTTCTTAATCTGTTTGCTTATACCGGCAGTGCCAGTGTCTATGCCGCAGCCGGTGGAGCTAAGAGTACAACTACGGTGGATATGTCGAGCACTTATTGCAATTGGGCCAAGCAGAACTTGGAACTCAATGGTTTTAGTGGTCATCAGCATCAGGTGATAAGCGCCGACTGCCTGACTTGGTTACATCAAACAGCACACAAATACTCATTGATCTTTCTAGATCCGCCGACTTTTTCCAATTCCAAGAAAATGGCGGACTGTTTTGATATTCAGCGCGACCATGTGGAGCTTATCCTTACCGCCTGTAGCCTATTGAGCTCAGATGGAGTGCTGATTTTTTCCAACAACCTACGTCGGTTTAAGATGGATCATGATGCGTTAGCCGAATTTGTTGTTGAGGATATCTCCAAGCAGACATTGCCGCTAGATTTTGAGCGCAATCCGCGTATTCACAATTGTTGGAAAATTACCTTGCGCTAGTAGCGAAGGAGTAGGTGTATGGATGCATTAGATGCGGTACTAACGCAAATGGATTTGGGCTTCATCGGCAGCGCCCGCCACAAGATTTTGGTACCTGACCTGCTGGCTGACGCTAATGCCGTGTTGCTTGATGTGCGCACCGCTGAGGAGGCAGCAACGGTCAAACTGGATTTTGTTCACCACGTGAGCAGTATTAATATCCCGTTGCATTGCTTGCCCCAGCAGTTTGCCCTGGTGCCTACAGATAAAATAGTGGGGATATTTTGCCCCCACGCAGTGCGGGCGGCGATAGCCTATACGTATCTGCGTGCCCATGGTTATGTAAAAGTGTATGTTGTCGAGGGCGGTTATGCCGCGCTGGTGGAAGAGGCACGTCCAGGCAAGGTGTTGGCGCAAATCAATAAGGCTATAGTTAAGGATTAAGTTTGGATTTAATATAATATCCCAGTGTGTTAGCTTGTCCTGAAGAGACTAAGGTCAATAAAACGACAATGAACCGTTGGTGGAGATTTATCGATGGCTGAAATAAAAAAACGGCAGATCGCCCCACAGGCGAAGATGGCCAAGGTGTTGCGTGTGGCGCGGGAACTATTTGTGGAAAAGGGTTATCACAGTGTCTCCATCCCAGCAATTGTGAAAGTGTCAGGGGTAAGTACCGGGGCTATCTATAGCTATTTTGCCAATAAAGAGAGTATTGCCCTGCGCATTCATCAGGACACTTTAAGCGATTTTCAGCACATGTTTCAGCAGCGTTTAGAGGGTAGAACTGTGGTGCGGGAGCAATTGGAAGCGTTTGCCCAACTTGCTTTTGATATTGCTGAAACTGATCCGGTTATGATGGAGTACATGCTGTTCATGAAGGATACTGAGTTCATGACTGATCCCACGCCTATATGTTTTACCGAACCGTTTAAAAAAATCCGTCAACTTATAGAGCAGGGTATGGACGAAGGGGTGATCCGGCGTCAGGATGTATATACTGCCGCGATAGCTTATACTGGAGTTGTGCTGCGGGCAGTAGAGCTGCGCTTGTTATGTGTGCTGAATGATTCATTGGAGAATATTGCTCCAGACCTGCTACACAATGCGTGGGCAGCTATTAAGAGCTAGTTTGTCTGCAATTTATTGCATTTTTTTGTGCCATGTTGTCGCACGATAGTGCTGGTGTCAATATAAGTAGACATAGACATGTGCTGCATTTTATTTACACAATACCGCTGTCAATGTGTATTGGCGGTAAATCAATTTCTGGTTTGCCACGAAAATCCCTATGACTATATTTATCAGCAAGTGATTGATTATGAGCAAATTGATGCATGTTTTAAATGCGCTACTGCTAAGTAGTGCTGTCTTGTTAATAGCTGTCACCGGGGCTGGACTGGCGCTTGCCGAAGCACAGCAGTGCGCAGGTGTCGCGCCATGCCAGCAGTGCCATCAACAACAAGTTGCTGGTGTGCACAAGCAGTTGCAGTGTTTTGATTGCCATGGTGTAGTTACAGATGGGGACGCTGGTGTAATCAGTAACCCTGCCGACATGGCGAATGGGGCAGCCGGTTGCGTGCCGTGCCATAGTGATAGCGCGCATATTTTTCACCAAGCCATGACAACGCGGACGGCGGAAAAACAGTTTTGTCAGCGCAGCTGGGGGCGGGTCGACCCGAACTTTTTCGAACAGAATTGTACTGGTTGCCATGTCACCAATTGTCTAGATTGTCATCGTGGGGACACTGCTGGAGTCGGTGGGCATGATGTCCAACTGCCCAATAGCGAAACTTGCCAAGTTTGCCATAACGGCTATTTTATCGGTTGGGATTATGCAGGTCGGGCGCCGCGCGAGGACAGTTTGCGCTATCAACGCGGTCCCCAGGCCAACGGACAATATTATTTAAAAATGCGCCCAGATGTCCACGCCGAGGCGGAGATGCAATGTGGTGCTTGTCATACCATGGACAGCTTGCAAAACGGTGCTATTGTGGCAAAAAACTGTCGAGATTGCCATGAACCTGATCTGCAAGTTATCGAGCACAGTATTCCCGCGCACTTGAATAAGCTGGAGTGTTATAGTTGCCATGCCGCCTGGGCAGCGCAGGATTATGGTACCTTTTATATTCATACCGTTGACAGTGATAATCGACAATTCTTTCGTGTGAAGGAGCTGAACGATAACTACATCAAAAGTAGCTACCTCAAACGCCAGAATCTGCCGCCTTTGGGTTTGAATGAGCGGGGTCTAGTAAGTCCGATTCGCCCGCAGTTTTTGGCCTATTATAGTGAGATGAACAATAATCGCCCCATTGGTGAGGAAAACAGATTGATGTTGGCGCAGTGGAAAGCTTTTGCTCCGCATACCATTCGCCGTGGAACCCCGCTGTGTAACGCATGCCATGGGAATGCCCAGCGTTTCATGTTGCAACCGCTGGAACAGCGCAAATATCGTGTCGATCTTGATGGTTTACAGCTGAGCAGCTTCTGGCGTGCTGAAGGTCAGATGGTGGTTAATGGTAGTTTTTATCCGCAGCAGCGTTTTGATGGCATGTCACAAAAAACTCTTCAATATTCGCAGAAATATGTGGAAAAATGGCAGAAATTTCTCAAACAAGACGCCGCTTCCTGCGCACATTAATTTTTGCCGTGCCTAGCGCCTGGTTTTTACACCGATTTTTTTCGGTGCCGGTGCCGGCGGAGAAGCTGTTAGCCACAGTGGCAGATAAAGATCTGCCGCAGCGTGGGGCGCTGGTGTATCGTCAACAACGCTTTGCCTTGATTCGCGAAGGTGGTGAAGTGTACGCTCTAAGTATGGTGTGTACCCATTTAGGCTGTACTCTTAGTTTGACAGAGAACCGCTTGTCGTGCCCTTGCCACGGCAGTACTTTCGAGCGTAGTGGTGCGGTTAGTCGTGGTCCGGCGGACAAACCATTGCCGCGCCTGCGCTTACAGCGCCAACAAGACTCGTGGTTGGTTTATGGCTAAATACGCCATGCATGCTCACTGTTTCCCCTGCTTATCATTGTTGTTCATAGCTGATATTAGAACAAATAACTGACTTTTATTTATCTGTTTATTGTAGTGAAGGTTATTGGTGTGATTAAGGACTTTATTCAACATTTATTTCCGCGCCGGGTGCTTAAGCATGACCTGAAGCTGAGTTACACCTTTTGCTTGGGAGGGATGGCGTTTACTTTGTTTCTGGTGTTGGCCGCTAGTGGTTTGTTGCTGGCGATGTATTATCAGCCTCATAGCCAACACGCTTATGCCTCTATTCTTTATATTGAAGAGCAGGTTTTTGGCGGTTTTTTCCTGCATAGCCTACATCGTACTGCCGCAGATTTTTACATTGCCTTGCTTATCTTACACACCATGCGGGTCATTTTGACCGGGGCTTATCGTAATCCACGCCAACTAAACTGGTTTATCGGTTTTATGTTGCTGTGTTTGGCTATTTTTTCAGGTTACACCGGTTATTTGCTGCCGATGGATCAATTAGCACTGTGGGCAACGCAGACAGGGATGGAGTTGCTACGGGTGGTGCCAGGAGGTGAGTGGCTGTTTCGCTTTTTGGTGCCCGACGCTGTAGGGGCTCCATTGTCGTTGTTGCGGTTTTATATTATCCACGTAGCGCTGTTGCCGATGTTGACCTTGTTATTGTGCTTTCTCCACTTTTACCAGATTAGAAAACAAAAGGGAGTGCTACCCTACCTGTGAATAAATTTGTCAAAAGCGACTCCACATTTTTTAAACTTATCCAGCGTTCTATGGCCGCTATCGTGCTTGTTGTGGTGGTTTTGGCTGTTTTGCTTCCAGCACCGTTGTTACTACCTGCTGATTTGGCGCATGTGCCTAATCCGTCGCGTGCCGCGTGGTTTCTAATTTGGATGCAGGAGGTGGTCAGCTATTCTAAATACGCAATTTATCCTATTATATTGCTGATGGTTTTATTGGCTTCCTTGCCTTGGCTACCGAGGATGAAACCAGCTTATAAGGCGTGCTGGTGGCCGCAGGATCAGCGCTGGGTAAATTGGCTGGCGCTCGGTTGTTTTATCGTGATAGCCGTGTTGACAATTATTGCTCTTTATTTTCGAGGTGAAAATTGGTCGCTTGGCTGGTTTTTTTAGCCCTCGCGCTCTGTCCTATTGCGAGTAGTTGGGCAAACACAGACAGCGTAATTACTGGTAGCGCTGGTACGATAAATAGCTGTATTACCTGTCACTCTGATCGACTGTCAGCGTATGTGTGCAGTTCTGCTGCGTTGCAGGGCGAGCAGCTGCGCTGTGTCTGGTGCCATCGCGGCAATGCTGCAACAAGTCGCAAAGATCTGGCACATAACAATCTTATCGGTAAAGATTATGCCAATTACCGTTTGCCTGAATCGGACTTTATCGCTAGCGGAATAAAGTGGGTGGATAGCATGGCCTGCCGCCGCTGTCATGTGCAGAACAAACTGGGGAATCATCTGGCAACCAATTTGGATCAGTTGCTGGACAGAGCATTAATATCTGAAATTGAACGTGCCATAGCTGTACCGGCTTTTTATATGCCAGATTTTGTACTTAACGGTAGTGTGCTCCAGGCTGTTATAACTCAGGTTCTTGCTGGTGGTAGTGTTTATAAGGTCGGGCAGGTGGGTGCGCCGGTGGTGGTGCATTTTGCCGACAATGTCGACCATGACACTTTGTTTGAAAAACACTGCGGCTCCTGCCATCGTGTGTTAACTGCGCGTCATGGTGGTCTTGGAGTTGGAGAGCAGGGACCTAATTTGTCAGGTTTGTTCAGTAAGTTTTATCCAGCTAATGCTCTCAATAATCAGGCGTGGACAGACGCAGGGCTGCGTGACTGGATTAAAAACCCGCGTAAAATACGTCTATTAACGACTATGCCACCGCTGGTGCTCGATGAACTAGTGGTGAAACAGTTGATTGACGATACTTGGGCGGAGTAGTGCCGGTAGTTATCGTTTGATGCTTGGTTGAACCCGTGATTGCGGTATATAAATTTTAGGTAACTATTCAGCATGATAGGTACGCAATTCCCACAACAAGGGACACATATGCACACCTGATTAATACTAATCTTCCGCTATTGCCACAAAGGTCGTCACTCGCGCGCAGGCGGGAGTCTAGAGAGCTATGCAAAACCTCTGGATCCCCGCATTCAATAGGATGACGAATCCGAGGAACAGAACCAGATTGGAAGATTAGTTCTACTCAGGATTTTTGATAATAAAAAGGCCTGAGGAAAATTCCTCAGGCCTTTTAGGTTTAACTAGTCAAGCAGTTACGGTGTCACTTTGAACTTAAACAGTCCAAGTATGGCCTTCGCGCATGATGTCGTCCATGCTGCGACCGCGTTTAGCTTTAACAGCTTCTACTTGCTCATGAACCATGTCGTTATAAGTTGGTTTGCCCTCAATCGCATAGATGATACCTAGTGCAATTGGGAGACCATTATCAGGCCGCATACCGGCCAGCAAAGTACCAACTTCCGCATTTTTCTCATCATGGACAAGAATAGCGCTCTCGGCTACATCAGCCACTTTTGCCGCTTTAATAGCAAAGCCATCCTGAACTAAGCAAAGTTGACTTTCAGTACCAAAAATCATTTTTTCGCCATTGCGCAGTACGATGCAGTTGTTCTCGCCATCTTCTTTATTAGTTAATTTAGAGTGAGCACCATCGTTGTAGATTACGCAGTTGGTGAAAAATTCCATCATGCTCAAACCGTTATGTTGCGCACCACGGATGCAGAT
Organism: uncultured Desulfuromonas sp.; assembly: GCA_964536375.1. Classification (GTDB taxonomy): domain Bacteria; phylum Desulfobacterota; class Desulfuromonadia; order Desulfuromonadales; family Desulfuromonadaceae; genus Desulfuromonas. Next base: position 44,127 of record CAZHXF010000015.1, on the reverse strand, counting down.
CTCTTCCGACAATTTCATTTTAGCGTCGAGACCACGGGCAATAAATGTTGCTCCAATACCCATAGCAACCTTAAGTGGAGCCATAGGGTAATCAATAACACCATAAGGACTAGTTTTAGAGATTTGACCCATCTCAGAACAAGGTGAATATTGCCCTTTGGTTAGACCATAGATCTTGTTGTTGATCAGAACATAGTTAAGGTTCATATTACGGCGAATAACGTGCATAAAGTGGTTACCACCGATTGCAGTGGAGTCACCATCGCCAGAGATTACCCATACGTCAAGCTTAGGGTTAGCAACTTTAACGCCCGATGCAATAGCTGCTGCACGACCGTGGATGGTGTGCAAACCGTAAGTTTCCATGTAGTAAGGGAAACGGCTTGAGCAACCGATACCAGAAACGATTGAAACTTCATCACGGGGCTTGCCAGCAGCAACCATCCCTGCGCGAACCGCATTCATGATAGCGTAATCGCCACAACCTGGGCACCATTTAACTTCAGCATCTGCTGCAAAATATTTTTTAGTTAGTTGAGTATCAGACATGTTTTTATTCTCCTAACATTTCGTGTACTTTGTCGATGATCTCAAATTCACGGAACGGGTCGCCCTGTACCTTGGATAGAGATTGAACGTCAACCAAGAACCTAGAGCGCAACAACAGGCTCAGTTGCCCCATGTTGAGCTCAGGTGCCAATACTTTGTCAAAACGGCTAATCATCTCACCTAGATTTGGTGGGAAAGGCCATACCCAGCGAAGGTTTACGCCGGAAACTGATTTGCCCTCTTCGATTAGACGGTCAACTGCACCTTTAACCGCACCGTAGGTACCACCCCAACTGATAACTAGTACTTTACCAGAATCAGCGCCTTGGATCTCGGCGGCAGGAAGTACTTTGGCTAAGTTGTCAACTTTTGCTTTACGCAGTTCAGTCATCTTTTGATGGTTAGCAGCGTCTGTGCTTACGTCGCCATTTTCATTCTTTTCTAATGTGCCGATGCGGTTTTGGCAACCTTTTGTACCTGGAATGGCAATTGTGCGCGCTAGAGTCTCAGGATCGCGCTTGTAGCTAACATATTTTTCACCAGGATGCTCTTCTGGTTTCCATGTTCCTACATAAGGGCGCAAATCTTCAAGATCAGCAAAGTTAGGTACTTTCCAAGGGCAACTGCCTTGACCAATGTATCCATCAGACATAACGATAACTGGTGTGCGGTATTTCAGAGCAACTTTTGCTGCTTGAAAAACTGCATCGAAGCAGTCAGCAGGGCTATTAGCAGCGATGATTGGCATGTAGCTATCACCGTTGCGACCAAACATTGCTTGCAGCAAGTCTGATTGCTCTGTTTTGGTAGGCAGACCAGTACTTGGACCACCACGTTGGACATTGATAATGACCAGTGGTATTTCAAGAATAAATGCCATGCCTGCAGCTTCAGTTTTCAAAGAGAGACCAGGACCTGAAGTAGTTGTGAAGGCTAAAGCGCCAGCGTAGGAAGCACCAACTGCAGAACAGATGCCAGCAATTTCATCTTCCATCTGCATGGTAATCAGACCAGCATCTTTAAATTCAGAACCTAAGTGCAAGATGTCGGTAGCAGGTGTGATGGGGTATGAACCGATGAAAGGTATCAAACCAGCTTTTTGACCAGCAGCAGCAATAGCGATAGCAGCAGCGTCATTGCCGGTAATGTTACGGTACAGACCTTTTTCGATCTGTGCAGCGCCGAGGTCATAGCGCTCTTGGAACATGATGGTGGTTTCACCAAAGTGCAAACCTGCTTTGAATGCCTTAGTGTTGGCTTCAGCAACTTGCAGCTTAGGTTTTTTAGAATTAGCACCAAATTTTTCTTGAATGAAGTCAAGTACTAGTTGTTGCTTTTTGTTGAACAACCAGCACAAAAGACCCATTACAAAAAAGTTTTTGCAGCGGTCTTTTGCAGAATTAGGCATCTCCATGTCAGCCAGTGATTCACGCACCAAGGTAAACATAGGAATAGCTTTAACGTCATAACCAGCGAGGCTACCATCTTCGAGAGGATTGGTAGTATAACCAACCTTAGTCATGGCTTTCTCAGTAAATGAGTCAGAGTTGGTGATAATGATGCCACCAGCCTTAACAAATTTAGAACTGTGCTTCAATGCTGCAGGGTTGAATGAAACCAATACGTCTGGTGAATCACCTGCGGTGTAAATTTTATGATCGCCCAGGCACATTTGGAAGCCAGAAACACCAGCTATTGTTCCGATTGGTGCACGGATTTCTGATGGGTAATCAGGAAGGGAGTTAACATCGTTACCGTCTAATGCAGCCAAGGCGGTAAGTTGGTTGCCGATGAGTTGCATGCCGTCACCGGAATCACCGGTAAACTTAACGACAATTTGCTCAGCACTAGTGAGTTTTGCGTTCTCTGCCATACTGTCTCCTGTAAAAAATAGAGATGTTCTAAGAAATTATGCTGCGTTTTTACAGCAATAAAACATCGTCAATTGCTAAACGGCTCCGATATAGCACTTTACGCAATTACTGCGCAAGCATATATGTCATATAGGAACTATTTAGCGTATTCCATCGTTCTGTCTTTAGGTCGACTAACGTTTACTGAGTGGAAAGTGAATGATTACTTAGGGGGGTAAGCGTTCTTTAATTTCCTGCTGAGTATACACGCAACAAGGGCAATGTTGCCATTGCCCTTGTTGGTTAGTCATAGCCTGAGTTCGGGCTAATTATTTCAGTACACTTGCAAGGTCAGGCAGGATGGTAGGAAGCTCATCAATGAGCCCCTTAACTGCTGCAACTGAGTTGTCAAACATTGCTTGTTCTTCAGCATCCAATTCAAATTCAAGAATACCTTCGATGCCAGCAGCGCCGAGGATACAAGGAACGCCAACATAGTAGTTGTCAACGCCGAACTCACCTTTAAGCAGTGCACATACTGGCAGAACACGCTTTTGGTCACGCAAGATTGCTTCGGCCATGCCGATAGCAGAAGATGCTGGGCTGTAGAATGCTGAGCCATTGCCCAATAATTTAACAACTTCACCACCAGCCATTTTAGTGCGCTCTACCATTGCTGTCATAACTTCTTTAGCTTTTGCTTCGCTGCCGTACTTGCGAACGAGTTGCTCCATAACTGGAACACCATTAACGTTTGCATAACGAACGATAGGAACCATTGTGTCGCCGTGACCACCAAGTACCATTGCGTTAACGTCGCGGACAGAAACGCCTAATTCCCAAGCGATGAAAGAGCAAAAACGGTTTGAATCAAGAACACCTGCTTGACCCATTACGCGCTCAGCTGGGAAGCCGGTAACTTTTTGACATAGAGTAACCATCGCATCTAAAGGATTAGAGATGATGATAACAAATGCATCCGGAGCAAATTCTTTGATGCCCTGTGAAACCTGTGACATGATCTTAGCGTTAACACCTAAGAGGTCATCGCGGCTCATGCCTGGCTTACGAGGAAGACCTGCAGTAACGATAACAACATCAGAACCAGCAATGTCGGCGTAGCTGTTAGTACCTTTAAGGTCTACATCAAAACCATCAACACGTGCAACTTCAGCGATGTCGAGCATTTTACCTTGTGGTAGTCCTTCAACGATGTCAAATAGTACAACATCACCTAGTTCACGCAGTGCGCAAAGTTGTGCTAAAACGCCACCAATTTGACCGCCACCGATCAACGAAATTTTTGCTCTTGCCATGTCTCTCTCCTTAAAATCAAACAATAGAAATAAAAAGCTGGAGTGACACAGGTCACTCCGGCACGGGTTGCCCTCATCCGAGCAAATAGCTATTTAGTCTATTTCGCAGATGATGATATCGTCTAGTTTGCTTTTGTTGATGATCATACACTTCAATTGCAATTATCGCTGTATACAGTATGCAAAACCCGAAAAGCTGTCAAGGGAAATTGCACCAATTATATAGTCCGCGAAAGTAGTTGTTTGGTGCTAAAAGGTTAATGGATAAAAATTCCAGATTTTCGCGCTGTTTCGCGTGCGGTCTCTTTTTCCAGTTCACTGTGTTTGTGGGAAATGGTCAAAAGCTGACCTGGAAAAATCTGCTCCGGATCTTTGATTTGATCGCGGTTGGATTTGTAAATTAACGGCCACAATAGGCCATCATCATAGGTGCTAGATTTTGCCGCAATGGCGTATAGGTTTTCCCCAGGTTCAACTGTGTATTGGTTGGATCTTACTGTAGCAGGTTCTTGGGTTTGACGTGGAGCTTGGTGGTCAACGTTGGTATTAATCACCGCATGCTTTGAATATGTAACCTTGGTGGATTGAGCATGCAGCTGGGCATCTTTGAGCTGCGCTATGCGCGCTTGGGGGTTCATATAATACTGCTGATATTGGTGGCTGTTGTTTGCGGCGTGCACAACTATTTGATTAGTTGTTGTATCTGCACCAGCTTGAGCTGGCGCAGACACTTTGTGTTGATTGTGGTCTGAGTCTAACGTTTTGGACGCAGCAGTGCATCCGCTTATTGGGCTGACCAAAAGGCCAGCCACACCGAAAAACAAAAATACCTTTGATTTGTTTGTCGCTATGCTACTAAAAAAATGTGAAATCATCTGGGCTACCTTGCGCGCTGAAATGCTGTAATTGAGCATGAGCCTAATTTATTGGTCATGGTGCTTTCAGCTTAGCCCTTTTTTTTAGTACGTAAGCGTATGGAAAGTTCCTGCAATTGTTTTTCTTCGACGGGTCCTGGTGCTTCAGATAGCAGGCACGTCGCTTTTTGAGTTTTGGGAAAAGCGATAACATCACGAATAGAATCTGAACCGGTGAGTATCATGGCCAGGCGATCGAGACCAAAGGCCAAACCGCCATGGGGAGGAGCGCCATATTCCAGAGCGTCGAGTAGGAAGCCAAATTTTTCACGAGCCTCCTCTGTGCCGATACCTAGGAGCTCGAACATCTTGCTTTGAATGTGTTGGTCGTGGATACGGATGCTGCCGCCACCTATCTCGGAACCGTTCAGGACTAAATCGTAGGCCTGGGCACATGCTTGCCCCGGGTCGCTGTCGAGCAAGGGCATGTCCTCATCGCGTGGAGCGGTAAATGGGTGGTGCACTGCTGTATACCTTTTCGCGTCGTCATCCCATTCTAGAAGGGGGAAGTCGGTTACCCAGACAAATCTAAAGACACTCTTGTCGGTAAGCCCAAGTTTCTGGCCTAGATGACCACGCAGGCGACCTAATGCTTCATTGGTAGTGCGGGTGGTATCAGCGACAAACATCAGCAGGTCGCCAACTTCGGCGCCCATCGCTTGATTGATTTGCTCTAGTTCCGCAGGGGTGAAAAACTTGGCGATAGGAGATTGCCAGCCATCTGCGGTTATTTTTACCCAGGCTAACCCTTTGGCGCCATAGATTTTGACGAAGTCGGTTAGATTGTCGAGATCTTTGCGCGAGAACTTTGCACACTGCTTGGCGTTTATAGCTTTAACCATGCCACCATTTTTAATAGCATCGGCAAATACTTGGAAACCACAGCCGGCGCCAATTGCGGACAGGTCAATAAGTTCGAGATCAAAACGCAGGTCAGGATTATCGACACCGAAACGCTCCATTGCTTCAGCGTAGGTGATGCGTGCCATGGGGGTAACAACGTCTACGCCCATGGTCTCTTTGAAGATGCGGGCAATCATGTTCTCCATGACTGAGATTATATCATTGCTGTCAACAAAGCTCATTTCGCAGTCGATCTGGGTGAACTCTGGTTGGCGATCGGCGCGCAGATCCTCATCACGGAAGCATTTTACAATTTGACAATAACGGTCATAGCCGGCAACCATCAACAACTGTTTAAATAATTGTGGGCTCTGAGGTAGGGCATAGAAATTGCCGCCGTTCACCCTGCTGGGCACCAGATAGTCGCGGGCGCCTTCGGGAGTGCTTTTGGTCAGTACTGGCGTTTCAATTTCCAGAAAACCCTGTTCGTCAAGGTAGGTGCGTACGCTGCGGGTTACTTTGTGGCGCAGGATCATATTTTTCTGCAGTGCCGGGCGGCGTAAATCAAGGTAGCGATATTTCAAGCGAATATTCTCCGCAACATCTGCGTGTTCATCCAGCAGAAACGGCGGCGTTTTGGAGGTGTTGAGGATGCGCAATTCGTTGACTTCAACTTCAACCTCGCCGGTTTTCATCTTCGGATTGATGGTGCCATCGGGGCGTGGTGAGATTGTCCCTTTGATGGCGATGACGAATTCATTGCGTATTTTATCGGCCTTGGTGTGCGCTTCCGGATCACGATCAGGGTCAAGGGCCAGTTGGGTAATGCCTTCACGGTCGCGCAGGTCGATAAAGATTAGCCCGCCGTGGTCGCGGCGGCGTTGCACCCAGCCCATCAAGCAAACTTCGCTGCCAATGTGAGCGCTGGTCAGGTCGCCACAGTAGTGAGTTCTTTTCCAATTACCAAGTTTATCGTTCAACTGTTTATTCCTCCAAGGGGGTATACGTAAAAGGTGTTTATTGTATTAACTAAGTGGGGAATTATAGCGATGTTGTATCCTCGGCGTCAAGCAGAGTACATAGCTGGGTATAGATTCCGTCGATGGCGATAGACGTTTGGCTGCCATCGACCATTGTTTTAAGTTGGGCGTTGCCAGCGGTCAGCTCATTGTCACCAAGAAATAGGGTGTACTGGCAATTGAGCTTGTCGGCGCGACGCAGCTGTGCTTTCAGACTCTTGTGACCAAAATCCATTTCGGCGTGAATGCCGTGGCGCTGAAGTTGGTGCAGCAGGGTGAAGGCGAGGCGCTCTGCTTCTTCTCCCATGGTGGCTATGAAGATTTTTGCTGTTGCTGCTTTAATAGTGTTGTCGCCAAGGAGTAGTACTAGGCGCTCTAATCCCATGGCAAAGCCGATGCCGGGCAGAGCCGGACCGTCGAGCTCAGCTACTAATCCATCATAGCGACCGCCTGCGGCCACAGCGTTTTGGGAGCCCAGACTGTTAGTCACCATCTCGAAGGTGGTCTTGGTGTAGTAGTCAAGCCCGCGCACCATGCGATTGTTGATAACATAGCTGGTACCGAGCAGATCCAGATGTTGCTGTACCGCGCTGAAGTGGGTATCACATTCCGAGCATAGGTGATCAAGTACTGATGGAGCATCAATTGTCGCTTCTTGGCAGCCCTTGATCTTGCAGTCGAGCACCCGCAGTGGATTGCTGGAGCAACGTCGTTGACAGTCGGGACATAGCTGCTCATGGCGTTGATCAAGATAGGCTATTAAGGTTGCGCGATAGCCTGGGCGGCATTTAGGGCAACCAAGCGAGTTGATCTGTAGACTGACATCGCTGATACCCACAGCTTCAAAGTAATGGCTCAGCATTGCCAGCATCTGAGCGTCGATACGCGGATCATCAATGCCGATAACCTCAGCGCCGATCTGGTGAAATTGGCGGTAGCGCCCTTTTTGCGGGCGCTCATAACGAAACATAGGCCCCATATAGTACAGCCTGGAGATCTGGTCTTGATTGTATAGTTTGTGCTGAATAAATGCGCGAATTACCGGTGCTGTCCCCTCGGGGCGCAGGGTGATGGAGTGGTCGCTTTTGTCGGTAAAGGTATACATCTCTTTTTCGACAATATCTGTGGTTTCGCCAATTGATCGACAAAACAACTCAGTTTTTTCGACCACGGGCACGCGAATTTCCTGACAGCCGTAGGTGCTGAAAATCTTTCGTGCCTGTTCCTCTAAAAATTGCCACGCAGTGATGTCTGCGGGCAGAATGTCATTCATCCCTTTGATACCGGTAATGCTCACGCTAATTCTCCTTGGTGTGGCTAGATTGCACTGTTTATCGCTTGCAATAAATAAGCAGGCAATTTTTGTAATCTGTGTAATACAGTATTATCCGGTCGATGTGAAGCCCCCGTTATAAAAATAAGTTGTATTAACAGCTTTTGTGGACACGTTTAAAGGGTGCTGACTCGCTGATGGTTGGTTAGCTCCAGGGCGCTCTAGTGCAGTGTGGCTCTTGTTGTGCGCTGGTTTGGTTTTCCCTTGACAGTGGCTGGTCTTTTGCATACTGTGTACAACGTTTTTGATGAATTGTGGATAAGATTAAAGTGAGGATTAAAGTGAGGTCGTAAATCAGATAAAGAATATGGACTTTACAAATTATTTGATGGGGTACGACCACAGTTACCATTGTTATTAACAATTTCAAGGAGAAAACATGTCAACGATTATTTGGTCAGAAATTGATGAAGCACCAGCGTTAGCAACTTACGCGTTGCTACCGATTGTACAGAAATTCCTCAAGGGTTCAGGTGTTGATGTTGAGACACGTGACATCTCCCTTTCTGGGCGTATTCTTGCTAATTTCCCTGACGCTCTGAAAGATGATCAGAAAGTAGCTGATTACTTGGCGGAATTGGGCGAGTTGACTCAAGATCCTACATGCAACATCATTAAATTACCTAACGTCAGTGCTTCCATCCCTCAGCTTCAAGAAGCGATCGCAGAGCTGCAAGGCCAGGGCTTCGATGTTCCTGACTTTCCTGAAGAGCCTAAGACGGATGCAGAGAAAAAGTTGCAAAATCGCTATGCTAAGTGCCTTGGTTCTGCGGTAAACCCAGTTCTTCGTGAAGGTAACTCAGATCGTCGTTCGGCTGCTTCAGTTAAAAAGTTTGCTCAGAAAAATCCTCATCGTATGATGAAACCTTGGCCTGCTGGTTCCAAAACTCGTGTTGTCAATATGACTTCAGGTGACTTTTATGGCAGTGAAACATCAGTGACGGTTGCCAAAGCTACTACGGTAAATTATGAATTTGTTGGTGCTGATGGCACTGTTACTGTTTTGAAAGAAAAAATGCCTTTGCGTGCTGGTGAAATTCTTGATTCATCAACAATGAATATTGCTGCATTGCGTAAGTTTTACGCAGAGCAGATTGAAGTAGCTAAAAAAGAAGGTGTGTTGCTTTCTTTGCATCTCAAAGCAACCATGATGAAATTTTCTGACCCATACATGTTTGGTCAGTGTGTTACTGTTTTCTTTAAAGATGTATTTGAAAAACACGCAGATACGTTCAAAAAGTTGGGCGTAAATATCAATAATGGTTTGGGTGATGTATATTCCCGCCTTGGTCAATTACCTGCTGCCAAAAAAGCTGAGATTGAAGCAGATATCATGGCGGTATATAAAACAAGTCCAGGGTTGGCTATGGTTGATTCCAGCAAAGGGATTACCAACCTGCATACACCTAACGACGTTATTATAGATGCTTCAATGCCTGTAGTCATCCGTGATGGCGGGCGTATGTGGAACACAGAAGACCAGTTGCAAGATACTTTAGCGATGATCCCAGATCGTTGCTACTCAACAATGTACCAAGTGGTAATTGAAGATTGCCAAAAAAATGGTCAATATGATCCTTCTACTATGGGTGCCGTTTCTAATGTTGGTCTGATGGCGCAAAAAGCAGAAGAGTACGGTTCTCACGATAAAACTTTTATCGCTACAGGTGATGGTTCTATCCGTATTGTTGATGCCTCAGGTAAAACTCTGCTTGAGCAAAAAGTTGCCACGGGTGATGTGTTCCGTTCATGTCAAGCCAAGGATGATTCAATTCAAGACTGGGTAAAATTAGCAATAACACGTGCTACAGCTTCTGGTGAACCAGCAATTTTCTGGCTTGATCCACAGCGTGGTCACGATGCGCAAATTATTGCTAAAGTCGAGAAGTACCTCAAGGAATTTGGCACTACTGGTCTTGATATCACTATTAAGACACCAGATGAAGCAATGAAGATATCTTTAGCAAGAAGTCGTAAAGGGTTGAATACAATATCTGTTGCTGGTAACGCGATTCGTGATTATCTTACTGACTTGTTCCCAATTATTGAGCTGGGTACCAGTGCAAGAATGCTGTCAATTGTACCGCTGCTAAAGGGTGGTGGAATGTTTGAAACAGGTGCTGGTGGTTCTGCTCCTAAGCACGTTGAGCAATTCATCAAAGAGGGTCACTTGCGTTGGGATTCACTGGGTGAGTATTGTGCTCTGGTTCCATCTTTAGAGCATATTGCTAAGACTTCGGGCAATGCAACGGCTCAATTGTTTGCTGATACTCTGGATACAGCAGTTACGAGCTATCTGTCGAATGCAAAAGCACCTTCTCGTAAGGTTAATGAGATTGATAATCGCGGTAGTAGCTTCTATCTTGGTATGTACTGGGCACAAGCTCTTGCTGCTCAAGACAAGAATGCTGAGTTGAAAGCTAAGTTTGCTAAGATTGCAGCTGATCTTGGGGCTAATGAGGCTAAAATCAACACGGAACTTCTTGCAGCCCAAGGCGCTCCTGTTGATATCGAGGGCTACTACAAGCCAAATGTTGCCAAAGTGACTGCAGCTATGCGTCCTAGTGCAACACTAAATGCTATCATTGATGCACTGTAGTCAATTGTAGCAAGTTTGCTTTCTAGTTAAACAAAAAGTCCGCCTTATATGTATAAGGCGGACTTTTTTGTTTGTGTTGCAAATTGGTTGGGCAACAGGTCATAGTCTGTTTTCTGCCCAGCCCTTACCCCAACTACCGAATTGTACCGTACCATCAAGATCGGTACGGATCAATTTAGCCCCTACGTTGTTCACTTCGGTTACCACCTCCTGATGGGGGAAACCATAACTGTTGCCATAACCGAGGCTGGCAACGGCTATTTGGGGTTGTGTCGTATATAATAATTGGTGTGGTGCCGAACGTCGGCTGCCGTGATGTGGTAGTTTAAGCAGGGTGACGGGTGCCGGTAAAGGTTGGGCTAATAGCTGTTCTATGCCGTACTGTTCGAGATCGCCAGTGAGAAGAACGCCATCGTGACCATGATGGGCTAACAGTGCCAAGGAGCGGTCGTTCATACTGTTATTTATGCCTGGTGGTACAAAAACATCCAAGGTAGTTACTGTGTCAGCGTTGACACTAGTCCAGCCGGAGGCAAAAAGCCGTACAGGTATGCTGCGTTCGGCAATCACCTGTTGCAGACTGTAATGCAGTTGTGCAAGCGGAATGGAACACCAGAATTGATCGACAGCGAAATTGCGCAAAATATATATCAACCCTTTGCGATGATCCGGATGGTCGTGACTTAATATTACGGCGTCTAAATGATGGACTCCAAGATAACCTAGTGCCGGGGCTAGTAAGCGCTGACCGACATCAAATGTGGGGCTGTAAAATCCACCCCCATCAATCAAGTATGTTTTCTTATCGGTAAAACGTAACAGCAGCGAATCACCTTGACCAATACTGAATGCTGTTAGTTGCAATGGCGGCGGTGGCGGTTGCCAACAGCTGCTCAGCCACAGCAGCATGGTTGCAAACATCATAGCGCTAAAGCTATGTTTTGATTTGCTGCACGCGCACAGCAGGGTTAAACAGCATAGGGTAATCAATAGGTGTTGTGTAGGACTCAGGAATAAAGTCTTCGCCGCCAGTGTGCCCTGTGCTACCTGTTGCGCCAATTCCAAGGTAAGATTTATTAGCCAGCTGCTGCACTGCAGCAGTGGTAAGGCAATGCTAGGGATAAAGCTGATCAGCACTGTTCCGGTTAGGGCCAAAGGTAGAGTGCACATGCCGATAATAGGTACGGCAAACAGGTTACATACTAGTGCCGCTGGCGCTAGGGTATGAAAGTGCCACAATGCAATGGGAGTGGTTGCCAAGGTAGCAATAAATGTTAGCCAAAAGGGCAGGAAGAACCAGCGTGCTGCTCTGCTGTGGCAGTGCGGGTGTATGGCAGGCAAACAGAAAAGAATCGCGCCTACTCCAGCAAAAGAGAGTTGGAATGCAGCAGAAAATAGCGCTAGGGGATCAAACCCAAGGATTATCAGGGCAACTAATGCTAACAAGTTAAGGGGAGAGGTGTGGCGCTGGGACAGCAGCACTAGCACTCCAAAGCCCATGATGAGTGCCGCTCTTACGGTTGGGGTCGCAGCGCCGGTGAATAGCAGGTAGAAAAAAATTACCGGGAGGGATAGCAACGGCACCGCTGTTTGCGCGGGACATTTTAACAGCAGATATTCGCTGCGGCGATATAGGCGGTTTATCAGTTGATATAATATCCCGGCTAATAGTCCAAGATGCAGACCGGAGATAGAAAACAGATGGGAGATGCCATATGTTGCCAACTGTTCACGTTGCGCTGTTGATAAACGTGTTTTCTGCCCCAGAGTGAGGCTGAGCAAATAGGCGCTTTTTTCCGGGGGCAATAGCGCTTCAATTTTACGCCCGACGCTAGATCTTAAACGTTCTATGTGTTGCCGCCAGCTAATATGGTGGGGCGCGTCCAGCTTAAGTATGCTGTCACTGTCTTTAATATAAGCACAGGTGAAAATCCCCCGGCTAGCTAGATATCTGGGGTAGTTGAACTCCGCTGGCAGGTCGAGTAACCGCGGTTGATACAACTTGGCGCGAAAGATAATGTGATCGCCGGGCAGAATAGTCGACCTGCTGTTGTCGATAGTATCTACTGCCTTCGGAGTTAGCACCTGAACCCGTAACTTGCCCTGTGCGGGCGAGCTTAAGTGCTGATCGCTAATTTGTTCCAAAGCCACGTCCATCCGCCACCGCTTAGGTTGCGGATCAATGCGGATAACGCTCGCTTGAACGCTGACTTCATGTATTTTACTAAGGTTTGTGGTCCCGGTCGTCGGACTCTGGGCAGCAGTGTAATGTCCTGCACCAAGGGTAAGGGTCAGGATAGCTAAAGCTGCAGCGGGGCGGATGTTCTGGGTAAAGCATGAAGCAAGCAATGTTATTGCTGTAAGTAATAGCAATAACCAGCAATAGTTGCCCCATAAATCCCTGCTCGTATGGGCAGTAATTATGATGCTACCCATATAGGATAATAACAACAGCCAGATGGGATTTAGGCGAAAACGGTTAGAAAGATTCATTGTGGTCAATTATGTATATTTAATGTTGTAAACGCAACAGATACCTTGACCTATATGAACTTTGGGGAGTATTTGTTGCTCTGATTGTTAAAACATAAAGCGGCGCATGCTGATATTGAGCAATAACCCGATGCCGATCATGGTGGTGAGCATGCTGGTCCCACCGTAGGAGAACAGCGGTAAGGGGACGCCGACAACTGGCAATAATCCTATAACCATGCCAAGGTTAACAACGATATGCCAAAAAATCATCGCCGTGATACCAATAGCCAGATACATGCCGAAACTTGAATCCGCTTTGCGGGCGATATAGATACCCCATAAGACTATCCCTAGATAGAGACTTAATAGAATCATTGACCCCATAAAGCCCCACTCCTCAGCAAATACAGAAAAAGCAAAATCTGTATGACGTTCGGGGAGAAAAGAGAGTTGAGACTGGGTGCCATGCATAAACCCCTTGCCCCAGAATCCTCCACTGCCTACCGCGATTTTTGACTGAATTATGTGGTAGCCGGTGCCAAGTGGATCACGCTCCGGGTCAAGAAAGGTACGGATGCGTTCTTTTTGGTAGCCATGGAGCAAAAACCATCCACCACTGAGTGCAGCTGTTGCCAACAGTGATAGTGCTGTCATGGCCCAGCGCTGAATGCCGGCGAACAGAGCCATGGTAGCGCCAATAAAAATAAGCAACATGGCTGTGCCGAGATCCGGCTGCTTAATTATTAGCACTACTGGCATAATCAATAATATGCCCGGGGCGATTAATTCCGTTAAACTGTAGCCTATCGGTGATTCATGACGGCTAAAATAAGCTGCCAAGGCTATAATCAAGACAATTTTTGTGATTTCACTAGGTTGCAGATTAAACGAACCAATATTTATCCAGCGGGTTGCTCCCATGCTGGTTTTGCCGAAAATTAGCACCCCGGCCAATAAGCCTATACAACCGAGGTAGGCACCGATGGCCATGTGTTCCAGGTGGCGGTAATTGAATATGGTTAGACTCAGGGCGACGGTCAGGCCTAGAGCTAGCCAATACAATTGTTTCATGTAGACAGGTTGTCCGAGCATGTTCCAGCTGGATGTAGCGCTATATAAATTAAGTATTCCGATAATTGTGGTGAGAATAACGAGCAACACTAAAGGCCAGTCGAAGTTGCCAATTAAACGACGATCAAACATCATTAGCTCCAGTGTGATTTTGTTGATTTATGTTGATTGGTCGCTCTGGTTGTGAACTATTCTCTTTTTTGCCGGGGGCAAAATACTGCTCAAAAATTTGCCGAGCTATTGGACCAGCAGCGCTGCCACCGTGTTGCCCGTGCTCGACAATTATAGCCACTGCTATTTGTGGTTTCTTCGCGGGAGCATAGGCAACAAAGAGAGCATGGTCGCGGTGGCGGTAGGCGATCTCTTCCACGTCAATCAGCTCCCCATCTATAGGATCATCTTTCATGCGGATTACCTGGGCGGTGCCGGTCTTACCAGCGACCATAACATAGGGCAGAGCACTTGATTTGCCGGTGCCGCGCGGATGATTAACAACCTCTTCCATCCCTTGTTTTACATAGTTAAGTTGTTGCTGGTTCAATCTGGAATCATGGATTTTTTCTGGCGCATAGGTTTTTATGGTTTTGCCCTTGGGTGTGGTGATTGTTTTAAGGATTTGTGGTCGGTACAGGGTGCCCCCATTGGCAATAGTAGCGGTCATGACGGCCAACTGCAATGGCGTGGCTAGTACATAACCCTGACCGATCGCAGCGATGGCGGTTTCCCCCGGGTACCAAGGTAAGTTATAGCGCTGTAACTTCCATTTTTTGTCAGGTATGAGGCCGGATTTCTCATTGTCCAGGGGGAGGTCATAACTTCGCCCTAAGCCAAGCTGGCGCGCCATTGTTGACATACGCTCCACCCCAACACGAAGCGAAACCTCGTAAAACCATACATCGCAACTTTCGCGTAGCGCTTTTCTTAAATTTGTCGCGCCATGCCCAGTCTTTTTCCAACAGCGGAAATCGCGGTTGCCTATAGTGGTGCGACCAGCACAGTCAATTATGGTGTTCGGTGTTATAGCTCCAGACTGTAAAGCGGCCAGAGCCGTTACCATTTTGTAGGTGGAGCCGGGGGGGTATTGACCACTAAGCGATTTGTCCTGTAGTGGATTGCTCGGATTGTTAACCAGCGCGCTCCATTCCTTGGAAGTTATACCGCGGGCAAACATTTCCGGATCGAAAGCTGGTCGGCTGACCATAGCGAGAATTTCGCCATTGTTTACATCCAGCACTACTGCTGCACCAGCATGATCGCCAAAGGCCTGTTCGGTGCGCAATTGCAGATCGAGCTGCAAGGTTAAAAATACACTGTTGCCTGGAAGCGCCGGGCGAACCTGTAGCTGACGCAACTGCTTGCCTTTAACGTCTACCTCAACCAGTTTTTCACCAGCAGTCCCGCGTAGGTAGCTTTCTAGGTGTTTTTCTAAGCCGGTTTTGCCGATAAAATCACCAGCATTGTAATCTCGGTATGTCTCCCGACCCAACTCTTCTTGAGTGATGGCACCAATGTGACCAAACAGATGAGCTGCTACCTCACGAAACGGATAGGCACGCATGGGTTGGACCTCAATGAGCATTCCGGGCAGGGTAACTGAGTTCTCCGCCAGTCGTTCTAGTACTGCTCTGTCGATATCCTGTTTTAAAGGTATGGGGCGGTACTGTGGAAAGTAACGCCTCTTATTCCAGTCCTGATCTAATTGGTGCCAATCGCAATTCAGATATGTGGCTAAATTTTGCAACAGAAGTTGTTTGTCAACAACCTCCTGCCTCAGTGCCGAAACGGTAAAAGAAGGTCTGTTGTCAACTAATAACAATCCGTCGCGGTCATATATCGCTCCGCGTGGCGCGGCGATTGGAATATAGCGGGTGCGGTTTTTTTGCGATAGTAGCTCGTAGCGCTCACCATAAATAATCTGTAGTGTCCATAACCGTAAGCCTATTAACGCAAACAGAAATATCGCTGGCAGTATGAGCCACATAAAACGTTTTCTTCTGCTAATATCATCTGGCTGTGGGCTATTTAATGCCATGATGTATGGCTCCACCTGGTGGGGCTGTGCCCTTTGTGCCGGTTGACAAAATCTTTAAGCGGTTCTCTCAGCAGGGTGAATAAAATAATGGCGGAGAGGTTGAGCAGTAGTTGCAGGGGCAGCTGTTTGACAATTGGCAGCCAGCTTTGCGGCGTGGATGCAAAGCAGAGTAACATAAATACGAGAAGTGCGACTTGAGCAATGGTGCCAATAATTGTTGCCACCACCATGGTTATTTTGTTTTCGCGGTTGAATTGACGCCCGACGCCAGCGCTAGCACAGAAAATTATTAACATTACGATGCCATATAGCCCTAGGGTTGTGCCGCTGAATACGTCCAGCAGGCAGCCTAAAATCCACGCATAGAAGGCACCAGAACCAGACGTATTGCTAAGGCTGGAATACAGCACCAGGATTAACAGGAGATCAGGACGTAGTTGCATGCCCAAAAAATGTGGGAGTACCGCTGTTTGCAATACAATCAGGGTTATGCCAGTTATCAGATAGCGTAATAAGCGTTTCATTGTTGTTCGTTTTGAATGACCAGAACTTCTTCCAAGCGGGAGAAGTCTACACAGGAGGTCAGCTCCAGTGTTTGGAATAGCCCATAATCCAGTTTGTTGATGCTGCTGATGGTGCCGATGGGTATCCCTTTAGGGAATACACCGCCAGTGCCAGCCGTAATTACCATGTCACCGATTTGGACATCTTTATTACGTAATGCATAGTCGAAGGTTAAATTGGTCCCTCTGCCGCGGGCAATGCCGCGTGTGCGGTTGTGCTGGATTAGGGCGGCAACTTCAGATGCGGCATCAATGACTAGCAGCACCCTGGAGCTGGTGGCGGAACATTTTATGGTGCGCCCGACAACTCCTTCGGCAACTATAACCGGGAGCCCATTATGCACATTGTCGTCGGTTCCCTTGTTGATGGTGATAGTGCGAAACCAGTTTGTCGCATCAACTGCGATTATGCGAGCCGGTATTTCGTGCTGCTGTGGCTCAGGCTGAAAATGTAGCAGTGTGCGCAACCTGATGTTTTCTTGTGCAACTTCTTGGAGCTCAAGCAGTTGTCTCCGTAGGAGGCGCATTTGCTCCTGTAACTTAATATTATGTTGTCGAACGGTGGTGAGGTCAATATAGTCGTGCCATATGTTGGCGATGTTGCGTGAGGTGGTGTCAATAGTACCGTAAAGCGGTCGGGTTAATTGCAGTATTCCGCGCTCAAACAGGGTAGTGTGCTGTTTTTGGCGTAAGCTGTTTGAATAAAGGAGTAAAGCCCCAGTCACTAGAGATATGAATAAAATGGTTGACTGGTGCTTTTTGATGAATTCCAGCATGAGCGACCAGTGTGGCTAGTGGTTGTCTAACTTCAATGTTGATGGCGAGCTGCGCTAAGTGTGAATAATCTTGCCTGCTATGCGGCTTCACATAGCGGGCGATACGTTCTTTTGTTAGGTGGCAACAGTTACCCGGCGCAGCAGGTCTAGTTCGTCGAGTACGGCACCAGAGCCTTTAACCACGCAGGATAACGGATCTTCCGCTATGACAACGGGAAGACTGGTTTCCTGCTGGAGCAATTTGTCCAGCCCGTGAAGAAGTGCTCCGCCGCCCGCCAGAATGATACCGCGATCAACAATGTCAGCAGCAAGTTCTGGTGGCGTTTGCTCTAGCGCTACGCGAACCGCCTCAACAATGGCATTGACCGTTTCCGCTAAAGCTTCACGGATCTCTTGAGAGTTTATCTGGAGAGTGCGCGGAATACCGCTGACCAGGTCGCGACCTTTGATATCCATGGTCGTCTCTTCATCCAACGCAAAGGCGCTGCCGATTTCAATTTTAATCTGTTCGGCTGTGCGCTCACCAATAAGCATATTGTATTTGCGCTTGATGTATTGGGTGACGGCCTCATCAAGCTTGTCACCACCAACGCGCACGCTTTTTGCGTAGACAATGCCGGCAAGAGAAATTATAGCGACCTCGGTGGTGCCTCCACCTATGTCGACGATCATATTGCCATTGGCCTCGGTAATAGGTAGGCCCGCACCAATTGCCGCAGCCATGGGTTCTTCAATCAGGTAAACTTCACGTGCTCCGGCAGACTCGGCAGATTCTTTGACGGCGCGTTTCTCAACTTGGGTAATACCTGAGGGGACACAGATTACAATGCGCGGACGCACCAAAGCTTTACGGTTGTGAACTTTCTGGATGAAATAACGTAGCATCTCTTCTGTTATGTCGAAATCGGCAATAACGCCATCTTTCATGGGGCGAATGGCGATGATGCTGCCTGGAGTGCGTCCCAACATTTTCTTAGCTTCGGTGCCAACGGCAAGCACCTTTGTTACACCATTAGCCCCTTTTTGCACTGCCACCACCGATGGCTCACTGACAACAACCCCTTTGCCCTTGAGGTACACCAAAGTGTTAGCCGTGCCGAGGTCGATGGCCAGATCGTTAGAAAACAGTCCCCAAAAGGAGTTAAGAAAATTAAACATAAAGATGATTCCCTCTGTGCAGATGAGCGGAGCATAGGTTTATTGGCGGAGCATAGGTTTATTGCAATTTTTTGCCCAGCATGTAAGAGGAGTAACTTAGCAGAAAGTTATCTCAGGCTCAAGGATAAATAGTGGCTTGCTGGCAAACATAGAAGAACTTTGAAGCTGACAAAATGTAGAAGGTGACATGTGTCATTGTCCCCGGAACCATTGGTTAGGTACCGGCGCTGGAAGGTGTATAGTGGCTGCGGAGAAACGCGGGTAAAACTTATTGCATTACTCTAGAGTGTTGACGTAATATACAAAGCTGTTTTTCACCCGTATTTAATTGGTGTTAGTTGAGGTCGTTAGTCGAGGAGAACTATAACTATGCTGGATATCATCCGCAGAAAACAGAAAACTACTATTGTTCAAATTGTTTTCTGGGTAATAATTGCAACATTTATTGGTACTATTTTTCTGGTTTGGGGTAAAGGCGGTGAGCAATCACGCGAAACTACAGTTGCAGCGCGGGTAAATGGAACAGATGTCAGCTTTGATGATTTCAAGTCGACCTATGGCAATATTTACAATTTCTATAAGAAAATATATGGGCAGAGCTTCACTCCTGAGTTGGAACAGCAGATTGGCTTGTCCCAGCAGGCGATAAATAATTTGATTGATCAGACCCTCCTGCTCCAAGAGGCGGAGCGTATTAACCTGAAGGTAACCAAGGACGAAATGGTTAAAGTGATTGCTGCGGAACCGGCATTCCAGGAAGATGGTAGATTTAGCAAGGAACGCTACTTGGCTGTTCTTGACTACCAGCGCATGAAACCAGAACTGTTTGAGCAAAACCAGCGCCGCCAAATGCTTATTGCCATGGTACGGGCAAGGTTGCAGGCGGAAATAACGGTAACCGACGAAGATGTTGTAGCTGAATATCGTCGTCAGAATGAAAAAATAAATCTTGAATATGTGCCGTATGCCGCTAGTGATTTTGCTGCACAGGTTGAGTTGAGTGAAATACAGTTAAATGATTATTATACTGACCATAAAGAGTCTTGGCGGGTAGCTGAGCAGCTGGAGCTGTCTTTTATTGTGCTCGACCCACGCGATTATAGTGACCAAATAAGCTTTACCGATGCAGATGTGGAGCAATACTACAATCGCCATCTGGTTCAATATGATGTGCCGGAACAGGTGTCAGTTGCCCATATCCTGATTAAGGTTGGCGCTGACGCAGATGAAACTACTCAAGCCGAAAAAAAGAAACTGGCCGACGACATACTGGCAAAAGCACAAAATGGCGATTTTGCCACATTGGCCAAAAAATATTCGCAGGATAATACCACCGCTGCCAATGGGGGTGAGCTTGGTTTCTTTAAACGCGGGACAATGGATCCAGCGTTTGAGGCTGCCGCTTTTGATCTGGCCGTTGACGCAGTCGCGCTGGTTAAGAGTCGCGCCGGGTACCATATCATTAAAGCGCAAGGGTATGTCGAGGTTGGATTTAAACCGTTGAGCGAAGTTGTTGCTGAGGTTGAGCAGGGTCTGACTCAGGAATTGACTGAGCGCATGGCCTATGAAAAGGCTATGGATGCGTATAATATTAACCGTAAAGAAGGCGGTCTGGTTGCCGCCGCCCAGAGCTTGCAGGTGTCTCTTGCAACAACTGGCTGGTTTAAACGGGGAGAAGCTATTCCTGCAATTGGTCAAAATGATGAGTTTAGCCAACACGCCTTTGTCCTTGATAAAGGACAATTAATTGCGCCAATTAAGACTGCCAATGGTATCTATTTGTGCGAAGTTGCTGACAAGCAGGCCAGCTATATTCCTGAATTGTCTCAGGTGCGCCCGCAGGTAGAAGAAGCAGTGCGTAACATTGAGGCGGTAAAACTGGCGCAACAAAACGCTGATAGTGCCATCAAGGATTTGTTGGCCGGCGCCAGTATGAAAACTCTGGTTCCCCAAGGAGCTAAGCTCGGGGAAACTGGAATGTTCGGTCGGGCCATGGGTGGTTTTGTCCCTACCCTGGGCAATGTTGATGGATTGTCCGATGCAGCATTTGCCTTGACGATCAAAAATCCAGCGGCCGACAAAGTTTTTGCTACTGCTGATACCTTTTATATTGTCCGTTTGAAACAGCTACATCCGGCAGATCCTACTGCTCTGACAGCTGAAGAATCAGAGGATTTAAGGGTTAGTGTATTACGTACTAAACAAGATCAGATGCTAAAAGATAAATTGGCTACGCTTAGAGCCGATGCCGAGATAGTTATTTCTCCATCTATTTTGCGTTCAATCGAAGGGAAAGAGTGATGACACCAATAGTGATGCAAAGCGATTGTCCTGAACTGAAGTTGGTTAATCAGGGTAAGGTGCGCGATATTTACGATGTGGGTGAATACTTGTTGATCGTGGCCAGCGATCGTATCTCGGCATTTGATGTCATCATGAACGAGGGTATTCCGCAAAAAGGTTAT
Source organism: uncultured Desulfuromonas sp. (assembly GCA_964536375.1). Taxonomy (GTDB): domain Bacteria; phylum Desulfobacterota; class Desulfuromonadia; order Desulfuromonadales; family Desulfuromonadaceae; genus Desulfuromonas. Next base: position 23,161 of record CAZHXF010000015.1, on the reverse strand, counting down.
GTTCTGACCGAAATCTCCAAATATTGGTTTGAACAAATGACCGATATTATTTCTAACCATATCGTCAGCACTAACGTTGATGATTTTCCTGCAGAAACTCATCAATATCGCGCGCAACTTGAAGGGCGCAGCATGTTGGTGAAAAAAGCTAAACCGTTGCCGGTTGAATGCATTGTGCGCGGGTATATCTCAGGTTCAGGTTGGAAAGATTATAAAAAAACAGGCGCTATCTGCGGTATTCAGTTGCCCGAAGGTCTGCGCGAGAGTGATAAGTTGCCTCAGGTGATCTTTACTCCATCAACCAAAGCTGAGCTGGGTACACACGATGAAAATATCTCCTTTGCCGAGGTTGAAAAACTCTGTGGGGCAGAATTAGCAGCTCAGGTGCGTGATACCACTATTGCCATCTATGAGCGGGCGCGTGACATCGCTGAGCAGAAGGGGATAATCATTGCTGATACCAAATTCGAGTTTGGCACCGTAGATGGTAAACTGATCTGGATCGACGAGGCTCTTACCCCTGATTCTTCCCGGTTTTGGCTGAAAGATCTATATAAGCCAGGTGGACAGCAGCCAAGTTTTGATAAGCAATTTTTACGTGATTATTTGGAAACACTTGATTGGGGAAAATCCGCTCCGGCACCAGATTTGCCACGTGACATTGTAGAAAAAACTGGGCAAAAATACATGGATGCGCTAACCCGCTTAACCCAAAAAGATCCATTGAAGCTGTCTAAGACTGGATGTTGTGGTGGTGGCTGTGGTTGTCACGATTAATCACTGCCAGTTGTAGGTGAGTTTTATCACTGCTGTGCACGAAATCAATTGACACGGCGCGTACTGGTTTGGTATAAACGCCTTCGTCTTATGGGGCTATAGCTCAGTTGGGAGAGCGCTTGAATGGCATTCAAGAGGTCAACGGTTCGATCCCGTTTAGCTCCACCATAAATTCAAAATCAGGCACTTACGGCTTTTAGCTGTAGGTGCTTTTTGTTTTACAGGTACGGCGTAATAACTTTCGGAACAGGTTTTTAAATCCTTCTTCCTAGATCCCCATTTTTTTCATTCTGCCGTCAAGCTCTGCACCAAATGTAAATATTCCCGCTGTGCTTCCCAGACCATGTTTGATAGCAGATTGATAAACGGCTGATTGTCGTCGTTGTTGCTGGCTTGCAGGGTTGAGATATATTCGCCTCTTACCAATGGTGGAATAATGGTTATCGGGTAGCCTGCTTGCATAAGTGCCAGATTCATCAACAGCCGTGCTGTCCTGCCGTTGCCGTCAATGAAAGGGTGAATATTCGCTAAGCGGATATGCAGCCATCCAGCAAAGTTAACAGGGTGCATGGTGTCTCTTTTGGTGGGTATCTGTGCAACAAACTCTTGCATAGCCGGTGCAACTTTGGAAGGTGGCGGGGGCGTATAGCTGGTGCCGGTGATAATTACTGGCTTAGTGCGATAGCTACCGGCGTTGTCGTTGTCTATGCGCTGATAAAAAAGGCGGTGCATGGTCAATATCGCTTGTTCGTCAATGGTCTGTGTTTGTGATAGGTCATAGACCATGTTGAAGGCTTCACTGTGGCCTATGGCTTCTAGGTGGTCGTGTAGGGGCTTGCCGCCAATGGTCAGACCATCTTCAAGTACCACCTTGGTTTCACTCTCAGTTAAGGTGTTACCTTCAAGGGCGTTGCTGCTGTAAGTCAAGCCTATGCGGTAGTAATCGCGCAACTGTATCAGGGCGTCTGTGGTAAGGGGGCGCAACTGGTTGATCTGCTGTTGCTGCTGGTCTACTTGCGCAATCTTGTTTTCAAAGGTCATGGTGTGTTCTTTCGCCTGTTTCGCGTTCGGTGAAGTTTAACGCCTTGTATGTTTGGTGTTCCTGTAGCGTGAATAGCAGGTTACTGTATGCCAACCTGAATCAAAAAACCATCAGCTTCAACCTTTGGAATCAAGCGCCGTTCTCGCTTTTCTAGTTTCACGATTTTATAGCGTTCCATGGTCTTTAGTGTGCGCGAAAGATTACTGCTTGACCGGCCGCTCATAACTTCAAGTTCTTTTAACGACTGCGGCTGTTCTTCAATGATGATTTTAAGCAGCTTTTGATTCTCATTGTTGAGAATCTGAGCCATAGACTGCAGGCTTTCAAACCAGATTTTAGGCTCATTGACTCGGGGAGCGTATTCTCCCTTGGCAATGGCAATGGTTCGTTTGCGGTAATCCTCTTTTGACATGATGCCGATATTCAGCATATTTTCAGGCATATTTTCCTCTCAGGTAGTCGTCTACAGCGTTCCAGAAGTCCTCAAGCAATTGTCCAGCGCTTGCAAACTCATAGGGGAAAACTCTCTCTTGTTGGTGCTTGTGATCCCAAGTTATCTTTCTGGCTGTGTAGTTTTTACGTTTTGGCTTGATGGTGTGGGCATTGTCGAAACCAATAACCCGTCGGTTGTGTCTATCGTGAAGTGTGAAGCTGTATTTAATGCCGTGGGGTATCTGCTCGCTGGGGGTTACCCTCCAAGCTTCAAATTTCGTCCAGTAGCCGTTCTCCATCGGAAAGATTTCACCGTTCAGGTTGAGCATGGTTTCAAGCTCAGGATATTTCATGCTTTATCCTTTGTTATCATGTGCTGATAAGTATATGTGATTTACTGCAACAGTAAAGAGTTATTTTTCTGCTTGCCGCTGCTCTAGCAACCTCATCATGTTCTCTTGTTTGCTTGTTGTTTGTCGTTCTGTTTTTTAAGTTCCACCACGGTGCTTGGGGTCTTTTCTAGTAGGTCACCAATGCTGTCAGCTGTACGCCTGATAGTGTTATTGCTAGCGCTGTTCGGTCATTCTGACAGTGGTGTGGCGGTCTTTTTTGTCATTTAGCCCTAACTCGTCCAAGGTGCGTTGTACTGTGTCAGATACCCGCTTTCGCGAGCATGACGAATACGGGGAACAGAACCAGAGCGGAAGATTAGTGCTACTCAGGATGTTTTTTCTCTGTAGCTTGAACACCTCGGATGTTCTCAGACCAGTTAACAGCGATAGCAAACATATATTGTGCCATTGCTAATAACCTTTGTCCGGGTGCCAAGAGGTGTGCCAGGATTTTACATGAAACTACGGTGTTTAGTGTGCTGGTGTGGAAGATATTGTAAAGGTAAGCACGCTGAATATCAAAGGTTTTTTAGACGTTTTGAGTAATGTCGATAAAGTATCTATGTTTTTTAAGTAAAAGAGCTTTATGCTTAGATTGTCCAATTGTTGAACGCTGTGATACTCATCGCTTAAAAGAAACATCTAGACATACAAACTCACTCCGCGTATAAAAACGATCAATATATTGATGTTAATATGTTTCAGTTTCTTAAGGAGTATTTACTCATGGCACAAGCGTGTCCTATTTCATCTCAGCAGGTTAACGGCAAAGCGTGCCAGCTTAATGCTTTTTTAACCGTGATCTGTATTGTGGTGTTTATCTTCACATCTGCAAAATGGGTTATCTTGCCATTGGTCGTAGATTTTTTGCTGCGTGGTTTCCTGAATCCAGCTTTTAGTCCTGTCAATATCGTAAGTAACGTTTTGCTGCGCTGGTGCAAGGTGACTCCCAAACTGACGAATGCCGGTCCCAAGCTTTTTGCCGCGAAATTGGCTTTTGTTTTTATCAGTATCACGGCGTTGAGTTGGTTGTTTGGTTATAATTTTGTTGCTGTGTGCTTTGCTGCTACGCTGGCTATTTTCGCAACATTGGAAGCTGGGTTCAGTTATTGTGTCGCTTGTAAAGCGTATCCTCTGGTACGCAGAATACTAGACTCCGCTTCCTGATTTATCCCCTTGTCTCATTTTCTGATTCATTTATTCGTGCTCCGTCATAGTTAACCCCTGATAAACCATAAAGCCATGCAAACTATTATCTTTACGACTATCATTGTTATTCTAATTGCAAATTATGCGCTGGAACGTCTTGTGGATGGTTTGAATGCCCGCTGGATGGGGCATCAGCCTCCTGCAGAACTGCAAGGGCTTTATGACCCGGATAAGTACCGTCAGCAGCAAAACTACCAAAGTGTGACCACCCGTTTTGGTTTTGTGACCTCCACGTTCAGTTTGATATTGCTTATGGCTTTTTTGTTTGTTGATGGATTTGCCTGGGTACACGGTGTGGCAGTGCAATTCTCATCCAATGTTATTATCCAAACGTTGGTCTTTTTCGCAGTGTTGTGGTTAGCACAGGATCTGTTCTCCCTCCCCTTTGATCTGTACCAGACCTTCGTCATTGAGCAGCGCTTTGGTTTTAACAAGATGGATGTTAAAACTTTTTTCGTCGACAAGCTCAAAGGCTGGCTGCTGACGATTCTAATCGGTGGTGCGGTTCTGGCTGGTGTTGCTTGGTTTTATTATCAAACCAAGCAGCTATTCTGGGTTTACAGTTGGATTAGCGTTAGTGGCTTAAGTCTCTTTCTTACCCTGTTTTATTCCAACTTGATCGTTCCGCTGTTCAATAAACAGACCAAGCTGGAAGAGGGGGAGCTGAAAACGGCGATCGAAGAATTTGCCGCCAAGGTTGATTTCCCGGTTCGAGATATTTTTGTCCTCGATGGATCAAAGCGTTCAACTAAAGCCAATGCTTATTTTACCGGGTTAGGGACCAAGAAACGTATTGTGTTGTTTGATACCCTGATTAATGACCTGACCTCAAAAGAGGTGGTGGCAGTATTAGCCCATGAGATTGGTCATTACCAAAAGAAGCACACTCTCCAAGCTGTCATTCTCTCTATTGGGCAGACCGGGGTTGTCTTCTATCTAATGTCGTTGTTTCTTAAGCATGCCCTGTTTTGCCAGGCTCTGGGTGTGGACACGGCGGTATTTCATGTCGGTTTGGTTGCCTTTGTTTTATTGTATAGTCCCATCTCACTGCTGACCGGGTTGTTGATGCATGGCTGGTCGCGCCACAATGAGTATCAGGCCGATGCTTTCGCCGCTCAATATCATGATGGGGATAGCTTAATTAACGCCTTAAAGAAGTTGTCCGTCAATCATCTGAGCAATCTGACCCCACACCCTGCCTATATTTTCTTTCACTATTCGCATCCGAGTTTATATCAGCGCATGTGCGCTATGCGAACATTGACTGGCTGAAATTCGGCGCACTCTTTAAACTTTGATAGTGGCGCTTTAAATACTCTTCAGCCTGGGTTCATAGGCAAGGAGTAATCTTTTCTGTTCTGTGATAACATCTGGCAAGGTAAGGCAGTAGGGCAATCAGTATGGGGCTGAGCAAATCATTGCTGCGCAAATGGTTGCAATGCCCCAAGACCCCAAGTCCTTGTGCTCTGCACAATCCCGCACAATCCCATTTTTTATCTGTACGGTCATGGCATCAATAAGTTTGATCTTTACCGGCGCGGTATCCTCCGTTCTACCACTTGGATTTTGAAACCTTTTCTACGCCGATTCCCCAGTTTGATGGTACCATGCCTTGCCATCAACAGATGGTCGGGTGGGTGATCCCCGCCGATACTTGCACCCTCATGTTAAACAATTACCCGAGTAGCACTAATCTTCCGCTCTGGTTCTGTTCCCCGTATTCGTCATGCTCGCGAAAGCGGGTATCCAGAGGTTTTGCATAGATTTCTAGTCTCCCGCCTACGCGAGAGTGACGACCTTCGTGGCGATAGCGGAAGATTGGTATTAATCAGGAACAATTATTTTTTCACACCGTAACGGACAACTGATGCGTTTTATCCACACTGCCGATATCCACCTTGGTAAAACATACCGCAACTCCATCGGTGAGGCTGCGCGTTACCAAGACTTTTTCATCTGTCTGAGCAATATCGTTGCCGATGCGCTGGCTGAGCAGGTTGATGCGGTGCTGATCGGTGGTGACCTGTTCCATGTCGGCCAAATTCTGCCGAAAACTTTTGCCAAAACCATTGAAACCCTGCAACCGCTCAAGGATGCCGGAATCCCGTGTATCGCTATTGAGGGCAATCATGACTGGATTCACCGCCGCGACAGTATTTCGTGGATGGAGGCGTTGTCGCAGATGGGCTATATCAAGCTGTTGCGTCCGGCGCGTACTGATGAGGGTGGCTATCGCTTTGATCTGTTTGACGATGAAACCGGCATGGGTGGGCGGGTTGCCATTGGCGGGGTAAATATCTATGGTCTTGGCTATATCGGTGCCCAAGCGGGCAGTCATGTCGAGCGCATTTGTCAGGCAGTGACGACCACCAACAATCTGCTGCTGTTTCATGTCGGTATCTGGAGCTATTCGCCGGTGGAGATCGGCAATATGAGGCCGGAGGAAGCTCATCCCCTTGCCGAAACCTTCAACTATGTGGCGCTGGGGCACGGTCATAAACCTTACGTGGTGAAAACGCCTGAAGGGATTTCATATGCCTATAATCCCGGCTCACCGGAGCAGGTCAACTTTGGTGAACAGAAATACGCCAAAGGGTATTATTGCGTGAGTATTAACACCGCTGAGGTGGTTGCCGAATTCAGGAACACCTCGCCGCGCCCGATGTTTGTCGAAACGATTGATCTTGGTGGTGCGCAGAATGCTGAGCAGGCAATGAGCCTGTTTCGTGAACAGATTTCGACCAAGGTGAATAGCTGCGCAGATGAGCGGCAACCGCTGCTGGAGCTGAAACTGATCGGTAAGGTGGGCTTTCATCCTTTTGAGCTTGGGCGTGAGCTTTTGCGTGCCGTACTTGATGAGATTGCCTCTCCGTTACATGTCGAGATAAAGAATCATCTGTCGTTGGTCAGTCGTGCCAGTGACAACGGATCTGCCCAGAAGAGTCTCATGGAGATCGAACAGGATGTGCTGCATGAATTGGTTGGTTCGTCCAGCGACTATCAGGGGCGCGAGGATGAGCTGGTAAAACTGGCGCTGCTGCTGCGTGATGCTGTGCAAAAAGGTGATGTCGATGGCGATGAGCTGTTGGCTTTGCTCGATGGCGAGGAGGGGTAACATGCAGATAGTCTCGATCCACCTGAAAAATATCAAATCCCACCGTGACAGCGAGTTGAATTTTTCTCCCGGCATTAACGTGCTGTCCGGTCCCAACGGCGTTGGCAAAAGCACGGTGTTTGAAGCCATCGGTTATGCCCTATTCGGTGTGGATGCCCAAAGCTTTGTTGGCAAAGTGGAACGTTTTATTACTATCGGTGCCAAAAGGGGCGAGATTGCGGTGGTCATAGAGATCAGCGGCGAGCGTTACCGCGTTAGCCGCAGCGTGGGCACGCCGAGCAAGTGGCTGTTGGCCAAAGAGGTGGGCAGTGCGTTTGAGGTGGAGGAACACAAAGATATCAAGGAGACTGAGGGGCGACTAAAAGAACTGCTGGGGCTGGACAACGGGCGTTCCCTGTCAGAGCAGTTTGAGCTGGTTATTGGTCCGTTTCAGAACGATTTCCTCGGTCCCTTTGTCGAGAAACGCCCGACCACGCGCCGCAACAAGTTCGACGAGATTCTCGGTATCGATTCGTGGCGCAAGACTTTCAGTGACACCAGCGCTTTGCAAAAGGTGATCAAGAACCGGGTGGAGGTGTTGGAAGCAACTATCGACCCACTCAAGGATCAGGTTGCTGCATTGCCGGAAAAACGTGACGTCCACAAGATTACCAAACAGAGCTATGCGGAAACTGCCACGGATCTGGTTGCCAAGCAACGGGGACTCAAGCAATTGCAAGAACTCTTGCAAGTGCTAGATCAACGCGAGCAATCTTTGCGCAATGTGGGCATTGAGGTGGATAAGCTCACCCAGCGTATTGACAACGGCCAAGAGAAGATCACCCATCAAAAAGTCCTTATTGGTGAGGCGGAAAAATCACGCCATATCGTCGCGGAAAATGCGGTCGGGAAACAGGGCTATGAACGGGCTGAATCGTGTTTGGCCGGTCTGCGGGAACAGCAGAAACAGCAGCGGTGTCTCGATCAGGAACTGGCAGCGCTGGGTAATCAGTATTCTGCTGTGTCGGCTAAGATCGACGCCGAAAGAGCAGCGATTGGAACAGCACAACAGGCGCTGGATGCTGAACAGCGGTTGCTTGATGAGAAGCGCCAGACCCTGACGCTTGGCGATGGCGTACACCTGCAGTCCAAACAGTTGCCACAGCTGCGTGAAACCATTAAAACCGTGCGCGCTCAGTTGGGTCAGCTTGATGGTCGCCGTGCCGGACTGGAGGAGGGGAGTGAAAAGCTCACCGCCGGGATGTGCCCATTCTTTCAGGAACCCTGCCTGAACATTGCCGAGAAACCACCCGGCGATGTGTTTTCTGCCAAGTTTGCCCAGCTCGAAGCTGATCGAAAAGTGCGCCAAGAACAATTACACACCCTGGAACAGCACGAAGTCGCAGCCATTAAGGCGCGGGATCAGGTTCAAGCGCTCGATGTCCAGCGCACAGCCCTTGACGATCAGGCGCGCCAGCTTGTTGTGCGTAGTAAAGAGTTGCAGGGGCGCTTGACTGATCTGGGGGCGTCGCAAAAGGATTTGGTTATATTGCAGCAGCGACTGGTCGCCAAACAAGATGAACTTCACCCTTTTAAAACACTCAGTGCCACCATAGACAGCGCCGAAGCTGAAGTAAAACACCATCAAGCAGCGCGGGATCGTTATGTGGCTCATCAGGAACAGGCAGCCAAGGTGGAAGGGTTGCAGGTTGATCTGACAAAGTTTGAGGCGTTGTTAACGCAGCTTCAGGGGGAGCTGACCGCTAGGCAGAATGAGCAGCAGGCGCTCGCCGCGCAATACGCTGTTCGTCAGCACCAGACCATTCGTGACGATAAGGATGCTCTGGGGCGCGAAGTGGGTTCATTAGAGATGAAGCTCAAAAGTCTTGCCCAGGACGTGGAACGCTTGGTTGTTGAGATCGCTAAGCTCAAACAGATTGCCAAAGAGATTGCAGATAAACAGACCCAGATCAAAGTTTACGCCGAGAAAGAGCGGCTGATTAAATTTTTGCGCAACCAGGTGTTCAATAAGGTGTCCGCGTCGCTGTCGGAGCGTTTTCGCGAGGAGATCAGCCAGCGCGCCAATCAGATCTACCGTATAATTGCCGAGGTGGATGAGGAGCTGGCCTGGGGGGACAATTATCAGATTGTACTGCGCGACATGGTGGACGGAGAATTGCGGGAGCGTGCCGACGATCAGTTGTCCGGTGGCCAGACCATGAGCGCCGTGGTTGCCCTGCGCTTGGCCATGCTGCAGACCATTGGCGCGCGCATCGCCTTCTTTGACGAACCGACCTCCAATCTTGATGCCACCCGCCGTGAAAATCTGGCTCATGCTTTCCGCGCTATTGATGTTGGCAAAGAGGAAGTGACGGAGCATTGGTATGATCAGTTGTTCCTCATCAGCCACGATGTGGCGTTTACCGAAGTGACGGATCAAATTTTAACCCTGGATAATCTGGATAAGCATATTGTATAAGTTGTAATGCTTATAGTGATTAATGCCTTTATAGAAGGTAACACTTTGGTTGATGAATATTATGCTGACTGAAAAAAAAACGCACCTGCACTCACTGATTACCATGTGTGTGTTGTTGCTGTTGTTACTGGTTGCCCAGTTGATGAGTGGTGGCCTGAGTTTATCCTCCTTTAAAAAACTGCATACCGACAGCCTGATTGCCAGCCATGATGCGGTGGGTGCGGAGATTGCGGGGAAAATAAACCGTTCCTTGCGACTGGGTAAGCCGCTGGGTAATTTTATCGGCATGGATAAGCTGCTGCAACAGGGGCAGCGTGACGGATCTAATATAAGCGACTTAGCCGTTGTTGATAGTAACGGTACGCTGTTGTATTCCATCAAACAGCTTGCTGTCCCAACTCCCAACCATATTGAGCAAGCCACGGCAGTTAACTTAGATACCCCAGCTTTAGTGCGTAATAATTACTTTTTGCACGGTCAAGATTTAAATTACCTTTTGTTCCCGTTAGTTAACAGAGCTGCTAGCGTGCAGGGATATTTGTGTTTGAGTTTCGCCAATGATCAAATGGATGATAAGCAGGGGCAGATTCTCTATGCCAGTTTACAAACCTTGGGTTGGACGACATTGCTTGCGGCATTGTTGCTGACGGGAGGTTTTTATTTTATTTTTAATCGTAAATCTTTGCAGCGTCGTTGGATAATTTATCTGTTTTTGTTTGTGGTTTTAGGTGGGGCACAGCTGGGCTACAGCGTGTTCAATATAACTCTTTTTCAAAAACATTATTTGGAAATAACCCAAACTAAAGCTACCAATATGGCGGCATTGCTCAAGCGTGATGTCAACTTTTTGCTTGAGCGTGGTTTATCATTTGATGCTCTGTATAATATTGATAAACGGATGGAACAGACGGTTGAGCGGGTTCCAGAGATTGCTGCCATTGATATTGTCGATGGTCGTGGGGTGTCAATGTATCATGCAGGCAGTGATGCTGCTGCGGCAGCTGAGCTGACGAGTTATCTGCCGCTGACTCAACGTGGGACAGTGGTGGGACAAGTAAAGGTTATGCTTGCCGCTGAGGTGCTCGCAGCTACTACTAAAGAGATAGCGTTGAACTCATTAACGGTAGTTGCATTATCGTTTTTGTTTATTATGGAATTGATGGTGTTTTTGTTTGCTACTCTGCTAGCACCATTACTCCAGGATAGTAGTGCTGAAATATCCTGTGTCTCACAGGATGCTCTGATCCGACCCACGACCTTCGTGTATATCTTTGCCGCCGCGCTGTGCTATTCCTTTATCCCTCTGTATATGGGGCAACTCTATCGGCCTATAAGTGGTTTTTCCCGTGAACTGATTCTAGGGTTACCCTTAACTGTTGAAATGTTGGGTGGTGGTTTGGTGCTGGTTCCTGTCGGGCGCTGGATAGATCGTAAAGGGTGGCATCAGGCATTTCTGTACGGTAGCGTTGTCAGTATCGCTGGTGCAGTTATGTCTGGTTTTGCCGGTGATCAATTCACCTTTATTGCGGCGCGTACTTTAATGGGGGTAGGTTATGCCATGGTGTGGATGTCAGCTCAGGGATTTGTGCTGCTCAATGCCAATCCCGGTCAACGTGCCAGCGGCATCTCAAATGTGGTGGCAGGTATCTTCTCCGGTATAATTTGTGGTAATGCCGTCGGTGCCATGGTGGCACAGCAGTTAGGCTTTCGCCCGGTATTTATACTGGCGGCAGGTTTGATAGTGTTGTCTTTGTTGTTTGCCCTTATTTTTATGCGCCATAGCTTTCATCCCCCGGCTAGTGCTCCACCCGAGTCAATGCTACAGCAGCCAATTGGCTTGCGCCATCTGGTAACTGATCCGCAAGCATTGTTGCTGTTTATCTGTAGCCTGTTTCCATATTCGGTGGTTATGGTTGGCTTACTGTATTATGTCACGCCGCTGTATCTTAAACAGATTGGCACCAGTCAGTCGACCATAGGTCGAGTTATCATGTTGTTCGGGCTGTGCATGATTTTCGTTGCCCCCAAAGTCAGCAAGTTTGCTGATCGGCTGAGCGATAAAAGGGTGCTGGTTTTTGGTGGCGGGGTGCTGGGTGGGTTCAGCATGCTGGTTTTTCTGCTGACAAAATCTTTTTGGGTGGTGCCCATTGCTGTTGTATTGCTCGGACTCTCGGTCAGTGTCAGCGGTGCTGCGCGCAATTTGTTAACGATTGGCTTACCTATTACCCACCAACTTGGAACTACACGGGTTATGGGGGCGTATCGCAGCATTGACAAGATAGGACAAGCTCTTGGTCCGTTGTTGTTGGCGCTGTTGCTGGGGTGGTTGCCTTTAGCCTCAGCTATGGCAACTTTGGGTGGGGTCTATTTATTCTTGACTATAATGCTGATGGTGGGCTTGAAACGCCAAAGCAGTTGAGAAACAATTGGTATTCTGGATAGAGTGAGAGACAGCAGTGAAGGATCTCGGGGGCTTTTTTCTGCTTACTCTTTTGTAGCATGACAAAAGAGTAAGGCGGCGAGCGGGGTCGCAACCCCGCGACCTTGTCTAATTGACAAGAAAATCCTTATTTTTAGCTAATACCGTGCTAATTGCTTGCTGAAACTCACTTAGCTGTGCCCAGGCAATATGGCAGCCAGCATGTTTTGCCTCGTGCAGTACACCACATTGGTGTAGATATTCCAGGCGCCGCTGCTGATTGTAGGGTGGAAAGACCGTGCCGTTGCTATCCACAGCTCGCAGATAGGCCAGATAGTCAATGGCAGTCCAGTCGCTGTGTTGTTGCTGAATATGACCAGCCACGTGCTCTAAGTGGCGATAATTTACCCCGGCATCAAGCTCTAATTGATGGATAGGGGTAGCATAAAATCCCGGCATGTCGATGTTGATGATGATGGTATCAGTCTGATAAAGATGCCCGAACAGGGTGTCGGCACCAAAAGTGGCATCGTAGCGCAAGCCTTGCGGTAAATTCCCTAGGATGTCTAGCATGCTGTACATGGGATCGCTGGTGCGATAAAAACCCTGCTGGCGCAAATCCTCGGAAAAGCGCCCCACCTCGGAGTGGCTTAGCTCGCTCTGAAAAATTCGCCCGAACAGAAAGCTGTAAATGGTGTAGCACGGGACGAGCAACAGTGATGGGTTGCATTGCCTGAGCTGGTGCAGAAGCTGGGTGCTGAGCTCAGTATATCCCGTGCCGGTGTGCTGGTGTAGACCACGCAAGCGGGCGTGCACTAGTATCGCTTTATTGCCGGGTATGCCTGCTTGGCGAAACAGTTGTTGCAACACGGTGGTGGTCATGGTGGTTATTCCGCTGCCGTTTTTATTTCTGTAAAAATTTCATCGGCGGCACCGAGAATATCCACGGAAGGATCGTAGCCAATGATTTGCGCAGTTTTTAAGTTGAGCGCTATCTTGGGTGGATTTTGGAAATGTTGTTTCAGCTGGCGCGGTTTGGCACCGTTGAAAATCTGCGCCAGTGTTTGCGCGTAAAAATCGCCAATATAACTAAAGTCGGCCAGAGAAATACTCATTAAAACGCCATGCGCCACTTCGTCTGACATCCCTTGCGAAAAAGTTGGTTTCTTGGCCGCGAGCGCCGGAGCCAATATCTGGGGCAGGCTGTCGATGGTTACTCCGGGATGGCGGGTGATGTATATGGCATCTACTTTATTGACCAGACTGCTGTAGCACTTGACTACATTTTCTATCGCCTGTTTCTGACTGACATCGTTGAATAGGGCATTGCAGCTCTCAATTTTAAAGCCCAACTCCTGCGCGACTGCCTCCACACTGTCTATAGCGGCAAAACCCCGCCCTTCCAAGCTGTTTTCGTAGACAATACCGAGGGTGTTAAAATCGAAGACATCTTTGAACAGGCGTACCTGACGTTTATGCCGCTCTGGATCAACTTTGGTATGAATATGTTCGTAACCGGAATCGCTCACCGATTTGATGATACCTGCGGCTATTGGGTCGGTTGTCGAGGCGACCAGCGTCGGAGTGTGGTGTTTATTGTTCGCTAATTCCTGCCCTGCCCAGGTTCCCAGTGCTAGCATCAGGTCAATATCCTGTTTATCGTTCAGGCGTTGAATTACCTGTTGGCTTATCTGCGTGCGCAGTTGCTTGTCCCAGTTGCAGTTATACCAGCCGTCGGCGACAAACTCTAAATAATCACTCTGCGCCTGAGTAGCCAGCCATAGCCACAGCATGTGCGTGTCCTTGTTGTCGGGCAGTTTCGGTAGTTCCGATGCTTCAATCCAGCCCAGCTTGGTTAATCCGTTGACAATTGCTACCAGGGAGCTCTGGTAGGAACCATAATCACCGCCTTGCAAATAACCAATGCGCCAACGCTGACCGTGGTTCAAGGTGGGGGTGGTAGCGAAAATCTGGGCAACGTTTACGCTTTCTGTAGCGCCAGCACAGGCAGGGGTAGGGACAGCTAATAACACGCCCAGACAGCATAAAAGTATTAACTGACATATTTTTTTCGACAACATATTAACTCCTGAAATATATAAAGCGTTATTTAGTCTTGTGGTTGGCAGACACCGCGCTGGGTGAGAAAATTGAGGGCACTACACATCCCCATATCGCATGCGGTATGGGCTTTGGTGCACAGTTGGTCAACGTCGTCCAGGCGTAACCACGCGCCATCCTGCTCAGGGTTATTGGTTTGCGGGGGTATTGCCGCAGCGCGGCGAAAATCGTCAAAAGCATTTTCGTAGTGCAACAACTTACGTTCTGCCATGCCGCGGTTCATTATGGCCTCAGCAAAATTGGGGTTCAGCTCAATGGCGCGGCTATATTCTGTGATGGCCTGGTGATATTGCTGTTGCTGAAAATATAAGCTGGCCAAGTTATTGTGCGCGTCGGCATAGTCTGGTCGCAAACTCAGAGCTTTATTCAAATCCGCTGCAGCTGCTGTATGTTGGTGCAAGCTGAGGTGGGCAACTGCGCGGCTGTTGTACAGGTGCTGGTTGTCAGGATCTAGTGCTAATGCGTGATTGAGAAACTCAATGGCTAGCTGTGCATCAGTGTAGTGTCCGTTGCTCCACAGTTTGATAGCTTTATCCTGCCACTGGGCAGCACTCAGGGCGGCACTGAGTTGGGCAAACTTGGTGCTGATGTGCTCCTGCATACCATCAACTTCGCTGTGCTGCTGATTCTGCTGTTCCAGTTGGTGGATGCGCGCTAACAGCTCCTGCTCGCGCTGTTGCATTTCATTGTATTTGCGCAACAGGCTGCGATCATTGAGCAACTTTTCTACTCGCTGGTCAAGTACACCGCTATCGACCTCAATTTTTGTTTGTAAAATTAAGCCAAAGGTTTTGGGTGTGGCATAGTTTTCCCGGCTAATTATCTCGGTTTTAAGAATGCCGGCAGCCAGCGCAATAGCTTCGTCGCTGGTCAGTATATAGTTTTCTACCACGCTCAGACTTTCGATGTAGGTGCCAGCCATGTCAAGAACTTCACTTTTGGCGCGGGTAACAGCAGCTATGTAAGCATCCTGTGGTGATTGATTGCCGGAAAAAGGTTGATCGACCTGATGCTCAAACACCTTGGTGTCGGCACAAAGAGGTGCTGCGTTAAGCATGATTATCGCTAGCATCAATCCTAGTGTTGTGAATACATATTTAGCCATCTATACCTCGATTATGTGATGAATTAATGAAGTAATTGTATCCTTTTGCTGCCAGAGAAGAACTATAGTAAAAAATATAACCTATCTTTAATGATTTAGATTTGCAAATTATATGCTTAGCATGGCTTGTGGTAAGTTTAGCTGAAAAACTGAAAAAATCACGGCTTGCTTTTGAGGTGAGTAATTTTTATTTAACCAGGAGAGGTCTATGGGTTCTATTATCCAGCAAGGTAGTCAATCTGCCTCAGATGTATTTACTCATCGTAGTGCTATTCTGCTGCGCAACTGACGCGGTTGCGCCCAGTTTCCTTAGATGCATACAGGGCACAGTCTGCCGCTTCGATAAGCTGCTTGGCGCTGGAGGCGTTACTAGGAATGATGCAAGCCACGCCGAGGCTCAAAGTTACATGATCGGCTACATTTGAGTCGCGGTGCTCGATGTTGAGTTGTTCAATGTTGGCGCGTGCTTGTTCTGCAACTTGTGCAGCTGTTGCAAATTCGGTGTTGGGTAATAAAAAGATGAACTCTTCGCCGCCGTAACGTGCCGCGAGTCCTGTTTCATCGGGTAGCGAATTGTATAAACTCTGGGCAATACTGATTAGACAGCTGTCGCCTTGTTGATGACCATAAGTGTCGTTGTATTTCTTGAAAAAATCTATATCACACAGGATAGCTGCTAGTGGCTGCTGGGTCTCGCCGAGCTGTTCCCAGTAGCGCGCTAGGGTTTCATCAAAGGTGCGCCGATTGGGTATCTGGGTAAGGCCGTCGATTTCAGCAATTCTTTTCAGTGCAGCGTGGGCTTGCTCCAAGTCTTGTTCTGCCTGTTTGCGCTCGGTAATATCTTTATATTGTACCAGAGTTCCAGGGCTACCATCGAGGGTTATCAGGCGGCTGGTGGTTATGATGTAATCAATGTTGGTGCCAGTACTACTGATGAGTTCAATATCGGTTTGTTTAGTCTTGCGGCTGGCTTTGATCAGGGCGCATTCAGGCGGGGTAAGTATCGTGGAACACTCCATGCCAATTATTTGTTCGGTTGTTTTATTTAATAGGGTCAACATTTGTAGGTTGGCACGGACAACTATGCCATCGTCAAGGCGCACTACTATCATTGGGTCAGCGCAGGCGGAAAATATCTGTTCCATCTCAATGTCGAGCATTTCTGCGCTAAGAAGCTGGGCGCTCATGCGGGAGATGAACTCCTCCATGGCCTGGTTCATCTCTGCTATCTCAACGCAGTTTGAACATGTTTCTTGCTCTGGATTATGGTTCAGATCGTCCTGTGGTGGTTGTGAAGATTCTGACACGGAAACGCCTCTCCGGTATAAATATGCTTAATTATTGCATTGTTTACCACGCTTAGAGTTTGCATGAAGTATAAAGCGGGTACTATAATACAAAAAAGTTGTCAAATGTAGTAGTTAATCAATTTTTTTAAAAATTCACCATGTTTTAAGTAACTGGAGCCATTTGATGAAACTGTTGCTATATGTACATGAGTCTGCACCAGAAACTGTCTACTTAGATCTTGTCTCATCCCTGAATGTTGAGTGTGAGGTGGTTCACAGCTTCGTCTCTTTTTATCAGCAGGCAATAGGTGTTACTACATATAATGGTTTTCTGGTGGACATTGTCAGCAGTATTAAGGCTCCCCCTTTTGATCGTGTCGTAATTAAAGAATTGATGGATGTTTATCCATCATTGCGTTTGCGTTGGGACCCTAAAAGTGGCGAAGTGCGCACCTTGATGACCGGTGCCGGGGTAGGGCAAAAAATCTCCATAGCTTATTTTGTCACCACCTATTGTGGAGCCTTTACGGACCGGGCTCTGCGTTTGCGCCCTCGGCAGAATATTAATTGCAGTGTTGCCTGGTCAGCTCATGCACAGATGTCGGACGAGGAAAGCAGTCGCACCGTTACCGTGGATATATCGGTAGGGGGGTGTTTTCTCTACTCAGCCGATACCATCGAAGTCGGAAGTACTATATGGTTGCGCTTTGTTGACCTTGTCGACAATTCTCCGATCAAGTTTCAGGTGCTGTGGCTTATAGAGTGGGGTCAGTCAAATAAAATGCCGGGCTGGGGGGGCAAGTTCTTATGCATCAGTGATGCTCAGCTTGCTGAGATTGGTGCGTTGATAGAGGGAGGTAGTGGTGACTGATAGTAGTTTGAGCAATATCCGTGAAATGATAGAACAACGCGAGCATAATACTTTGTGCGCTCAGGCCAGTTTTAGTGATGCCAGCTGGGGGCGCAAATCGGCGGAATCGGAGTGCTCGTTACGCACCTGCTTTCAACATGATCGAGATCGGATTCTGCACTGCAAATCCTTTCGTCGTTTGACACACAAAACGCAGGTGTTTCTTGCCCCAGAAGGTGATCATTATCGCACCCGCCTGACGCACACACTTGAGGTGTCGCAAATTGCGCGCACGGTGGCACGTGCTTTACTCCTGAATGAAGATCTTACCGAAGCGATAACTCTTGGACACGATTTAGGTCACACGCCTTTTGGTCATGCTGGGGAGCGGGTGTTGAATAGTTTGTGTAGTGATGGGTTTCATCATGTGCGACAAAGCTTGCGGGTAGTAGAAAAACTGGAAAAGGATGGTCAGGGGCTTAATCTGACCGCTGAGGTGCGTGATGGCATTTTGTGCCATTCCAAAGGGAATGGCCCGTTGCGGGGGGTTGGTGTTGTTCAAGCTAGTACTCTGGAAGGACAGATAGTGCGCTTTGCAGATATTATTGCCTACGTGAACCATGATTTAGATGATGCTTTGCGCTCCGGTATTGTGCAACAGGAAGATATCCCCGCTGATTTTCTGCAACTAATTGGTGCCACCCATTCACAGCGCATCAATGCTCTGGTGTGGGATTTGATTGATCAATCTCAGCAGGGGCAACACTTGGCTATTTCCCTGTCGCCTGACATGTCAGTCTTGATAACTGACTTGCGCACCTGGTTGTATGACCATGTCTATTGCGTACCTCAGGTGCAGGATGATTTTGATAAAGCTGGGCACGTTTTAAGTGAACTGTATGGATTTTTTAGTGAAAAACCGGAACGATTAAATAAATATGCCGCACTGTGCTTGGTGGGAGATGCGGCTGAAGTGTGGGTGACAGATTTTATTGCCGGCATGACAGATCGTTACGCTATGAAACTCTACCGGGATATCTTTTTGCCCAGCCCTTGGGCTATTCTGTAGTTGTGCATAAGCTGGTCAATACACAATAAGATGGTTGGGCTTTGGCACCAGAGCACCCTTCTTGACACTGCTTAAGGTGTATGATAGTTTTTTGTACTTGTAAATGAGAGAATACTGAGCTAAATGATATGAGACAGTAGTTTACTGGTTGTTGATAAACAATAAAAGTTGCTGATCAGCCATTCATGAGCTGACTTTGCCATTGATCGCTATTTATCGTTAGGGCCTAGGAGGCAAGAATGAGTAGAAGGTTGTTGCTAGCAGACGACAGTGTCACTATTCAAAAAGTCATTGAGATTATTCTTTCTGACAAAGATTATATTCTGCGGGTAGCCAGCGATGGCGATGAAGCTATGCGAATGGCAAACAATGAAACGCCTGATTTAATCATGGCAGACGTTTTTATGCCGGGGAAAAATGGCTATGAAGTGTGTGAAGCTGTCCGCAGCAATCCCACGTTACAGGCAGTGCCGGTTTTATTGTTGGCGGGGTCTTTTGAGCCATTTGATCAGGACAAAGCGCAGGCAGTTGGTGCTAATGGCTGGATAGTTAAACCATTCAGTTCACAGGTCTTGGTTGATAAGGTCGAGGAACTGCTGGCTCTGGTGCCAGTTGAAGAACAGTGGCAGGGCACACCCTCTGTTGCCCCTGGTGATCAAGATATCTTGCAGGCATTGGATGAGGTAATTGCAATTCAGCCCACCGTGGCACCATCCTCTTCGGTCGTTGAGCCAGTGTTTGAACAGCCCGTTGACTTTGAACCCGAGCAATTCGAGCCATCCGTAGAGGTCGAACCAGTTGCTCCGGCAGTTGCATTGGAGCCATTTAATTTTACCGCAGAGGAAGAGGTAAGTAAGCCGGCAGTTAGTGTCGATCCTTTTGCTGCTACTGCGCAACCAATAGTGCCAGCCGAACAGGCAACAAGCGAAGAGGTGCAGGAATTAGAGCCTTTTGTCGGATTTGATGTGCCTGATGAAGCTGAGTCCGCTGCCCAGGTAGAATCTGAGTTACTTGGTGAGCCGGAGCCATTTACTGTTGCTGAACCCATTTTTACGGCACCTGCTAGCTCTGAAAGCGTTAGCTTTGTGGCTGAAGAGAAGCTTGCCCCCACCGAGCTTGGTGAGCACTTCGCAGACTTCTCTTTTAATGAAGAACCCGAGCTTGCTCCGATGCCAGAGCCTACTGCTGCTGAACCTGAAGCGGACTTCAGTACTTTCTCGTTTGATACTGAACCGGAACCTGCTGTGGTAGCTGAGGTTCCCGCTGTTGCTGAACCATTAACTGATTTGCCACCACTGGAAGAATTTCAGGCTGTCGAGCTTGTTACCGAGCCTGCTACCGAGCTTTCCGCCGTACCTGAGGCTGCTGTTGCACCGGAATTTACCGATAACGTTCTTGAGCTGCGTGAAGAGGATATTGTCGCTGAAGGTGCCTATGCCTCAGAACCAGCGCGTGTTGAGACAAGGGTGGCCTTCCTCAGTGATGAGCAGTTGACCGAGATAGTAGAGCGCGTTGCCGGAGCGGTTATCGAGCGCCTGGCTACACCATTGCTGGAACAGGTGATTTGGGAAGTGGTTCCCGACCTGGCGGAAAGCATGGTGCGTGAGGAGATGGTCAAGATTAAGTCTGACGCCTAATAATAAAACACCACATAACATTGACGTATAAAAAGGGGATTGCTAAAATCCCCTTTTTTCGTGTTTATAATTCGCTTTTTACCCGTAATATTTATCCCGAAACTCCACCTGTGCTGTGGCGGTTTCGTTACAAGGAACGGCAACATCATGGCAGATGAGTTGGCAAAGGGCTACGAGCCTCATGAGTTTGAAACAAAATGGTATCAGCATTGGGAACAACAGGGTTATTTTCATGCCGATGAAAACTCCACTAAACCACCATATTCTATTGTAATTCCGCCCCCTAATGTTACTGGCGTGCTGCACATGGGGCATGCGCTGAATAATACCCTGCAAGATATCCTCGCCCGCTGGAAACGGATGACCGGTCACGAAGTGTTGTGGATGCCCGGCACCGACCACGCCGGTATCGCTACCCAGAACGTGGTGGAAAAACAGCTCGCTGCCGAAGGGAAGGATCGCCACGATGTCGGTCGTGAAGCTTTTATTGAGCGGGTATGGAAGTGGCGTGAGGAGTCCGGTGGGCAGATCATTAACCAGCTCAAGCGCCTCGGTGCATCCTGTGATTGGGAGCGTGAGCGTTTCACTATGGACGCAGGGTTGAGCACCGCAGTGCGCGAGGTGTTCGTCAGCCTTTACGAAGATGGTCTGATTTACCGCGACAATCGCCTGATCAACTGGTGCCCACGCTGTCATACCGCGTTGTCCGATCTGGAAGTGGAGCACGAGGACAAGAAGGGCAGCCTGTGGCATCTGCGCTATCCGGTCAAAGGCACCGATCAATTTCTCGTTGTTGCCACCACTCGACCTGAGACCATGCTTGGTGATTCAGCCGTAGCGGTGCATCCAGAAGACGAACGCTATGCCGCGCTGGTTGGCAAGGTGATTGAACTGCCCCTGACCGGACGCGAGATTCCCATTATTGCCGATGACTACGTGGATAAAGAGTTTGGTAGCGGCGCGGTGAAGATTACCCCGGCTCACGACTTCAACGACTTCGAGATGGGCAAGCGCCACAAACTGGAAAACATTAATATCCTCGACGAATCGGGTTGCATCAATGAAAATGGTGGTGCTTATCAGGGGCTGGAGAGTTGCGCCGCGCGTGAAAAAGTGGTTGCCGATCTCGACGCTCTGGGTTTGTTGGAAAAAACCGAAGAGCATCTTAACTCTGTCGGTGAGTGCTATCGTTGTAAAACCGTCATCGAGCCTTACCTGAGTCTGCAATGGTATGTCAATGTCCAGCCGCTAGCCAAAGAGGCTATCAAAGCGGTGGAAACCGGGCAGACTCGCATTGTTCCCCAGCACTGGGAAAAGACCTACTACGAGTGGATGTACAATATTCAGGATTGGTGCATTAGTCGCCAGATTTGGTGGGGGCATCGTATTCCGGCGTGGTTCTGCGACGATTGCGGCGAAATCACCGTATCACGCGAAGACGCTACCTGTTGCGCCAAGTGCCAGAGCACTAATATTCATCAGGAAACCGACGTGCTGGATACTTGGTTCTCCTCCGGTCTGTGGCCGTTTTCTACTATGGGCTGGCCGGAAGATACCGCCGCGCTGAAAAAATTCTATCCCACTTCGTGCCTGGTCACCGGCTTCGACATCTTGTTTTTCTGGGTGGCGCGCATGATGATGATGGGGCTGAAGTTCATGGGCGAAGTGCCGTTCAAGGATGTGTACATTCACGCCTTGGTGCGTGATGCCCAAGGTCAGAAGATGAGCAAGAGCAAGGGCAACGTCATCGACCCGTTGACCGTCATCGAAGAATTCGGCACCGACGCTTTCCGTCTTACTCTGGCCGCTTTTGCTGCCCAGGGGCGTGATATCAAACTCTCTACCGAGCGCATCGGCGGTTATCGCAACTTCTGTAATAAATTGTGGAACGCTAGCCGTTTTGCCATGATGAACATGGAAGGTTTTGAGCCGACTGATACACCGAACTGGGATGAACTCAGCCTGTCCATGGCCGACCGCTGGATTTTAGCCCGTATGGCCGCGGTGGAACGGGAGACTAATGCCGCGCTGGAAGGTTACCACTACAACGAGGCCGCCAATACTCTGTATGCCTTTACCTGGCATGAGTTCTGTGACTGGTATATCGAGTTGATCAAGGGGGCGCTGTATGGTGACGATGCCGCCGCTAAGTTCAGCGCTCAGACCGTGGTTTACACCGTATTGGAGCGCCTGTTGCGCTTGCTCCATCCGGTGACACCATTTATCACCGAGGAGATCTGGCAGACTCTGCCCGGCACACGTCCGGTAGCGTCGATCATGCTCGCAGACTATCCACAGGGTGAAGGTTTGCTTGAGGATGCCGAGGCTACAGCGCAAATGGAGCAGGTGATGGACGTTATCCGCGCCATCCGTAACATCCGTGGCGAAATGGACGTCTCCCCAGCGAAAAAGATCACTGCCTTGTTTGATTGTAAAACTGAAGCCAGTTGTGCGGTGATGACCACCGGTCACGACTATATCAAAGCTCTGGCGCGCATAGAAGAGCTGACCATTGGTGTCGGACTAGAACAACCGGAGCAGGTGGCTAAGCAAGTGTGTGGCGAGGTGGAAATTCTGCTCCCTCTGACCGGTTTGATCAATGTCGAGGAAGAAGAAAAACGCCTCGATAAAGAGATCGCCAAGGTGCAGAAGGATGTGGATATGTTTAGCAAGAAGCTGTCGAATGAGAAGTTTGTGGCTAATGCTCCGGCTGAAGTGTTGGAAAAAGACCGAGGTAAACTGGCAGCGGCGCAGGATAAGTTGACTGTGCTCAAGGCGAGTTTAGAGAAGATTGTGGCGTTGAAATAGGGCGCTGGTTATATAGTTGGATGATGAAAAGGCTGGTGCATCGTAGGATGCGCTGGCCTTTTTTGTTTTTGTATTGGTAGATTGGGAAATTGTTTGATTATTTTGTGGTCGAAGTTTTGAGGTGGCGCTTGCGCTCGCTTCCCCTCTTTGTCGCCGCCGAACGCAATGAGCGCTAGCGAGTTTTAGCGGGTTTCTCGGGGTAAGCGATTGCAGTGAGGGCACCCGAAGGGCAAGACAATAGTGGGTTATGTTTTGCATACTTTTGGATAATACTAAAAGTATGGTGCAGTCCGGTGGCGCAACACCGGTTTACTTCAGCCAATGAGTGTTATTATCTACCCCTCAAACTTGATCAATTCAAAAAAAATACGGATAATTATACTGTTCACTTAAGTTAACCTTCTTGGGTAAACCGAACAATAAACAGATTGGTACAAT
>CAZHXF010000014.1:49557-60039 GCA_964536375.1 uncultured Desulfuromonas sp. | reverse complement strand
ACTCCGTTTAACGGCTCCAATAAAAAACGGCAGGTATCGTCATGACGACCTGCCGTTTTTATATTATGTAAAAATCTCACCTCAAATAACCAAATCCAGTTCTACACGATTGCGACCATTTTCTTTTGCAAGATACAAAGCACGATCTGCTCGGGCAATTAAACCTTCCGCAATATCTGTAGCGACAAGTTCGGTGTCGATGTCACCCAAATCACGCCAATTAAAATCATAACTTTCACTCATCTGCTCTCACCGTATTCTCATATATACACCACTAAGAAGCTGATATCCGTCAGAGCCAAGCAGCACATTGCATTTACACATCACTGCAGCTTATTCAAGCATCATTATACCATCACGAGTGGTCTCTTTGACTTGATACATCAGATTGTCAGCCAGCCGAATAAGGTCTATTTTATTGTCGACATCGTCAGGATAACTGGCAATACCAAAGCTCGCAGTAACACTGACCTCAGCCCCGTCTTCAGTGGTCAAGACAAAGGCACGAACCATATCGCGCAGACTACACACCAACTCATAGGCACCTTTTTTATCTGTCTGCGGCAGAATCAACACAAATTCATCACCACCATAACGGGCACCGTAATCAACATTGCGAATTCTGTTCTTAAACAGTTGACCAATCTCAGCCAGCATACGACTGCCAATTAAGTGGCCATGTTTATCGTTGACCAGCTTGAAAAAATCCAGATCAATAAATACCAACGACAGACCGACAGAAAAGCGTTGCGCCCGACTAATCTCAATATCCAGCAATTCATCAAAATAGCGGGCGTTGTACAGCCCCGTCAAATCGTCGGTTATAACTAATTCGCGCACCTTGCTAAAATTACGCGCATTGGAGATACCAATGGCAATATAATCAGCAATCGCGGAGAGAAGAGCCAGATCATCCTTATTGAAGGTGACGTCATCAGGACCATTGACCAACTGCATAACCCCGATAAGCTGATCCTGAAATTGTACCGGCACACACACCAGAGACTTGGTTTCAAAACCGACCTGACGATCAGTGGCACCGCTAAAACGAGGATCGGCCAAAACATCCGAGGCCAATACCGGCTCACGGTTTTTTGCCACCCAACCGGCAATCCCCTGCCCCATAGGCAGACGCGTACCCTTGAGATCCTCTGCTACATCGGAAACAACTACATCAAACACCAGTTCTTGGGTTTCTTCATCAACCAGCAGCAGCGACCATGAGCGTGATTTAAGTAATAAATTACCCTTTTCAATAATGAGATTAGACAACTCATCCGTATCCAGCGTGGAGGTCAAAGTTTTACCAATTTGCACTAGAGTCTGCAGCTCTTCATTGCGCCGATGTAGCATCTCCAGTAGTTCTTGATCGCTTTTCCGCTCTATCATTAAGCATCCTCCACCTAAATATCGACTAATCTAAATCTCAGCTTCATATCTTAGCATGAAAAATCAAGGTGTTACAATTCATTCTTTAACATATTGTCATCAATTCTCTGCATAAGTGCTCGATTTTACCGACACAAACATGTGGTCGTAAAACAAACAAATACCGAGGATTGCTTTCTATTGACAAATTTTTTACCACCAAGTAGGATCACCGCGTCAACCATAACCATAATATAAGTTTACAATCATTGGAAATATTATGCACCAGAGCAACCGGTCCTGCGCCATGATAATTTTAAGCACCTTGTTTTTTGTCCTCTCCATCACCATGGTCAGTGCAGCAGACAATATTGACGAGGTTGAGTTAGCCCAGATGGTAGTTACTGCCAGCCGCGTACCTGAACCATTGCGCAGCATAGCTCAGTCCGTAGCCGTTATTGATCGAGCCGACATTGAGGCAGCACCGGCAGATAGCCTAGCCGAACTGCTCGAGTATATTGGCGGAGTCGATGTGCGCCAGCGCTCAATGCATGGTGTGCAAGCTGATGTGAGTATCCGGGGGGGCAATTATGAACAGACGCTGGTACTCTTAAATGGTATAAATCTGAGTAATCCTCAGACCGGCCACCACAACATGGACATTCCGGTAAACCTGAACAATATCGAACGCATTGAGATCCTCAAGGGACCTAGTGCGCGCGTCTACGGTGCCAACGCTATGGCCGGGGTTATCAACATTATCACCCGTAAACAGCAAATACCATCAGTAGCGGCTCAATTGAAAGTGGGGGAATACGACTATACTGCTCAAGCGCTGCAGACCAATTTCACCAGCGGATTCTGGCATAATCAGCTAGCTGTGTCCCAGCAGTATTCCAGCGGTTTTGTAGAGGATGAACCTACCGGTTTTAACCTTAAAACAATTAACTACAACGGCAGCGCCAATATCGGAGAACAGCAATTAGAATTGGGGATTTCCTATACCGACAAAGATTTTGGCGCTAGCCGCTTTTACT
Source organism: uncultured Desulfuromonas sp. (assembly GCA_964536375.1). Lineage (GTDB taxonomy): Bacteria > Desulfobacterota > Desulfuromonadia > Desulfuromonadales > Desulfuromonadaceae > Desulfuromonas. The sequence goes on along the minus strand of CAZHXF010000014.1, from coordinate 57,634 downwards.
TCAACGCCCCCTACCAGACTGAACATACTAAAAGCACCGTCAGCTACCTCGCTGCCAATTTACACCACGGCATCATCAATTGGCGCCCCCAGATATCGTGGTTACATCATCAGGATTTATACACCTCGAGTTATGGCAGTAACGATAGTGACACCGATAAATACACAGCACAACTAACCGGCGATTGCTCCACGGTTTGGGGACAAAGCAATTTTGGGATTAGTAGCGACCTGGAATACCTTGACAGCAGCAACATGGGCAATCACGACCGTCACAGCTATAGCCTGATTTTAAATCACAAATTAGCCTTAACCGACAAGCTCACCATTGGTGGCGGCACATCTGCGGTGTACTATTCCAACTGGGGCTGGGAGTATCTGCCCGGAGCCGAAACCAGTTATGCCATAACCAAACACCTACAGTGGTTTACCTCAGTGGGCAAATCATTTCGCATTCCGACCTATACCGAGATGTTCTACACCATTGGCAACATCGGCAATCCAGACATAAAAACCGAAAAAGCATGGGCATGGGAAAGCGGTCTGCGCTGGCAAGAGAAAAAGATCAATGCTAATTTGAGCGTTTTTCGCCAAGACAGTGATGATCTTATTGACTGGTCACGTACCCCAGGCACTCCAACATGGCAAGTGCGTAATGTCGCCGAATGCACCACCAGCGGAATTGAGGTTGGCTTTGACATCAAGCAACCGTTTCCCGCGTTACCGCTGATCGGGCGCACCACATTAAACTACACCTACTTGGATCACGATGCTGACAGCGGCGCAATGGAGTACAAATACATCCTGGACAGCTTGCGCCAGCAACTACAGGGCACAATATATTTGGACTGGCATCGACTGGTTAGTCACGTAATAAAGGTACGCCTGGAAGAGCGCATGTCTGGGGAATCTAGTGTGGTGGTTGACAGCAAGTTAATTTACACCATCAACGAGCAATGTGAACTATCCATCGAGGGCAATAATTTATTCGATGAGGAGTATAGCGAATCGGGAGACACGCCGCTACCCGGGCGCTGGATCATGGCTGGCATCAGTCTACACCACGACTTCATTTAAACAGCGAAATCAACGCAAAACGGGAGAGCACTGTATGTGCTCTCCCGTTAACTAATTACTTGACTGGCGGCTAACTCAGCAGTGCAATCTACTTACGCAACACCTTGATTATCGCAGAGAAATCCTCTTCACCGCGGCCGTCTTCTACCGCTTCGGCATATACGCCAAGCACTGCTTCCATACCAGGCAATGTCACCCCTGTCATATCAGCAGCATTCTTAACCTTGCGTAAACCCTCGTGAACATATTTCAGAGCTAAATTACGGCTGAAATCTCCACGCGCCATTGAGCGTCCTTTTTTGTGCAACAGCGGTGAAGCTACGCCACCAGCGTCGAGCACCTCAAGAATCTGGTCATTAGTGAAACCCAGGTGGTCACCGAGCACCAAACCCTCAGCCAAAGCCTCCATCAGCTGCGCCTGAACTAGAGTAACAATAAATTTCATTTTGGTGGCATCGCCAACATCACCCATATGGAGGATGTTTAAGCCCACCAGTGACAACACCTCACGGCACTTACTGACCACTGAATTATCGCCACCGATAAGAATAGTCAACAAACCGTGGGCAGCGTGTTCCTTGGTCCCCCATACCGGAGCATCCAGAAAACACAGTTTGTGTTTTGCCGCTTCGTTGGCCAAGTCTATGGTTACTTCCAGAGCATGAGTACCAAAATCACAAATAATTGTCCCTGGGGCTATCCCGGCAAACAACCCTTCATCGCTAGACAACGCCGTACGCAACCCCTTTTCATCAGGCAACACAGCCATAACCAAATCTTTATTTTTAGCAGCGTCAAGCGCTGAAACCGCGGCCGTAGCCCCTTTTTTAACCAGAGCTTTTACCACCTCGGCATCATCATCAAAAACTGTCAGATTAAAATTACCCTTCAGCAGGTTGATAGCCATAAACTTACCTACCGTACCTAGGCCAATGAAGCCAACCTCTTTGATCATAATCCCCTCCTTGAAATCTTTTTTGTACTCCACAGGGTTCTCATCTATGGCGTACCCCCATATAGATTAACGACCTAAAAAAAACGATTTATGTTATTTCAGGTAAAACTAAACTGAGTATAACCCAGAACTGATTCGAGAAGCAGCTAATTTATTCCAAAAGACTCAGTGCGCCTCGCACCAGTTGTTGCCCCACCCCACAGACACTGTCATAGGAACTTTTAAAACAACAACCTGCTCCATTTCGTTTTGCACCAGCAACTTAACCTGTTCTAATTCAGATTGGGGAACATCAAAAACCAATTCATCATGCACTTGCAGCACCATCTTAGCTGCTAAGCCTTCGTGGTGTAAACGGCGCTGAATTTTCACCATTGCCAGCTTAATAATATCAGCCGCCGAACCCTGAACTGGGTAATTTACCGCATTGCGCTCGGCGTAACTGCGGACTTGACCGTTTTTGCTATTTATGTCGGGAACAGCGCAATGGCGACCCAGCAGTGTAGTAACATAAAGCTGCTGCCGCGCTTGGGCCTGACACTGCTCAATAAAATCATTCACCTTAGGATAGCGGGCAAAATAGCTATCGATATATTGTTTTGCCTCCTTGGTTGAAATCGCCAACTCTTTGCCCAAACTAAATGCCCCCATACCGTACAAAACACCAAAATTTATAGTTTTAGCGCGGCGGCGCATCTCGTCTGTTACCATTTCTGGAAACACACCAAAAATCTCACTGGCAGTGCGCAGGTGAATATCCTCTTGCGCCACAAAACTACGCTGCAACGCCGGTTCTTCAGCCAGATGCGCCATAACCCGCAACTCAATCTGTGAATAATCCGCTGCCAGCAGCACCTGTCCCGGTGCCGGTATAAAAGCTTCACGAATAGCCCGACCAGCTGCGCTGCGAATAGGAATATTTTGCAGATTGGGCTCACTAGAGGACAAACGACCGGTAGCGGTAACAGCCTGATTAAATGAGGTATGAATACGCCCGGTTTCAGGATGAATCAAACGCGGCAAACTATCGGTATAGGTGCCCTTCAACTTTGCCAGCGAACGATATTCCAATACCAAGGCCGCTATGTCATGCTGATCAGCAAGTTTTTGCAACACATCAACTGCTGTTGACCAGCCAGTTTTGGTCTTTTTACCATGCGCCAATCCCAATTTCTCAAACAACACCTCGCCCAACTGCTTCGGTGAATTGATATTAAACTCACCGTCGGCAAGGCTATAAATCTGTTGCTCCAGCAGGTCAATCTGGCTGGCAAAATCGGCACTCAGAATTCTAAGTTTTTCACAATCTACACCGACACCACTCCATTCCATGTCAATCAGCACCTGCAACAACGGCAACTCCACCGTTTCATACAACGTGCGCAGTTCACCGCTGAGCTGAGGCTGAAATTGATGAAAAAGTTGCAAGGTAATATCCGCATCTTCAGCGGCATACTCTGTTGCCACGTCCAAAGCAACTTCAGCAAAACTGATTTGTTTTTTGCCGCTGCCAGCCACATCACTGTAAGCTATCATTTTATGGTGGAGAAATTCTGCTGCCATGCTATCCAGCCCATGAGAACGGGACACAGGATACAACAGGTAAGACATCAACATGGTATCAGCGACAATCCCGGCGAGACGAATACCGGCCCGGCGCAGCACCAGCGCATCATATTTAAGATTCTGCCCCACCTTGGAACATTGCTCATCTTCAAGCAGCGGACGCAGCGACTTCAATACCAGCTCCATCGGCAACTGTTCTTCAGCTCCGCCACCAACATGAGCTACAGGGACATACCAGCCTTGACCAGCCTCAATAGCAAAGGACAAGCCAACCAAATCAGCCTCCAGCGCTTTTAATGACGTGGTCTCGGTATCCAAACTAATATACGGTGCCTGTTGTAACTGCTCCAGCATATCAGTAAGCTGCTGTGGCGTAGTTACACAGCTATATGTACCCGTCAACTGACGTGTAAGGACTACGGGGGGTGCAAATTCATTGTATAGCTGGGTAAATTCCAGCTCTGTAAACAACAGGGCTAACTGCTCGCTATCCGGCTGGCGGATGGAGAAATCCACGCCCTCCAGCTCCAATTGCATATCATCTATTAAGGTTACCAATGTGCGCGACAGGCGCGCCTGCTCGGCGTAGTTGCGCAGATTTTCTCGGCGTTTTGCCCCCTTAACCTCATCAATATTAGCCAGCAAGTTCTCCACAGTTCCAAACTGTTCAATCAGTTGCTTAGCGGTCTTTTCCCCAATACCAGGCACCCCCGGCACGTTATCTGCGCTATCTCCAGCTAAAGCCTGCACCTCAATTACCTTGTCCGGCGTGCCACCAAAGCGCAGAGCCACTTCATCCAGCCCAGACAATTTATCCTTCATGGTATCCAGCAACCACACCCGCTCACTTACCACCTGCATCAGATCTTTATCACCGGTGACTATAACAACTTCAAAACCTTGTGCTGCTTTTTGCCGCGCCAGGGTGGCAAGAATATCATCTGCTTCGAATCCACTGCGCTCAATACTGGCGAAGTTAAACGCAGTAACAATTTGTTTAATATAGGGGATCTGCGGCACCAGATCTTCGGGCATCTTGGCGCGATTGGCTTTGTACTGCGGATACATATCCTTGCGGAAGGTCGGCCCTTTGGCATCAAACACCACCACCAACTGATCAGGGTTGTGCTCACGGATCACCTTCAACAGCATTTTAGTAAAGCCCAAAACCGCATTGCAGGCCAAACCCTGAGAATTCGACAAATGACGGATAGCATAGTAAGCCCGATAGATATACGAGGAACCGTCGATGAGAAACAAGCGCTGAGGTTTGGTCATTTAAACATCACAAATTGAAGGTTGATAGAACTGGAGCTGGAAGAACCCTACCAGCTATGACTAGACGCTTTACAGCAGACCAAACTTTTTCATGCGATAACGAAAGGCGTCAATTCCCAAATGTAATTTACGGGCAGCCTGCGACTGGTTGCCACTGCTCATGGACAACGCCTGCTGAATCAACTGTTTCTCCACCACCTCGATATCAATACCCTCCGGTGGTATCTGTAACCCACTGCACGGTGTACTGGTCGTCTGGCTAGCCATCTCACAGGGCAGCAGATCAAGTTTGAGAAGATCGCCACTTTCGAGAATAGCTGCCCGCTCGATCACATTACGCAGTTCACGGATATTACCTGGCCAGCTATATTCGAGCAGATATTTTTCGGCATTACGGGAAAACCCTTTGATGCTTTTGCCGAACTCAGCATTAAAATGGCGAACAAAATAATGCGCTAGGGGAAGAATATCATCACAACGTTCACGCAATGGCGGCAGGTATATCGGGATAACCTGAATACGATAGTATAGATCCTTGCGAAAGGTACCGTCCTCAATCGCCCTGAGCAACTCTTTATTGGTCGCGGCGACAATACGGATATCGACATGAATATCCTTGGTGCCCCCGATGCGGCGGAATGTGCGCTCTTCAAGGACGCGCAGCAATTTAGCCTGCGTACCAATGGGCATGTCACCGATTTCATCAAGAAAAACAGTGCCTCGGTTCGCTAGTTCAAACAGACCTTTTTTCTGCATTTTGGCATCGGTAAAAGCTCCCTTTTCATGCCCCATCAACTCACTTTCCAACAATGTTTCCGGAACTGCCGCGCAGTTGATCGCCATAAAAGGTTGTTCACTGCGATTACTGTCATAGTGCAGCGCTCGAGCGACCAACTCCTTACCGGTACCACTTTCACCCTGCACCAACACCGTAGCAGCATCACTTTTAGCAACCTTGGCTACCATGTCCATCACGTTAGCCATATGGCTGCTCGAGGCAATAATCTTTGACTGACCCTGACTGCGTTTTTTTTCGGTACGCAGATGCTCAACCTCTTTTTTTAACGACTGGGTCTCCAGGGCCTTACGCAACAGTACCGACAACTCATCGAGATTAAATGGCTTATTAATATAATCGTAAGCCCCAAGCTGCATTGCCTTGACTGCGGTTTCCAACACCCCCAGAGCGGTAATCATGATAACGCTGATAAAGCTATCAATCGCTTTTATCCGCTTCAGTGTCTCGATTCCGTCCATACCCGGCAATTGGATATCCAGCAGCACCAGATCAGGAGATTCATTTTGCACATACTCTACCGCTTCCTCACCTGAAGCTACCGTATGCACCTGATACCCCTTTTTTTTCAAACTCTGCTCCAGGGACCAGCGGATCAAATGCTCATCATCAACCACTAACACTTTGTTTTTATTCATTTATTTCCTTTTCACTCTGAAATAGAGGCAAATCTACCACTGGCAACATAATCGTAAAAGTAGCCCCCTTGCCAGGAGTGCTCATAACAGAAATACGCCCATTATTCTGTTCTACCAACTGTTTACAAATTGCTAACCCAAGCCCAGTTCCCTGGTTTTTAGTAGTAAAAAATGGGGTGAAAATCTTTTCAACACACTCGCTGGTCAAGCCAGTGCCAGTGTCCACTATACGGATACGCACATAGCGACTACCATCCAACTCACAATACAACTCAGTTTGTATGATTAATATTCCACCATCGGTCATAGCTTGCAGTGCATTGATAATTATATTCAGTAACAACTGCTGCACCTGCTTGCGGTCTGCCCACACGCAGGGTAATTCTTCACTTAGCTCCGTAACCTGCTTTACTGCCTTCGCCTCAGGGTGTTGGGCTACAAAAAACAGGGTTTCCTTAATGACTTCGTTTACATCCAAATAATCACACTGGGGCAGCCCCGGACGACCGAATTTTAGCAAATCTGTAGCCGTTTTATTTAATCTGGCAATCTGCGCTAGAATATCGTGCACCACCTGACGCCGTTCATCTCCTGGCGGGAAATCATCCGCCAACACCGTCACCGCACCGCTTATACCTGCCAGTGGATTTTTTATCTCATGGGCCATACCGGTAGCCATCTCACCAATAGAGGCAAGCCGATCCGCTTGCTCCAACTGACGGAAATGGACCTGCTCCAGCTTATTTTTTGCTATTTCCAGCTTTTCAACCATTGAGTTAAAGCTCAACATCAAGCAAGCAATTTCGTCCTGATGCTTCGGCACTATACGCACACTCAAATCCCCCGCTTCTACCAGCGCCATGCGCCGGGTAAGATCCCGAAGGGGATTACGTACAAAACGGATAAGAATAGTTGCAGCACCAATAGATAGCAATAAAGTTATAAAAATCATCGACAAGGAAAAACACTTCGAAGACTGTGCCAGCCTTTCAGCTGTCCCCTTCATGGAGTAGTTAATGTTCAACACCCCGAGAACTCTTTTATCGGCAGGGTGACACTGCTGACACAGCGGCTTGGCATTTATCGGCTTGACTATGCTCAGCACCTCTTCGCCACGATAATTAAATATGACCGAGCTTTTCCCTTCAGTGAATATCTGCATATCCTGGGGTGCAACAGGACTATTAATCTCTTCACTAATCGAAGAGTTAGACACCCTACCATCGCGTGGATCAAAAATACGGATACTTAACAAGTTAGGGCTGCTAGCAATAAATTCCAGCGTTTTTTGCAGACGGGCAGGCTCTCCCTTACACTTGGAATTGAAAATCGCGTTTTCAATAGTCGCCATCAAAATTTCGGCACCATTGGTAGTCAGCTCAATCATATTATCGCGATCACGTTCAAAATGAAAAACAGTAAAGATACCGATACCCACCGTAAGCAACAGCACATTCATAACAACAATGCGGGTGATTAAGCTATTTCGAAACACGGCATTTCCTTATGGTTATATTTCGTAACCTATTCAGCACCTCTTCAGGTTAATACGCATTCCCCATAGCAAGGGTTTATGTGTCCATTGTTATGGGGATTGCGTACCTATCATGCTGAATAGTTTACTATATTTCACTGGTCGCCATCAACGACCAACAGTTAGATATGCCAGAATCAACCTATCCAGATCTATTTTCCCAGAGGATTTCTCTGGTTGCTTCTCTGGTTGCTTCTCTGGTTGCTTCTCTGGTTGCTTCTCTGGTTGCTTCTC
>CAZHXF010000014.1:2740-49457 GCA_964536375.1 uncultured Desulfuromonas sp. | reverse complement strand
GCTTCTCTGGTTGCTTCTCTGGTTGCTTCTCTGGTTGCTTCTCTGGTTGCTTCTCTGGTTGCTTCTCAGTATTGGGCAGACGATCATCGAAACAACCATCCTTCAAATCACGCATCATCTGCTTGTGCTGCTCTTTCATGCGCACTTCAACCTCGGCATTTAAATCAGCATGTTCCAAAATATCTGGATAGGAGCTGGTCTTGCGCGCCAGAATGGTTCCACCACTGTACAACAGCGTGGTAATGGCGGCTTTCTTTACCCCGCTATCCTCGGTTTGTACATGGTAAATCTGCTCTTTATAGCAGCAATTGTGATTGAATCCGCCAACCATAGCGTCATCCTCCGTTTGAAGTTTCCCATACTAAGACAACAGGATAAGTCTTAGGCAAAAGCTTCGTTCTAAGCATTAGTCATTAAATACGCAATGCACCGTTGTATGTTTCAAAAAAGCTGCCCCACTCAGAGCAAAATCCACACTTAATCTATGCCAGCGATTGGCTTTGTCCTTGAACCTGATCCCCTTCCGAGCGCTGATTGAAAAACACATCCTGGACCGCATTACCGACATTATTCACCAGGGTCTGCGTGCTATCAAGATATTCGTGCAAACCTTGATCAAATATCTCATCCAAAGAAGCAAAATCAAACTCAGCAAGCAATTTGCCCAACTTCTGTTCAGCCTTGTTGGTAAAGGTTCCACGCGCACTGCCGGTGATGTTATTCATTGAGATCATTGCCGTGATAATACAATGGTGCACTGCTCGCGGAAAATTTATATCAAGCAGCAGAAACTCGACTATTTTATTGGGATTAATCCGCCCGTACTGCTTGCGATACATCTCGAAGGCGCTAGCTGAGCGCAACAACGCCCCCCACAAAATACTATCGTAGGGGCTACCCACATAATCCATAGACGGCAAAAGAATGAAGTACTTGACGTCGAGGATCCTGGTTGTCTTATCAGCACGCTCTAGCATACGCCCGAGACGACCGAAATGCCAACCTTCACCATGATTCATCGTCGAGTCGGTGATGCCAATAAAAGCATGACTGGAATTCATTATATTGACGAAAAACTGGTGCGGCAGATCCAGCGAATCTTGCTTTGCCGCATCGTTCATCAGCAGATAAAAACTATTGAGCTGCTCCCACATTTCCGAGCTGATATACTCACGCACCGAGCGGGCATTTTCTCGCGCCACGCGCACACAGGAAAAAATTGAGTTGGGATTTCTCCGATCGAAGGCCAGAAATTCTATGGCATTTTCCCTGTTAGCCTTGCCATAGAGCTCGGTGAATAATTCATTATTCCCGGTAGTATTGATCAGGGGCTCCCACTGGTCACTGGCGCTATTCGGAATATCTAGGGTCATATGATAGTTAGCGTCAATAAAACGTGCAACGTTTTCAGCACGTTCTATATAAAGATTCAGCCAGTACATAGCATTTGCAACGCGACTCAGCATAATCAGTTCTCCCCTTTAACCTTGGTCAATTCCGCCAAGCTATCACCTTCAGCATTGAGCACCCACGTGTCCTTGCTCCCTCCACCTTGAGAAGAATTTACCACCAGTGACCCCTTCTTCAGCGCCACCCTGGTCAAGCCCCCGGGCAACACGTAGACACTGTCCTTACCATTGAGGATATAGGGGCGCAAATCGACGTGGCGCCCCTCGAAGTGATCATCCACCAACACCGGAACCCGTGACAGGGCAAGGGTTGGCTGAGCGATGTAGGCGCGCGGCTTGGCCTTTATGCGCTGGGCAAATTCGGCACGTTCGACCGCGGTAGCGTGAGGACCAATCAGCATACCGTATCCGCCAGATTCGTTAACTGCCTTAACCACCAATTTGTCGAGATTTTCCAGCACATACTGGCGATCATCATCGCGCCAGCAAGCATAAGTCGGAACATTATTGATGATTGGATCCTCACCAAGGTAATACTTGATAATCTCGGGGACATAGGCGTAAACCGCCTTATCATCAGCCACCCCGGTACCTGGAGCATTGGCCAAAGCAACCCGACCATTACGGTAAACGCCCATCAACCCCGGCACCCCGAGCAACGAATCCTCACGAAACACCGTAGGATCCATAAAATCATCGTCAATGCGCCGATATATAACATCAACCCGTTCCAGACCCTTGGTAGTGCGCATCATCACCTCACCTCTATGCACCACCAGATCGCCCCCTTCTACAAGAGGAACCCCCATCTGCTGCGCGAGGAAACTATGCTCGAAATAGGCCGAATTATAGATGCCCGGAGTCCAAACAACCACCATCGGCACCCTGACTCCCGGTGGCGCCAACTCCTGCAGCATATCAAGCAAGCGGCTTGGATAGTCGGTGACTGGTTGCACACTACAGGCATCAAACACCATAGGTAAAGTACGTTTCATGATCAGCCGGTTCTCCATGACGTAAGAGACCCCGGACGGGCAACGCAGATTGTCCTCCAGAACGTAGAATTCACCATCGCCAGCGCGCACCAAGTCGGTACCGGTAATATGGCACCAGATGCCGCAAGGCGGTTTGAGACCGACGCATGGTTGGCGAAAGCCATCGGACGACATCACTAAATCAGCGGGAACTATGCCATCCTTGATGATTTTCTGCCCGTTGTAGACATCGTCAATAAAACTGTTGAGTGCTTCTACCCGTTGTTTCAGCCCGCGCTCGAGCACGGCCCATTCATTGGCCGGTACAATACGCGGCACAATATCAAAGGGAAAAATCTTCTCGGTCTGCATTTCATCATTGTAGACATTAAAAGTGATCCCCATGTTCAACAGCGCAGCCTCGGCGGCCTTCTGGCGCCGCTGGAGTTCATTCTCCGGCAAGCCATTAAAGCGCTCGATCAGCAGATCGGCACCGGGACGTGGAATTCCGTTGACATCAAAAATTTCATCGAAAAAACCCTCGGTGTCGTACTCTTCAAATCTCATCTGAGGCTCCTTTTTGAAAATGCTGCTGCCAGCTTAAGCACGCAGAAAAAACAGGGCAATACATGCAATCGATGTCTGCCAATATCTAATACTTCATACCCTCGCCTCAGCAATTCTAGAAACATCTACCGAAACATTAACCTGGTGCTCACCACCACCGAAAGCCACACCACGCAAGGGGGAAACATCAGAAAAATCGCGCCCCCAAGCCAAAGTTACATGCTGATCTGAGACAACTTGGTTATTGGTCGGATCAAAATCAATCCAGCCGTCCGCGCCGCAATATACTGAAAACCAGGCATGAGATGCATCTGCGCCTATCAAGCGCTCTGTGCCTGGCAATGGCTGGGTTTCAATGTAACCGCTGACGTAACGAGCAGCTAGTCCCAAGGCGCGCAGACAACCCACACCCAAGTGGGCAAAATCTTGACAGACACCGTGATGGTTGGTCATGACCTCGGCTACCGGGGTGGCAATATTGGTAGATCCCTTGTCATATTTGAAGTCCTGATAGATACGCTGCATCAGTTCACCAACCGCTTCGACCAACGGCCGTCCAGAGACAAATGATGGGCGAGCGTAAGCAGCAAGAGGACGTAACCCCTGCACCAGAGCAGATTCATGCAGAAAAGGCAACGCCTCCAGCACCTCCTCAGCTCCTGGTGTGGCTAGTTGAACGCGTATATCTTCCCATGACGCATTGCCCAGCAACGCCAAGTCTAGTGACGGGCTGACATCCACCTCACTGATAGCAGTAACGATCAGCTCAGGATGTGATTTCTGTAGCGAAAAATAGCTCTTACGATTACCAAAACAGTCGCTACGTTCTCGCACAGCGACGGGGCTAGGTTCAATCTTTAACTTGCCACTGAGACAGCGCTGACGCTTAGTGTCGCGCGGGAGCAGACAAGCTTTATTCCAACTCAGAGCTACCGGATCGCTGTAGTGATAAGCGGTGATATGCGTTATCCTGAACTTCATGACGCGCGCTCCTGGATAACTCCACCCACTTGCTGCTGCACCAGAGCCGGACTAAAATAAAACTGCGTCAGCAGCCCTGACAGCTTTAACAGACGCTCCTGCTGTGCGTCCAGCAACTTCTGCAACAGCGGATAGCTTCCTTCCCCATTGGACAGTTGCGTTAGCTGGGCCGCATTAACTGCGCGCAAGGCAGATAAGGTCTCATCGATCAGCTGTTTATCCTGAGCAATCTGCTCACTACCCCGCTCCTGCGCCAAGACAGCAATATGTACCTGCAAAAAACGCAACTGGTAGGCTAACGAGCGTGGATAATCTTCATCCATCAACAGCAGCTCCAGAATATTCTCCAGCTGCATAAAGGAACGGTAGCGCCGGCGAAAAACGATCAGGCTGTTACTCGTAGCCAATACCATCTCCATCATCTGCTCGGCCAAATCACCACTGTGGCACGGCACCAAAGCGACACGTAATAGTTCAATCAAATTCAGACCGCGCTCTAAGCGCCGTCCGGCATTGAGCAGATTCCAGGCCAGTTCCCGCGACATATTCTCATGCGTCAACCCGCTGAATGCAGCCAGCTGCAAAATCAGTTGATCTATACTATCGATCAAGCGGTCGGTACCAATCTGCGCAACCGAGATTTTCGGTTTCCAGTTCTGTTGCATGCTGTCGACCACCAGCCAAGCATCGCCGGGCAACAGATCCCTGACCGCGTAAGTTGCCCGCCCGAAGCTGCGCAACGAAGCCTGCAAACTACCATCACGATTAGCATCACAGGCTAAAGACAGCAGCTCTGCACGCGGATCCAGCAGTTTTTTCGCTGCCTGCGCACCGACAAAACCCGGATAACTTGCCGAAACTTTGGTCAAAACCTGGAGCAAAAAATTCAGGCTGAGCTGGTCATCGGCATCGTGGAACTCGTTAAGTTCGTGCAATTTGATCAAAATCAGGCGCATCAATCTAGCACCAGCTTCGGTACGCTCAGCGTAACGCGCAGCCCAAAACAGATTTTCCGCTGAACGACTGGGCAAGGAACCCAGCTGAGATATAATCATCTGCTCAGACTGAGCCTTTTTCCAGAAATTGACCTGTTTGTCCGGTTCTGCGGTCAGCACCCAAGTATCCTTACTGAATCTTGACTCCTGCTGCAACAGTGGTAGTTCAGCCGCCAGCGGGCTTATGCGCGTCAGCCCGCCCGGCATGACAACATAGGAGTTATCCTCAGCCGTCAGGTAGGTGGTAAGGACACTGTAACAAGGCTCTATTTCATCCCTAGCAAAGGATGGCACAGTAGCAAACCCGTCTATTTCTTGACCAACATAGAGCTGCGGACGTTCAAGAATCCTGGCGCGCAACAGTTTAAGTTGCTCAGCATCCAAGTGCCCGGGAGACAAGCTATCCAACTCAGCCATAGGGTGAATAGATTTTATCACCAGACGATCAAGATTCTGGAGCACAAATTCGCATTCGCGCGGTTGCCCGCACCACCAGGTCGCCACCGAAGACAATAACAACTCTTCACCCAGCAGAGCACGGGAAATACTCGGTAAAAAAGCCATCAGCCCCGGATTCTCGAGGGCACTGCTACCCAAAGGGTTAGGCGTTGCCACATTACCCAGACGCAGCGCCTCAAGCAAACCCGGAACACCATAGAGGGAGTCGCCATGTAATTCCAGCGGGTCACACAGCGCATCATCTACCCGACGCAAAACAACGTCGACCTGACGTAAACCGCCAACAGATTTGAGCCACAAGCAGCTATCGCGTACCACCAAATCCGCCCCCTGCACCAGAGGGTAGCCAAGATATGCCGCAAGATATGCATGTTCAAAATAGGCATCGTGGTGCGGCCCCGGAGTAAGCAGAACAATGCGTGGGTCAGTCTGATTGTGCCGCGCCAACCTAGTCAACATAGCATGCAAAGAGTGAAAATACATGGCAAGTCGGTGCACCTGAAGATCCTTGAACAAGCCGGAAAAACTATGTGACATCACCAGACGATTTTCCAAGGCATAGCCAGAGCCAAAAAGAGGATTGGTTCGGTCTTTAAGCACCCAGAAACGACCATCACGTCCGCGCGCCAAGTTAGCAGAATACATCGACAGGGGCTGATCCTTATCCAGAACATGACCAACGCAAGGCCAGAGAAAACCTTTATGGGCATAGACCAGCTCGGGGGGCAGCAACCCTTGGCTGAATAATTTACGCGCCCCGTAGATATCGGCCAGAATCAGGTTGAGCAGGCGCGCGCGTTGCACCAGCCCTGCTTCGATATGGACCCATTCATCCGCACTGATGACCAGCGGAATAGGATCAAACTGCCAGACCCGAGGGTGTTCAGGGGCATCAAAGACGTTATGGGTAGCACCATTAGCGCGCAGCATCTGACCCGCAATCTTGCGCCGCTTAGCCAGATGTTTAGGACCAAAAATCTCAACGAATTGCATAAGTTGCTGTTCAGCTGGCAGCGCAGAGTCGTTAGCGGCAGCGCGGCTGTGCATCCCGAGTTCGGTAACGAATGATTGTGCGCCAAGGTTTCTGCAATTTTCTGGTTCTCTGTTCACTGCTGTTGTCTCTCAGGCAGCGCTCTAGCAATTAAAGCGCAACTTTTATTTAGCGGTTTGGTCCTAGGCGTAAATCCAGAGTATAGGGGCATTCACCGTTCAGCTCTTCAATGGGTGGAGCCATTAAACCCGGAGTGTGTTCGGTCACTGTGAACAAGGCTCCCCGGCGCGACTCAGCGGTGATGGCATTAACCGGGAAATCATTGTAACTACGCCCGCCAGGATGCGATACATGGTAGCTGCAACCCCCGATAGAGCGCCCGGTCCAACTGTCAATAACATCGAAGATCAACGGCGTATGCGGTTTAATTGTCGGGTGCAGAGCTGATGACGGCTGCCAAGCTCGATAGCGTACCCCGACAACAAATTCATCCTTGCGCCCAGTTCTGCGCAACGGCAAGCGCCGTCCATTACAGGCAAGCACGTGCCGCCCTTCGGTAATGCCGGTGACATGCACCTGCAAGCGTTCCACCGAAGAATCGACGTAGCGCGCCGTGCCCTTACTGGTAACTTCCCCACCCAGAACATGCCACGGCTCGATGGCGAAACGCAGTTCCAACTCGATACCATCAAGTTGCAGCGTGCCGTAGCGTGGAAAACGAAACTCGAAGAAGGGGTCAAGCCATTCCAGCTGAAACGGATATCCAGCCTGCTGTAGATCGGCAACGACCTCCTGCATATCCTTACGCACATAGTAAGGGAGCATAAAACGGTCATGCAACTCGGTGCCCCAGCGCACCAGCTTCTGCGCGTAAGGTTTTTTCCAAAGCCAAGCCAGCAGAGTGCGCAATAGCAGGTTTTGCACCAGACTCATGCGTGCATGCGGCGGCATCTCACAGGCGCGTAATTCAACGATTCCGAGGCGCCCGGTGGCACTATCTGGTGAATATAGTTTATCTATGCAGAACTCTGCCCGGTGGGTATTACCGCTAGCATCTATCAGCAGATTGCGCAGCAGGCGATCTACCAACCACGGAGGAACCGTCTCCCCTTGGGGTATTTGCTGAAAAGCAATCTCCAGCTCGTAAAGCGAATCATCACGCGCTTCATCGATGCGCGGCGCTAGGCTGCTAGGACCGAGGAACATTCCAGAAAACAGATAGGATAGTCCGGGATGGTGCTGCCAGTAGGTCACCAGACTACGTAACAGGTCGGGACGGCGCAGCATCGGGCTATCGGCCGGAGTTGCACCGCCTAAAGTGATATGGTTACCGCCACCAGTGCCGATACGGCGGCCATCTTGCATAAACTTTTCTGTGCCCAGACGGCATTGGCGCGCCTGTGCATAGAGGCGGGTAGTATTGTCCACTTGCTCCTGCCAATTGCTTGCTGGATGGATATTAACCTTGATTACGCCCGGATCTGGAGTCACCAGCAAGCGCTGTAACCGCGCATCACGCGGGGGCGCGTAACCTTCGAAAACCACCGGCATCCTGAGTTCTCCAGCTACGTTTTCAACGGTGGCAACCAAATGCAGATACTCTTCCAAGGTGCTTAATAGCGGCATAAAAACATGTAGTCTGCCATCTCTGGCTTCGATACAAATTGCGGTGTGTGAGATTTCAACTTCAGTGGGATCATCCTGCTGCAGCGTATCTGCGCCAGCGCCAGTCTCTGCACTCAACTGCGCGTGAGAGTCCAATTCTGCAAGCTCCGCGAACTGGTCGCGTGCATAGAAAGGCTCCCTCTTATCTGGAGCCATCCACGGCAGTGAATTGAGGGGTAGCCGCACACCCATGGCTGTATCTCCGGGGATTAGGAACATCTGGTCGCGGCGGAAATTCCACTGGCTGCTCTTCCACGAGTGATTGACACTATCCCACTTAAGCGGCAGAGCGTAGCCAACCGGATTTTGCAGCCCGTTGTTCAAGACTCTTGCCAGAGCACGGCGCTCAGCGGCATCCTCCAGATTTGCTTTAAGCGGGTCGAGGTTATCGGGAAGGTTCTCCTCTTTCCACAACCAATAGAAGATATCTTCATAACCGACGACTAGGTAATCTTTACGGATTCCAAGACGAGCTGTTAGATTCTCGGCAAATTTACCCGCATCAATATGGGTAAACTTGTAGTCCTGATAAATGTCAGCCAGCAGGTCGGCATTTTTCCATACCGGTTGACCATCTTTGCGCCAGAAACAACCATAAGCCCAACGGGGTAACACCTCCCCCTGACACCATTTACCCTGACCGAAATGCAACATCCCTGCGGTGCCAAAGTTGTCCCGCAGCCGCAGAGTAAGCTCATCTGCCAGCTTGCGTTTATTCTCACCGTCGGCGGCAGTGTTCCATTGCGCACTCTCCATGTCCTCAATGGAGACAAATGTCGGCGCGCCGCCCATGGTAAGACGCATGTCGGCAGCAGTCATCTCCTCATCCACCATCTTACCCAAGGCATCAACCGCCAACCATTGCTCATCGCTGTAAGGTTTGGTAACACGCGGGTCTTCGTGAATACGCGCTACGGTATTGCGGTGGTCAAGGGTCACTTCACAGATATCGGTAGCACCGGTAACCGGCGCCGCACTTAGAGGGTGAGGTGTGCAAGCGAGGGGAATATGCCCTTCACCTGCCAACAGTCCGGATGTTGGGTCGAGACCAACCCAGCCAGCACCGGGGATATAGATTTCGGTCCAGGCATGAAGATCAGTAAAATCTGCCTCCGAACCGGAAGGGCCGTCCACCGCCTTTTCATCGGCAGCCAACTGAATCAGGTACCCGCTGACAAAGCGCGCCGCCAAGCCAAGGTGGCGCATAATCTGCACTAATAACCACGCCGAGTCCCGGCACGAACCTAGGGACAGTCCCAGAGTAGTTTCGCAGCTTTGCACCCCTGGTTCCATGCGTACCGCATAGTTAATCGTTTGCTGCAAGCGCCGGTTAACTTCGACCACGAAACCGATGGTCTTAGCCTGGTAATCAACAAACGGTTCCAGCCATTTAAGCAACAACGGTCCCGTTTTGATCTTCTGGAAATAGGGTAATAATTCGCTTTGTTCCAGCTTAGCGTAAGCAAATGGGAAGTTTTCTGCATATCCTTCGATGAAAAAATCGAACGGATTATACACCGTCATATCGGCGATAATCTCAACTTCGATACTCAGTTCACGGGTCTTCTCCGGAAAAACCAGGCGCGCCATATAGTTGCCAAAGGCATCCTGCTGCCAGTTGATAAAGTGATTTTCTGGTTTGATTTTCAGTGAATAGGCGTGAATCGGAGTTCGCGAGTGCGGTGCCGGACGTAGACGCAGTATATGTGGGGACAGCACGACCGGGCGGTCAAACTTGTAGTGCGTATTGTGATAGCAGGCAATGCGGATCGACATGCTAGGTCCTTGTCTGTAAAACGGATAGTCTCCCTAAAAATGGGAAACTAACCACCCTGAGAGAGGAAGAAATATCTTCTCATGATAGCACAGAACCAGCAGATGCTTTCCATGGAAACCTGTACCGGGAAAACGCCACTACGCTCGGTAAAAAATATCCTGAGTAGCACTAATCTTCAGCTCTGGTTGTGCTCCCCGTATCCGTCATGCCCGCGAAAACGGATATCCAGAGGTTGTACATGAATTTCTAGACTCCCGCCTACGCGAGAGTGACGAGCTTTTTGGCGCTAGCGCAAGATTGGTATTAATCAGGAAGAATATTAAACCTTGCAGCACATCAGTCTTGTTTTATGCCTGCAATAATTTTTTAATTTTTGCCACTGCCTCCAGTGCATCTGTGGCATACAGATCAGCACCAATTTCGTCAGCATATTCCTGCGAAACTACCGCTCCGCCAACCATAGTAAACACCTTTACTCCGGCTTCGCGTAAAGCGGTTATGGTGATTTGCATCTGTTGTAACGTGGTAGTCATCAACGCCGACAAACCAACCGCATCAACTTGGTGCGCCTGTGCCTGCGCAACAATGGTGGCAGCAGATACATTCTTGCCGAGATCAATAACCTCAAAGCCATAATTTTCCAGCAGGGTACAGACAATGTTTTTGCCGATATCGTGAATATCGCCCTCAACAGTTGCCATCATAATCTTGCCCAGCGTCACCATTTCTGCGCCATGCATCTCCTGCTTCAAACGGGTAAAAGCTATTTTCATGGTTTCGGCACTTAACAACACCTGCGGCAGGAAAATCTGATTGGCTCCAAAGCGGCGCCCGATCTCCTCCAAACCCGCCAGCAGACCGTCATTGCTAATTTGCAATATCTCCAGACCTTCAGCCAGCGCCTGTTCAACCAACGCCACCACGCCATCTTTGTCACCATTGATAATCGCTTTGGCTAAACGTTGCAGCATCGGCAACTCGGCATCACTTAACGCCGCACTCGCTTTTGCCCCAGCCGTTTTTTCAGCTGTATCACCAGCACAGCTAGCAATATAGTTCTCGGCGCGCACATCTTTGCCAATAAGCACCATGGCGCAGCGGAAGGCGTTCATCATGGCAGCATCTTTAGGATTCACAATCGCCGCGCTCAAGCCCGCCTCCAACGCCATAGCAAAAAAAGTCGCCGACAGCAGGGGGCGATTGGGTAAGCCAAAGGAGATATTGCTCACCCCCAACACTGTGGCCATCCCCTGTTGGCTGAGAGTCCGGATCGCCTGCAGAGTCTGCCGCGCTTGATCCTGTTCCGCCGAAACGGTAAGTGCCAGACAATCGATGACTATATCGCAGCGCGGAATTCCTACAGCTTCGGCACGGTCAATAATGCGCTGAGCTATTTCCAAGCGCCCGGCTGCGGTTTGCGGAATACCACGACCATCGAGAGTTAGCCCAATAATGGCAGCACCATATTTGCGCGCCAGTGGTAACACGGCGTTGAGACTCTTTTCCTCGCCGTTAACCGAGTTGATCAACACTTTACCGTCAGCAGCCTGTAAGCCACGCTCTAAAGCTATAGGATCAGAAGAATCCAACACCAGCGGGGTGGTACTGACACCACTAATAGCAAAAACTGCCCGTTCCAAAGCCACCGGCTCATCAGCTCCGGGAGCACCGCAGTTAACATCGAGCAATGTGGCTCCCGCAACAGTTTGCTCTTGAGCTTCACGGCGGATATAGGCAGTCTTACCTTCACGCAGCTCAGCACTGTAGCCCTTCTTGCCGGTGGGGTTGATGCGCTCACCAATAATAGCGCAGGGTTGATCAACACCGACAGCCACCACTTCAGTTCTGCTCGATAACATGCCGCGCCGTGCTGGCGCAGTCCAACTCTGACCCAACTTGGTCAGTGCTTGTGCCATGGCTTGAATATGCTCCGGGGTCGTACCGCAACAGCCCCCGATAACCCGCACTCCCAGCTCAATCAGACGCTCATGACACACCGTCATATCAGCTGGGCTGGCAGGAAAGAATGTCTCGCCATTGCGCATTATGGGCAACCCGGCATTGGCCTGGGCGATCATCGGTAACGAACTCACGGTGCGCATCTGCTCGATCAGCTCACACATGCCATCAATACCTAAACCGCAATTGGTGCCAACTACATCCACCTGAAGACCCTCAAGTGTTACAGCAGCAGAGGCTGGGGAGGTTCCCAAAACGGTGCGCCCACCATCGTCAAAAGTCATCAGAGCCATAACCGGCAAATTGGAGTACTGGCGGCAGGCAATTACCGCTGCTTTTAATTCGCGAATATCCAAAAATGTCTCACAGGTCAGTAAGTCGGCACCACCAGCAACCAGCGCCCGCACCTGCTCCCCAAAGATTTCAACCATCTCGCTAAAGCTGGCATCACCAACAGGCTCTACAAAACGCCCGGTGGGACCAATACAACCGGCGACAAAATCAAGTTCGGGATTGAGAAGAGATTGGCGCGCCAACTCCACGCCGCGCACATTGATTTCATGCAGCCTGTCCTCCAGGTCGTAATGACTCAATTTACTGCGCGTACCCCCAAAAGTATTACTTACTATTATGCGCGCCCCGGCCTGTGCATATTCGCGATGCACCCCGGCAACTACTTCAGGAGCATCCAGATTCATCTGCTCCGGGCAGCCGCCAGCCGGCAAACCGCGCGCCTGCAACATAGTACCCATGGCACCATCGAGAATCAGCACCTGCTCTTTTATTATCTGTAAAAATCTACTCATTGTATATTTTCTCCAGACTGGTCGCCATGGGGGCTATCTTGTTGTATTAATTTCAAATTTTCCACTCCAGCGGCATCTGGATGATTCTCCAGTGGCTCCACGGCTGCCACCTCACTCTCCTGACGTACCAGAGAGAAATCGGCAGCTATGGGCAGGCGTAAATCAACGTGCCCGCGCAGGGTCTCTATAGGTTGACCGTCAACCAACAGCACCATATCCCGGATGTGCGGCAAGTTTGCCGCTAAAGTATTGATAATAGCATGGACAGTCAATAACTCCGTGCTACTACCACCGGGATGATGACTGATTAACGCTTTATTAAAATTAAGTTTAACCGTCTCATCGACAACCTCGGCATCTAACAGCAGCGCTTGTGCGGGCAAGACTGGAACCAGATCCGCCCCCGAGCCATTTGCACTAATCTCAGGCCCCGCGATTAGCTGCTCCACCAGGCCCATTATGCACTCGCTCTCCGTATCACACTCGGCAACATAGCGCATCTGTTGGGCCAAACGTGGTACCCCCAGAGTGCCAAAATAGAGGATAACTTCGCGCTGAACCTCAGCTGATTGTGGTGCGCGCATGGGCACACTGACCTTATTTTCCTTGTGCCCGGCGCTAAAATCACCGAACGGCTTCAGCACCAGCGCTACGCCAGCCAAAAAGGCCAACAGCGCCATAAACAGCACCAATAAGAGTACTTTTTTCATCGTAACACCCCGCAGTTAACAGCTTCCAGTTCCACCCGTTCCACCGCGGTTAAACTGGTACCGAGAAAGGCCTCGCCAACCCTGACAAAACGCTGTGGGACATCGGTCACAAAGAACTTCCAGTCACCGCTGTCCTGACTATTCAACAATCCGTCGGCGGCAAGCATACGCCGCACGGTGAGAGCAGTTTCCTGAGCAGAATCGACCATTTGTACCGTTGCCGGTAATACCTTATGCAATATCGGTTTCAGCAATGGATAGTGGGTACAGCCCAACACCAAAGTATCAATCTGCGCGGCAAGCAACGGAGCCAGATATTCTTGGGCTGCCAATCCAGCGATAGCATGCTGCGCCCAGCCCTCTTCGGCCAGAGGGACAAACAATGGACAGGCAGCAGAAAAAACCTTTATCTGAGCATTGAGCGCGCGCAAAGCCTGCGGATAGGCATCGCTGGCCACGGTTCCTTCCGTGCCAATGACACCAACAACACCGCTGCGCGTCAAGGCTACCGCACGCTGCGCTCCCGGCGCAATGACACCTACCACCGGAACTTGTAGCTGACGTTGCAGCAACTCTAACGCCACCGATGAAGCGGTATTACACGCCACCACCACCATCTTAACCTGCTTGTGCACCAGGAAGTTGGCTGCCTCCAGTGAATACTTGCGCACTGTTTCGGCACTTTTGGTACCATAAGGGACGTGGGCAGTATCACCGAGATAAATCAGATTTTCCCCGGGCAGCAACTGGCGCAACTCATGCAGTACCGTCAATCCGCCCACACCTGAGTCAAACACACCTATAGCACAGTCAGGATCACGAGAATAATTGAAGCTGGCACCAGCTCTGGATAAAATTTTAGACACAGTGGAACTCATTTATAAAAAGCTCAGGAACATATAATCCCTATCAAGTAAGAACAGGCACGTATGGCGCAAATTAAAGGGTAGACACCAGCAATAGCTGGACTGTCCCCACATGGGGGCTGTTCCAGGCTTTTGCACCGCGAACCACCACAATTTCATAGATCGTAAACTTCTTGGAACAGCCCCCGATAACCTTGGGGACAGTCCCGAGTTTACTGCAACAGTGTTGTTGCCTCAATTGCGCTGCGATGATAGGCATAAACTCGCGATGAGTCAAGGTTTTCAGACAATTTACCCCTTGTAATTATTACACAAAATGGTATCTTTTTTGTTCACCTACTAATTACACGTAGCGGTGCTGACAGACATCTGACAACCATCAAATTTGATTGGAACCGACATGGCACAATCTATAGACTGGATGCACGTTCTGCAGACAAAAGAGATAGTCGGCTACATCCAAGAGCTCGACCTGTTGCATAGCTGGTTATTTATTGGCGGAGCAGTGTTATTCGTTGGGATCAGTCTGTTGATGAAATGGCGCCTACTGCTTACTGCCACCATCAGCCTTTCCGCGCTGATCGCCATGACTGCTTACATTTCGGCACGCGGTACCGATCTGGAGCAGTCATCAGATGGTATCTTTATGTTTGTCGGCGGCGGAGCGGCAATTATGTTTTTCTTTATCTATATGTTATTTATGCGCGGCGACTAAAGCCCATTAAGGATCTTTCTACTGTGAACAAACGCGACATTATTACTCTGGCCATAGGCGTCATCATCGTTCTGGTGCTGTGGGTAGCCCCGGACGAAACAACCACTCGTCTCCCTCAGGATATAACCCACGCCGAATTCCATAAAATATTTCATAAACAGGGCAAAAAAGCGGCGGAAAAATCTTGCAAAGATTGCCATGGTCAAGAGGGGATGGAATTTCCTGCTGGGCATCCTGATCCCAATCGCTGTCTGTTTTGCCACAAAGCAACATAAAACAATTCAACATATACGCAACTCAACGGGAGGAAACATGACAAATAAAAAAACAGGGGTAATCACATTTAAAGGCAATCCGGTTACTTTAGTTGGTCCCGATATCAAAGTTGGCGACAGCGCACCAGAGTTCAAAGTTGTTACCAACAGTTTGCAACCAGTAACACTAAGCGATGGTGCGGGTAAAATTCAGCTGATTGCAGTGGTCCCATCTCTGGACACCGGCGTCTGCGACACCATGACCCGCAGATTCAATCAGGACGCCGCAGCGCTACCCGAAGATGTTATCACCTACACCATCAGTCTCGACCTCCCTTTTGCCCAGAGCCGTTGGTGTGGCAATGCCGGGATTGAGCGGGTAAAAACTCTTTCCGACTATCAGGAGCGCTCATTCGGACTGGCTTACGGTCTATTGATTGACGAGTTAAAGCTGCTGGCGCGGGCGGTATATGTAATTGATCAAGACGGCAAGGTTGCTTATCGTGAAATAGTTGGCGAAGTAACCGCTGAGCCGGATTATGCAGCGGCAATCGCGGCAGTGAAAGCGCTATTATAAATAGCAACTGACAGCGGGTGCTGGCATAGGTCACACCCGCTGTTCTTCAGCATCAAGCCAAACGGTGTAACTCATCGCGCCCTTCAAACTGCTTGCCCCACTCACACATCTGCTGCAACAGCGGCACCACACTACTACCCAACTCCGTCAGTGAATATTCCACCTTGGGTGGCACCTGAGGATATACTTGGCGCTTTACCACCCCATCACGTTCCAGTTCGCGCAGTTGCTGAGTCAACATTTTCTGAGTGACCCGTGGCAACCGGCGCTTCAATTGGCTGAAACGCAATGTCTTGTACGACAAGTGCCACAGGATAAGTGCTTTCCACTTGCCGCCAATTATCTCCAGAGTTAATTCCACCGGACAACGATAATCAGGATCACAACAATCGTGTGATTGTTTATCTATAAAAATTTCCATCTCTTAATATATCTCCAATAAAATCAACATAGTATCCTTTTTGATACTATAGTACTTTTTTGTCAGTACTTGACTAATTGATTGTTTCAATGTCATTTATACACACACCAGACAAACAAAGCAACGGGTGAAGACACCCGAACTTGCATCGTGCCACGCATAATCTATACTTAAACAATTAGCCGCCCATCTAAAGGAGAAGCACATGATCCCCGAAAACTACACTGCTCTTATTGTCAGCCAAGATGAACCAAAAAAATTCAGCCGCACCATCGGCCAACGTGCCATCAGCGAGCTACCCGCAGGCGACCTGCTGGTAAAAGTTCACTACTCTTCCCTCAATTTTAAGGATGCCCTATCCGCCACCGGTAATCCCGGCGTGAGCCGCAAGTTTCCTCACACCCCGGGCATTGATGCCGCCGGTGAAGTGGTACAGTGTGACAGCGGTGCTTTTGCTGTAGGGGACAAAGTAATTGTCACCAGTTATGACCTGGGCATGAACACTGCCGGTGGTTATAGCGAATATATTCGCGTCCCCTCGCAATGGGCGCTGAAACTGCCTGCCGGTCTCAGCCTGCGGGAAAGCATGATTTACGGCACCGCCGGTCTGACCGCCGCGCTATCGGTATTACGCCTTGAACAAGGCGGAGTCAAACCGGGTGACGGCGATGTTTTGGTGATCGGTGCCACCGGTGGTGTAGGCAGTCTGGCAGTTGCAATTTTAGCCAAAGCTGGGTACCGGGTCGTAGCCGCCACCGGCAAACCGGATCAGGCACAATTTCTGACCGACCTCGGAGCCGCACAAATTATCAGCCGCGATGAGCTTTTGGCAGGTTCTGAACGCCCGATGATGAAAGAGCGCTGGGCCGGAGTCATCGATGTTGCCGGTGGTGAACCGCTTGCCGCAGCAATCAAATCCACCCGCTACGGTGGGGTCGTAACCTGCTGCGGCCTGGTTGCATCCCCCGAACTGAACATCAACGTGTTCCCTTTCATCCTGCGCGGCATCAGCCTGATCGGTATCGACTCAGCCGAATGCCCCATGGATTACCGCACCCAGACATGGGCGCGCATAGCCAGCGACTGGAAGTTGGATAATTTAGAACAAACAGTCAACGAAGTTACCCTAGAAGGGCTGGAAGAGAAGATTACCGCTATGCTTAAAGGACAACTCAGTGGGCGCACCTTAGTCAACTTGCAGCGCTAACACTGCCGCACTAACGTGAAGCGGCTCAGCTGTATCCACGCGCTGCACAGTATTTTAACAAGGGAAAACATTGAGCACTTTCTTTGACCGACTCAACGCAACCGGCTACATATGTGCCCACCGCGGCGTCAGGTCGCTTGCTCCGGAAAACACCCTGCTGGCGCTGGAAAAGGCTCGCCAGTGGGGTGCCGATTTATGGGAAACGGATGTTCAGATTACGCGCGACGGGGTAGTGGTGATTTTTCACGATCGCACACTGGAACGCACAACTGATGTTGCCAGCCTAGCCCAGTTTAGTGGACGAAACCCGTGGCACCTGGGTGATTTCAGCTATGCCGAATTGCAACTTCTCAACGCGGGATCATGGTTTATACACCATGACCCCTTTGCGTCCATCGCTGCCGGAGAGGTGCTCGCAGATGATTTCAGCAAAATCACCAGGCAAAAAATTCCGCAGTTAAGTGAGGTGCTGCGCTATTGTAGCCAGCATAATTTCCCCGTTAACCTGGAAATCAAAGATCAATCGAGAACACCAGCAGATGAAATTATTATTACCGCAGTGCTAGAACAAATCAGTGCAACCGCGACGGAGAAGCTAGTACTGCTGTCTTCATTCAACCATAAGTATCTGCGCCAGATAAAACAGATCAATCCCAACGTAGCCACAGCTACTTTGGTTGAATGCCACCACCCAGCAAACCTGATTGCATATTTACAAGATTTAGCTGTCGATGCTTACCATCCAAATCAACAGATAACCGATACTGCACTAATCAAACAATTAAGTGCCAATGGCATACGCACCAATCTGTGGACTGTTAATGATGTCGAACGAGCGCGGTATTTTGTCGAGGCTGGGGCAACTTTTATCTGTAGTGACTGGCCGCAGAGCTTGGTAGGTAACTTACACTGATGAACAAAGTTTTCAGGTCAAGGTCGTGAGGTTTCAAACTTACACTGCGTAGTACTTTTTGCTGTTTGTCGCTCTCCACTTTCCCCGTGGCACGATCATTCGGTGTTATTTTAGGTACGTCATCAAGGGAGGATCTTGTCCGCCAACATCAAAGCACACAGATCAAAGCCCATCAGGGCAAGCCAATTGCGGATCATATTTTGCCAATAATAATCATTATGAGGTAGCCTAAAATTGACCACATGCCATAATCTATAAATCAACTTTCTCGTCTGAGTAGAATGGGCTGTTAAACCGATACCAATTTCAAATAAGAGATGCTTATGAAAAAAATTTACCTTGCTGGCCCAGATGTTTTCGAACCTGATGCAATCAGCGTCGGAGAAAAGCTGAAGAAACTCGCCTGTGAATATGGCTTTATTGGTCTATTTCCCCTCGACAACGTTATTTCTACCCAAGGGACTCCCCATGAGGTTGCCAGAGCTATCCGTGATGCAAATATCAAACTTATACAATCTGCGGATATTGTCATGGCGAATCTGAACCCTTTTCGCGGACTTGAACCAGACTCGGGAACTGTTTTTGAAATTGGTTTTGCAACGGCGCTTGGGAAAGATGTTTACTGTTATGCCGCAGATTGTCGTGAGATGATCGTAAGGATCAAAGAAAAACAGCAGTTGGATGCCAGAGCGACACTGTGTCAGGACGGGAAAACCATGGAAGACTTTCAGCTTTCACACAATTTGATGATGGTTGATCAAGTGGTTGCCATTGATGCTGAATCGTGCCTAGCCTATATCAAAAAGCAACATGGCATATCTTCTTAAGCGAGAACACTCGGGGAGTATGTGAAGAATAGGTTGTCGCCGAGTGACCAGCGCATACTTGGCGCGCTACCGACAGCAAACTATCAGTGAAAATGGGGGGAATTATAATGCCAAAGACAGTTCTTATAACTGGTGCTTCATCAGGTTTCGGTGCCGCCTGCGCCAAAAAATTTGCCGAGGATAGCTGTTCACTGGTTCTGGTTGCCCGGCGCTCCGACAAATTAGAGCAGCTCAAACAGCAGCTACAAAGCAAGTGCAATATTCATACTGTGGCGCTGGATATAACCGACCCAGTTGCTGTTGAACAAGCGTTGGCACAAATTCCAGCAGAATTCTGCGCTATTGACGTGTTAATCAACAATGCCGGTTTGGCTCTCGGGCTGGATACTGCCGACAAAGCAGACTTCAGCGACTGGGAAACCATGATCAACACCAATATTCTTGGTCTGTTACGTATGACCAGCCATTTTCTGCCGGGCATGGTGCAGCGCAACAGTGGGCATATCATCAACATCGGCTCTACCGCTGGCAGCTGGCCCTATCCCGGCGGGAATGTGTATGGCGCTACCAAGGCTTTTGTGCAAAACTTTTCTCGCAATCTGCGCGCCGATCTGCTGGGTAAAAAGGTGCGCGTAAGTAATATTGAACCGGGCATGGCGGAGACTGATTTCTCCAATATCCGTTTCAAAGGCAACAGCGACAAAGCCCAACAGGTTTACGAAAAAGCTCAAGCGCTAACTGCGGATGATGTGGCTGACATCATTTATTGGGTAACCAGCGTGCCGCCCCACGTCAACATCAACTCGGTGGAGGTTATGGCGTTATGTCAAGCTTGGGGTCCCTTGGCCGTAGACCGCACCATGGAAGATTAAATTCACCCCAACGGCTAAATTTTAGCGTCTCAACTTGACCTGAATTTAGTGAGCTGCTAGTGTAGCGCCCATGAAAACATCAATGCAGACAACAATTTTACCACGATGGTGGTGGCGTCAGTGGCTTTAGACTGGACGCGCTATAAATTCTCCACAGAATAGTAGATACCGCGTTCCAACCAGCGCGGTATTATGATCAGCAACAGGATCAACACAGCCGCGACCTCAGTTCGCGGCTTTTTTTATGGACATTTGCACATTACACGAGCGCTGCACTCATACGCAGGGTTCTAACCAATTTTATCGGCAACTTCACAACTATTAACAACAAGGATACCAACATGCGCATACTTTCCGGCATTCAACCCTCAGGCTCTCTTCATCTGGGAAACTATTTCGGTATGATGAAGAAAATGATCGACTATCAACAGCAGGGCGATTTGTTCTGTTTTATCGCCAACTATCACGCCATGACCTCTCTATCAGATGGCAAAGCTTTAGCTCAGGGCACGTTGGAAGCAGCGGCCAACTTTCTCGCTTTGGGGATGGATCCGGAGAAGAGCACCTTCTGGGTACAATCCGACGTCCCGGAAGTACAGGAGCTCACTTGGTTTTTATCCAACTTTACCCCCATGGGATTGCTGGAACGCTGTCACAGCTACAAAGACAAAATATCTAAAGGTATCGCGGCAAATCATGGACTGTTTGCCTATCCGGTATTGATGAGTGCCGACATCCTGATGTTTAACAGCAACAAAGTGCCGGTGGGTAAAGATCAGAAACAACATGTGGAAGTAGCGCGTGACATTGCCATCAAAGTTAACAATAAATATGGCGAAATATTCAACCTGCCCGAGCCGGACATTGATGATGACGTGGCAACAGTTCCCGGTCTAGACGGCCTGAAAATGAGCAAGAGTTACGGCAACACCATCGATCTGTTTCAGGACGAAAAACAACTACGCAAACAGATCATGCGCATAGTAACCGACACGACGCCGGTAGAAGAACCAAAAAATCCCGACAACTGCAACGTGTATCAAATTTATCGTCTGTTCATGAACAGTGAACAACAACAAACACTGCGCAAACGCTACGAAGCTGGTGGTATGGGCTATGGCGAGGTGAAACAGGAACTGTTTGAGACCGTGCGCGACTACTTCGTGCCATTTACTGAACGGCGCAATGCCATCCTGGAAGACAAGGAAGGGCTGCACAAAACTTTAGATATGGGCGCGCAAAAAGCCCGCTATGCTGCCAGCAAAGTACTACGCAAAATGCGCAAAAAATCCGGTTTAGCCTACTAAATAAACATGCGTCACCACGGCTGAAAAACGCTGTGGTGACGCATATTTGTACTGCTAAAAAAAACCACGCAACGCATCATATAATCCGAGTAGCACTAATCTTCCGCTTTGGTTGTACTCCCGGTATCCGTCACTCCTTGATCGTAGACATATCAAAGACGCGATCAATGAGATTGGCACTTGACACCATCCTGACCACCGCACTGGACGAACGGGCACGCAAATACGACTACAAAGGAATACTGGAGATAGTCCAAGATAAGGAGCCGACCCAACGAGAACAACTTTAATGCTCCCCAACGGACTTTCAAGCGAAGAAATTAAGAAAAATCTCGCTGGAAAACACAACATATGGTATGAACAATTAAGCGCATAGATACAAATTTTAACAACATAAGGGCAAGGAGAAAGTGGAAGCAACTTGCTCGTATTCCCATCTCTTCTCAAGAAATAATAGCCTTCTGTTCGGTCAATACACATAAGCAAAGGAGAATTCACATGCAGCAGCATCCAACACTATTACACAGAGAGCAGGCACTGCTGCTTGTTATCGATGTGCAGGAACGACTGGTCAAAGCCATGAGCCACCGCGACAGTGTAGAAAATGCTATTGTTAAGCTACAGCAAGGGATGGAGATTCTCAATGTTCCAATGCTGATAACTGAGCAATATCCTAAAGGGTTGGGGTCAACTGTTGAGATCTTGCTTACCGGGACACAACAACAGGATTCTATCGAAAAAACCACTTTCAGTTGCTGCGGCGAAGCCAAGTTTATATCAGCTCTGGAGCAATGTGAGCGGCGGCAGATTATTGTCACCGGCATGGAAACCCACGTGTGTGTTTTGCAGACAGTTCTGGATCTGCTAGAGGCAGGATATCAGGTCCATCTTCCCATCTGTGCAACCTGTTCACGCTGCGATGCTAACCGTGACAATGCCCTGATGCGCATGCAGCAAGCCGGAGCGATTTTGACCAATGTTGAATCGGTGCTGTTTGAGTTGGTGCGTGACGCGAGGTCGCCTGAATTCAAGGCGATTTCCAAACTTGTCGTGTAGCGAGACTTCGGGCGCCAGCGAGTTCTAGCGGGTTTCTCGGTGTAAGAGATTGGAGAGAGAGAACCCGACAGGACAAGACAACTGCGGGTCATGTGTTGCATACTGTGGGATGGTCCTAAAAGTATGGCGACGTTCGAGGGCGCGACCCCGAATTACTTCAGCCAATGATTGTTATTTCCACCGGTTTAATATTGATCAAGTTCTACAACCTTGACAATCAGTCTCAATTTGATACCTTATTAAGACTGGAGGCAAAAGACATGAATTTAACCGATGACATCAGACCTGTTAGCTTCTTCAAATCGCATACTGCCGACATGTTAAAACAAGTCAATGAAACCCACCGCCCGGTAATTATCACCCAAAACGGCGAAGCCCGTGCGGTTCTTCAAGACCCGAGAAGCTATGAAAACATGAAAAATGCTTTCGGCATACTCAAGCTGATTGCTCAGGGAGAGGAAGATATCAGAAAGGGCAACCTTATATCTCCAAATGAAGTCTTCGATAATATAGAAAAGTTATTGTCCGAAAAATGAAGAATACATTTCGAGTTGAGTGGACTAGAACAGCATACAATGATTTAGCTGGCATCATTGCATATATTTCTCTAGACAGCCGTGCTAATGCAAAAATGGTTTTATCAAAGATTAAAGAAAAAACAGCAAATCTGCACCATGATCCAATAAGAGGCAGATTGATCCCAGAACTAAGAGATCAGGGATTAACCCAATATCGAGAATTAGTCGTTGCGCCTTGGCGGTTAATGTACCGTATCAGCGCAGACACAATCTATGTTGTTTCAGTTATCGACTCCCGCAGAAATGTAGAAGACATCCTACTCGACAGGTTTAGCGTATAAATTTTACCTACAGTCAAACCGGACTTAGTGGATTATTGCCGCAAACGCCATAGCACAGCTCCTGGGGATAAAAACAACGTGGCAACTAGGAGTTATCCCCCTTCAGCCACCTCGCGGATAAACAGCACAAACGCCATACTTGGGCGTTTACTGCCCTCGTACATGGCAAAATGGATGCGTTCAAATTGCCAGCCCTGGGCAACCCACTCATTTATAGTGCGCCCCAGAGTCTCATCGGTTACAATTGATGTTTCTGCTACTTTATATTCAAGCACGATCTTCCTCCTTAAAGTTTCTCATTTGTCCGAGGTAAAATAATGCCCATAGCCGGTAGTCCAAAAAAATTAGCTCAAGATATTGCCGATGGCTACATGAGCGTATCACCACCAATGTTACGCAATTACACTGGCGCTGATATGAAAATCATCCTCAGCAACATTGCCATAGTTATCCGCAACTTGCGTCAAGAACAGATTCCCAATGATGATTCTCTCGCCATAAAGCATCGCAACAACAAGCTATCGCGCCTCAATCAAGCCTCGGTAGTGATCCGTAGTTATTGCCAGAAACGCCGCATCCCCTGTTAGATATGAGTATACGCTCAGTCTAAAACTCAGCATGACCCGGAGTACGAGGGAATGGAATTACATCACGGATGTTTTCCATACCGCTGACATACATCAGCAAGCGCTCGAAACCCAAACCGAAACCGGCATGGGGGCAACTGCCCCAACGACGAATATCCAGATACCACTGCAAAGATTCTGGATTAATCCCAACTTCCGTCATGCGCGCCAGCAAGTTATCGTAACGCTCTTCACGCTGGCTACCACCAATTATCTCCCCTACGCGCGGTACCAGCAAATCCATAGCAGCTACCGTTTTGCCATCATCGTTGGCGCGCATGTAAAAAGCCTTAATCTCTTTGGGATAATCGACAACGAACAGTGGTCCATTTACCACTTTTTCACTCAAATAACGCTCATGTTCCGATTGCAGTTCGGCACCCCACTGCACCGGAAACTCAAATTTCTCACCACTACGCTGCAACAGGTTAACCGCTTCGGTGTAAGTAATGGTCTCAAAGTTAGCGGCAACCAGATAGGTCAGTTTATCCAGCAACCCTTTTTCGATGCGATCATTACAGAATTGTAGATCTTCGCCACAGTTATCCAGTGCATACTTGACCACGTAACGCAAAAACTCTTGCGCCAGCCGACAATCAGCAGCTAAATCAGCAAAAGCAATCTCAGGTTCTATCATCCAGAACTCTGAAGCATGACGGCTGGTATGCGAGTTTTCCGCGCGAAAAGTTGGGCCGAAGGTATAGATATCGCGAAAAGCACTGGCAAACAATTCCCCCTGCAACTGACCACTGACAGTAAGCCCAGTGCGGGTCCCAAAGAAATCCTCCCGCCAATCCACATCGCCGCACTCACCACACACCCGAGGGGGGAACAGAGGATCAAGGGTAGTCACGCGGAACAATTCACCCGCCCCTTCACAATCGCTGGCAGTTATAATGGGGGTATGTACGTACAAAAAATCGCGTTGATTAAAAAATTGATGCACCGCAAATGACAGTGCGCTACGCAGGCGGAACACCGCGCCGAAAGCGTTAGCGCGCGGACGCAGATGGGCAATTGAACGCATATATTCAAAACTGTGACGTTTTTTCTGCAACGGATAGCTGCTGTCGGACGCCCCCAGTTGTTCTATAGCGCTGACGTGCAACTCCCACTGCTGCCCCTCAGCTGGAGAGGCAACCAACGCCCCGCGCGCGCGTACGCAGGCACCAGTGCCAATTTTGCCTACCACTGGATAATCGGTCAGTTCGGTCCCAATAACCAGTTGCAACGAAGACAGACAGGAGCCGTCGTTTACTTCGATAAAGCTTACCGCCTTACCAGCCCGGGCTGTACGTACCCAACCGCGCACTTCAACATCATCCAGCGCCTGCTGCGCTGACAATATTTTTTTTATCCTCATACACTTAATCTCCATTTATCCACTACTGGAGCAACTAGGTTCACTCACTTAACGTGGCGGAAAAATAATTCCATCTTTTCCCAGACAATGATAAAATGTCCAAATTGGGTGAAATGCCCAAATTTCTTCTCACCGTTATCCGCTGGAGGTAATCATGCCCGAGATTGTACAACTGCGCAATTGCGAGCCGTTCACTCAGTTGCCGCAAGAATCTTTCGCCGCCATACTTGCCGCATCCAGCATAAAGAAATTTCCAGCACATTACCATATCTTCAATCAAAACGATCCCTTTCTCGGCACCCTGTTTGTAATTAAAGAGGGGTTAGTCGAGATTACCTTGCTCACCCCGGGGGGTGAAGAGATAGTAATAGATTACCGGGATGAGGGGATGGTCTTCGGCTGCACGCCATTATTTACTGACGAGAAATACACCGGCGGAGCACGCACGGTAAAACAGACGGAGTGCTACGTAATTCCAGGAAAAATCTTGTTTGAAACAGCTCGGGCAATCCCAACCTTTAAAGATTATTTTGACAAGATGGTTTTAAAGCGTATTCGCGATATGTATGCCAATATCATATCGGAACATGGTCAAAAAGCACTGACCAAGATGGAATCTTATCCCTTTGAAAAACGACTTTCAGAAATTATGACTTCACCGGTGGCCAACTGTAGAGCACACAACTCTGCCCGCGAAATCGCCGAGATCATGAGCAAAAAACAGATTCGCTCAGTGGTTGTACTTAATGATGAGCAAAGAATGATCGGCTTGGTTACCTGTCGCGATATCATCGGTAAAGTAGTTGCGGTTGCTGGCGCTAGCGCCGAAGAACTAACCGCTGAACAACTGATGAACCGCAACCCAGACACCATGTCGCCGCAGACCTTTATGTACGAGGCAATGGCATACATGGTACGCCATCGCTTAAAATACCTGCCCATTGTCGATGACGGCGAAGTTGTCGGTCTAGTTTCCATGAGCGACCTGATGCGTTATCGCAGCCAGAAAGCGATGATGATGATTGGCAGCATTGCTGAAACTAACACACTGGATGGGCTAGCAAAAATACACAGCACCTTGCTGCGGGTGGCAAACACTTTACTTTCAGAAACCCGTAGCGCTGCTGAAGTTATGGAAATTCTCTCCTATATTCATCATGCACTAATCAAGCGAACTTATGCCATCTGCTGGCAACAAATGTTAGATGAAGGATATTTAGACCCGGCCATTCGCCACTGTTTCTTTATTATGGGCAGTGGTGGTCGACGCGAAATGCAATTGGGACCGGATCAGGACAATGGCTTTATTTACGAAGATTTTCCTGATGAAAGGCAACCAGAAGTTGATGCTTTCTTCGTCCCCTTTGCTGACAAACTGACCCACGCGCTAGATTTTGTCGGCTATCCATTATGTGAGGGCGATGTCATGGTCAGCAATGAGGCGTGGCGGGGTCGCTCCAGTGATTGGCGCCAGCGGGTTGCCGATTGGGCGACCAACCCGGAACCATTCAAGGTACGCTATTCCTCAATCTTTTTCGATTTCACCCCACTAGTTGGCGATTCGACTTTAGCGCACAAGCTTCAGGGTGAAGTATTTACCGCTGTGCGTGCCTACCCGAGTTTTCTATACAATGTAATGAAACTTAACCTGACGCATAAAGTACCTACCGGGCTGTGGAATAAATTCATCACAGACAAAAACGGCGAAAATCAGGGTAAGCTATCAATAAAAAAAGGGGGGCTGGTATATATCGTCGATTGCATTCGTATGTTCGCATTGGAACATGAGATTCGCGCCCTGACCACCCTGGAACGTTTAAAACAACTTACAAAGGAGAATGTATTTTCCCCGGAAACAGCGGAACATATCCGTATCGCCTTTGAGGCGCTGAGTTTTTTACGCATGCGTAATGAAATAAATTTATTGCAGAACAATGAGCCAGCCAGCAGCTATATAGACCCCGACACCCTGAGCAAAACCGAACAGGAGTTGTTGCTAAGCTCTTTCCAGGCCGTAAGTAAGTTACAAAGCGCAACCCGCAATCACTTTGGCAAGGGGCTGGGTTAACACTTTGCCAAAAATAACTACTAAAGGGTTGAACAACGTAAATACGCACATCAGAAAACAAAATACCTCGCGTACTGCGAACGTTGCAGAATGTGATCACTTCTTTTTTTACGGTAGCCTGATGGAGCGTTTCAGCAATTTCAATCGCTATCTAAAAAAAAGGGTCTGTTCTATAGAGATCGGTTACTGCCCTGGCTACCTGTTCAACTTGCCAATTGGTTTTCCCGGGCTAATCGTACCTGAGCAGCAATGTTCTACCGTGGTTGCCGGTGAGATCATGCGTTTTCACAACCCTATAAAAATCATGAAAGCGTTAGATCGATTGGAAGGCTACCGCCCGCATAACGAAGAGAAGAGCATCTATCTGCGCCGTAAAATGACTTTATTCTGTGACACCGACACGGCACTTAACCAGCCACGCATTATCGAAGCCTGGGTATATACCTACCCGGAATACCACTTAAGCTATGAACACCAAAAAGAAGTGCGCATTGAGTGTGGTCAGTGGAAGGCTTTTAACGATTTTACTTTGGCGGCAGATGCCACCGAGCCTTTTGAACGGTTAAATTACTGTGATGCGCAGAAAAGGGTACTTATTGATCCAATTGTATTACAACAGCCGGTAGTACAAAAAGCACTGCACCCTCCCTGTGCTCAGTTCTGTCGCAACCGAGCCGTCTGTGGTCACGGACAGCGCATAGACTTGCACAACACCCCGGAACAAGAGCCAACCTCAAGGTAATTTTGCATTTTGGCTCTCTAACCAACAACGCAAACGGAGTAATTGCTGCTGCTTAACTTCTTGATCCAACGCGGCATCAAGCTCTACGCCACATCTGACCTTGGTAATAAAGCTATCGATAGCTTCGGGACTAACCGCATGAGGGCAATGGGCCCATTGCAGCAGATCATCCAAAGCCTCCAGACAATACTTATTAAAATTTGTGACCCGATTCAGCCCGGCAAGAGCCAATATTAGACAATGCCAGTGGCTATAGTCGCGCTGAGCACTCAAACGTAAAAAGGCAAACTCGGTTACCTCGTGGCGCTGATGATCAAACAATGACAGGTGGTTACGCTGGCGCAGCATTTTGATTAGCTCATTTTGTGCCAAGCGCTGCTCATGCCAGGCACCACTTGCGTCCAACACCAGATCG
This sequence comes from uncultured Desulfuromonas sp., assembly GCA_964536375.1. Lineage (GTDB taxonomy): Bacteria > Desulfobacterota > Desulfuromonadia > Desulfuromonadales > Desulfuromonadaceae > Desulfuromonas. The sequence goes on along the minus strand of CAZHXF010000014.1, from coordinate 21,076 downwards.
CCACCCAGCAATAGCAAACACATATAATCAGTAAGTTGTGGTGCGCCTTGTTCTCCCGGAACTGCTGATGGCAGGCATTCAACATTCAGATGCAAGCTGTGCGGCGCTACCCGATGATTAAACTGCACCACCAGCTGGATATAGCGCGCTAGAAAACCGGAATCGCGCGTCAGAGGCAGAGAAAAGCGCCGAGGATAATCGATGCGCACTAAATTGTATTCAAAGAAACCGCCGATCCATGGCACCGGTAAATAGTGCCGCAGGCGCACATGATGATCAAGATAACCACCCAGACGCCAGCTGATATCTTCAATAAAGAATTGGTGAAAATAGATAAAGTTACAATAGGGTTGATCTTGCTGATGGCGGGCGAATGAGTGCTCAAACGTGGCGCGATGACCTAAATTGCTAAATTCCAGCTCAGCACCAAGAGGTACCTCACCGCCGACACGACTCGCTATGCTTTTATGTGCCGCATGCTGTAACGCAGCAACATCAGCCAGCTCACGCGCAACTAAGAACGCGCGCAGACAATACAGGTAGAGCGAACGGCACCCCTGCGCCATAACCTGTTGCACCTGCTCCTCAATCAAAACAGCGATTTCGCTTTCGTGAGCGACAAACCACTCCAAAGCGGCCAGCATCAGTGGCGCTTTGGGGTAACAACCTTCCTCATCCTTAAGCCCAGCAAGGTGCTGTTTGGTCAGCAACTGCACCACAAAACCTAGGGCATAGTGGCGAAAGATCAATTCGAGATAGGCCGGCAATTGCTTTTTTTTGCGCCATACGCGCTGACTTAGCTGAAAATTTTTATCCTGGCGCTGAGCCGCCTGGTGTAAATTATTTTTGAAAGCCCGATATGGCTGGTGAAAATGGTGCCGGTGAAAAAATTGGAAGCGCCGCCGATAGGTAACGCCGATAAATTCGCGCAGCACCATGCCGCGCTCAACGGCAGACAATTGAGCATACATGGCACTGTAGATGGTATTCTGAGCATAGTCTGGAAAATAAAAGGCCATGCCGCACTCCCCTCAAGTTTACCCTTACGCCTACCAGCTACATAAGCGCATTTAAATTCCCTCCATCTGCAAGGCAATTTCTTTTAGCAGACTACGATTGATCTGGTTATCCGGAGATTTAGGTAAATATTTGGTAAATAAAATTTTATCCGGCAAACTAAGTTCACCAATATCTTCAATCACATGCTCACGAATATCACGAAGCATTTTTGCCCGATAACTTTCATCACGAAACTCCTTGAGCACACAAAAAGTAACCAGCATATAACCCTGCACCGGATGATCAATAACTATGGCAGCACACTCACGTACGCGGGAGACATTCATGACAGACGCTTCAATCTCATCAATTGAGCGCCGACCACCACCAGTACTGATCACATTATCCATACGCCCGGTGAGAGTCAGGTTACCATCAGCATCAAAATAGGCTCCATCCCCGGTACAAAAATAAGTTCGATCAGCGAACTTATTCCAGAAAGTCTGTTGATAGCCAACTTCATCCCGATACAAATCCTGCAGCATTGATGGCATCGGTGATGCTAGCACCAGACGCCCTATATAGCCGGGCTTCTTAACCAGCTTACCATCATTATCCACCACTCTGGCATCCACTCCAGGCAATGTGCGCATCATGGTATCGTCTTCAAAACCCTGCACCCCCGGCACCCCGGCGATCAAGCAGCCTCCTGTTTCGGTTTGACCCCAGATCTTGATGATTGGCAACGTCCTCTTATTTGTTAACTCGTGCTGCGTCCAATCATAAAGATCTTCACTTATACTTTCGCCACCACAACCAATAAGACGCAATGAGTTGCTGGTTCTATTCAGGTAGCGCTTGGTACTCTTGGCGCGCATAACGCTACGCAATAAAGAAGGGTTGGTATACAGCACCGTAACGTTGAACTTATCCAGATAATCGAAAAAGCAATTGGTATTCTCGTAAGAGATGCTACCTGCGTACATAAACACCGTCGCTCCCAAGCCCAAAGGACCATAAACACCATAAGTATGACCGTTTATCCACGACAGGTCGGCAGTGTTCCAGAAAATATCCTGGGCACTAAGGTCAAACAACACTTCAGTGGTAAACTGAGCCCACATCAAATAGCCCGCCAGCCCATGCACTACTCCGCGTGGCTGCTTCGATTTGGTTGAGGTATATATCATGAACAGTGATTCGTCGGCATGGCGTAGCAGATCAACGCTGGTTTCACTGGAATAGCGCGGATCAGTTATCAGATCGTTATACCAAATATCACGTTGGGGACGCATCAGCACCTGCTGCCCAGTGTGATTTACAACAATACAGTGATTTATTTCGTAATCAATACGCTCCAACGCCTCATTTACCACCTCTTTTAACGGGCGGGTACGTAAATGGGTCCCATCAGAGGTAATGATATATTTGGCACCACAATGGCGCAGGCGTTGTGCCAACGATTCCGCAGAATATGCCATGTGGTATGCAACATGAATAGCCCCGATACTGGCGCAAGCCAGCATGGCAACCACTGTCTCGGGCAGATCCGGCATATACAACAACACCATGTCACCCTTTTTAACCCCCAGATGCACCAGACCGTTGATCAGGCTCCGCACCTCATAAGCTAAAGTTTGGTAGGTATAAATACGCTCCTGACCATTCACCCCGCGCCAGATTAAAGCCGCTTTATTGCACTTATCCGTACCCAGATGTTTACCCAACAAGTTGTGATAAACATTCAGCTTCCCCCCTACGTACCAGCGATAGTGTGGGGGTGCCATGTTATCAAACACCTTGCGATAGGGTTGTTCCCATAGCAGGTATTTCTCGCCCAAAGCAGCAAACAGCTCTTTATGCGACAGTTGCTGATATTGTTCATACTGCTCTGCACTGATTTGTTGGCGGTTATAACTTATTTTAGGGTGAGCCATCATAGATTATCCTTTCGTGACATATCCTGCTGGGCACGAAATAAATCATTAAGGGTTTGATATGAGGAAGAAAGCTCTCGCAGGATGCGCAAAAAAACTTTAGCGGTAGCCACCGCATCACCTAAAGCGCGATGGCGCTCATTGCAGTCAATCACATAGGCATTTAGTAGATCGTCCAGTTCCGTGTTGGTATTATTTTCCATAACCAATTTATGCAGCAGCATAGTATCTAACCACGGTACACCTTCAATACTTTCCGCGTAGTTTTCCTGTAGGTGGCGCTCCACCATCTTAATGTCAAAATTAATATGGTGACCGATTATCACACTGTCGCCGATAAAGGCAAGCAGCTCCGGCAACACCTCACCAATACTGGGCTTATCTAGTAGCATGTCATCGGTAATACCATGCCACTGTATAGATTCGACTGGGATGGGAATTGGCGGTTTTATATAAGCTTCGTAAATTTTAGTAATCCGTCCACGCTTAATTTTTACTGCCGCAGCATTAATTATGACATCGTGCTCCACATCTAGACCAGTGGTTTCTAAATCGATGCTGCAATAAGTGACTTCATCTAATCCCAGCTTCAAACATTGGCGCGACCGTATTTTATTACAAACTGACTCCACATAATCGACCATGGGATCGTAATTATACTCTTTTTTACGTATTGCTATATTTTTAAACCAATTTTTCCACATAAACACAACCAGTCTAAACTCTGTCTGGTACAAGTTAAAGTTACAAACATCAAATCAGTTATAATATTTTACCTAATCAATACTAATCTTCCGCTATCGCCACAACGGTCGTCACTCTCGCGCAGGCGGGAGTCTAGAAATCTATGCAAAACCTCTGGATCACCGCATTCGCGAGGATGACGAATACGGGAAACAAAACCAGAGCGGAAGATTAGTGCTACTCAGGATATTTTATATTATGCCACAAAATCCGTTTAATTGACGCCAAATAAGCGTGAAATTAAGCTAGTTTTCTCCTGGTTGAACGTCTATACTTAGCTTCATCAATTTTTTCACCAAGGAGCTGTTGTCCGTTATGAATTTTAAACCAATAATCGTTCTTGTTATTATAGTATCCCTAATAATGCTGCTTAAAGATTGCCACTACGGTGCCGAGCATCAGGATGTGCAACCGAAATATAAAAATGCACATCTTACGGCTATAAGCGCCCAAAATCTGCTCAAACAAAAGAAACCAGCGGAGGCATTAACCTACTACGAAGCCGCCAAAACTGAGATGGAAGACCCTGCCATTGGAGCAAGCAAAGGGGAAGATATCTATATAAATTATGGCTTTGTTATGAATGATATTGGTGTAATCCACCTAAGTTGGGCGCTATATGGCAAAGACCTTGAAACCCAAAGAAGTTGCATAGAGATGTCTTCAATCGACAGGACTGAACTCGCTTTGGCAACTAAAGCGTTACAGGGCTCGGTTGCATTTTATACCCGCTGGTACGAGCACAATCCAACTGATTACGAACGTTACTCCAAAGCGATTTCAGAAAGTTATGCCAATTTGGGAGTTGCCCTAAAATACGCCAATAAACTAGCCGATGCTGAGGAAGCCTTTCGTATGGCTCTACTGTTTAAACCAGATAACGGCAACGCTGAGCGCTCACTCACCATGTTAGAGATAAACCCTCAACCCTATATTGAGGCGGGTAAAACAGAGAGGGATAAGCACTAGGAGACTAACATGGCACAGTGGTATCTTAACTACAGCGGTGAACAAATTGGTCCACTAGATGACATGCAAGCGCGAGAGCATGTGAGGCAAAAACCTAACAGCATGGCTTGGCGCGAAGGCTTTACCACTTGGTTGCCAATTCATCAGATTGTGGAACTGAATACATCTACCAGCAGCATCAGACCACCTGCTATCAATACAGTAAGTACGGGTATAAAGCGAGCGGATGAGATAGATTTTAAAATCTTTGGCACTGAAATGCAGTTTGTCGAGATTGAACTCGACCCGGATGAAAGTGCGGTGGCTGAAGCTGGTGCCATGATGTACAAAGATAAATCTGTCAGCATGTCAACTGTTTTTGGCGATGGTTCAGAAGCATCCAACGGCAGTGGATTTATGGGTAGGCTCCTCGGCGCTGGCAAACGTTTAGTTACCGGTGAAAGCCTGTTTACCACCGTATTTACCCACACCGGGCACGGTAAAGCTCATGTCGCTTTCGGTGCACCCTACCCCGGAAACATCATCCCTATTGCGTTAGAAAATCTTGGTGGTAGTATTATCTGCCAGAAGGATGCTTTTCTATGTGCTGCGCGCGGTGTATCTATTGGTATCCATTTCCAAAAAAAAATTCTTACCGGCTTATTTGGCGGCGAAGGCTTCATCATGCAGCGGCTTGACGGTGACGGCATGGCTTTCTTACACGCTGGTGGCAGCATAATCGAACGTGAACTCAACACGGGTGAGGAGTTGCACGTAGACACAGGCTGTATAGTTGCTTACGAAACTCAAGTGGGGTTCGACCTACAACAAGCCGGTGGAATAAAGACTTCACTGTTTGGCGGAGAAGGTTTGTTCTTTGCGCGACTACGCGGTCCGGGCAAAATATGGCTACAATCTTTGCCATTCTCACGGCTTGCCGGGCGCATGTTACAAGCAGCCCCACAGCGTGGCGGCAACACTGGTGAGGGGTCAATCCTCGGTTCAATAGGCAACCTGCTCGACGGCGACAACTAATCAAGCTAAACATCTTAATAATCATCTCAATCTTATTTCTGAGCAGCTGCCAATTTATTACCATGGGGCAATGCTCAGGTTTTTTTATTTAACCGGCACCAACCACACAGTTACTTCACACAGCGTAATATAAAAAAGCCCCCTGCGCAAATTGCGCAGGGAGCTTAGTGTTACTAATGGATTCTAAACGACTACTCGTCGTTGTGAACCCGGTACAGCAGTTCTTTGATCTCTGCAGATGGCTCAGTAGTCATATAGGATACAATAATCATTGTAGCCAAAACCAATGGAACCCCTACTACAGCACTAGAGGTAAAAGGAATGTAGTATGCTAATATAGAAGTCTTAGGAATAAGCATAGAACCGAAAGTTACGCCTAAACCTACTACCATACCAACTATAGCAGCCTCCTTAGTTGTACGACTCCACCACAAACCTAACAGGAACAGTGGGAAGAAAGTATTAGCACCGAGTGCAAAAGCCACTGCAGTAATCTGCGCGATCAATGCCGGCGGATTAAGAGCAACGATAACAATAGAGACACCAAGGATAACGGTACCGATACGAGCTACCTTCATCTTTGACTCTTCAGTTGCGTTAGGGTTCATTACGCGGAAGTAAATATCATGAGCGAAAGCTGAAGAACCAGCCATCAGCAAACCACCAACGGTCGAGAACGCTGCAGAAACACCACCAGCGGCAAGGAAACCGGCAAACCACTCAGGCAAACCTGCGAGCTCTGCCGCGTTAACAACGATAGCATCAGGTGTGATGGTACCAGCAGTACCGAGCAGGTTGGAGAACTTGGCAAAAGAAGCATAGCAAGGAGCAGTCCAGTATACCAACGCGATGCAGAACAGACCCCAAACAACCTGCCAGCGCGCATCACTTACCTTAGGAACAACATAGAACCGACCGATAACGTGAGGCAAACCTGCAGTACCAAGCATCAGGGTCATGCACAGAGCGAACCAGTGATACATGGTGTACTTGGCAAAGGGCAGATAGTAACTAGGATCAGCAACTGCAGCAACAAGACCATTACCACTATGACCGATATCCCAGACTGCCGCACCGTAACCAATTTGCGGTACAGCTGAGAAATAACCCAGCTTAGAAGCGATAAAAAACAGTGGTAAAAAGAATGTGATAACGATAACTACATACTGAACCTGCATGTTCTTAGTAGCACCGAGCATACCAGAAATAAGCACGTAAGCCAAAACAACACCGGTACCGAGGACAACTGATATCTGGTAATTAATACCAAAGATCCAGTTGAACATCATACCGATACCTTTGTACTGACCAACGGCGTAAACGAAAGAGATCAGGATAACGATCAAAGCGGACATCAAACGCGCTGTTGTTGAGTAATAGCGGTCACCAACGAAGTCAGGAGCGGTATATTTACCATAACGACGTACTTGACCCGCCATAAGTACCAACAACAGGACATAGCCACCAGTCCAGCCGAGAACATAGGAAATAGCGAAATATCCTTTAAGGTAGATCAGACCGGCCATACCTAAGTAAGACGCTGCTGACATCCAGTTAGAGGCAATCGCCATACCGCCGCCGATCTGACCGACACCGCGACCAGCAGCCCAGTAGTCTTCAGTATCTTTAGCTTTAGAGAACACACCAACCATGATAAACAACACCAACAGTGAGATCATCAGAATTGCTGGAATTACTTTAAACTTACCCTCAGGATTAAGGTTAGTAACCGCAAAAGCGTTGCTGGACATCAGCACAAAGAACAGGGAAAGACCCCATTGAATCATTCTTTTCATATCGTAGTCTCCCCTTTTCTAATGACCATGCTCAGCTTCGAGCTTGTCGATGAATTTGCAGTAGATGTAGCACAGGCCAATAAACAGCACGATCAGGAACTGCGCAGAATACCACCAGTGAAACGGGAAGCCCATGAACTGTGTCTCAGTTAAGAAACTTTTACCTGTTACCTGAGTAATAACTTCACCAGTGTTCAAAGTGATTTGTACAACATCATTGGGATCAGCAACCAGCTTCAAAAGAAAGAGAAAACCGTAAGTAGCAAAAAACCAGATTAAAATCAGCTTTTTTTTCATTGCCACGTCTTTTGTCATAAACTCGCCGACGGGCTTGAAAAAATTAATATTTAGATCTTTTTCCATACCTATACCTCCTTGGTGAAGGTCTGCAGGGCACCACCCCGCGCAAACCACATAAACTCTAAACAAAGAATGAATTTAAAAACAACCTACCTTACCAAACGCCTCCTTTCGCATAATTCATTTAGTTAAGGGCTAAAAGGTTACAATACTTAATTTAAACCATTAATACGCGAATACAATGAACGCTTTTTTTTAGGGCTTTTCTCCAGATGGTCTTGCACGTAAGAGAAAACAAAACAGATAAAAGCACCACCAGTGATAATGCCTCCTAAAATGTAGTACATGTTATCAGCCATCATTTTTCTCCTCTATCCAACCAGAGCCCCGTAGCATTATCTAAGGGGGACAACAATTTGGCGGAAATTTCCGCTTGTTATTTTTATGCCACACCACTGTTTTATGGTCAAGTAAAATGTTGTTATAAAATTGAGACATGTCTTTTTAATCACGACAAAAAAGGGCATTTTTCACAGGGAGCACTTAGTGCTAAAGGGCTGTAATGTATAACTATTATCTTTAATAACAGTTAGTTAGCTACAGAATATATATCCACAAAAGGAATATCATAAATATAGAAAAATAAAACAGGTTCTTTGCGTGACCACTTACTCCGCCTGCATAACATAGAATTATTATAAAAATTAATCTCATTGATAAAACAACCAGCTACCAAAATCTCAACGCACTGTTCTATCGTTCTACTTAGCACTAATCGACAACTAGATTGTTAAACATCCCAGGGTAGTGGTGCTGAAAATAAATTGTATATATGCGCATGGTTGCTCCCTCATCCGGTCTGCGGCTACCCTCTACCACAGAGCTAAGGGTTAAAAACGGAAGACTTATTATTAACTAAAACTATTTTCCGCTTAAACAACTAGCAAAAAGGAAGGCTAGCGCAGCGGCACCCTTCCACCGCGCAATGATACGACTATTAGTGCCACCAGTGAAATCGGCATGGCAATAATAGCCGGATGATTTAACTGGATTGGAGCCTGCGCAGCGGCATAACCATAACGCATATACATCTCCGGCGAGAGCAGGATAAGTCCGAGGGAAACAATAAGACCTGACAGAATAGCCACCACTACCCCCTGACTGGTAGTCCGACGCCAGAACAGCGCCATCAGCAAGGCAGGCAAATTAGCTGATGCGGCAACCGCGAACGCCCAACCCGCAAGATATGATACGTTCATACCCTCAAAAACCAGCCCCAGATAGATTGCCACACAACCAACCACCACCGCAGCAATACGACCGGCAGAAACTTTCTCCAGAGCGGTCATCTTTATTCCGAGCACTCGATCCATAATATCGTGGGCAACGGCTCCGGAAGCGGCGAGAATAAGACCACTGACAGTACCAAGAACAGCCGAGAAGGCGATGGCAGTAACTATGGCAAAGAACACTACCCCAAACGACTTTGCCAGCAAAGGCACTGCCATATTACTGTCGTTAGGATTGATGGTGCCACTAGTCATAGCCCCCAAGCCAATAAACAAGCTCAAAAGATAAAACAGACCGACACCAGAAATAGCCACAATAGTTGATTTACGCGCAGCTTCATTACTTGATACCGTGTAGTAGCGAATCAAGATATGTGGCAACGCCGCAGTGCCGCAAATCAATGCGAGCATCAAGGAGATAAAATCAATACGATCTAAAATTTTACCCGAATCTAAATTAAACAGTCCACCGCTACTCAGAATATCGGCACCAGATTTTGTCCGGGTAAAATCTGGCACGACACTATGATCACCGTCGGCGCGCACCTGATAGACATCACTGGCATAAAAGCGCTGTAAATAGTTCAACGGTCCCAGCGCTCCGGTAGCTTCCATTGACCGCTCGGACATCGTTTTTTCCTGCGTTGCCACCACCGGGATAATTACACCATCACCATCAACAACAAACCCGCGATCTAATACGGCAACTACCAGCACCAACGACACCACTAGAAGAAGAGCGCCCTTGACACACTGTACATATGTAGTGGAGACCATCCCAGAGGTAGCGACTATTATGGTGACTACTGAACCTACCAGCAACACCCCTACGTAGTGTGGCACCCCGAGCAATGGCGTCACCAACGCCCCGGCACCAACCATTTGCGGTATAAGATAAAAAATAGATACTACCAAAGTGCTAATAGCCGCTGCCAGGCGCAAACCTCGACTCTGGAAATAAGCATCAATAGCATCGGTAAAAGTAAAATGACCAAGGCGACGCACCGGCTCAGCCAACAGCAGCAGCAGAACTACCCAACCGGACAGAAAACCGATCGAATACAGAAAACCATCGTAACCGACCACGGCGATCATACCGCCGACCCCGAGGAATGATGCTGCTGACAAATAATCACCTATGAAGGATATCCCGTTTACCCCCCAGTGTACGCCCCCACTGGCGACAAAGTAACCAGCAGGTGAGGAACTGCGGCGAATAAGAGTGCATGACAGCCCAACCACCAGGGCAATTATCAGCAAAAAAAGGACAACAGCAAGGGTAGATTGTTGAAAAACCATTACTTTTTCTCCGCAGTAAACGCTCGCTGTAACTGGTCAGCAAATGAGCGCTCAATTCTGCAGCTAAGCAAATGAAAAACAAGTGCCATAACCGCTGTAGAAACAATCAGGCAAACACCCAGAACCAGACCGAGGCTAACTCCGGCAACCGGCAGAGCCAGCCACTGCGGTTTATAGACATGCAGGGAGACAAAGAGAGCGTAAACAGCAACAAAGCATAGCAGCAGTCTGATACCTAACTGCAACTTAGCCTTAAATAACAGATCGAGCTTTTGACTGGTATACTGTTGCACTATCATCCACCCCTTGATTGCTATGCATTACCCTAGCTTTATTGGTGACAAAGAAACGAACTGCTATTTATGGACTGCTGCGCACCTTTTCCAATACGTGATCTTCCAGACCGTTACGCAGCAGATAATCGTTTTCAAGCTCTTCAACATAAAACCGATCCAAACCACTGTTAAGGAGAAAATCCTCGCGCAAGTCGCGTTTGTTTTCGGCTATTATTTGCGGCAGCAGCTCTTGCAGATAAAACAGTTCCTTCTCCACATTGATCATAACCTCGCGGAAAATAGCATGCGGAAAGGGATCTGGCGAGGTACCTTGAATCTTCAATGTGACCTCAACTTCACGCTTGATCACTACCCGATATTCCCAGCTCAATACATGAGAATATTTATTGCGCAACAACTCCTTAACCACGATCAGTAACTGACAATAGATAGATTCATCAGCACTTATCAGACGCAATTGCACCAGCAACCCTGCAGTATCCTGCCCTAAATACAAACCCTGTTGCAGCGTAACAACCTTCTTGCGCCCATACACCCCTAAAAATGGATTAATAAGCAGGTCTTTGAATAACAGTACATCAAATAAATCTTTCTGCAATCGCTCCAGCGCTTTAAAGCTGCGCTGTAGTGCATAAATCATTTGTTCGTCTATACGCACCCCGACCATAAAGGCCAGATTATTTATTTCTGTAGCAGATTTTTCATAGTGATCAAAGTACTCAATGATAGTATTAATCCGCTCCAGCAAAGCAACATCAGCACCTTCGTGGACCCGTTCATCACACACCTTGCTGGTTTCAAGTAAAATTTGATCAAACAGATAATCACGATTATTCATGGCGCGGCTTTTAGCATATAGCAAACGCAGCATGTCCTCACGATTGATAGCCTGATCCAAACGCTGATTACTGGAAAGCAAACTGGACAAGATCTCACGGGTATGAGCGATATAGTCCTGCTCATGATCGACCATTTTTTCATATTTAAGGTTATTATCCAGCGGAGCAAACAGAGCTACAGGAATTTTGTTGCGCGTAGCCAAAGTTTTCAGGCGGGTCAGGCGCGCATTTTCCTGGCGCGTTATCGTCCCATTGTGGTGGCAAGCAGTTAGAATCGCGCGATATTCATCCACGACCAAGCGATTATCGCGGTGTGCATACATAACCGCAATACGAATACGTTGCTGCTGATGATCACTGATACCTAGACGTTGCGCCAGCGCCTGCAAATTGCCATAGGCAGTATCGGGGATGGTACGATAGGTAAAGTACAGATTTTGAAACAGGTCGTAATAAGCCTGGTGTTTTTTATTTATCAGACGAATCAGATAAAAATGACTGCGGTGCCCCAACAAACCAAATAATTCATCAACCAAACGCGCATCGTCTGCATCACCAACACGCGGGGTTCTCTTGAGCAACTTACCCAGCAGCAGCAGCAAGCCTTCCTGCTGAGTTTTCAGCGCACCATAAATGGAACCGGTTACAAAAAAGAAACAATTGCTTATGGCATGCCCTTCAGTGAATATCTGTTCATAGCTAATACGCTCCATGGTGTCATCAGAAAAAGTCAACTCGCCGCTGTCACGATAACCCGCGCCAAACAATACCAGTCTATTCTTAACCTCACGCTTAATCAGATCAGCCAAGGGCTGATCGATACCGTACATGTATTCGCAAAAACTACCACCATTACCCCAATGACTGAGTCCGTCAGGATCAAGGCGCATCTCGTTGCCAGGAGAAAAAATCCGCAGATCATTCCCATCACGCTCATAAAAATGGCAGCTCTCCGCATCGCGTGCCGCTACGGTAACAAAGTACTCGATAGAATCATCTATATGTCCATGTAAGCGTAGTTCCTGCTGCATATTGGCTACCTCGGCACTAACATAACAACATTATACCCGACGATCAGCAATGGTGATAGTCTGGCCATCATAGGCAAACTCTACATTCTCCGGCAATTGCTTGCTGTGTATTACATAATCTACATCATGGCTCAGATGAGTCAACACTACTCGCTGCGCACCCAAGCGTTGTCCAACTGCTATAGCCTGGGCAACCGTGAAATGGGTCGGATGGGCACGAAAACGCAAACCATCAATAACCAGCAACCGCAACCCCTGCAATTGCGCCCATGATTGTGGCGCTAAATCTATACAATCGGTGAGATAGGCTATATCGCCAACGCGATACCCAAACACCTGAGCAGAACCATGAATTAATGCTATTGGCACCAAGCGTCGTCCGAACAGCGTTATGGCTTCAGTTAAAACAATCGGCTGCAATCGTGGGCAATACCCTTTATTTTTCCACGAAAAAACATAACTGAAACAGCTAGTCAAACGTTCTATCAACGCGGGAGAACCGTAAACAGGCACCGCGCCATCGCCTTTAATATTAAACACCCGCAGATCATCAATACCATGGACATGGTCCGCGTGAATATGAGTATACAATACCGCATCGATTTGCTGAATATGATTCACTAACGACTGCTGACGCAAATCGGGCGAAGTATCTATCAGAACATTATACCCACCCCAAGACAACAATGCACTACAACGAGTCCGTTTATTGCGCTCTTCTTTCGATTTGCACACCGGACAGGCACAACCAACAACTGGAACTCCAGTACTAGTGCCCGAGCCTAAAATTGTTATGGTCACTCCATCAGTGTCGGCCACCGTCATAACACCTTTTCCATTAATTCCGCCGCCGCCGTGCCAACGTCTTACGCCCGCGCTTGTTGTTTATCCGGTTCTCACCTTTTGGTTCGGGGCGGCTCCCTCTGTCCACTTTTTCACTACCACCCTGACGTTGCCCCTTGGGGGCACCTAACAACACAGAAACGGCTTCCTCACGCCCACATAAACGCAACGCTTCACGGATTGCCGCGTGATTTTGCGGCTGATGGTAAAGCAGCAAAGCCTTCTGCAAGCGGCGTTGTTTCTCCGAGTAACTGCTCACCACCGTTCGTCCGGTAAGCGGATCCAAGCCAGTATGGTACATACAGGTAGCCAAGGTGCCCGGAGTGGGAGTAAACTCCTGCACCTGTTCGACACGTAAATTATATTTACGCAAAAACAGCGCGGTGTCCACCATATCACTCAACGTTGAACCAGGATGAGCTGCCATCAGGTACGGAACTATGCCCCGCCGCTGACCACCAAGCTTATTGTGCTGGCGAAACTGATCAATAAACCGAGCAAAATACTCAGGTCCTGGCTTGCGCATAATCTGCACCAAGTCATTACTCAACGCCTCAGGAGCCACTTTCAACAAGCCGCCAATATGGTGGTCAAGCAACTGGTGCAAATATTCCGGCTGGCGCTCCAACAGATCATAGCGCACCCCGGAAGCCACAAAAACATGCTTTACTCCGGTAAGATTACCAATACGCCGCAGCAGTTTGGCACCGCGCTCGGGCTGCACCTGTAAATTGGTGCAAATTCGCGGATGCAGGCAACTGCTGCGCTGGCAACTGCCGCACTGCTTGGCATCAACCAAGGTGATACCGTACATATTGGCCGTCGGTCCACCAACGTCGCTAATAGTACCACGAAACTGCGGATCATGGGTCAGCTGGGCAATCTCGGCAAGCACTGATTCTTCTGAACGTGACTGCACCTGACGCCCTTGATGACGGGCAATAGCACAAAAAGCACAGCCACCTTGACAACCACGGTGGCTGGTCACCGACCAGCGGATCTGCTCAAACGCGGTGATTTTTTCGCTATAACATGGATGGGGACGACGGGTAAATGGCAGGCCATATAGCTGATCCAGCTCACAACTGGTTAGCGCTGGAGCTGGGCGATTCACCACCACAAAACGGTCACCATGTGCCTGCACCAGCAGCGCATCCTTGTGGCGTTCAACAGCGAGAAACATTTGCGCGTAAGCCTGCGTATCCTGCTGCACCTGTTCAAAACTGGGCAGCTGCACCCCCGCAGGAGCAACGCCGTTCAGCCAGGCGGTGCCAGCAATATTGGTCAACTGGCTCACGACTTCACCCTGCTGCAGACGGGTGGCAATCTCCACTAACGGCTTTTCCCCCATACCATACACCAGCAGATCGGCTTTACTATCCACCAGCACTGAGCGCCGCACCTTGTCGCTCCAATAGTCATAGTGGGCAAAACGGCGCAAACTGGCTTCAATACCGCCAATCACTACCGGCAAACCCTTAAACGCCCCGCGCACAGCAGCAGTGTAGGCAATAACTGCCCGATTGGGACGCGCCCCACTTTTACCACCGGGAGTATAGGCATCATCATGGCGCAGTTTGCGCGCCGCAGTATAGTGATTGACCATAGAATCCATGGCACCAGCCGCAATAGCCGCACACAGCCGTGGTCGACCCATCACCTGCAACGCCTGCGGGTTGCGCCAATCAGGCTGGGCAAGAATACCCACGCGAAACCCCTGATCCTCAAGTAAGCGCGCCAGCAGCGGCACTCCGAAAGATGGGTGATCCACATAGGCATCACCACTGACAAAGAGCACATCCAGCTCAGTCCAGCCCCGCGCAGTCATCTCGGCACGCGTGGTGGGGATAAAACTGGTCAAATCAGGTTTTTTATCTTTAGGCAACATAGGCGTAACAGACAATCACTTATTAAATGAGATAATCTTGCAAAAAAACGGCAATAGAAAACTATTCATGGCGCAACGCAGTGATCGGATCCAGGCGTGAAGCGCGGATTGCTGGATACAAACCAAATACCACCCCGACTGACACGCTGATCAATAACGATAAAATCAAACTGGAGGTCGTCACCACGGTACTCAAGCCAGTAAGTTGAGTAATAAGCCACGGTAGCACCAAACCCACCAACACGCCAAGCAAACCACCACAACAGGACAACACCACGGTTTCGATAAGGAACTGGGTAATGATTTGCCACTGCCGCGCGCCGATAGCCCGGCGCACCCCTATTTCTCGCGTGCGCTCGGTAACCGAAGCCAGCATGATATTCATGATACCAATACCGCCGACCAACAGGCTGATAGCGGCAATGGACCCGAGGACGATATTAAAACGCTGCTGAGTTTCCTGCGCTTGGCGCAACAACTCCAGCGGAATATGCACAACCACATCCTGCTGTTTATGAAAACGCTTCAGCAGGGTATGCACGGCGCTAGCATTAGGCTCAACATCAGCCTCTGTCTCCATTTTAACCAGCAATTGATACAATTCTACCCGCTCACGGACACTGCTACCGCTATTTATCTGCACCAGAATGTCACCATAACGCTCACGCATAACCGCCAAGGGTATATAAATATCGTTGGCACTATCGGTAGATTTTATCTTGCTGCTACCCGGTGAATTACTCCGCACCACACCGACTACGCGGTAGCTACTACCGCCCAAACGGACAAAGTTGCCCAGTACCTTTTGCAAGGGAAACAGCTGCGACACCAGCTCTTCAGTAATAACAGCCACCGCCTGGCGGCGTTCTTCATCAAAAGGCACCAACAGGCGTCCTGCCACCAGTGGGCGCTGCACCACTGAAAACCAGCTGGGCACAGTGCCGACCACCCGTACATCGACAGCTTGCGAACTCTTGTATACCTGCTCAGTGCGCACCTTAACCGGCACCACTAAACTCAGAGCAGGAATAGTCTCCTGTATCCTCTGGGCATCCAGATAAGTCAGCCCGTACATGCTGATAAAATTTTGTCCCTGGCGTTGCTTATCCTCAGCTAGAGGTTTACTCGACTCCAGAATTATAATATCACTGCCCATTTGGCGGATCTGCTCTAAAGCTTCCTGACCAGCACCATTACCTACTGCCAGCATGGCAATTACACTAGCAACACCAAACACCATACCCAGCATGGTCAAGAAAGAGCGCAGCCCATGCAGACGCAGATTATTAATCCCTAGGCGCACATCGCGCACGAGAATCGAGCGTGCTAACTGACCCACTTTGGCTTTGCGCTCGGCGCTTGTCATACGGTAGCCCCGACATCTCGATCACTTGCAGCACCTACCGCGCTGACGCTACCATTTTCGTTGCTCAGTACCTGTCCATCACGCAAATACAAACGGCGGTGCATATGCGCAGCAATCTGCTGGTCATGGGTCACCATAATCAGAGTTTTACCGGCAGCGGCCAGTCCATACAGCACTTCCAGTATCTGTTGCCCGGTTTTGCTATCCAAGTTCCCCGTGGGCTCATCGGCCAACAATATAGCCGGATCATTGGCAAGGGCACGGGCAATGGCAACACGTTGTTGTTGCCCGCCCGAAAGTTGCGTGGGACGGTGCAGCCAGCGTTCATCGAGACCCATCAGAGCACTCAGATATTTGGAGCGTTCGCGCGCCACTTCAGCCGCAACACCAGCATAATACAGCGGCAACTCGATATTTTCCAAAATATTCAGTTGGGGAATCAGATGAAAACTCTGGAAGATGAAACCGAAACTGTGCAGCCGTACCGCACTGAGGTGGTCATCATCAAACAAGCTGATATCCTCACCATTGAGCAGATAACTACCGCTGGTGAGGCGATCAAGACAGCCTATGATATTAAGCAAGGTGCTTTTACCCGAGCCACTGGCACCAAGGATAGCCAACGTGCTGCCCTGTTCTACCCGCAGGTCAACATTATCCAGTGCCGTTACTCCAGCAGCACCTTCAGCATAACGCCGGCTTGCATGACGTAACTCAATTATGGCGCTCCCTGTGCCCGAGGTCATCACAAACCCATTGGCGTAACCGGCGGATTAATCTGCACCCTGTCACCAGAGACAATACCGTCCAAGATTTGCACCAGGCTGTCGTTATTCTCCCCTAACTCCACCGCCTGACGTTGCACCACCCCATCACGTTCGCAATAAACAAATGGTTTACTGCCATCAAGCACCACCGCCTGAATTGGCACAGCTATAGTATCCTCAAATTGAGCCACCTGAATTTCTATGCGACAGTTCATGCCGCTACGCAAGCTGTCACTATACTCGATGAGTTCCAGCTCGGTTCTATAAAGTTTCAAATCTGGGTTCAGCCAACTACTTGCGGCATCAGGGAAAACTGCCACCGATTTCACCAGGGCCGCAAAAGAACGCCCGTTTATTGAATCAACATAAACCTGTGCCGCTTGACCGACGTGAACTTTTCCCAAATTTGATTCATGGATTTGCGTTTGCGCAACCATGGCACCTGAAGCTGGCAGATAGATCAATTCCTGACGCTCACGCACACTTTGTCCGGCTGCCAACGGCTCGGCATTACCACGCCAACTACGCTGTAACGAAGTGGCGTATACCACCACCCCGGTCTGCGGAGCTAATACTGTCGTTTTGTTAATATCGGTGAGCAGTTTGTTCAACTTCATATTTTCACGCTCCAACAGTGCTTGCTTCGCTTGCAGATCAGCCTCAGCCTGCACAGTATTCGCTTTGGCCTTGCGCTGCACCCTCTCCAGTGCCAACTCAGTACTCCCTACTGCGGCTTTTAACTCAGTCAGGCTACGCACGTTGGTAAATTCTAGCAGCAACTGAAGACCGCTCTGACTCAACTCCAGATCAATGCGCGCTTTTTGCGCGGCCAGATCATCAGCTTCAAGTTCGGTCTGGGACAGGTACTTCTCGGCAAACAACACTTTAGACCAGGACAATTTTTCTTCGGCGCGGCGCAGTTCCTCCTGCTTCAGCGCTATCTTGGACAGCTCCTCTTT
>CAZHXF010000014.1:0-2640 GCA_964536375.1 uncultured Desulfuromonas sp. | reverse complement strand
CTTCGGCGCGGCGCAGTTCCTCCTGCTTCAGCGCTATCTTGGACAGCTCCTCTTTCTTCTGATTCGGAAACTCCCCTAGCTGATATTTATTCAAATCATCTTTGGCGAACAGGAACGCCAGCCGCGCAGCTTCGATATCACTTTGAGCCTGATTTTTAACTATTTCTAAATTCTCCCGCGCCTGCACGTAGTTGGACTGAGATCCCTGCACCGCAATCTGCTCATCAATTAGGCGACTTTGCAACACGCTGGAATCTAACTCGATAAGCAAATCGCCCTGCTTGACGGTTTGCCCCTCATCGATAATAGATAAAATAGTAGTCTTGCCTTCAAGATTATTGCTCACCACCACTTGGTCGCGCGCTCTGAGGCTTCCGGCAGCATTAACTGCGATAGTCAAAGGTCTCTGGTTAACCGTAACCAAAACCGGAAGCGCCTGTACCGTGCTATCCTCGCCTCGCGAAGCCAGCAGCAACCAGATCAATACCACCACAAGCGCAATTACGCCAATCCAGATGTATTTATTTTTGGGCCAAGCTAGCATACTCAATAACATCCTCCAGCCAATCCCCAGCGGGGTCTATGGTCAATTTTCCCAAATCGCGCTGCAACTCCATGGCACGAATACGATACTGTACCTGTGCAGCCACCAGGGCATTACGCGCCAATACCAGTGCATCCTGAGACTCGAGCAAATCGCGTATCTGAATACGCCCAGCCTGCAAAAACAGATTAGTGCTGGCTACCCGGCGCTGCGCCACCTCAAGGGCCTGGGTTTGGATTTTGATCAGCTCCAACGCCTCACGCCAGCCACGCCAGGCACTAAGAACTTGATATTTAGTTATATCTTCCAGCTCTGCCAGATCACGCTGGCGCTGATTCCAATCGAGCCAACTGGTGCGCAAAGCATTGCGCTCTGCTGTGCGCTCAAAAGGGAGATCAATTTTCAACAGCGCCCCGTAATAACCATGATCGAGATCTAGATGGGCGTCATCGCTAGTGGCGCTGCCCATGGTGCGCGCACTTCCTGCATCGCCCCATCCAGACAACGTCACTTCAGCGCGCAGATTATCCACAGCTATCACTAACGCCCGCTCACTATCCTGTACCCGGCCCTGAGCTATGCGCAAATCACGGCGACTGGACAATGCCATAGGCAGCAGCTGTGATGGCACCTCGCTCACCTGCTGTTGATCAGTAGCCAAATCCGGCACCACCTGCTGGGTTAAAATTTCCCGTTCCAGCTCTATTGCGGCATCAGGTGGCAAACCCAACTGAAGTTTAAAACTATCCAAACTATCAGCACTGCTCTGCTGGGCACTTACCCAACTGCTACGGGCGCGTAATTCATCCTGTAACGCCTGCCCCACCTGAATCTGCGGTAGCCGCCCAGCATCAGCTAAACGCTCGGCGCGCTGGCGTGACTCCATTAAACGTTGATAGTTATCGTAGGCGGTGGTAACGCGGTTCATTTGTTCTAACACCAGCAGATAGTCGCTGGCCACCTGCACCGCAAAGGTACGCCGATAGCGTTCAAAATCCCACATAGCATACAGCACATTGCGTTCCGCCTGCTGCAAACCTTCGGTGACAATCTGCTGCCCGGAGCCACGTAGCAACGGCACGCTGATACTAGCATCAGCGACAATCCCCCGCGCCGACACCCGATTAGCGCTCAGCAGCTGCACCAAATCAAAACCGATATTTGTCGCGAACGCTACCCCGGAGGTAAAATTATGCTGCCAACCACCTTCGCCATTATGACTCAAGCCACTGGTGCGCGTCCCTCCATCTTTGCTAGTGCTCCACATGGATGACAGCAGTCCATTAAAAGAACTGGTGAACATATCACGCTGCAAATCCAGCTTCAGCGCCTGACGAAACAGCTTTTCTTTGTTCAGTTGATAATCACGGCTATTGTGGGCAGCAACCTGCAAGGCGTCAATTAACGACAGCGGGTACTTTTGTTGTGCGCAAGCAGTTACCTGAGAGCTTGGCGCCGCATTCAGAGTGGGCAACTGTTGATCGAGCATCAGCTGGTGGCGCAACTGCTGCTCCGCCAAACCCTCAGTCCCCACCGCTGGAATGTTATACAACGCCAACGGCGTATTTTCGCCGCTATCCAGCTGTTTATCAGCAATTATGCTATAAGCAGCCTCATCAGCCTGGCGCAGATAGCCCTGCGGAGTAGTACAGCCACCCAAGAATAACGCTATTATGATTACAAGCCTGATAATATTTTTTGACATATACTTTAATTCGCCTTAGAAAAAACTTAGTAAGAAGGTATCATTATATAGGCCGCTAAAATAGACAAAAAGCTGTTTTTACACGAAAAAAGTATGCGTAAATCAACCTTGACAGGGGGGGGAATAACTGAAAAAATGAGCCGTTTCTAGGTCAAGTCTGATACTACAGTAACAAAACATAAATTCTTCACAAGGTGATTACTATGAGCACTACCATCAAAATAGGCACTCGACGCAGCAAACTTGCCATGTGGCAGGCATATTATGTAGAAGAGCTCCTGAACAAAGCAGGTATGAAGACCCAGATTGTTGAAATAGATACCCGAGGAGATAAGATTCTTGATGTCTCCATCGCCAAAATTGGCAGCAAAGGGGTGTTTACCGAGGAGCT
>CAZHXF010000013.1:58537-61322 GCA_964536375.1 uncultured Desulfuromonas sp. | reverse complement strand
CATGATGTTACCGATCAGGTTAATGTTTACAGTGGGTTGGCTCCGGCCCTGCAACTGACCTGTGATGATATAAGCTTTGGCAGCTGGACCGTGCCGCGCGGGCTGCGGGCAAACGGAGCAACAAAAATTGAGCTTGTTGTTCCTGCCAACACTCACCTCCCGTCCAGGGTTGCTCAAGCAGTTCTGACCTCTCTTGGTGTTACCCCGGGAAATAGTCCGCTCGCAAACATTATCGAACCCGAACTCAGTCAATGCCAGCTCACCGGTTCCAGCCTCACGGAAGGGACCGAAGTGACGCTGGCGCTGGAAAATAATCAGGATATTTCTCTGTCAGCCGCCTCCGTCCTTGAGCTTACCGCCGCCAAGGCCGTCGCCACAAATATGAAGGCCAACCTCAGCACCCATGAAACAACCGCCCTCATTGACGAAAACGGTTCCGCCGTATGGAAAATAACCGGCGATCTGAATATTCCTGATGGTTTAGATCCTGACAATTACGGCGGTTTTTCAAGCTCGGGATCAGGTGCGACGGCTGTCTACACCCTTAACTGATTGTCACCTGTGGCCCAGGTGTTTTTCAGGTTTTGACTGATTGAAAATCCCAGCTGATATCCTCTTCAGTCGCTATGCCACCTGCAAATCTGCTATGGCCTGCACCGTTGAGGCTGAGTCTGCGGTCATTGCATTAATCTTTCCGCGTAATCCACATACCAGTCACTCTATGTTTAACGGTCCCAGATCTGTGGCCGACCGGATCATCTTCTCTTTGCCCCCGTCAGGTGGTCAATCAAAGTCATGACTCGCTATTACACTATTGAAGATTAATTAAGGCGACGCCTAGGTCAACCACCGCATTATTTTTAGAGAATTCAAGCAGCGAGTAGCGAACGAACCTGTATCATGCGTCGTTCTAATGTGTCACTTTCCGACTATCTTTCCGAACATTGTCCTCGTCGCGGATCGCCTAACACGGCCGCTCTGCTCCCTGTTCTACCTATATTTTTTCCCAGTAGTTTTAGCGCGTTTGCTTAAAAAATATTGTCATGACAGTGCTGCTCCTGTGACTTCACATGAAAATGAGAGAGTGACTCTATCATTTTTGAGATGTTCCTTCACTTGTCGAGCCGGTGTAAATAGCAGGTATGGTAATTTTATAAATAAAAACAAGATGTTATGTTGATTTTTCCACGTTGGAACAAATCTAGCATAAGTAATATCGTTATTGATTTATTTAAAGGTTGCCAAATGCGAGGTAAATTATGTCGATGTCACATGTGCAGAAGATCACAGATTTCGAAACCCATTCAGCCAGTGATGCTCTCAGTTGGTTGATCAATCTTGCTGGCTATTTGAGTCGGCGTTGGAAAAATCATTCTTATTGCCACAAGGTTACAGAACATCACAGTTTTTGTTTGCAATGTCTGGGCCGGAAGACTGAACTTCTTTCCCCCCGAACGGGATTGCCCAATCGCTATTTTCTCAATTTATTGCTTGAAGCCAGTTATGGGCAGAGTTGGCTCGAGCAGTTTCCCTTCGCCCTAACTCGATTCGATATTCATGGCTTCCCAGTATTGTCTAGGCGCTATAACCGTCGCGACTTGGAAACCAGCGTTGATTTTGTCGTCAGTAGTATCAATCGGCAGATGGAAGAGAGTTGTGATGTGCTGATTCAATACGACGAAAGCCGTTTTTATCTTGCTTCATTCCAAAGCTCTATCAGTCATATTACCAAACTTGTTGATGATATCCACAAAGGATTATCGGGATTGAAGATTCCCTATTCCGGTGGAACTACAAGCGCGCAGGTCAAGGTTGATACAGGGATCGTCCTGTTTAAAACCCATGAAACCGTTGTGGATTGGCGCACCTGCATTCAGCTGACTGATCTGTGCTGTTGCTGGGCTCGGGAAACTGAAAGAACCCAACTCGCGTTTTATGAATAGATTTAGATATCAAACTCTTACGCAATGGTAATGAGGGTAAAGTGATGCAGAATCAATTCAGCGACCGGCATTGAGCACTGATCTGATTCTTAAAGTGTCTTTAGTGGATTGATGACACAGCGACGAGTTGCGCAATTAATTATGCCAGTTGCGAAATTTCGCCAGTAGAGATTGTACCGAGTTGAATATTGGGGATGCTAACAAACTGCACTTACACGCACTCGTCATATTCTTTTGTAGATGACGATCGGCAGATGTTCGCAAGCATTAAGTGGCTGATGAGGTATGGAACAGGAACGTGGAAAGTTTATGTGGCTAAAAATTATCGCTAGGCGCTTGATGTCCTTTTTGCCGAGTCTATCAATGTGGTTGGCAGTGATATTGCCATGCTTGGGTAAAGTGGATTTGAGCGTTTGCGCGGATGCAGAATAGACTGTTATTGCAGGATATCCTCGTTGTGTTCCTGCCTAGAATCAAAGAAGTTGGATCTGTTTATTTGAATTGAAAATATCCTGCATCTTACAAACCGCCAGAATGATTTAACATTGCAAAATACCTATTTGATGGAGTGGGTGTATCGCAAGGGAAAAGATCTCGAGTTACTGCAACTGGAAATTGGTAGTCAGGCTAGCTTGAGCCGCAGAATATCGTGTAGCATCGTATTGTCGTATCCTGGCAGAAAAACTGGGGTGTGATTCTCAGTTTGTCGATCTGATTTATAACGCCATCCCCTTGCTCGATCTCGGAAAAATCGTTATTCCAGATAACGTTCTTCTTAAAACTGGGCCATTGTCAGAGTGTGAGTGTGAGTGTGAGTGTGAGTGTGAGTGTGAGTGTGAGTG
>CAZHXF010000013.1:54884-58437 GCA_964536375.1 uncultured Desulfuromonas sp. | reverse complement strand
GAGTGTGAGTGTGAGTGTGAGTGTGAGTGTGAGTGTGAGTGTGAGTGGGCTACAATGAAAACATGTTTCGTGCTGGGAGCTACTTTACTCCACGAGAAAGTCATGTATGATGGGTGCGGTGTCTCTTGCCGCACCCAAGGGCAACATTCAGCCATCAATACCAATCAGATGCAGGAGAATGAATTGATGTTTAAGTCTTGGGAGCTCGCCATGTATCATCATGAGCGTTGGGTTGGTTGTGGATGCCCTGAAGGGCGGTCGGGTGAAGATATTCCTCCTGCTGCTAAATATATGTGCTGTTGCCGATGTTTGTGATGCCTTAGCCCACAAGCGCCCGTATAAAAGTGCCCTACCTAGGCATGAGGTGTGTGCACAGATAAGTGAATCGTTTTCGAGTCAATTTGATCCGGAACTATTGCCAGCATTTCTGTCGTGTCAGGCTGATGTTTTGTCCATCCGCCACGATTACGCAGATTAAAGAGGGAAACGTGTATGTCGAAAAAACTTACTGTTCTTGCTGTAGATGATGATGCCTCTTTTTTGCGTTCGCTTGTACGAATTCTTAAGCCGGAACCAGTCTCGCTTTTAACAATACAGTATCCTCGACAGGTGATGTCTATACTGCGCGCTGAATCTGTTGGCTTGATTTTGCTTGATCTGAAAATGCCAGACCAAGATGGTCTTTCGCTTCTAGGCGAGATTAAATCGGTTTTCCCCGATATTCCGGTGGTCATGCTAACAGGCCAAGGTGGAGTTAAGGAGGCGGTTACTGCGGTCAAACACGGGGCGGATGATTTTATTGAAAAACCCTGTCCACCAATTGCGTTGGTGGAAATAGTGCGAATCTATAGCGCCAGACTGGCTATGACTTCAGAGCTGGTCGAAAGTCAAACGGCAGAGAGTGACTTCCCCGGCATGGTTGGACAGTCTGCCCCTATGCAAAAACTTAAGGAAATAATTGTCCGGGTTGCCCAGACTAATGCAACTATTTTGCTCCATGGGGAAACGGGAACGGGTAAAGAGCTGGTTGCCCAAGCGATACATGCTCACAGTTTGAGAAAGCATGAGGCTTTTGTCCCCGTGGATTGTGCGACGATCAGCGAGAATATCCTCGAAAGTGAGCTGTTTGGCCATAAGCAAGGAGCTTTTACCGGAGCAGTAAGGAACAGAGATGGACTATTTGTCGCGGCTGATCGGGGTACGTTGTTTTTGGATGAGATTGGTGAATTTGATTTAAGTCTCCAGGCGAAACTGCTGCGCACGCTGCAAGAACGTCAAATCCGTCCCATCGGAAGCAATCGGGTTGTCTCAACTAATATCCGTCTCATTGCGGCAACAAATAAGGATCTTGAAGAGGAGGCCGAGCAGGGGGCATTTCGTGAGGATCTCTATCATCGCCTTTCAGCTATCACTTTGCAGATACCACCACTTCGCGACCGCAGTGGTGATCTGCCAATGCTTATCCAGTATATTCTTAAAAGTATTGGTGCCGATAACTATACGGTTTCCGAGGAAGCTCTGCGCTACCTTACCGACTTCCCTTGGCCGGGCAATGTGCGCCAATTGCAGAATGTTATTATCCATGCTGTCGCTCTATCGCTGACAAATGTCCTTGAATGCAGTGACCTGCCGGTAAAAATCATGCAACAAAGTAAGAAGAGGTCACAGGTTGTCGAATGTAATACCTTTCTTGCTCATGAACGGATTGCCCTGGATAATGTTCTTAAGCAGACTGGCGGGAATCGGAGAGAGGCAGCTAAGTTGCTTAATATCAGTGAAGCAACACTGTATCGCAAGCTCAAAAAAACAGGGCTCTCAAGATTGAGATAGCCTGTGGTATACGCTCTCACGAATGCAAGGGTGCCCCTCCGTTCCATTACTTCTTTCAACTCTCCATTTCTACAATAAATCAAAACAAATTAGATAGTTATCCTGTTTTTCAATTTCTAATTAATTGTTGGTACACAAACTGTAATGATCATAGGTGTGGTTGTCTGTGCTGTATGTATGAAGAATAGCTGTATCTGATTAATTTTGGAGGTAGAGTCATGGATGGAATTGTGGTCGCTGATGATTCAGCTTTGGCCCGCATGATAATTATTAAGTCACTGGAAATGCTCGGGATCGATTCCGCAAGAATCATTGAAGCAAGTAATGGTCAGGAAGCACTGGTGGCGATTAAACACCACTCTGTTTCGTTGTTGGTTACTGACCTAAATATGCCCAAAATGGATGGTGAAAAACTGATTCGATGGATTAAGGCCAGCCCTAAACTGAACAGTATTTCCATTGTTGTTGTTTCCAGTATGGGAAATCCGGCCAAGGAAAGGCAATTGAAAGAGTTAGGGGTTGATTACGTGCTTAACAAACCCGTTAAGTTGGTCGAGCTAAAAAAAGTAATTTGCCCGGATTATGCTGAAGATACAAAGTACTCTACTTGTTAGAATGGCGTGTGAGATTTTGTGTCTGGAAATTACTCTAGGCTTCTTTCTGCACAATTCAACCTGATTAGTGCTGATATTCCATCTTCAAGGGTGGATAGAGATCCAGGCGGAAGATTGATACTAATCAGATTAGTTAATATGCAAGTTACAAATTGCACAGTTCGGCAGGTTGTATATTTTGGGCCGATGAAAGCTTCTCCTCCTGTCAAGAGTATGGCCAAGGTGAGTGTCTTCAACTCGGTTAATCAAGCGACTTCTCCACACCGTTATAGTTTCTTTACGTGTATTTTTACATGATTATCACCGAAGGTTGATTATGAAGTTCCACTGGAAAATATTGACGGCCATAAGCTTGATCATTGTTTGTCTAAACCTTACTTTATTCGTTGCATCCCATTTTATCATTCTTGACAGTTTTTTCGCATTGGAAGACCGGGCTGCTCTCCAGAATCTGGAACGAGTTGTAAAAGCCCTACAAGGTGACATTGATACATTAAGCAGAGAGGCCACAGACATGGGTACCTGTGATGTCACATATGCTTTTATTGAAGATGAGGATACGCAATATGCCTTGTCACGTATGGTTGACATGCCTGACCTCAGGTTTAACCTGATTCTCTTTACAGACCAACTGGGCAAGGTTGTCTTCAGTAAAACCTACGATTTCGAAAATAAGAACGAGGGGGTTGTCTCCCAATTACTTCTTGATTACATGGTCAAAAATGATCGGCTCTTCAACCATGCCGACTCTGGTAGTCACGCGGAAGGGGTTGTTGTTTCCCCTGAGGGACCGATGATCATCGCATCACGACCCATTTTGACATCTAAAGGAGAAGGCCCAGTGTGCGGAGCGTTGATCCTTGGCCGATTTCTTAATCCCAGTGAAGTTGACCGCCTGGCGAAAAAAACGTCCTTTTCCCTCACTTTAGACCCTAGAGTTCAACTCTTTGATTTGCGCAATGAAAACTCGTCTCCGTCAATGGCCCCAGAAATGCAAGTTTTGCCTCTGGACGACCAAACCCTAATAGGGATGGCGCTGATTCGCGATATCAACGATAAGCCCGCTTTCATCCTGAAGGCGGATTTCCGAGGCACATCTGCTGGCATGG
>CAZHXF010000013.1:44648-54784 GCA_964536375.1 uncultured Desulfuromonas sp. | reverse complement strand
AAAGGTGGCTGCCAAACGCTGCACTACGAGAAGCGCTATTTACGCAAGAACGGCCAGATCTCTTGGGGGCACGCTTCGATGGCCTGCGTCAACAACAGGGATGGGGCTCCGTCCTACTGCGTTATTTGGGTGCAGGATTTAACAAAGCACAAGCGGGACGAGGAGGAACTCGACGCCTTTGTCTATACTGTTTCCCACGACCTTCGCACCCACCTGACTCCGATTATTGGTTACGCCGACTTCCTGCGTGAAACCTGGCGTGACCGACTGGATGAGCAGGGACATGATTGTTTGGACGAAATCAGCGCATCAGGGGAAAGAATGGTAGTTCGAATCGAAGAGCTGCTCAACTTGGCCAAGGTGGGACAGGGTGAGCCTCCAGCTAAGCCCTTTGATGCAAGGGATGTGGTTACCGACGTAGTTAGCGTTCTAAGGCCACTGCTCTCCCTAAACGATATGCCGTCAAGGTCAGCAACTGCGGTCCTTGTGGGTCCCTCAAACCCTTCTGTACCAGATCTTCGATAATCTGATCGGCAATGCTGTTCGTTGTGCTGGCTGGGAGGGTAATCCCATTGAAGTCGGGGGGGGGGGGCGTCAAGGCGGCTTGGTACCTGACTAAACCTAATGTGTTTTGTCAAATTTGAAAAAAGAGAGTGTTCTTTATTTTGTCAGGTATTCATAAGGAGAGTATTGTGTGGAAGATGCGTTGGCCGGCGTTACTCACGTCATCAAAATTATTTCGGCCATGAAAGAACTCAGTCATCCGGGCAGAGCAGTCAAGTTGCTTACTGTTAAGGTTCGACTCGCAGCAGACCATCCCACCTTATTTCATGCCCTTGCGTTATTTTTAAAATCTCCAGTTGTCATGCAGTCAGCCACACATATTTGCGTTAAGTGACGTGTTTTTACTCGCAATAATGAGAGTCGCACGTCGAAAACTTATCCAAATGGGTTTTGATGGTGGTACTCACATTGAATGTGAGGCTCTTACAAAGAGGGCTCAATGTGTAGAAATTGCAAATTGCCATGACTGGCCTCGTTTTTGCATTATTTTGACAGATGAGTGCTGTATCTGTGGCTCATAAGATGTATGTAGTAAACATTGTTTGATTATAAACCAGACTGGAGGGTTTTATGAAGAAGCTGATTATTTCTTTGATGGTATTTATTGTTTCAATCTCTGTCTGTCAAGCCAGAGACCTAGAGCAGATTCGCCAGGAGGGTGTTTTACGCCATATCGGGGTGAAATACGCTAATTTTGTTTCCGGTATGGAAACAGGATTGAGCGTTGATGTGATCAAGCTGTTTGCCAAGCATCTAGGGGTCAAGTATGAATTTGTCCAATCAAGTTGGCCGGATGTTATCAGTGATCTGGTAGGACAGGATATTCGCTTTGACGGCAAAGCGGTAATTAGGGGGCAAAAAATGTCATCTCGTGGTGACTTAATTGCCAACGGGTTAACAATTCTGCCCTGGCGTCAGCAGGTGCTGGATTTTTCTGAGCCAACGTTTATAACTCAGATCTGGTTGATTGCCCCTGCCAGCAGTGCCCTCTTGCCAATTACTCCAGTGTCAGAACCTCAAGATATTATAGCGACCAGTTCCCTCCTTGTTGGCCAGCGGTTGATGGGAAAAAAGGACACCTGCCTCGATCCACGGTTATATCCTCTGAATCAAAGCGCATTTACCACCGTTTATTTTGACGGAAATCTCAACGATATTGCCCCTGCGGTTGTGGAAGGGGCAGCTGATTTGGCTCTGCTTGATGTGCCAGATGCGCTTCTCGCACTTTCTCGCTGGCCTGGTGAAGTAAAAATTCTGGGGCCACTTTCAGAAAAGCAATATATGGGTGTTGGGTTCAGTAAAGATTCAGTGGAGCTGCGCCAAGAATTTGACCGTTTTTTCCGACAGCTTAAACAGGATGGAATCTATGCAGGGCTGGTGCGAAATTACTATCCTAGCGTTTTTCAGTATTACCAGGATTTTTTTGAGTTTAAATAACGGAAGATTGAGATGAAAAATGCGTTGATGATAAGAGATAGAGATTCATTTATTGCCACGGCGTTGATCACACCGTTGGTCGTTTTCTTTATGTTTATAAATTACGACACCCAGGTTGAATTGAGAGAGATAACCACTGATCGATTTAATACCGCCGTTGTCCAGGTAAATGAAAGAATTGATTTAGTCTATAACAGAGTTGTTGAAGATGCTGCAAAGTTGTCAACAAGTAGTTATGTTCAATCGTTTTTTCTGAATCGTGCTCTAGGAATGTCTATGGAGTATGGGCTGAGAGGGTCGATAAAAAGTATCGAAAAATCACTGGGCCAGCTTATCGATCATTCTCATGTGGGAAATCATTGTCTCTATAAAGATATTATACTTTATGATAGTGAGGGTTCTCCTGTGACCAAAATCTCAGATAACGCAATTGATTCCTTGGTTCAGAAGGAGATTGCTAACGGACAGATCCGCAAAATAAAGAGCGTTTCTAGCGGTAACTGCTTATGTGTCTTTGCCCCAGTTTTTCTTGATAAACATCCCGTGGGTTTTTTATTGGCTATCGTTGAGTATGAATCGTTAATGTATCTATTTGAAAGTGTCGGTAGTGATAAAGCTGTCTATGGAATTGAACATAACGGTTATCGATATTTTGTTGAGAATGCGCCCACAGCTCAATTAACCCGCTCGTTTATTCCGAATGATGGCTATGATTCCACTGGGAATGATTATTTTAACGAAAAATACCTGAATTTAAATGATAAAGTACTTTTTGTCTCCGCGAATAAAAAAAGCGCATTCAGTATATACATTATCGAGAGTACTAAGTCTCTATACGGAGGGGCTAGCCCGATATATGGGGCTATTGCCCTGTTTTTGTTTCTTCTTATAATAATTTTCTTTTCTGTCCGCCTGTTCAAATGGTCGGTAAAAAACTCGCTTCTTGAAGAAACTCTAGAACAGACCAATGCTGGTAGAAAAATTCTCAATGATCAAAAAGATGAGCTGGAATTTGTTATAGACGGGGCTGATATTGGTTTGTGGTCTTGGGATATTTCAACCGGAGCTATTGAGATCAATGATCAATGGGCGACCATGCTTGGCTATGATAAGACGATGATTAATCCTCAACTGTCTTCATGGGTAGAACTGATTCATCCTGACGACCGTGACTATGTGAACCAGTCCATTGAGGCGTTCACGCAAGGTGCGGTTCCAACCTTCACAACTCACCACCGGTTACGGCACAAAGACGGGCATTGGGTGTGGGTGCGCGATTTTGGTAGAGCATTCGACGCAGACAAGTCTGGCCGGCCATTGCTGGCCAAGGGGATGCATATCAATACTACAGAACTGCAGGAGGCGCTGCATGAAGCGCGGGAGTCGAGAAAAGAGGCAGACTCGGTTATTGCCAACTTTCTTGACAGTTTGATTGTTGTCGATCTGTCCTTGAACATCAGCAGGGTTAATAACGCGACATGTGATCTGCTCGGGTATGAACAGAGCGAACTTCTTGGGCGCCCTATTGGGGTCATATTTACTGATTCAGCAGAGACTTTGCGCCACTATTTTTCTTGTCCTGCAGGTTACCATGATAATGGAAACCTACCTGAACAGCGCAATATTGAGTTGAGCTTACTGTGTAAAGATGGCTCCGTGCGTTTGGTGTCAGTAAATTTCGCGGTACTGCGCAATCAGGCAGATGAAGTGGTTGGTGTTGTCGCCGGCGCCAAAGATATTTCCACGTTGAAATTAGCTTTGCAGGAGACGGGGCAGCAAAAACGGTTTGTCGAGAGTATTTTGAATGCAATTCCAGGTGGTATCCTTGTCGTCGACAAAGATCATCAGGTAATTCAGATCAACAGTATTTACAACCAATTGGTAAACTGTTGGGCCAATGAGCATGGGTTCGATATTCAGAGCTTGAATAATGATATTAAAACAAATATTAAAAACATGATTCAGGCCTCTCGCGTCGGGAACTTTAAACTTCATTCACCTCTCGGTGATTATATCGTCATTGAATATTATTCATCATTGCCTGCAGACGATCCATTGCTTAATCAAGTCGTCTTTTTGCATGATGTAACGCAGCGCTATATTTCTGAAGCAACAATGAAATTGCACTCTACAGTATTGGAACAGACTGGGGAGGCCGTTGTCATTACCAGTGTTGTTGGAGATGTCCTGTTTGTCAATTCGGCTGCTGTAGCCATTACCGGTTACGCCTCAGACGAAATAATTGGTCGTAATATCAGGCTATTCTTTGCCTCAAGTGATGAGGACGATTATCACAAAATATTGGAGGTGGTCTCCTGTGGTGAAAATTGGCAAGGAGCGGTGCTCCAGCAAAAGAAAAATGGGACGGTTTTTGATTCGGAAGTCTCTGTCGCACCTGTGCGCGATGAAGTGGGGACGATCATTAACTATGTATTTCTTTGGCGCGATGTCACGCCGCAACGCTTATTGCAACGTCAACTTCTCCAGGCACAGAAACTCGAGGCCGTGGGTCAGTTAGCCTCAGGTATAGCTCATGAGTTGAACACGCCAATACAATATATTCAAAACAATGTATCTTTTTTCAAAGATGCCTTTGCTGATATTCAAGCCGTTCTTGAAGATGTAAAAAAAATTATCGCTCAGCCGTGGATTCCACAGGATGATGCGCATTTTCAAGCACTTTTAGCTGATGTCAACGCCTGTGATTTTGATTTTATCCTTGAAGAGATTCCTCAAAGCATTGATGAGTCACTTGTTGGTTTAGGGCATATTGTGAAAATTGTCGACGCGATGAAGGAGTTCAGCCATCCCGGCAGTGGCGACAATGTTTCCACTGACCTCAATCGCATTATCGAGAATGCGATCATCGTGACCAAGAATGAATGGAAATATGTTGCAACATTGGAGACTATTCTGGAACCAGCACTACCATCAATTTCCTGCGATCCTGGAACCTTGAGTCAGATCTTTTTGAATCTCATCGTCAATGCGGCACAAGCCATTCAGGAGAAAGGAAAATCAGAATCCGGACTGGGTAAAATTACTCTTTCTACAGAAAAAATCGCAGGAGGTATTCAAATCTGTGTAGAAGATACAGGGGCAGGTATCCCCGAAAATATTATTGAACAGATTTATGAACCGTTTTTTACCACAAAGGATGTTGGTAAGGGGACAGGGCAGGGTTTGGCGATTGTCTATGATCTGGTGGTTAACAAACACAATGGTCAGATCAACTGTCAGAGTACCTGCGGTGTCGGCACGGTTTTTAAAATATTTCTGCCCATTAAAACAGGTTGAATGGATCCTAATATGAAAAAAATTATTTTTGTCGATGATGATCAGAACATTCTCCGCGGTTTGCGCCGTGTGCTGCGGTTTCTCAATGGAGAATGGGAGGTGTTTTATGCTGCAAGTGGTCGGGAAGCTCTAAGCATTCTGGGCGAATACGATATTGATATCATTGTGTCCGACTATCGGATGCCAGAGATGAACGGTTATGAACTCTTAACTCAGGTGCAAAAAGAGTATCCCCAAGTGGTTCGCGCTATGCTTACGGGACAGCCAGATAAGGAGACCTATACCGACTCGATTCAAACTTGCCATTATTTTCTGTGGAAGCCGCTGAATATTGATGAGTTTAAACTTTTGTTAACCAAGTTGACGCAGCTTGATAGTCTGATTGAAAATCCTTATTTAAAAAAGCGCTTGTGCGGAATGACCTCTTTGCCCACCCTGCCAGAGGTTTATCGCAACCTGGTAAGGTTGCTGTCCGACCCTGACGGAGACTACGAAGCCATTGTTGCGATGATACACAATGATGTTGCGTTAAGTGCTCAAGTGCTCAAAATTGTAAACTCTTCTTGTTATGGGCTGATTCGTAAAATTGCCCTGCTGGACGAGGCAGTACAATACATTGGTGTTAATACGCTGCGCAGCATGGTGTTAGCGCACCATATTTTCCAAGAAGGGCTGCCCGTGGCGGAGAACTTCAATATGCATGAGCTATGGCAGCATAGCTTGCTAACTGCACAATTCAGCGAAGCTCTTGTCGGAGATTGTAACGATAAGAATCTGGAGGCAATGGCTTCATTTGGTGGTTTGCTGCATGATGTGGGGAAATTGATTCTCGTCCATTCGTTTCCTGAGAGTTATGCAAAGATCGAGCAGCTGGTAGTGGATGATGGTTGTGATCAGCTCGAAGCGGAAGTGCGCATTCTTGGCGCTAATCATGCAACTATAGGGGCTTATCTGCTGTCGCTGTGGGGGCTCCCTGAAGCGATTGTGCTGTCCGCATTAAACCACCATCAGCAGCAGTGCCCTTCATCAGAGTTGGAGTCTGGCGCAGTCGAAGCAGTCTGGCACGCCAACCGTATTGCGAACGGCAAAATAGATCAATCAGACGAGTGTTTATCTCATTTGCAACAGAATCAAAAATATTGTGGTTTGCTAAAGCGTACTTGTTTAGGAGGTGCAGATGTCCACTAATGAAATATTGTTTGTTGATGATGACCAGCAGTTTTTGTCTAGTATCTATAGAAACCTGAAAAGAAAATTGCCGATTGTCTGCATCGCATCGGTAAGTGCCGCTCTGGATGAGCTAGAACGTAAACAGTATTCAGTTGTTGTTTCGGATATGAAAATGCCCGAGATGAATGGGGTTGATTTTCTCAGTTTGGTGAAAAAGAAATATCCTGACAGTGTGCGTATCCTTTTTACCGGTTTTGCAGGTCAGGAGACAGCGGTTGATGCTGTAAATAGGGGGGAGATTTTTCGTTTTTTAACGAAACCGTGTGATATTGACCTGTTGACTAAAATACTTGGCGATGCATTACGCCAATACCAGTTGATTATGGCTGAAAAAGATATTCTCGAGAAGACGGTTCTCAGAACAATTCGGACATTGTCGCAACTGCTGTCACTAGTGAATCCTGTGGCTGAGCAGCGTGCTAACCGCTTGCGGGGCTACAGCCAATATCTTGCTAGCGCAATGGGCAGTAGCGAATTGTGGTTTTTTGAGGTTGTTGCACTGTTATCGCAAATAGGTTGTGCCAATATTGCGCAGGATGACTTGGTGAGGTACTACACCATCTTTAATGAAGAGGAACGTACCCAGTCTATGTTTGAAGATCATGCTGCCATTGCTGAGGAATTATTGTCGCAAATTCCCCGCCTGGAGGAGGTAGCCAAGGCGATCTCCATGCAAAATATGCCGTATGATAAATACGATTCTATAGAAGAGCGTTGTAATCCAGTGACTGAGCAGGCTGCACAAATCCTCCATATTGCTCTGGCGCTGGACAGTTTATCATTTTATCGCCACCTCCCCTTTGACAGCATAGTAGATTTTTTAAAGGGAAACTCCCATTTTAATCAAGAAATTGTCGAACGTCTGTCGCGTGATATTGAGTTAGGTGATGAATGTGTCAAGAGTGATGTTCTTTTTGTGAAAGACTTGAGGATAGGGATGATTCTTGCTGAAGAAATTCGTTCAAATTCGGGATTACTCCTTGCGAATGTAGGGCAAGAACTAACCGATTTCCTCTTGATTGGAATTAGGAAATATTCGCAAAAAAATGGGGTCAATGAGCCAGTTTCAGTGCGAATTCCGACTAAAATTAGTCATAACCACTAGTATGCAAAGGGGCAGGGCATGATAAAATATACGATGTTATTTGTTGATGACGATGAACTGTTGCTGGCTAGCTTGAAACGTATGCTTCGTTCATTTGATGAAGAGTGGGGTTTTGAATTTGCTTCAAGTGCGGTAGACGGCTTTAATATTATTGAGGCGGGTAATATTGATGCTATTGTTACTGATGTCTGTATGCCAGAGATTGATGGCATGGATCTGCTAACACAAGTTATGTCCAAATATCCCTCTATTGTCCGGATTATGATGACAGGAATGTCGGGCTATCAGATACAGCAACAAGCCATGCCTTTTTGTCAGTTCTTTTTGTGGAAACCTGTCGAATTTTCAGCGATATGTACCTTGTTGCAACTTCTCACTAAAGACGTTGTAACGACTCGTGGTGCTTATTTACTTGATTAAGGATGCAAATATGCAGTGTCGAATGGTCAAAGCAGCTATTGTTCTGCTACTCCCAATGCTTTTTTCCTGCAGTGAGAATAATGTCGAGCCGGAACTGGAGATTCTTGTCTATTGTGGAATCACCATGATTCGACCAGTGTCGGAAATAGCGCAATTGGTCGAGCGGCAAAAGAAATGTCGAATTATCATTACCAAGGGCGGATCAGGAAATCTTCTGAGCTCGATACTGACCAACCGCATTGGAGATGTTTATCTACCGGGATCGGAACGTTATTATCAGACTATTGATCGTCATTATAAGGGATTGATTCTCTATCGAAAAAAAGTTGGTGATAATCACGCCGTGCTTATGGTGCAAAAAGGAAATCCTAAAAATATTGACGTCAGCTTGGCTGCACTTGCAGACCCTCGTTATTCAGTCGTTATCGGCAGTCCTGTTAGTGGCAGTATAGGTAAAGAGACAAAGAAAATATTAGATAAACAAGGTATTTATAACAATGTTGTGGAAAATGTAATTTTTATGACGACAGATTCAAAAGACCTTGTTAAAGCGATAAGAGAAAAAGAAGCTGATATTGTCGTAAACTGGTTTGCAGCATTAACCTGGGATGATAACTCCGATTACATTGACGTTTTTGAGCTGAATAACGGTGAAAATTCGAATAACGAATTGATTATGGGGATCCTCAATACAACATTGAACTACGATATAGCCAAATATTTTGTTGATTTTTGCGCTTCTGAACAGGGTGCAAAAATCTTTCGCAAGCATGGATTGTGAACAAATGAGGACTGAGAAGAATTCCTTCAGGGATATGTTGCATGAGCCGGTCATCAGATTGATCGTGGTCCATGTGTTCTTTATCATTCTAACTTCTTTTCTAGTTTTTTGTTCTGTCTACATTGCAGATAAGTATTATGAAGTACCGCTGCAACTAAAAATAGAAAATCAAAATAACAAGCGGAAACTGGCTCTTGTTCTGGTGCGCAAATTACTGGAAATAGAGAATGATTACAAGTCCATGTTGTTATTCGAAAACTCTCATCGTGCTGAGTATTACAAAAAAAAGATCTTATCAACGCTTGATAGAGTCGACAGTCTTATCGTTGTCTTGACTAAAGGTGGCACATACTCTGATACAATGTTGGTAAATTTTTACGACTATGATGCCATCTACGAAGAGTTGATGTACAGCGAAGAAGATCCTGCAGAATATAATGTTTTTATTATAGACATCAAACCAAAGATTGATGAAATTAAAAATACCGTCGTTGAAACTTCGACACTGTTAATAAATAAAGGGAGCTGGAAAAAGGATTACGACCTGATATTTTTATTAAAAAAGAGTGAATCACTTATCCATAGAACGATGGAGAGTGCTAATCGTCTCTTTTATGACATAAATCAGGCCAATAAAGAGTCGTTTCTGCGCATTGAAGATACGCGCGCCAAGGTTAAGTATATCAATACTGCGATTAGCACCGCCTCAATTATCTTTGTTGTTATTCTTGCCTTTATTATCTCAGTTAAGATTTATGCAATTGTTAGGGCGAAAAGAATCATCCAAACTCATAATCAATGGCTCTCTGCGGTTGTAGAACAGAGCCCGTCGTCCATCGTTATTACCGATTCTGAAGGCCTTGTTGAGTATGTGAACCCCTATTTTGAAAAAGTAACGGGTTATCACTTTAGTGAAGTTAAGGGGCAGTCAACCAACCTCTTGAAAAGTGGCAATACTCCAGATGAGGTTTTTACAGAGTTGTGGAGTACGATTACCTCGGGTGGTACATGGCGTGGAGAGTTGTGCTCTAAAGCTAAAGATGGTCACCTGCTTTATGAGGAAACTGTTATCGCGCCTGTGCTCGATCTGGAAGGCAATACGGTAAATTATTCTGCTGTTAAGCTCGATGTAACACAGAGAAATGCTTTAGCTGACAACCATGTGCAGCTGCAATTTGAGCAAGAACAACTTAAAGCTATTCTCAACCATGTGCCATTTGGTGTGGTAATGGTTGACATTGCCAATCGGGAAATACTCTGGATCAATCAGTATGCCGGTGAATTGGCGGGTTCTGATGTACT
>CAZHXF010000013.1:43355-44548 GCA_964536375.1 uncultured Desulfuromonas sp. | reverse complement strand
AATACTCCGATTCAGTATATCAACCATAATCTATTTTATTTGCAGCAGACGATTGAAGAGCTGATTGGGTTGTCGAAAACAGGTGAAATAACTACAGAGTCAAGTTCTGTTCAGCAGGGCGAGCTGAGTGAGGAAGTTTTGTCTGCCATTTCAGACTCACTGGAGGGGGCAAAGCGTATTGCTGGCCTGGTCAAGGAGCTTAAGGAGTTCTCTCATCCCGGCGTCGGCAAGTTTGAGCGGATTGATTTCAATCGTCTGACAGCAAATGCTATATCTGTTTGTTGCAATGAATGGAAGTACGTTTCCACTGTTGACTTTGCCCCAGATGAAGACTTGCCGTTGCTGCAATGCGATCCATCGGCAATACAGCAAGTCCTTCTGAATCTGGTTGTCAATGCCCGCGATGCTATCGCAGATAGGATAAAACAGGAAAAAGGTTTTTTTGGTAGTATCGTTTTGTCGACATGTTTGCGAGACAATAAAATTTGCTTAATTGTCGAAGATGATGGCATTGGCATTGCGCAAGAGAACCTGGAAAGGGTTTTTGACCCGTTTTTTACCACAAAATTAATTGGTCAGGGAACCGGTCAGGGGCTCTATATCTGTCGGAACATTATTGTTGAAAAACATACGGGCGAAATCTCTATCAAGTCAGAAATCGGACGGGGAACCAAAGTAGCTATTAGCCTTCCCGTTGATCAGTCATGACCCTAGTTGTTGCTTGAGGCTGCACAGTACTCGTCAAAGTCAGACTGATCTGTCCAGCATATTTTAATCACAAATTTGCTGGATTTTCGGTGTTGGTATTTTTTGCGATGTTTTTTTTCAGTTAACTATTTCAGGGAGAGCACGATGAAGGTAGCGATTACAACAGACAAAGCGCCACAGGCCATAGGCCCTTATTCTCAGGCGATCAAAACGGGGGATCTTATCTTTTTTTCCGGCCAGATTCCACTCGATCCGCTAACCGGAGAACTTGTTGGCACTGATATTGAGCAGCAGACTCGTCAGGTTATGCATAATATGTCTGGAGCTTTGTCTGGCGCTGGGGTCGGGTTCGATAGTATTGTCAAATCGACAATTTATTTGACAGATCTGGGTGATTTTTACACTGTTAATGCAATTTATGCGGAATATATTGGCGATCCCGCTCCTGCTAGGGCGTGTGTGGAAGTTAAAGGCTTGCCTCGAGG
>CAZHXF010000013.1:18674-43255 GCA_964536375.1 uncultured Desulfuromonas sp. | reverse complement strand
CCGGCAAGGGTGTCGACTGGTAATCGCACTCGACGAATAGTTTTTCACTAACTGACTTATTCACATACGGTGAAAGAAATTTCGTTTCACTTACATTTAATGGTTTTTTATCTAGAAACTCTCAGTGGATCTTAATTCTATCCCAGCTTCACTGCTAAATCTTCAGCCCGTAAATGCGTATAGCGTCTAAGCATGAGCATTGTTTTGTGGCCGGTGATTGTTGCGATCTCCATCATGTCAAGCGTACCGCGTTCAAAAAAAACGACTGGTGGCTTCATGGCGCAGGTCGTGAAAACGAAGATTTACAAGCTCTGCCCGTTTAACCGTGGACCTCATTCTGTCTGTGATTTGATCTTTACTGAGACCGAAAACAGGTTCGTCGCCTATATTGCGAGGAATTTCCTGTAGTATCTGAATTGCTTGTGACGATAAGGGGACGGTTCGAGTTTCACCGTTTTTCGTCCTAGGGAGGTGTGCAGTGCGTTTTTTTAAGTCGATGCATGGCCAGGTAAGGGTCGCGATCTCTTCGCGCCGCATGGCCGTCTCGATGGCAAATAGAATCACGGGTTTTAACTCAGGTTTTGCAGCCTGGATCAACTGTTCTTCCTCGCCTTCTTCAAGACGCCTGTTACGGCTAGTGCCGCGCAGGGAAGGGCGGCGCACAGCATCGACTGGGTTTTTCAATGATTCAAGACCCCATTCCGTCCGAGCGTGTTTAAACATCTTAGATATTAAAGTAAGGTCAAGCCTGATGGTGTCAGGCCTACGACCAGCATTTTCACGTTTCCGAATATAAGCGGTCACATCCTTTGATTTGAGGTTTGAAAGAGAGATGGAACCCCATTTGGTAGTGTATAGAATTGCTGCTATACGGTTTTTTTCTCTTTTTCCATGCCGGAGTCTGCCAAGATGCTCAATTCTAAATCTGTGGGCGGCTTCTTTAATCGTAGTGTTTCTCGCTTCGTCGGTATCTTCAACATAGATACCTCGTTCAAGTTCAGACTCAGTTTTACGTCCCCAGCGCTCAGCATCTTCATATAATAGAAAGGATTTTGTAATAGTTCGCTGTCCTTTCTTCCTAATTTTGGCTTGCCACTTTCCGTTTCTTTTTGTTAGTGTAGCCATCAAATTCCCCCGTGGTGTCCACTGAGTGTTTTTTATTTTTTTTAATTTAAAAATAATTCTGTTATTATAGTTACTTGAGGAAATAAATGAAAGTAAACAATAGGGACTTAAAATCCCTCGGCCTTTTGGCTGTACGAGTTCGATTCTCGTCCCGGTACCATTTAAAGAGATAGCCTCTGATTAGTCAGGGGCTTTTTCTTTTGCTAAACGCGTATTTAATAGATGGTTTTTTACTCTATCTATTTAGGTGAAAATAGGCGCCATCCTGGCGCAATAACTTGTAATGTATAAGGAGTTTACTATGGCAACAGCAACTGCGCGGCATATCTTGGTAGATAGTGAAGAAAAGTGTTTAGAACTGAAATCTCAGATAGAGGCTGGTGCGAGTGATTTTGCTAGCTGTGCAAAAAAGTTTTCCCAGTGCCCATCTGGACGCCAAGGCGGCGATTTAGGTGCATTTAGTCCGGGACAGATGGTTAAAGAGTTTGATGAGGTGGTTTTCTCTGGTGATATTGGTGCTGTATTGGGTCCGGTTAAAACCCAATTTGGTTATCACTTAATTGAGGTGACAAAGCGCGACTAGATTGCCACTCAGGGATGCTTAATAGCGTTTGCAACGCTCAGGTTGTGTCCACAAATAACCTGAGTGTTGCAGCTAAAATATCATCTTAGCGATGCTGTTCAATGAATTGATTGATTTTCTCTTGGGATAGTAACACTCCCGCTAGGATGTCATCCTGAATTTTAAGTGCCGGAAACAAGCGAATGCCCGCCTGCCAAGTGCGGGATAAGCTGCTGCTGATCTCAATAGTTTCCACTTCTATCTCTGGTTTGTCCTGTAACGCTTTGTTTAACTCACGCACCGCGAGCATACATCGTGGTCATACGCAGGTTTTGTAAAATTCTACTTTCATTTAATCTCCCTCATTCAAATAATAGCTGTATATAGAACCACTTGTAAAAGTCGTCATCCTCGTGAAAACGGGGATCCAGCTTTTTGGTGAACCCAGAAAACCTCTGGATTCCCGCCTGCGCGGGAATGACGATTACTGGATTGTAAAGAGTTTTGCACGAGTCTCTATGCCTCTAGTTTAATGGTATCTGATGCCATAGTTCCGATAATGTGGCACCAATTAATCCGGCTAGGATGCTCCACAGCCCGTTACGTATTAATCTGTATTTACGGGTCAGACGATGACGCCCGAGAAAGTACAGTTCGTGAATATAGGCGTCATATAGTTTTTCTTTGTCGGCAATGGTTTCGCGAAACTGGCGGGAAAATTCTTCTTCACTTAACTCAGCATACGAGCGAAAGTAAAATAAATTGGTCACTCCACTGGCATGCAGTGGTGGAATGATGGCTAGAATTGAGAACAGGATTGCCAGTATTCCGGAGCCGGCAAGGA
This sequence comes from uncultured Desulfuromonas sp., assembly GCA_964536375.1. GTDB lineage: Bacteria > Desulfobacterota > Desulfuromonadia > Desulfuromonadales > Desulfuromonadaceae > Desulfuromonas. The sequence goes on along the minus strand of CAZHXF010000013.1, from coordinate 40,724 downwards.
TAAGGATGGTTAGCAAGTCTAACTGGTTATGCTGAGTGAGGGTAATGGTGATAATTAGTGAAGATGCTGTTAATATCATTGATGCTTTTGAGTCGGCCATTTTGTTGAGCATCATATGTTTGCTAAGGTTGGCACGTAGGGCATTGCTGGCCAGCAGTCTGGGCAAGAACGGTTCTTCGGTTGGTGGTGACCCAGCATCTGAGTTGTATGGTGGCGTAAATGCTTGTTCGTGCTTATCCATGTTTGATCCTGTTGGAGTTTGTTGTTCAAATTTTTCACACATTACCACCAAAATAGCTGTTTGTATTGTCCTTTTACTCATCTGGAGAGCATGTTATTCTACTGATTGTTTGATCTTGGGGTAGCAGTAAGACAAGTTTATCTGGGTATGATTGAGGTGTAGATGACTGGTTCATGCCAATTGATAGTTAATGCCGATGATCTAGGTTGGGCCGTGGGTCGAGATCGGGGAATATTTAACTGTATTGAACACGGTATTGTTACCAGTGTCTCTCTCATGGCTAATGGTGGCACCTTTGATGCGGCAGTTGCTGAATTGCAGCAGCACGATGTTGGGATAGGAGTGCACCTGAATTTAGCCGATGGTCAAGCACTTGTCGGACCCATCCGTGGCCTAACTGATGATAACGGGCAATTTTACGGTAAACAGCAATCACGCGAGAGCTTTATTACTGGCTGCTTTGATTTACAGCAAGTACGCATAGAGTTATGCGCTCAACTACAGCGGGTTCTGGAAACCGGGGTAACGGTTGATCACCTTGATTCTCATCAACATATGTTTTTGTTTCCACGGTTGACGCCGGTTTTGATTGAGCTATGCCAGCAGTTTGCTATTGGAGCAACAAGGTTGCCACTGGCTGTAGACCACGTGACTGCTGAAGTGCAACCACAGTTGTGGGACGAATTGTGTATGTATCGTCATTATTCCAATGAGTTTAGACGCAGGTTGGCGGCTACCGATGTGTTTATGCCGCAGGGTTTACTGGGTATGCCGCTACTTAATCGGTTGAATGTGGAAACATTAGTGCCCTCCTTGTATCAGCTCAGTACGGGGTGTTGGGAACTTATGGTACATCCGGGAGATCAGGATGCTGGTCAGGAATTTTGTGGTGTAGAGCGTCAGCTTGAGCAGCACGCGCTTACTTCGAGAAAAGTTTGTCAGGTAATTGAGCGCTGCGGGGTGCAGTTGACAACTTTTGGAGCTGCGGCATGCACATCTTAATTTGCTCCCCCGAAAGCAACAGTGCCACGGGTAATTGGGTAACTGCGACCCGTTATACTCATGCTTTGGAAAGATTTTCCCATCGTATTAGCCAGTGTTATTTGCCCCCCGATAAAGAAGTTCTGGCGGAAATTGTACAACAAAGCCAACCTGATCTATTGCTGCTGATTCATGCTTATCGTAGCGGCTGGCAATTTATCCAGGCACGGCATAAAATCAATCTGCCCATAGTCGTTATGTTAAGTGGCACCGATGTGAATGAGGGTTTGGTAGACGCGCGGCAGGCAATAATTATTGAGCAGGTCATGACTTACGCTGACGCGCTGTTGAGTCACAATCTGCTGCAGATTGCTCAATTACAGCACAGCCACCCGCAACTTGCCCAGCGTCTACATTATATACCGCCAGCTATAGAGCTGGGGCATGCTCCTTATCCATTGCGCCAACGGCATCATTTTAGTGATGATGTGCTGGTGTTTTTATGCCCGGCAAGTGTTCGCCGAGTTAAAGGTTTGCTGGAGCTTGTCGAACTGTTTGATTTGCTGCCCGCAGATAGTAGCCGGTGGCAACTGGCCTTCTGTGGTCCAGTTTTAGACGATGAATATGCGCGCCAGTTCTTTATCGTTATTGAACAGCGCAGTTGGGCACATTATCTCGGGGTAATTGATCATGAAGCTATGCCGGCTGCATTGAGACAGGCGGATGTGGTGCTGAATAATTCATTTTCTGAGGGGTTACCCAATGCCCTGATCGAAGCCGCAGTGATCGGCTTGCCTATTTTGGCGCGCGATATAGTGGGTAATCGACCTGTTGTTGATCACGGCGTCAATGGCTTGTTATATCATGATAGTGTCAGTTTTGTTGCTATGGCTGATAAGTTAATTAATGACAGCACGTTGCGTCAGCGCTTAGCCAACCCGCGACCTGAGCATTATACTTTAGCTGCTGAAGATCTGGCCTTAAATAAGGTATGTGAGTTGGTTGCTGCTGAATTTGGTTAATTGAGCTCTTGACTTGCTATTTTAAGGCTTGGTAAATTTTTTTAGGCTTGCTGAAGTTTGTTTTTTTGGTTATAATTTCTCATCATTTGGATCATTGCTTTGGCTGTGATTCTTAAGGTGCTCGAATGTTGCTAAGCCATGACTTAACCGTCAGCAACATAAGAAGAGAAGTTCCCCATCCCCTTGGGGTGCTTGCCCTGTTCCATCCCTCCTCCGGAACAGGGCTTTTTTTTGTCTATTATTGGTCAGTCCCCATTGTCCTGGATATTTCTACCGTTTTTCCCTAATCTTCTCGTGTGCTAAGTCATAATCTGTATAACTTGTTTGATGACACTTATTCTCTTGGCGTGCGCGTTTGTGTTATCATGCCCCGGTTACTCTCATGCTGTTTTGCTTATGTTGACCATAAAACTACTTCGTTAATGGTTGTTAGGAGATTTTTCTGCAATGAATTTTATACTGCTTATTATATCCCGCTGGCGATTATGCCTTATATCGGGATTACTGTTTTTTGCTGCAGTATTGCCAGCTGGTGCAGCGTCTTCGCTGGATTCTCAGGTTAAGCAGTTTACCTTGGATAATGGCTTGACTCTCCTGGTGGTAGAACGCCACGCTAGCCCTACCTTTAGTGCTTATATGACTATCGGTGTTGGTTCAGTAAATGAAGATGGTGCAAATCGGGGAGTGGCGCATTTACTGGAGCATATGCGTTTTAAAGGCACTAAAACTATCGGTACGCGGGATTATGCTGCGGAAAAACCACTGTTGGAGCAGGTAGACAGTATTGCCCTTAAGTTGCGTGCTGCTCAGCTAGCAGTTAAGGTAGATGCCAATAAGGTCAAGCAATTGCAGCTAAAACTGGCTGAAGTTCAACAGCAGCAGCGTGAGTTAGTGGTTAAAGATGAGATTTCAAAAATATATGCGCGACATGGTGGGGTAGGTTTTAACGCCTTTACTGGTAAAGATTTAACCAGTTTCCTTATCTCATTGCCGAGCAATAAGTTAGAATTGTGGATGGCTTTAGAGGCTGATCGCATGCAGAATGCGGTGTTACGTGAATTTTATACTGAGCGTGATGTGGTGATGGAGGAGCGTCGCCGTTCCTATGAGAGTAAACCGTCGGGCATGATGTACGAAGCCCTGATAGCCACGGCGTTTCGTGTTCATCCGTATCGCCATCCGGTCATCGGTTGGAACTCGGATATCAGTAATCTTACCAAGGCTAAGACTCAGGATTTTCTCCAACGTTATTATGCACCGGTAAATACTGTTATTGCTGTTGTTGGTGATGTAGATAGCAACAAGGTGTATCAGTTGGTCAAACAATATTTTGCTCATATTTCTGCTGGAGAAAAGATCCCGCCAGTTACCGCAGAGGAACCAGAACAGCGCGGTGAGCGACGTTGTGTGGTGAGCTTTGATGCGCAACCACAGCTTCTTATTGCCTACCATAAGCCGACACTTCCCACTCGTGATGATTACGCTTTTGATGTAATTAACCATCTTCTTACCGAAGGTGCGACTTCCCGATTGTATAAAACGTTAGTTCTTGAGCAGCAGTTGGCAACAGATGTTTCCAGTTATGGCGCTCCAGGTGGTCAATATCCTAATTTATTCGTTATCAGCGCTACACCACGCCATCCGCACAGCGCAGCTGAGGTTGAGAATGCTATCTATCAGCAGCTGGATTTGTTGAGTCAGCAATTGGTTGATAAGGCTGCGTTAGCCCGGGCTGGTAAGCGCTTGCGTGTGGATCGTTTACATTATTTGCGTACCAACAATGGCTTGGCAAATATGTTGACCCGTTTTCAGGTGATTGCTGGCGGTTGGCAATACTTACTTAACTATGATCAACAGATCGCCCAACTGACGCCGGAGGATATCCAGCAAGTGGCACAGCGTTGGTTGACGGCGGAAAATAGAACCGTAATCACCTTAGTACAGGAGAAAAAATAATGTCATTGTTGCGTATTATTGCTGTGACAGCTGTGCTGTTGTCGATGTTGCTTGTTGCCGGTAATCAAGTTTTTGCGGATGAAGTTGGTATAGAAAACTTAAAATTTCCACCCCTTGATTTTGCTATAGATTATCCGCAAAAGTTTAAGTTAAACAATGGTATACAGGTATACTTTAAACAAGATTCTGAACTTCCATTGCTGGATGTTAGCGTTGTTGTTGGCGCTGGCAAGGTCGGCGTGCCGAACGAAAACAGTGGACTATCCGAGTTACTTGCCAGTGTGTTGCGCAGTGGTGGAGCTGGAGAGTGGGATGCCGATCAATTGGATCAATATCTGGAGGATTTAGCTGCTAATGCCCATGTAACCAGTGACGCTTACACTACCACTTTTGATTTATCCCTCCTAAGCGAAGATGCTGCTAACGGTTTAGCAGTGCTGGCAGCCATGGTGCGCCACCCGCGCTTTGATAAACAGCGCTTCGCTGTGGCGCACCAGCAAATGCTGGAATCTATTCGCCGTCGTGGTGATAACTCCGCGCATTTGGCGCGGTTGCTAATGATGTCTAAGTTGTACGCTGAGCATCCTTTGGCCAATTTTCCAACCGAACGCAGTGTAACTTCATTGACAGTTACAAGCTTGCAGCAGCAATACCGAAAGTTTTTTGGTCCGAGTAATACGCGCATCGTAATAACCGGCGCTTTAACGGAAGACCAAGCGCGTGATTTACTGGAACAAAACTTTGGTGACTGGGAGTCGGGAGCACAGCAGCAGGTAGTTCCACCACTGCATCATTTAGAATATGCTGGTACGTTAATAATCGATCGACCTGTGCCGCAGACCACAGTTATGTTAACGCAGCTCGGTATTGAAAAGTGCAACCCTGATTTGCATGCCCTGAAAGTGATGAACTATATTCTTGGTGGCGGTGGCTTCAGCTCTCGCCTGATGCGTGAAATCCGTTCCAATCGCGGGTTAGCCTATTCGGTATATTCTTACTATGCTGTCGGTAGGCGGCTTAAAGGACCGTTTCTCGCCGGTTGTGAGACAAAAAATGCATCTGTAGCAGAGGTGGTCGGGTTGTTGCGCCAGGAGATGGAACTGATACGTGAGCAACCGGTTAGTCAGCAGGAGTTGCAGCAGGCTAAAGACAGCTTGGTTAACTCGTTTGTGTTTGCTTTTGATGATACCCATGCCCTAGCAAAACGTATTATGGCGCAGGATATGTACGCTTATCCGCCGAACTATCTGGAAGAATATCGCCAGAGTATTCAGGCGGTTACCGTTGCGGATGTGCAGCGGGTAGCGCGTAAATATCTTGATTTAAAACAGCAACTATTGATTTTAATTGGTGACAAACAGCAGCTACAACCATCGTTAAAGCTGCTCGGTGGATCAGTTGTCGAAGTTAAACTGGAGAGTTTGCTGTAAGTAGATTAGAGCTCAGGTAAGTATTGTTGTAGGCTGAACACACCATTTTCATGGGTAGCGTAGTGGTAATTTTCGCCCCAATTGCCAACAACCAATAATGGTTTATCGGCTATGCGTTCCTGCCAGGCTTGATGAAAATGGGCACAGATGAAAGCGTCACTGCCCTTGGCGAATTGCTGCTGCGCTAGATTACTAATTGCTTGAGTTGGCAGACTATATTGCTGCTGTGGTTGGTGCTGACGCCGTTTTTTGCTGGCTTTGCCAAGAATATCGGCAATTTTCCAAGTGATATCGGGTGGCAGTAAGCGAATCAGTAGTTGGGCAAATGAGCTGCGGAAGAAGCGCCGCAGGCGTAAATAGTTAGCTGTTGCCGCCAGAGTATCACCATGAGTCAGATACACGCGCTTGCCGTCTAAGTTGAGGCAGCCATCATCACAGAAAATGGTGCTCTTCAGTGTGTCACTAAAAAATGGTCCCACGTGAAAATCGTGATTTCCTTCCACTACGATAATTTTTGTTCCATCGCTGTGAAGTTGTTGTAGCAGTTGTAGCAGAGGTAAGTAGGCGCTGAACACGCAGTGACGATAGCCTACCCAGAATTCGAATATGTCACCAAGTAATACCAAGTGGCGAATTTGACCACGCTGGCTACGTAAAAAATTAAGCAAGTGTTGATACGCCGGATCCTGAGGGTTTTCGAGGTGGGCATCGGCGAGGAATATGTCTTTAGTGGCCTGTAGGGCGTTTGTGGTGTGCATGCGGCGTACTATAGCAGTGGTGCTTTGTCAGCGTAAATCATAAAATTGCCAGATAAGAGGAATAGTAACTTATGCAGGATGCCAGCACTAATATTCAGCTACCCGCTGCCGCAAAGGTTTTGTTGAAACCGCAGTTGCTGTTACATGCCTGCTGTGCTCCCTGTAGTAGCGCGGTTGTTGAGCGGTTACAGCAGCACTACGAGGTCACAGTGTTTTTTTATAATCCCAATATTCATCCTCTTGCTGAATATCAACTGCGCTGTGCTGAATTGGAAAAATGGTGCCAGCAGGTTAATCTGGCGTTAATTGTCGATGAATATATCCCTGAGCACTGGCACCAACTTGTTGCTGGTTTTGAGCAAGAAGCTGAGCGGGGCGAGCGCTGCACTATATGTTACCGCCTGCGGATGGAAAGAACGGCACAGCGCGCTCAAGAACAGAAATTTGATCTGTTCACCACTGTACTGTCTATTTCACCCCATAAGGATGCTGAACGGATCAATGCGATAGGTGCTCAGTTATCCGCCCAGTTGGGGATAGATTTTTATACTGCTAACTTTAAAAAGCAGGGTGGTTTTCAACGCAGTTTAGAACTTTCTAAAGAGTACAATTTTTATCGCCAGAATTATTGTGGTTGTTGTTATTCCTTAGCGCAAAGCGAATTGCGGCGTTCGGCTAGCCGAACTGCAGATCGCCACACCTGATGGGTAAAGGGTTATGACGGTGCAGATTGACGATTTTAGGCGACATGCCAGCGGGCGTAAAGTTATTGTGCTGTTGTTGGTGGCAGCTGCGATAGGTGCGATAACTGGTGCTTTGGCAGTGGCTTTTCGCTTTTTACTGCTTGAGGTGACTGATTTCTTCTGGGCGCAGTCGTATGATCTGGTTGCCGCCAGCGCGTTGATGCCTTGGTATCAGATAATGCTTATTCCGGTTGTGGGCGGTGCCCTTGTTGGATGCATTGTGGAGAGGTTTGCTCCTGAGGCACGCGGTGCCGGGGTTTCGGAGGTAATCGAAGCGGTAGTTACTCGTGACGGTAATATTCGCCACCGTACTACCTTGTTTAAAATGATAGCCACTCTGATATCGTTGGGTAGTGGTGCCTCAGTGGGACGAGAGGGTCCTATCGTCCATATTGGCTCTTCTGTTGGCTCATCTATAGCCCAGCTGCTGGGAATGGCAGCGGAATGGAAACGGGTTTTTCTCGCCTGTGGCGCAGCTGCCGGTATTGCGGCTACCTTTAATGCCCCTATGGCAGGGATGCTGTTTGCCGCTGAGATAATTCTTGTGGACTTTCAGGTAAATTACCTGAGCCAGATTGCCGTCTCCGCTGTAGTTGCTACCGTGGTGTCGCACCATTTTCTCGGGGCATTTCCCGCTTTTGATGTCCCCCATTTTCAATTGCTCAGTTATTGGGAAATACCCGGATATTTTATATTGGGCTTGTTGGCTGGGCTGCTGTCGATAATGTTTGTTCGCGCTACCTCGCTGGTAGAAGATAGGTTCACCGCGTTGCATATACCCCTGTGGTTGCGTCCGGCAATAGGCGGTATTGTGGTTGGAGCTGTGGCGTTGTGGTGTCCATATGCTCTGGGTGTTGGTTATCTTGCCGTCAATAAGGTCCTCGGCGCAGAATTGCTGCCAGTTATGATGCTAGTGATTTTGCTGGCTAAATTTATTGCCACTTCCTGTTCGGTTGGTGCCGGATTTTCCGGAGGTATTCTGGCTCCCTCGCTGGTTATGGGAGCTTTGCTCGGTGGATCATTTGGCAGCTTATTGCATGGGCTTGCCCCTGAACAGGTTGCTGCTTTCCCGGTTTATGGTCTGGTGGGGATGGCCGCCATGGTTAGCGGAACCACCCTGGCGCCAATTACTGCTATATTTACCATATTTGAACTGACCTACAATTTTGAAATTATCCTGCCGCTGATGACCAGCTGCATCGCCAGCTTATTAGTGGTGCAGACTTTTTACGGTCTGTCCATTTATGAAACCCGCCTAGTGCGCAAGGGGATGAAGATCGTGCGTGGTCGCGATGTAACTCTGTTGCGCTCATTGCAAGTGGTGGAATACATGGAAAAAGATTTTGAAAAAATAGCCGAGAATTTATCGCTGGGCAAATTGGCACAGCTGGCCCAGGAGAGCTACTATCCCCATTTTGTGGTGCTCAATGATAAGCAGCAGCTGGTGGGGATGGTGTCGATGCGCGATCTGAAGGTGTGCTTGAGTGAAATGGGCGAGCTGAGCGAGTTGGTTCTAGTTTCGGAAATAATGACGCGTAACGTGATTACCCTCACCCCGGATCAGAGCCTTGAAGCAGCCTTTGAGCTGTTCGAGGGCAAACAGATTTCCACTTTGCCAGTCGTCGATGTTAAAGACTCCCGGCGCGTGGTGGGCATGTTGAAAAAAAGTGCTCTTATTCAAGCATATAGCCAAAATATCCTCAAAATTGGTTTGTAGCCTGTACATTGTCGTTGTTTTGTCCACTCATCAACTGCTCAGCCAGTTGTTGCGCTTGACTGAGTAGTTCATTTTTTTTATCGATGTCACCGCGGTGATACACATCAACTGCCCGCAGTGGCCAGGTTTTTGCAAAACCGGTCCAGTAGAAGATGTCGCGGTAGCGTGGTAGGATGTCGGCAAACCACTTAGGGTTGCGATGTCCCTGGGTGAGGATAAACACCAGCTGCTTGCGTGCGGGAAAGCGGCTGGGATTTTTTGTCTTACAACTACGCCTATCTCTAATTAGTATGGAAATCTTAAACGGTGAGGAATTATCTATGGATTTGGCAGCAGCACATCTATTCAGTCAGCAGATAATTGAGCGGGTACGCGGCAAACACAATATCCTTATTGTGACGCACGACAATCCTGATCCCGACGCTATAGCTACTGCTTATGCACTAAGTCATCTATTGTTAATGACCACCGGGGAACAGGCGTTGATAGCCAGTGGTGGGGTGATTGGCCGACGTGAAAATCGTACCATGGTAGAGAAATTGGCAATAGATATTGTTGCTTTGGATGATATTGATTATCGCCAATTCTCTGTGGTGTGTATGGTCGATAGCCAGCCGCGTACCGGTAATGGTAGTTTGCCGGACGATTGTAAGATTGATATTATAATTGATCATCATCCGCAACGGGTTGCCCCGAGCGGGGACAATGCCGCAGCTGGAGGGATGATTGTCGATGTGCGTCCAGACTATGGCGCCTGTGCGACTATCTTGTACGAATACTTGTTGGCTCAGGATATCTACATTGGTACCCGTTTGGCTACTGCGTTATTCTACGCTATTCGTTCGGAAACTCAGGACTTGGGGCGTGAGTGGTCAAATCCTGACCGTAAGGCTTACCAGAAGTTATTGCCGTTGAGTAATAATCGTATTTTATTTGATATCAGTCGTGCCAAGGTGCCAACAGAATATTTTCTCAACTTTAATCAAGCGCTCAAATCGGCGCATATTTTTCACGATGTTCTGGTGTTTAATATATTTGAAGTGGAACATCCGGATACGGTGGCGGAACTGACAGATTTTCTCCTGCGCGTAGAGGGTGTTGCGGTGGTCTTGGGTATGGGCTGCTGTGCAGATCAAGAGGTGTTATCGTTGCGCACCGACCGGGAGGATATATTTGCCGGTCAGGTTATTCGTGATGTTGTAGAGGGCTTAGGTACTGCTGGTGGTCATGGGATGATAGCCGGGGGACAGATCCGACCGATGCCAAATGATCATGTAGTCCAAAGTGAGCTGGAGAATACTTTGACCAAGCGTTTACTTAAAGTGCTAGGTTACCCCGTCGTGGATGGTCGCAGCTTGCTTCCCAGCTAAAATAATAGAGCAATATGCTTGATTGACAGCAATCAATTGTGGCGTATAGGATGCGGTTTTTGTGGTTTAAGGTCGCTTAGAGTGGAGAGGGTATATTTGATGTCGTTGCGTATGCTGATTGTTGTCTGCGTTATCGGTGCAGTTGCGTGCTGGACTGGTGTCGCATCCGCGGCTGTGGAGCTGGGGTTACAGGGACGTCAGGCGCAGCTTATCAATGATGTTTATCATCAGGATAACGTTCCTTATCTGGCTATTGATGATGTATTACCGGCATTAGGGATGAGCGGCTATTGGGACTCGGTCGATCATCTATATAAAATGAGAACTCCGCGTGGGCGGGCTACTTTTTTCCCTGAAGGACAATACCTAAAGGTTGGGGAAAAGTTTTATCCGTTTCAGCATCGACCACGTTTTATCGATGAACGCCTGCGGGTTCCTGAAGATTTTATTTTAGAGCAGTTGGCGGATCTTCTGCCCACACCTATTTATTATCGTAATCTTAACCCGCTCTCTGCGCCTGACAGTGGTGATGGGGTGTTGGATAAGCTGTTTGCTTTTCTGTTACAAAAAAAGAAGAGCGCCAGTGAGCCAACGCTGCGAGCCGTGGCTATTGATCCGGCTCATGGTGGTGAGGATACTGGCACTATCGGCGTAAGTGGTATAAAAGAAAAAAATGTGGTTTTAGAGGTTGCTGCAACATTGCAGAAACAGCTTAAAATGCAGCTAGGTATCCCGGTTTATCTCAGCCGTGATGAAGATTATGCTCTGAATCTGCAACAGCATTTAGCCAGTGCCCGTCACGATGATGTCGATGCGTTTTTATTGCTCCATGCCCAGAGTTCGTTCAGTCCTGCCGCACATGGAATCCATCTGTACGTGCGCCCAGCCAAAGATGAACTCAGTGAAAATGAAGATTTCAGCAACAGCAGTATTATGTTGGCTTTGCAGTTGAGTTCTGCGTTGCGTGACGCTGGGTTTGATGTGGTAGAAGTTGCCCATGCTCCGCTGGTGCCGCTGATGCGGGGTAATTTGCCGACGGTGCTGATAGAGCTTGGCTATCTGTCAAACCTGGGCGATCAAACTATGTTGAATAGTCCAGCCGGACAACAGCGCCTTGCCGCTGCTCTGTATGCCGGATTGCGTGAATTTTCGCGTGCCAGCAAATAATCTGCTTTCACTAGAAAGCAAACTTACCGATGGCTAGGCAAAAGTGCCAACTGCCGTCATTAAATAATGGAGTTTATCGTCAATGAGTACAGTTCGACACGATATGAGACAATTTGATCAGTTGCGCCCGGTAACAATTCAGCGTGGTTTTACCTGTTATGCCGAAGGCTCGGTGTTGATCTCTTGCGGTGATACGGTGGTGCTGTGCAATGCCTCAGTAGAGGAAGGTGTGCCCCATTTTATGCGTGGACAGGGGCGTGGTTGGGTGACTGCAGAGTATTCGATGTTGCCCCGTTCTACCCAAACACGCAATTCCCGTGAGGCAACGCGGGGCAAAGTTGGTGGGCGTACCCATGAAATACAGCGCTTGATTGGCAGGGCGTTGCGTGCCGTGGTTGATTTCGAACTGCTGGGCGAACGTACTATTAAGATTGATTGCGATGTACTCCAGGCCGATGGCGGCACCAGAACTGCTTCGATCACCGGAGCCTATGTTGCCCTGGCCGATGCGGTTGCCGGTTTGTTGCAAAAGGGGCTGGTGAAGCAGAATCCCCTTAAAGATTCATTGGCTGCCATTAGCGTTGGCATTATAGATAACGTGGCGCTGCTTGATCTAAACTATATTGAGGATTCCAGCGCTGGCGTGGATATGAACTTTGTTATCACTGGTTCAGGCATGTTTGTCGAGGTGCAGGGTACCGCTGAAGGGCAACTGTTTAGCAGTGCTCAGCTGGATGAGTTACGTGATCTGGCGCTTAAAGGGTGTGCTGATCTGACCAACTTACAACGACAGGCATTGGAGGGCTGATATGCAGCTGCTGATTGCTTCCCAGAATAAGGGTAAACTCAAAGAGATTAGTTGTGCCTTGGCAGCTGTCGGCATTGAGTCCATGGGGATGGATGATTATGCTAACCTGGTGCCAGCTGAAGAGGACGGGGTAACTCTGGAAGAGAATGCCATCAAAAAAGCACAGGCGTTGGTGCGCCAAACCGGATTGCCGTGCCTGGCTGATGACTCTGGCCTGATGGTTGATGCCTTGGATGGTCGCCCTGGGGTGTATTCTGCGCGCTATGCCGGGGAAAAGGCAAGTTATGCTGACAACAACAATCTATTGCTGCGTGAACTACAGAATGTGCCGGTCGATAAACGTCAGGCGGCATTTTGTTGTGTGATGGCGCTGTGTTATCCTGATGGTAGCTGTCATTTATTTGCCGGTAAACTCCAAGGTTTTATTCTCGAACACTTTCAGGGTGATGGTGGATTTGGTTATGATCCGATTTTTGCTGTCGGGAGTGGCAAACAAACTTTGGCTCAGATGGGGATTGAAGAAAAAAATATTATTAGTCATAGAGGTATTGCTCTGCACAAACTATTGAATTACTTTCATGAGCTTAGCGGCAGGGATGATTAGTAAGAACAATTTTTTTTGACTAGACTGCCTCAGGCTCAGAGCGTACCTTATGATTAATGTTCAACTAATGATATATGTGGTCTTATCTTGTTAGGTATATTTAATGAAGTTGCTGATTGTGGGTCTGCATTTATTGATGAGGTGTGATTTATGCTGTTGAATGCCGAACATTACAAACACATGTTAGACAACCTGTCCGAGGCTGTTTATGGTGTCGATAAAGAGCGCCGGATTCTTTACTGGAATAAAGCTGCTGAACAAATGACCGGGCATAGCGCCGCTGATGTTATTGGTTTAAACTGTGCGCAGGGGCCACTGCAACATGTTGATATGGTTAATTTGCCAATGTGCGAAAAGAATTGCCCATTGGCCTGTTGCATTGAGACAGGTAAAGATCAAGAAAAGCTGGTATTTGCTTTGCACAAAGATGGTCAGCGTATACCGGTACTGGTAAAAACCAGCGTAATCTACGATACTGATGGTAAGATCTCCGGTGCGGTAGAAATATTTTCTGATGCTTCAGAATTGCTACAAATCCGCGAGATGAACAAAGAGTTGCTGCGTCAGACGCATCTGGATGTTTTGACCGGGGTGCCGAACAAGCAGGCGTTCTTGGATGCCATGGATCGCGAGTGGTTCCGCTTTAAGCGCTACAATACCCCTTTTTCCCTGCTGGCCATAGATATTGATTACTTTCGCCAACTAAATGATGCCTATGGTCGTGCCACCGGCGATGCTGTGTTGCAGTGGCTGGTTAAGCAGCTGCGCTCGTCGTTGCGCCGTGCTGATATTTTAGGTCGGGTTGGCGGAGATAAATTTATGGTTCTGCTCTCCTTTTCCAACAGAAAATCGACACTAAAGGTGGCGCGTATGGTGCAAGAGATGGTGCGCAATGAGCCTTGTCTTGATTTGCCGATAGCGATGACGGTTAGCATTGGTGCGGTCACTATTGAAGATGGTGAAAGCTTAGCCAACGTTATTGACAGGACAGAAAAGGCGTTGGCACGTTCAAAGGAGATGGGGCGTAATCAGGTAACATTCTGGGGTTGATTGTTCAGGGTGGTGGCAACTGCGCCCTCTTGACATTCATGGCCGGTAATGCTACAAGCCTCCTTTCATTTTCTACTTTTTAACGCTTTATTTAGAGGATTTACACCATGGAAACAACATTTGCTATTATTAAGCCCGATGCTTTTGCTGCTGGTAGTACTGGTAAAATTATTGCGCGTATCTACGCTGAAGGGTTCAAAATTGTTGGACTGAAAAAATTGTATATGAGTCAGGTTGAGGCTGCAGGATTTTACTATGTGCACAAAGAGCGTCCATTCTTCGGTGAGTTAACTGAGTTCATGAGCAGTGGTCCGTGTGTGGTAATGGCTCTGGAAGCTGATGGTGCTATTGCTAAATGGCGTGATCTGATGGGTGCAACCAACCCTGCCGAGGCAGCAGAAGGTACCATGCGGCGTGAGTTTGGTTCCAACATTGGCGCAAACGCAACCCACGGCTCTGACGCTCCAGAAACTGCAGCTTTCGAACTCACATATTTTTTCTCCGGTCTTGAGTTGCTGTAAATTTTTAGCTAGATAAAGTTTGGTTGAGTAATAATGGCCCTTCGGATACACTCCGCAGGGCCTTTTTATTGCGTTTGAGAATGGAAATTGTTTAAATGGATGCTACTAACACAACCAACAGTGACAAGATTGATCTTAAAAATCTCAGCCCTGATGAATTGTTAGATTTTTTGTCAGGCATGGGTAAGGAGCGCTTTCGCTGTGATCAATTATTACGCTGGATATACAAGCGCGGGGTCACTGATCTAGATCAAATGACCGATTTGTCCAAGGTGATGCGCACTGAACTTGCCGGTAAGGCTTATATCTCAGATTGGCAACCAGAAGCTGTGGAAACCAGCATCGATGGCACGCGCAAGTTTTTGTTTCGCCTTGCTGATGGATCCAGCGTTGAGACCGTGCGCATTCCCATGGATAAAGAGCGTTCAACTCTGTGTATCTCCACTCAGGTGGGTTGTGCTATGCAGTGTGCATTTTGCCTTACTGGTACCTTTGGTTTCAAGCGTCACTTGACGGCGAGCGAGATTGTCAATCAGGTGTGCGCCGTAGCCAAAGAGGGAACCATAAACAATGTCGTGCTGATGGGGATGGGCGAGCCGCTGCACAACCTGGATAACGTAGTGCGCGCTTTACAGATACTCTATGCACCGGCAGGGATGGATTATAGTTCGCGCAAGGTAACTCTATCAACCTGTGGCTTAGTGCCCCAGATGGCTGAGTTAGCGCAACGTGTTACGGTGAATTTAGCGGTATCGTTAAATGCTACCACCGATGAAGTGCGTGATAAATTGATGCCGGTAAATAAACGCTATCCGCTGGCGCAGTTGATGGAGGCGTGCCGCAAATTTCCACTTGCCTCACATCGGCGCATAACTTTCGAATATATCCTTATTCGAGATCTCAATGATTCTATTGCTGATGCTAAACGGATGCTTAAACTGTTGCACGGTATGCGTTCCAAGGTTAACTTGATCCCATTCAACGAGCATGAGGGCAGCAGCTATCGTTGCCCAGATGAAGAGACGATTAATGCCTTTCAGACATATTTACTGAATCACGATGTAGTAGCTATCCGTCGTGCCAGTAAAGGGCAGGATATTTCGGCGGCTTGTGGCCAACTTAAAGGTAAACTGGAAAAACAGTTGCCCTGATAAAGATAAGGAGAATAATTATGGAAAATAATCCGATGAAGGCGGTAATTGGCGTAATCGGTGGTAGTGGGTTATATGATATTGAGGGTTTGACTCAGGTCGAAGAGGTGTGGTTGCAGACCCCTTTTGGTGAGCCATCCGATGCTTATATTACTGGCTATCTTGGTGATGTAAAATTGGTGTTTTTGCCGCGTCATGGGCGTGGACATCGCCTGTTGCCTTCAGAGGTGCCATATCGCGCCAATATTTACGGCATGAAAATGCTCGGTGTCGAGCAGATAGTTTCGGTCTCGGCTGTAGGCAGTATGCGCGAAGAAATTGTCCCCGGCCACATTGTTATTCCCGATCAATTCATTGATCGTACCACTGGTAAGCGCGCTTCTACCTTCTTTGGCGATGGTATTGTCGGTCATGTACAATTTGCCGATCCGGTGTGTGCGCAGTTGTCTGAGGTGGTGGCGCAGGCGGCTCAACAAGCTGGTGCCACGGTTCATAAGGGTGGCACCTACGTATGTATAGAGGGGCCGAACTTCTCTACCCGTGCCGAATCGCAGCTGTTTCGCTCCTGGGGGATTGACATCATCGGCATGACCAATCTGCCGGAGGCGCGTCTGGCTCGCGAAGCTGAGCTGTGTTATGCCACGATTGCTCTGGCGACCGATTACGATTGCTGGCACGTCGGACATGATGACGTGTCGGTGGAGGCAGTGCTGGAGGTGATCCACAGTAACGTAGCCATGGCGCGGAAAATTATTGCCGGAGTAGCCCAATCAATTTCAACTTTGCGCAGCTGTAGTTGCTCTAAAGCGTTACAGTATGCAATCATGACTGACGCCAGTAAAATTCCAGCGAGTACGCGGGAAAAATTAGAGTTATTGATTGGTAAGTATCTGTAAATGTATACATGATATGTCCTGAGTAGAACTAATCTTCCGCTCTGGTTCTGTTCCCCGTATTCGTCATCCTCGCGAATGCGGGGATCCAGAGGTTTTGCATAGATTTCTAGACTCCCGCCTGCGCGAGAGTGACGACCGTTGTGGCGATAGCGGAAGATTAGTATTAATTAGGTGATATGTTGTCGAAATAAAAATTGTTGGTAATTTCAGTCGCATTAACGTTAGGAGCTTAAGCATGAGCATTTTAGTCGTAGGTTCGGTGGCCTTTGATAGTGTAGCAACTCCGTTTGGCAAGGCAGAAGAGGTGCTCGGTGGTTCCGCAACCTACTTCTCCACTTCAGCCAGTTTTTTTACCGATGTTAATTTAGTGGCTGTAGTTGGTGAAGACTTCCCCAAACAACATATTGATTTTTTACAGGAACGTAGCATTGATTTGAGTGGTCTTACTTTTGCTGCCGGAAAGACCTTTCGCTGGAGTGGCGAATATGGCTATGATCTGAATGAAGCTAAAACTTTGGATACGCAGCTGAATGTTTTTGCCAACTTTTGCCCCAAATTACCGGAACAGTATCTCAACGCCGATTACGTATTTCTGGGTAATATCGATCCGGAATTGCAGCTGGAGGTATTAAAGCAGGTTGTCCGTCCTAAGGTTGTTGCCTGCGATACCATGAATTTCTGGATTGAGGGAAAACGTGAGGCGCTGATAACGACACTGAAATATGTGGATATTCTCTTGATCAACGATGCCGAGGTGCGTCAGTTGGCGGATGAGCCGAATATTGTGAAGGCGGCGCACAAGGTTTTGGCCATGGGACCGAAGACTTTAGTGGTTAAGCGTGGTGAATATGGCGCTACCATGTTTACCGAGCATGGCATATTTTCTGCTCCGGCCTATCCACTTGAAGCAGTTTTTGATCCAACCGGTGCTGGAGATACCTTTGCCGGTGGTTTTATGGGTTATCTTGCTAGCGTTGGTAAATACACAGATGCTGCTATGCGTCAGGCGATTATTTTCGGCAGCGTAATGGCTTCGTTCAATGTTGAAGCATTCAGCTTGGATCGCATGCGGACGCTTGAGTTTGCCGAGGTACAAGAGCGTTACCGTAAATTTCAATTATTAACCGAATTTGGTGGCATAGATTGATTTGTAGATAACCTGATTAATACCAATCTTCCTCGATCACCACAAAGATCGTCACTCTCGCGCAGTCGGGAGTCTAGAAAAGTATGCAAAACCTCTGGATCCCCGCATTCGCGAGGATGACGAATACTGGGAACAGAACCGGAGCGGAAGATTAGTGCTACTCGGGATAGAAAAAGATAGTTTGCTGGGGTGGAACCATTTGCGAATGTTGGGGAGAAATTGTTTATGGTTAAGCATTATGCGATTCTGTTACTTGTTGCACTGTTGGTTGGTGGTTGTTCTTTGGGCAAGCCGCAGATCGATATGGCTCAATCGCACTACAAAATGGCTCAATCCAATATGGTTACCAAGGATTACACCAGCGCCTTGAATGAAATGTTGCAGGCGGTGCAGATAAAGCCGGATAACCCGGATTATCAAGCGACCTTGGCTATGGTTTATTTTGAGAAACAGGCCTATCCCCTAGCAGAGCAGCACTATAAAAAATCTTTGCAGTTGCGCCCCAATGATCCCATTGTAGAAAATAATTTAGCGGCTCTGTATATGAACATGCAGCGCTGGGACGAAGCAGCGCTGCTGTTTCGCAAAGTTGCCGACAACCTGCTGTTTCGCTATAAGACCCGCGCCTTGATCGGCTTGGGTGTATCACTGTCTCATGGTGGAAAAAATATGCAGGCAGTTCTTGCCTATAATGAGGTGTTACAGAACTTCCCTGACAACACTACCGCGTTGTTTCTGCTTGGGCAGATTTATTACGCTATGGGGACATACGATCTGGCTCAGCAGCGCTTGGGTAAAGTCTTGAAATTGATGCCAGATAATAGCAATGCCCGTTTGTTGCTCGGGCAGTGTTATATGCAGCTTGGGCAATTAGAAGCTGCCGCTGGTGAATTTCGTGAAGTCGCTAACCGTGAAGATGGTAGCGAGCTAGCTACAACCGCGCGGGAATATTTGCAGGTGGTAACTTCAGGCTATCTTAACGCTTCTTGACAGTTGACCTCTTGGTGCTAATCTTAATCAAAAAGGTTTTATCGAGACTGACTTTTAATGGAACAACTTGAGAAACAGCGGAGGTAGTGTATGCGTGATTTCAAAACAATTTTATTTGCTACAGATTTTTCTGAGTGCTCAGCAGCGGCCTTCGATTATGCCTATTCGCTGGCTAAAAAGTGCGCGTCTAAGCTGGTGTTGGTGCATGTGGTCAGTGAGCCCGTCGATATGCGCGGATTTTATGTGCCCCATATATCTTTTGATGTTTTGGAGCAGGAGATAATAGATGGTGCTAAAAAAATGATGGATTCGTTCTGTAGTGACCAATTTAAAGATGGTGATGACTACACTGCATCAGTGATCTCTGGATTGGCTTATGAAGAAATTATCAATCAGGCGAAGCTGGCTCATGCAGATCTGATAGTCATGGGAACCAATGGGCGGTCTGGGTTGGATCATATGCTGTTTGGCAGCACAGCGGAAAAAGTAGTGCGAAAATCACCGATTCCAGTGCTGACCGTAAGTGCAGGTTGCAGCTAGTTGGAATAATTAATTTTAGTGGTGTTGCGCAATAAATAAACAAATAGAGGTGGCTTTTTAGTCACCTCTATTTGTTTATTGTCTTGGATAGACTTACTATTGCTATTGCTTCTTAGCTTGTCAAAGCAGGTATATAAACGGTATGCTCAACAGGTTGTTTGCGCAGATAAGGTGCGGCGCAATATGGTTTGATTGTGGGCTTTAATGTAGGGGGAGTTTTGCCAGTGAATGGCTGTTGTTTGACCCGCTTTCGTGTAAGCGAGATTGCGCTGAATCTGGATGATGATGAAGCGCAATTGCCCACTATGGTTGCGCAATACCTCGATTGCTCAGCAGAACAACTGTTTAGTTTACATGTCGTGCGCTGCGGTATTGATGCGCGGCGCAAGGGGCGTGTGTTGCGGGTATATACTGTTGAGTTTGCTTGCAAGGATGAGCAAGTACACGCCCAAGCATTGGTGCAGCGTGCGCAGAATGATCAACGTTTAAGTGTAGCTTCTGCACCGGTTTTACTGCCTGAGCTAGTAATATCTGGGCAACCTAGAAATATTGCTGTTGTTGGGATGGGTCCAGCCGGATTATTTGCCGCGCTGTGGTTGGCGCGAGCCGGGCACAAGGTAACGTTGCTGGAGCGCGGGCGTACAGTTGAGCAGCGCGTGCGCGATGTTGAGACTTTTTGGAGTGGTGGGGTATTACAGCCAGACAGTAATGTGCAATTTGGTGAGGGAGGGGCTGGCACCTTCTCTGATGGTAAATTGACCACGCGCATCAAACACCCACTGACAAAGTTTGTGTTGCAAACACTGGTAGATTTTGGCGCCCCTGCGGATATTTTACGGTTGGCCAAGCCGCACATCGGTACCGATCGTTTACGCCGGGTGTTGATGAATTTTCGTCATGAGTTGCAGCGCCTCGGGGTGCAGGTGTGCTTTGAGAGCTGCTTAACCGATATTCATTCCAGCGGTGGAGATAACAAGAAACTGCAAGGTGTTATTATAAACGATCAGGAAGAGTTGTCATGTGATGCACTGGTGTTGGCTATTGGTCACAGTGCACGTGATAGCTATGCATTATTGGAACGTAAGGGTTTTGTGTTGCAGGCGAAGCCGTTTGCCGTCGGGGTCAGGGTTGAGCATCCGGCGCAATTGATTGATGAAATTCAGTATGGTGATTATGCGAAGCACTCCCACCACAACACTGTTAAACGTCACCCCAATCTGCCTCCGGCTGATTACAGCCTGGCGTATAATGATCGTCAAACCGAGCGTGGTACATACTCGTTTTGTATGTGCCCAGGTGGTCAGGTGGTGCAAAGTAGCAGTGCTGCAGAGATGGTGGTAGTCAATGGTATGAGCGATTATAAGCGTGCTGGCGAGTTTTCCAACAGTGCTTTAGTCGTTGCAGTGCGACCAACAGATTTTGCCGATGCAACGCCGCTGGGCGGAGTCCGTTTTCAGCAGTACTGGGAGCGTAAGGCTTTTATTGCTGGGGGGAGTAATTACCGCGTACCGGCGCAAAATTTATTGGCATTTCTCGGTAGCGGTGGGGTAGCGGCAATTTCCAGCTGTCGCCCGGGAATCACTGCGGTTGAATTGTCTGAAATGTTACCTGATTTTGTGGTGCATGGTTTACGTCAGGCGCTGCCCCATTTTGAGCGCAAGATGCGTGGCTTTATAACTGCGGAGGCCACTTTAACGGCAATTGAATCGCGCACCTCAGCGCCGCTGCGTATTGTGCGCGATCGCAACGGGCAGGCCATAGATTGGGTCGGCGTGTATCCCGTGGGGGAAGGTGCTGGTTATGCTGGCGGTATAATGAGTGCTGCAATCGATGGCATCAGTGCGGCAGTGAATATCTGTGGTGTGGCTGATGCAGAAACAATTAATTAAAGAGCAAACACGGGAGTATGTTTTAGTGAATAAAGTTTTTGTAGCTGACCTCAAAGAGCGCGATCAGATTAATAGCCCATTTTTAGTGCGCGATAAAGTTATGGCTATGGCCAAAAATGGTAAGCCATATATGACCTTAAAGTTGATGGATCGCAGTGGTGAAGTTGAGGGTCGCGTATGGGATCGGGTGGATGATTTTGATAGCCAGTTTGCTAAAGACGATTTTATCTGTGTGCGTGCTAAAGCCAGCGTTTATATGGATAAAATGCAGCTCATTGTTCAGGATCTGTACCGCATTCAAGAGACTGAAGTTGAGTTAAGTGATTTTTTGCCGGTATCGCAATATGACCCTCAGCAGATGTTGGCTGAAGTAAATGTGCTTATTGCTGGCATGAACGATGACCATATTAAATCATTGCTTGAAGCCTTTTTTAACGATGTTGAGTTCGTTAACCTGTTCGCTAAGGCTCCGGCGGCTAAGGCTATGCACCATGTTTATCTGGGGGGGTTACTGGAACACTCTCTGGCTGTGGCGCGCCTTGGCGTGGATATTGCTCAGCGTTATCCAAATATTGATCGTGATCTGCTTATCTGCGGTGCCCTGCTGCATGATGTTGGCAAGGTTGCCGAGTTGCGCTATGCGCGCAGTTTTGATTACAGTGATGCCGGTAAATTAATCGGTCATATCGTGCTTGGGGTGGAGATGGTGGATGAAAAAATACGCACTATTGCTGCTTTTCCTAGTCTGAAAGCGACGTTAATCAAGCACCTGTTGTTGTCCCACCATGGTCAATATGAATATGGTTCGCCCAAGCGACCGAAGACATTAGAGGCCGTGGTATTGAATTTTCTTGATGATATGGATTCGAAGATCAATGGCGTGCAGGCGCATATAGATAAAGATCAGAAGGGAGACAGTGGCTGGACTGGCTACCATCGTCTTTATGATCGTTATTTCTTTGTCGGT
Source organism: uncultured Desulfuromonas sp. (assembly GCA_964536375.1). Taxonomy (GTDB): domain Bacteria; phylum Desulfobacterota; class Desulfuromonadia; order Desulfuromonadales; family Desulfuromonadaceae; genus Desulfuromonas. Next base: position 18,776 of record CAZHXF010000013.1, on the reverse strand, counting down.
GAAAATAGTGCTGATGCAGAACGGGAAACTGGCAATAAGTCGCCAGCGCCAATCAATGAAGCGCCCAGCTTTGTACCCCAACCTGCACCAGCGCAGCCCCAA
>CAZHXF010000013.1:0-18574 GCA_964536375.1 uncultured Desulfuromonas sp. | reverse complement strand
CCCCAACCTGCACCAGCGCAGCCCCAATCTGTACCAGTGCAGCCAAAACAAGCGCGGTCTGATGTAGTTAAATCCAAGCCGCAGCAGCGTAATAATAGCCCGTTAAGTAGTAATTTAGGCGAGCAACTATCCGGCCTCAATCTCGATCTGTTTGGTGCAAAAGAGGAGCAATAACCCATGTTGATTAGAACTTTAGCCGTAGGACCTTTGCAAGTTAACTGTTACCTAGTTGCATGTCCGCGCACTAAAAAAGCTATGATTATTGATCCCGGTGACGAAGGTGAGAATATCCTGCAACTTCTTGAACACGAGGGGCTGGAACTGGAACTGGTAGTCAATACTCATGGCCATTTTGACCATGTCGGTGCCAATTATCTGGTGCTGGAAAAAACCGGAGCACAGTTGTGTATGCACCGCGATGATTTGCCCCTGCTTAAGGTCGCGGCACAGTATGCCGGTAGTTATGGTCTGCCAGCTGTGGAATCTCCAGAGCCACAGCGTTTTTTAGCTAACGGAGATATGATTAAGGTGGGTGATCTTAGCTTTGAGGTTATTCATACCCCGGGACACTCACCGGGAGGGATTTGTCTTTATGGTGAAGGGCATCTGTTCTCTGGGGATACTTTGTTTGCTGGTTCTATAGGACGTACTGACTTGCCCGGGGGCAATCTTGAACAATTGCTCAGCCATATCCGCTCGCAGTTGACGGTTCTGCCTGATGCAACAGTGGTGCATCCGGGTCATGGTCCAGAATCTACTATTGGTCGGGAGAAGAGTGGCAATCCATTTCTGAATGGTGAAGCTTAAGCTCTAGAAAATAAATTTTAAAAACGATTAATTTAATGTCTCGCACGTGAAAAAGCAAAAGTTAGGGGTCTAGATGTTCAAAAACAAGAAGGTAGTGCTGGGAGTAAGCGGCGGTATCGCTGTATATAAAGCAGTGGAGCTGTTGCGCTTGTTTGTTAAAGCCGGTGCTGACGTGTCGGTGGTAATGACGCGTAATGCGCAAGAATTTGTCACCGCGCTAACTTTTCAGACTCTGTCGGGAAATCCGGTGCATAGCGAGCTGTTTAATCTGTATCAGGAGAACACTATCGGGCATATCTCGCTGGCTGAGCGTGCCGACCTGTTTGTGATTGCTCCGGCAACTGCGAATATTATCGGTAAAATTGCCAATGGTATCGCCGATGATTTATTGAGTACCACCGTTATGGCGACCCGAGCACCGGTATTGTTTGCCCCGGCTATGAACATGCATATGTATGAGAATCCCATCTATCAACGCAACGAGAACAGCTTGCGACAGCTTGGCTACTATTTTATAGATCCCGTTCACGGTGAGCTGGCTTGTGGTTATTCTGGGCAGGGAAAGCTGCCCGCTCCGGAAGCAATTTTTACTGCCGCGCAAAAGTTGCTGGCACCGCAGGATTTAATTGGGCAAAGGGTATTGGTCACTGCTGGTCCCACGCGCGAAGAGCTGGATCCGGTGCGCTATATCAGTAATTATTCTTCGGGGAAAATGGGTTACGCCATTGCCCGTGCTGCCCAACAGCGTGGGGCAGATGTTGTGCTTATTTCAGGTCCCACGATGTTGTCTCCACCGGCAGGTGTTGAGTTTGTCTCGGTGGTTAGCGCTCAACAGATGTACGCCGAGGTCTTTCGCGCGCTGCCTAGCACCACGGTGGTGATAAAGTCGGCTGCCGTTGCTGATTATCGCCCACTGTCGTCATCCAGACATAAATTGAAGAAAAAAGATACTGAGATGATTCTACAGTTAGAGAAGAATCCTGATATCCTGGCTGAGTTGGGGCAAAACAAACAGGGTCGCATTTTGGTGGGTTTTGCTGCTGAAACTCAGGATCTGTTAAGCAACGCTGCCGCTAAGTTACAGCGAAAAAATCTGGATATGATTGTTGCCAATGATATCACCCAAGATGGTGCTGGTTTTGATGTGGATACCAACGTGGTTAAAATTCTCTATGCCGATGGAGCGATAGAGGCGTTGCCGCAATTGAGCAAGGTTGAAGTTGCCCATCAGTTGCTGGATAGGGTGGTGCGTTTAGTTGACTCAAAAACGTGCTCTCAAGCTTGATCTGACACTAGATTCAGGAGCAATTTTGGTTTGGTTATGGCGCGGCAGAACTCCACTTTTAGATCGCTAATTAATTTAGTGCTTTGAGCTTGGGGCAGTTTGCCATCCAACCATAATGTTTTTAAATTATGGCGCAGCTGATTGGCAACATGCAGGGCTCGTTCGCCGCTGGGGTCGGCGTTACGGTATGGGCTGTGTGGGTCACTTAGAACGCTGATGATTGCCGCTGCGGACAGGTCGAAATATTCTTGGCGCTCTTCTGATCCGACTTCCCAGTGTGATCTGGCATCGACAAGAGCCAGCAGCTTGCGCCAGCGTTTGATGCGGCTGATCAATAGCATTGAGTTAAACAATTGCTTGTTGGTATCGAAAGAGAAGATGGTGTTGGCTAATACGCTGCGTAGTAGCTCATCGTGCTGAGTGAAGTCCTGTTGCGCCAGCAGGCGAGCCTCTTGCCACACTCGATCTGGTACCTGAGATTCAAAGCGCAGTTCCCAATAGGCGTGGTTGAGAAAAACACTCTTGTAGCTGCGTACCATTTTGAATGGTACCATGTAGCCATGAGCTATGGTGTCAGCGGCTAAGTGTGCTATATAGCCATAAGCGCAGGCACGCTGAGCGTCGCTGTCGGCTTGCTGGAGAATTTGATCACCGATGTTCCAGCTGTGGCAGTGTTTGAGGTAGTGGGTGTGTTTTTTCCCAAGCGTGATATCGGCACTGATGCAGCCATACAAAAAATCGGCAGGGAAGTCGCCGAGTAATTGCTGCAGGTGAGTTGGAAGGCTGGATAATTGACCTAATAGTTGATTGCCCAGTAGCAGGTGAACGCCAAAGCCCCACGCATAGGCGCAGGTTGGTGCTGCTAAAAGCAGCGTGGTGATAACCAGCGACACTGTGGCTAAGCGGCGCATACTGAATATCTCCTCGAGTGATGTGTTGGATTGGGTGAACGAAATATCAGTTCAAATCATTTTGTATTGTTAACCATTTAACCACGGATAAATACTAAATAACAAACTTTATGCCTGAGAATATTGACCAAGCAAAATATACCCTGTTGCAGCAAGCACATGCCATATTAACTGAGTTGCACGGTTTGGGGGTGGATGATATCTATGTGCCACCTCTGGCTGAGTTGCCGCGTTGTGCTTTTGGTGTTGCGCCTGATTCTGGTAACTGCCGCGGGGAAACGCTTGCCGAGATAGCAACTGATCTTGGTGATTGTCGGCGCTGTCAACTTGCTGCTACGCGCAAAAACATAGTTTTTGGTGCGGGTAATGCTCATGCCCGCGTGGTTTTTGTTAGTGAAGGGCCGGGGCGCGATGAGGATGAACAGGGAATTCCCTTTGTCGGTCAAGCTGGAAAACTGCTGGAACGCATGTTGTTTGCCATGGGACTTAGCCGTGACGAAGTATATATCTGCAACGTGATTAAATGCCGACCACCGCAGAATAGAAATCCCGGGGTGGCGGAAATAACTGCCTGTGAACCATTTTTACAGCGCCAGCTTGCAGCTATCAAACCGCAGCTTATTGTCGCCTTGGGTAAATTTGCCGCACAAACTCTATTGCAACAACAGGTGGCTATCAGTAAGTTGCGTGGCAATTGGTACAGCTATCACAGTATTCCCGTAATGCCCACTTTTCATCCGGCTTATCTTTTACGTAACCCCGCGGGTAAACGCGAGGTGTGGGAAGATATGAAGCAGGTGCTGTGGCGTCTGAAACAGGAGGATGGTTAAGTTATGTATGCACGCAAGTTGTTGTTAGTGCTGATTGTTGTTGCTGTGAGCTGTGGCACCTCTAAAAGCTATAGTGCTGAGTCATTGAAGGTGAGTGATGTCCATTTGCAGTTGGCTAAGCGCCACCTTGAAGCCGGTCATCCATTTTGGGCTATCCATGCCTACCGCCGTGCCCTAGAGAGTGGTGCGGACAACCCGAACACTCATCGCCAATTGGCGCAGGTATTATATGATCTAGGGTTTGTAGATCAAGCTATCAGCGAAATGGAACTGGCGCTAAAAAATGCCTCCAGTGAAGATTTTTTACATATGGAGATGGGTGTTTTCTGTCTGGCTGCGGGTAAAATTCAACGAGCACTGAGCGAATTTACCCGGGTTTTGGAATTAAATGCCGGGTTCTCTTATGGCTACTACTATCTGGGTGAAGTCTATTATCGCTTAGCCGATTATGATCATGCCGCTGCGGCATTAGTGTTGGCGCAACAACTTGGTCTCCCCGGTTTTGAGCTGGAACGTAAACTGCGGGATCTTGGTTGGCAGATGCCCCGGCAACCATGGAATGGTGTTGATGCACAATATTGTTTGCGCCAGATCATTCTTAACAATAAGGTTGACGCTGAAGAGGTGCAACAGCGCTTGCAGGATGGTGAGTTATTTGAGGAGTTGGCGCGCCAGTTTTCTACTGCTCCTGAAGCAGTTAATGGTGGTTATATCGGTACTATGTCTTTAGCAAGCATGCCGGACGACATTGCCCAGAAACTCATAAATGTAGATATTTTTTCAGCCCCGCTGCTGCTGCAAGCTGAGGATAAATATATTATTGTGCAACGCATTGCCCCGTTTGCCGCTAAAATATGGCAAAACAAAATTGTGCACAGCTCTAAGGATGAGCAAGCGGTTACTAGCCAGCACATTAAATTAGTAGCTGAACAGAGACCGTATGTGTTGTTAAGCGGGGTGTTTCACAATCGTGACTACGCCGCAGAGCGGGTGGAGCGCTTACACGAGTTAGGGCTGGACAGCTATCTGCAGCCAAGGGGTAGCGGCGAGCATCTGCGCTATGAGGTGATAGTCAACCGCTTTGCTGGATATACAGCGGCGGAAAATATCGGGGGTAGAATAGTTGCTGCCGGACTTGGTTTTTATATCCGCCACGAAAAATAGAAAGTGTCCATCGGGTATTTCCGGACAGAAACTAGGCAGCGCCACAGTAAGCTACCCATTCTATCTCAATAGCACATCCTCTAGGTAATGCCGCTACCTGAACACAGGCGCGTGCTGGTGCAGGTAGCGGGAAAAAATTCGCATAGATCTCATTGACCGCACCAAAGTCATTGAGGTCGGTCAAAAAGATGGTTGTTTTCACCACGTGCGAAAAGTTGAGATTAGCCCCAGCTAGTGCGGCTTGCATGTTATTCATGACCTGTTTAGTCTGCACTTCTATGTCACTATTTACCAGTTCTCCGGTGCTGGGAATAAGGGGGATCTGCCCGGAGAAGAAAACAAAATCCCCGGCTTTTATCCCTTGAGAATATGGACCGATTGCTGCCGGAGCTGCATCCGTTGCGATAGCTGTTTTTATGAAATTATTTGTGTTGTTTGGCATATTACCTCCTTGATGCGATGAACATTGTCAATTTAACCGCTCAGCATGAGTCTACTTGTTAGCTGCAGCATAGCTTACATTAATTTTGATATAGCCAGAGTTTCTGGCTAAAGTAAAGGGGATGATGAAGATGAAAATGAATGCGCATCCTTTACGTGTGTCAGCCCACGGTGGTCATAGCGGTGAATTTTGTATGCACGCCCAGGATAACTTGGCGGATATTGTTGCGACCTATGCGCAGCAGGGGTTCAGTTGGATTGGTTTAACCGAGCACATGCCCCCTACGACTGACGATCGTTTGTACCCCGATGAGCAACAGGCGGGGTTAAGCGCTGTGGAACTGTTGCACCAATTCGATCATTACGTACACAGTGCGCGCCAACTACAACAACTCTATGCTGGCAAGATGACCATCTATGTCGCCATGGAGACCGAGTTTTATGCTGGCGCTATTCCGTGGATTAATGAATTGCAGCGCTTGTATAATTTTGATTATCTGGTGGGCTCGGTGCACCATGTTAATGAGCTGTGCTTCGATTTCAGTCCTGCAGATTATGCAAAAGCAGTTGAGCTAAGTGGTGGGCTGGACGCTGTTTACTGTGCTTATTTCGATGCTCAGCTGGCTATGATTGAGCATTTGCGGCCGGCCGTGGTTGGGCACTTTGATTTGATTCGCCTGTATGACCCAGATTATGTTGAGCGCTTGCAGCAGCCACAGGTGGCACAGCGTATTGAACGCAATTTACAGCGCATTGCCCAATTGGATCTTCTGCTGGATTACAATGTGCGGGCGCTTGCCAAAGGGGCAACAGAGCCATATATTTCCCAACCGATATTGCAACGCGCCATCCAACTCGGGATAGATATTGTGCCAGGGGACGATTCACACGGAGTTTCGTCTGTCGGTGTTGGTTTGGATACGGCGACACAATTATTACAAAATGCCGGGTACGCCTGTCAATGGCGTCGCCCTGTTACTAATATTCACAAGGATAATTAACCATGTTAATGAAAAACATTCTCAGCCAAGACAGCACATCGCTGAGCTTTGAATTTTTCCCGCCGAAAACTGATAATGGTTGGGAGAAATTGTTTAAAAATATAGCTGAACTGGCTCCCCTCAAGCCGTCATCGGTAAGCGTGACTTACGGTGCTGGCGGCACTACCAGAACGCAGACCAATGAGCTGGTGCTGCGTATCCACCGGGAAACTGGCATAACTGTCGTACCTCACCAGACCTGTGTGGGCGCAACCAGAGCTGAAGTGCACGCTATTGTAGCTGAGTATCAACAGGCAGGAATCAAAAATGTATTGGCGCTACGCGGCGATAAACCGCAAGGTGTCGAGGATTGGCATGCGCCAGCAGATGGTTTTGAACACGCTATTGATCTGGTGCGCTATATCCGTGAGCAGTTTCCGCAAATGAGTATTGGCGTGGCCGGCTTTCCCGAAGGGCACCCAGAAATGCCTAATCGCTTGCTGGAGATTGAATATCTGAAACAAAAAGTTGCTGCTGGTGCTGATTATATCGTCACTCAGCTATTTTTTGATAATCGCGATTTTTACGATTTTTGCCAACGCTGCGAACTGGCTGGCATCAATGTGCCGATAATTGCCGGAGTTATGCCGTTGCGCAATCGTCAGGGGATGGCACGCATGGCAGAGCTGGCGGCGGGGGCGCGTTTCCCGGCAGCCTTGCTGCGCAAGGTATATATGGCAGCCGATGAAAAAGAGGTAGAGCGTATTGGTATTGATTGGGCAACGGAGCAGGTACGTGATCTGGTCGCCAACAAGGTGCGTGGAGTTCATTTTTATACCCTTAACAGTGCAGCGGCTACCAGCGAGATATTTGAGCGCTTAGGTTTAAATAAATAGTATATGTAACACTGGGGGATTGATGCGCACACTGCTGCTGTTTACCGGAATGCTGTTGTTACTGGCGCAGAGCGTGTTGGCTGTTCAATATAAAGCGCCAATTTCGGTTGGCGTGGCTGTAATCGTTGCTGATGTGGCGCAGCAGGATCCCTACGCGATCATGATGGCTCATTATCAGGCAACCGGCGGCCTGCAGCGCTGGAAGCAGTTAACGACCAGTTATGCCACCGGTAGTGTCATTTACGATGGATTGAGTGGCTCTTTTAGGTTGTGGGAGCACGAACCGTTGCAGACACGTCTGGAGGAGGATTTTGGTATTATCCGCCAAGTTCAGGGTGATAGTGGTGCCAGCGCGTGGCGGCTAGACTATAATGGTCAGCTGGAGTTGCTGCGTGATCCGGATATATTGAAACGCCGTCAGTTAGCATTACTTCTGAGTAAGTTCGAACACCTGAATCGCCAGTCGAATGTCTTCTCGCTACAGCTGGAGGCGCAACAACAGCTTAACGGTCACCAGTGTTATGTCGTGCGCCTGGATAATAATCTAAACACTGATGTTAGCCGTTTCTACCTTGCCGTAGATAATCTGCACATGTTGGCCAGCATCACCAGCCAGCCAGATATAGAAATTACCAGTAGCTATAGTGATTATCGCTGGGTTGATGGGGTTTTGATCTCTTTTCATCAAAGTGACGATATCAGCCCGCGTCAGAAACATCGCGAAACTCAGCTGACCACTCTGGTGCTAAATCCGCATATTGCCGATTCAATCTTTGCGCTGCCCACAGCACAGCCACCAACACTGAAATTTCCTCTTGGTCGCCGCCAAGTTAACTTTCCTATCCTGTTGGTCGATGGGGCGATTTACCTTCAAGTAACTATCAATAACAACCATGGTTGGTGGTTGCTGGACAGCGGAGCCTCCAGCTCTGTTATTGATGAAGAATATGCTCGTAGTTTGCATCTGTTGCCGTCTGGCTGGATCAAAGGTTTTGGTTACGGCGACAACTTTGATCTTTCTCTGGTGCAGCTACCCGGCTTGTCTGTGGGCAGTAAGGCAGATGAACTGCACATGGCTGCGCATGTGGTAATGGCTTATTCTGGTTTGTATGCGTCTAGTTATGAGCCACAATTGTGCGGTATTCTTGGCTACGATTTCATCAGCCGTTTTGTCGTGCGCATCGATTATGGGCAACAAAGTATTACTTTGTATAAGCCGGATAGCCGGCAAGATTTTGCTGTTAATAACTGGATTGATGCGCCCCTTAAGTATCGCATGTTTACCGTGCCAGTGTGTGTGGAGCGCAACTACTGCGGGCGCTGGAGTATTGATCTCGGCGCTGAGCGTAGTTCCATCAATGCCCCCTATATACAACAGTATCGTGCTTTGCAAAAAAAGCGTACCAGGGGTGTTGAACATGTAAGTAAGGGACTTGCCTCGCATAGTATTGATAAATTAGCGCGCCTTACCAGCTTGGAAATAGCTGGCTGGCAGCTGGATAATCCGGTTCTGATTTTGTCTGAGCCGGTGCAAACCGGCAGTGCTACTATTGGTGAATTAGCTGGTAATCTTGGAGCCGCACAGTTGCAGAATTTTGTTCTGTGGCTGGATTACTCCAATCAGCGCGTGGCCTTTGAGCCAGGTTCATTGTTTGGCAATAGTGAACAACTTGATAAAAGTGGGATGTTGGTGGGCATGTCTTATACCCAGCAGCCGATGATATCTTTTGTTGCCACTGATAGCCCGGCACAAAGGTGTGGTTTTATCGCTGGGGATCAGATCATTGCTATTGATGGTTTGCCCGTCGGTAACTATGGTGGTGTTCACAATATTCGCCAGCTGTTACGCCAGACGGATGGATGTTGCTACGAATTTAAGCTACAACGGGGGCAGGATTATATAGCCCTTAAATTGTGTCTGGAAGATTTGCTTTAGTTGCGCACGATTGAGTACCTGGGTAGTTGTTGCGCAATATGTTACAATTGAGCCTCTTGAAAAACGCTTTAAAATCCAGTAATCGTCATTCCCGCGCAGGCGAGAATCCAGAAGTTTTCTGGGTTCACCAAAAAGCTGGATCCCCGTTTTCACGAAGATGACGACTTTTGCACGTGGCTAAATCTAAAAAATGAATCTAATTGTTTACCGATAATGGAGTTTAGTGTGGATATTCGCCGGCTGGAAGTGTTTTGCAAGGTAGTAGATCTTGGTAGTTTTACTCGTGCTGCCGAAGCTTCATTGTTATCCCAACCTTCAGTTAGTGAACACGTGCGTGCGTTGGAAGAACATTTTGATGAAAAACTTATCGATCGCCTCGGGCGGCGCGCACAACCCACTCACGCCGGCAAAATTCTTTATCAATATGCCCGGCGCATAATTCAACTAAAGGATGAAGCTACTCAGGCAATATCTCAGTTTCAGGGGACTCTTTCCGGTAAACTTGCAGTTGGGGCTAGCACTATCCCCGGTGCTTACCTGTTGCCGCGCCTGATTGAAGATTTTAAAACCAGTTACTCTTGCGTTGAACTGATGTTGAAAATATCCGGTACCTCTCAGATTGTTGAAGAGGTGATCAATGGCCATTTGGAACTGGGTTTGGTGGGTACCATGTGGAAGGATCAGCGAGTCGAATGTCAGCCCCTGTTTGCCGATGACCTAGTGTTGATGGTGCATCCGCACCATGAATGGGTACAGCGTAGCAGTGTACTGCCCGCCGAATTACTGGATGTGCCATTTATCTTACGCGAACCAGGTTCAGGAACCAGAATAGAGATGACCAAAGCCCTCAAGGGGGTAGGGGTTGAGTGCGGGCATCTACAGGTTGTAGCGGAAATGGGTAGCAACGAGGCCGTGCGTCAGGGGGTACGGGCTAAGATTGGGGTGTCGATTCTGTCGTTGTTGTCCGTACAGGAGGATATTGAACGTGGCTCGTTGGTACATGTTCCAATAGAAGGTCTGGCTATGCCACGCTCCTTTTATCTGGTGCAGCGCCGCAATCGGCAACTTAGCCCCTTAGCTGCGGCATTCTGCAGTCATTTACAGCATAATTAATCAGGGCACAGCACGATGTCCCCCTACGTGTTGCCACAAACAAATACGGTACGTCGTGCCCATGGCACTGTCTTTTATTGTTGTTTTCTGGTGCTTAATCTCAATTTTTACCATTTGTTGTTTTTCTTAAAAAAGTAAACATTCTCTATAGTAATATCAATATTAGCTGCTAATTTTAAGTGTACTACTATTGGCAGAACAAGATTGATCTTGACACCTGTCTTGCACTTTGATTATATACCCTATTCATAAGTATCTGAAATAAAAGAGCTTTTAAAGTTAGACTAAAAAAAGTGCTCAATTTTTGTTCACGAGTAAAAAGATAAGTTACATAAATATATTAGGTGAAAAGCACCACTCAATAATCCGTTTTTGGGTGATGAAAGGAGAAAAAATGACAATTAAAAAATTTAAAAAAGTTATGGCAGCTAATCGAGGTGAGATTGCGATTCGCATTTTTCGTGCATGTACAGAATTAGGTATTAGCACCGTAGCGATCTATTCTGAAGAAGACAAGGTGGCTCTGCATCGCTATAAGGCAGACGAAGCTTATCAAATCGGTCGGGGTAAAGGCCCGGTAGATGCGTATTTAGGCATCGATGAAATTGTTGAACTGGCGCGGGCAAAAGGTGTCGATGCTATTCATCCCGGTTATGGTTTTCTGTCGGAGAATGCGGAATTTGCTGAGGCTTGTGACCGTGCAGGTATTGCCTTTATCGGACCCACCGCAGCTATTCAGCGCATGGTGGGAGATAAAGTTGCAGCTCGCCATGTAGCTATTGCCGCCGGTGTGCCCATTGTGCCTGGTACTGCAGAACCGGTAAAAACTGAGGAAGATGCCCTGCTGTTTGCCAAGGATGCTGGTTATCCGATTATGGTTAAAGCGGCAGCTGGTGGCGGTGGCAGAGGGATGCGTGTAGTCACTAATCGCGAAGAACTTCTCGATGGCATTAAATCGGCTTCTTCTGAAGCTAAGGCCGCTTTTGGTGATGGCACCGTTTTTCTGGAAAAATTCGTCAAAAATCCCAAACATATCGAAGTACAGATCATGGGCGATACCCATGGTAATTTGGTGCACTATTTTGAGCGTGATTGCTCAATCCAACGCCGTCATCAGAAGGTTATCGAGTTGGCACCTTCGCCATCTTTAAGTCAGGAAAAACGTGCTGAAGTGTGTGCGTTAGCTCTGAAAATTACTTCTGAAGTTGGTTACATTAATGCTGGTACTGTTGAGTTTCTGTTGGATCAAAAGGGGAAGTTTTATTTTATTGAAATGAACCCGCGCATTCAGGTTGAGCACACGGTTACTGAATTAGTGACCTTGCGTAATCTGGTGCAAACGCAGATTCTGGTAGCCGAGGGGCATAAACTGTCTGACCCTGAGATAGGCATTAGCTGTCAGGAAGATATCGAACTGCGTGGTTTTGCTATCCAGTGTCGCGTTACCACTGAAGACCCGGCAAATAATTTTGCCCCCGATTTCGGTACTATCAAAGCCTATCGTTCGGCTGCCGGTTTTGGCGTGCGTCTCGATGCTGCTAGCGCTTATGCTGGTGCGCATATCACCCCTGATTATGATTCATTGCTGGTCAAGGTATCTACCTGGGGGCTATCTTTCGAAGATGCTTGCCGCACCATGAATCGCGCTTTGCAGGAGTTTCGCGTGCGTGGGGTTAAAACCAATATTGGTTTTATGGAAAATGTTGTTACTCACGAGCCTTTCCTGAAAGGGGAGTGTGACACCTCTTATCTGGATAAATATCCTGAGCTGTTTATAATTCGGGAAAAGAAAGACCGTGGCAACAAGTTACTCCACTATATCGGTCATGTTTCAGTTAATGGTTACCCGAATATTAAAAAGCGTCTCCATTATAGAGATTTGGCTGAGGCGCAGATTCCCGATATTTCGGTAGAAGCGAACCGCCCGCGTGGTACCCGTGATATTCTCATGGCAAAGGGACCGAAAGGGCTGGCTGATTGGGTACTTAATCAGAAGCAATTGTTGTTGACCGATACCACTATGCGTGATGCGCATCAGTCAATTATGGCTACGCGCATTCGTACCTACGATCTAGAAAAAATTGCCCTAGCGACCAGCCATATGGCTGGCGGTCTGTTCTCTCTGGAGATGTGGGGTGGGGCAACATTTGATGTGGCGATGCGCTTTTTAACCGAGGATCCTTGGGAACGCCTCGATCGCTTGCGTGTGCAGGTACCGAATCTGTTGTTCCAGATGTTGCTGCGTGGCTCCAATGCGGTCGGTTATACCAATTATCCTGACAATGTAGTTGAAGACTTTGTCGCTAAAGCGGCCGCTGGCGGTATTGATGTGTTCCGCGTATTCGATTCGCTCAACTGGACTACCGGCATGAAAGTCGCCATGGATGCGGTGCAGAAAAATAACGCTATCTGTGAAGCGGCTATCTGCTATACCGGCGATATAACCGATCCGAAACGAGATAAATATCCACTGGAATACTACGTAAAGATGGCTAAAGAGCTGGAAAATATGGGTGCCCATATTCTGGCTATTAAGGATATGGCTGGTTTGCTCAAGCCGTTTGCCGCCGAGAAGCTGATTAAGGCGCTGAAAAATGAGATAGGGATTCCAATCCATCTGCATACCCATGACACCTCCGGTAATGGTGGCACCATGTTGCTTATGGCAGCGCAGGCCGGAGTCGATATTGTCGATACGGCACTCTCGTCCATTTCCGGGCTAACGTCGCAGCCAAGTATGAACGCTCTGCTGTCTACCATGGAGGGGACGTTACTAAACCCATCTGTTGATAAAGAAGGTCTGCAGTCTTTGGCCAATTACTGGGAAACTGTGCGCACTTACTATGAGCCGTTTGAATCGGAATTGCGTGCCAGCACCGCTCAGGTTTACGAACATGAGATCCCCGGTGGTCAGTACTCAAACTACAAGCCGCAGGTAGAAGGTTTAGGCCTCGGTCATAGGTGGGAAGAGTGCAAGCAGATGTACCGCAAAGTTAATGACATGTTTGGTGATTTGGTCAAAGTTACCCCATCATCAAAAATTGTCGGAGATATGGCGATGTTCATGGTGCAAAACAACCTTGAGCCGCAAGATGTCATGGAACGTGGGCATGAATTGACCTTCCCGCAAGGAGTTGTGGATTTCTTCAAAGGGATGCTGGGACAGCCCTATGGTGGGTTCCCGAAAGAGTTGCAAAAAATAATCCTCAAAGATGAGCAGCCGTTTACCCATCGCCCCGGTGAATTTTTGGAACCGGTCGACTTTGCCGCTAAAAAGCTGGACTTGGAAACGAAGCTGGGTCACGCCGTTAAAGATAGAGATGTGTCTTCAGCGGTGCTGTATCCCGGCGTGTTTGAAGAGTTTGACCGTCATCGTCAGGAATATAGTGATACTTCGGTATTGCCAACGCCGGTATATTTCTATGGCTTAGATGTTGGTGATGAGACCAGCATTGAGATTGAATCAGGCAAAACTTTAATAGTCAAACTTACCGCTATTGGTAAGGTGCATACTGATGGTACCAGAAAGATCTATTTTGAACTCAATGGTGAGCCACGCCAGATTGTAGTGAATGATCTTGCGGTAGAATCAGATCAGGCTGAGCACCAAAAGGTGGAAAAAGGCAACGATAAGCAGCTGGGCGCACCAATGCCGGGCAAAATTTTCAAAGTAAATTTCGCTGTCGGTGATAAAGTGAAAGCTGGCGACACCTTAATCGTGACTGAAGCAATGAAGATGGAGACCAACATCAAGGCTAAAGTTGCCGGAGTGGTAAAAGAGCTGCTGTTCGATGTTGGTGGTAAAGTTGAACAGGATGATCTGCTGGTCGTGCTGGATTGATTTAATGCCACATAAGTGAACTATAAAAGCTGAACTCCTAGGGGTTCAGCTTTTATAGTTGATAGGCTAATTTTGTCATGACCAACCCGTTGCAATGTTCTTGATCTTAAAAGAGTTCGTGTTTACCATGTTGTGAAATCAAATTCTAATTTAAACGGTTACGAGGTGACCAAGTGTTAATAACTGACATAGCTGAAATTAATGCCGTTGATGTGAATTTTCTTGATTTTCGTCAGGATAAAAAACGCTGTCTTTTTTTAGCCAAAAAAGACAAGGTTGATTTTGTTTACAATACCGCCGCCTTAGAAGGAAATGCCATGACATTTCCCGAGGTGGCAACACTGTTAGCGGGTATTACCGTTGGTGGGCATAAGCTGAGCGATGAACAACAGATATTGAACCAGAACCGAAGTGTGGAGCTGTTATATAAACTGGTTGCTGCTGATCAATTTGCCTTGGATAAAACAACACTGTGCTTACTGCACGCACAAGTAGCCAAAGATGAAGCTTTAACCTGGGGTGAGTTTCGTGATGGCAATGTAAATATCGGCGGTACGGCATATTTACCGCCAGCGCCAGATAGTTTGGATGAAATATTTAACCGTGGGATAGCCGCCATTGCACAAATTAACCAACCTATCCTCGCGGCGTTGACTTACTTCCTTTTTGGAGCGCGTACACAGTTCTTCTTTGATGGTAATAAACGGGTTTCGCGCTTAATGATGAATGGTATGCTTTTGTCAGCGGGCTATCCAATGCTTAATATTAAAGCTAAGGATCAATTGCATTTCAATGAGCAGATGATTTTGTTTTATGATACCGCTAATTATACAGGGGCTGTCGAATATTTACGTGATTATTATGTCCAGCATAATTGGCATATCAGATGAGTTGAGTTCGCCCCACACAAAGTCACCAAGGTTTAGACCCTAACCGAGAATCTTAGTTTTTGCTTTTTGCTTTTCTTAGCGCCTCTGTGTTTCCGTGTGGGATGGTTTATGAACAAACATCATTTTCAGCAGGGGTTTCTTGACACACATAATGCTTACACAATATAATGTAATGCAAATGCAACTCAAGGAGGGCTCCAATGAAAACCGCAACAATTCCATCACTACGAGTAGAACCAAAACTGCGTCAAGATGCCGAAAATATTTTATATGAAGGGGAGAACCTTTCAAGTTTTATGGAGGAGTCTTTACGTGCTGGTATCCTTTATCGTAGAGCACAGCAGGAATTCTTGGCGCGCGGGTTGATGTCAAGAGATGAGGCAAAAAAAACAGGCGTTTACCTTTCAGCAGAGGATGTTCTTGACAAATTAACTAATATCCTTGCTGATGCAGAGGACAAGAGCAATTGAGTTACTGCGTTAGATACACGCAAAAAGCACAAGAAGACATAGTTAATCTGTACCAGTTTCTTGTCGATACGGATATCGAAGCTGCGCGCAAAGCCATAATAGCTATAAAAAAAGGGCTTGCATTTCTCCAGGACTTTCCCTTTACCTGCCGAAAAGTTAATTCAGAAAGTTCATTTTTACGGGAAATGATTATCCCCTTTGGTAGCCATGGGTATGTTGTGTTGTTTGAAATAGAAGATAACTCAACAGTTACTATCTTAGCGGTGCGCCACCAGCGTGAAGATGATTATCATTAGCAAACAGTACCCCATAAACTTAACGAAATCGCCCCACACCAAGCCACGAAGTTACAAAGGGGGTAAGAATCTTAGTTTTTGGTTGTGCTCTTCTTAGCGTCTTTGTGCCTCCGTGTGAGATGGTTTATTGTGGTGCGTTTTAACCGTCTTTGTACGCATTCTTGCGATGTGCTATTTTGACAACGATGATAATCAATTCCGCGTCCTTAATTTCATAAATAATCCGATAACATCCCTGACGAACCCGATAACGTTCTTGACTGGAAAGTTTGATGCATCCCGCTCCTCTGGGCGCTTCGCGTAATTGATTAATCCGTTTGAGGATCTGTTTTATTGCCTTGTTAGGAATGGAATGTAGATCTTTCGCAACCGATTTTTTAAATACAAGCTGATAGCTCCTCATGTCTATATCTTGCCATGCGCTTTCAGCTCGGTCAGCAGTGCTTCGTAGGTTAGTGTCGGTTCGTCTGCTCTTTCTGTAAAGGCTTCAAGGTCTTCATTGTCTTCTGCTAGCGCAATACGTATCGCCTCATTGACAATTTGCGAAATGGATTGCTGTGTTGTTGCTGCTTTGATTTTTAAGGCTTGGTGGATCTCCTTTTTGAAGTAAACGGTCGATCTTTTAGATAATTCCCCCATGAGCTATCCCCTCCATTTTTATAGTTTTTTATTTCGTATATTGTAGTGTT
This sequence comes from uncultured Desulfuromonas sp., assembly GCA_964536375.1. Taxonomy (GTDB): domain Bacteria; phylum Desulfobacterota; class Desulfuromonadia; order Desulfuromonadales; family Desulfuromonadaceae; genus Desulfuromonas. The sequence goes on along the minus strand of CAZHXF010000013.1, from coordinate 2,025 downwards.
TTAGTGTTGTGATGTCAAAACGTTGTGCTCATCCCAGAACGAAGTGATCATATCTTCTTGATTTTGACCATCCTTGGCGATCTTGCCCTTCTTAGTGTCTTTGTGCCTCCGTGTGAGAACTCTTTTGAACTGTTCTCGCTGCACGTTCCAGCTAAAACAGCTGCGGCCATTTACGAGATTTATGGTACACGCGTAATATTTGAACCTCACCGTCTTTAACACGATACGGAACAATAAAAGGAGCACTGTGAATAATCAATTCCCTCGTTCCTGGTACTCGTCCTGCGCGACCAATACCAGATTGCTCGCTTAGGTGCCCCACGCTGTCAATAATTTTTAAAACGGTACTGATTGCTGCGGTTGGGTTATCTTTAGCGATATAGGCTTCGACCTCATCTAGGTCAAATAGCGCATTTTGTAACCATTTAATTTTCACGTTTAGCGTTCCATTGTTTCACAACGTCATCGTGATCGATAAAAATAGCATAATTTTTATCGGCGTCATCAATGGCCGCAACAATTCCGTTAACCTGCCATTCGTTCAGATCAAGATATTCATCAAGAGCTTGTTCGGTTAAATGTGATTTTGAACGCTGGGTAATCTTGGCCAGTCGTTCCAATCTTTCTTTGGTTTCCGGTGTGATTCGTGATGTTAACATCGCTGTTTTTGCCATGGTGCCCCCCTTATGTATTAATGTAATACATTGTAAGCGGTCGTGGTGTGTCTGTCAATTGGGTAAAAATCAGCTCACACAAAGCCACGAAGGGTTATTTATTAAAACCACAGGGGATTCGGTCTTGTTTGTCTCGCGTCAACTATCTTGTCCGATTTGATCAGTTTTATTTCGAGGCAGAAAAGCCCTTGACCTTCAAATGCTAACAATTTTTTGCCTCAGGATTACACAGGAGAAATCTAATGTTAAAATTACACTCAATGTTGTAAAGTCAGGCATCATTGGGTGCTCATTGCGTCCTAGCACGATGAATTTTGTACTTCTCATGAGCTGGGCACTAGTTCAGCCCGTCGACTATGTCCCGTCGTCTATCTTAACTGGAGCAGCGAATGATTCATGAAACACGCAGGGTTTATGGCAAGGTGAATGAATTGCCCATCGATACATTGCGGCAAGCCTTTTCTAGCTTACCCTATGTAAAGTTAGCACTATTATTTGGTTCACGGGCCTCCGTTGCTGGATCACAGATTCATTCTAAAAGCGATTATGACTTTGCTGTTTTAATGGATAAATCTCAAGGTAGTGATTGGGGGTACCTAGCTAAAATCCGCACTGATCTCGGGGCATTATTGTCTTTACCCGATGAAGATTTTGATGTTGTTGATTTGCAGATTGCAAGCAAAATGCTGGTTAATAGTATTCGAGCGCAATATTCTGTTCTTAAAGGAGATGATGATGAGTTTCGCTGCCTATTTAATCAGCACAATCAAAACAGCTGAATCTGAAAGAGATGTGTTGGACACATTGCGTGATCAAATTCGCTCTAATGGAAAACTTAGTAAAATCGAACTTAGAGCAGCACGTGCCTCACTGCAAATTCTTATAGAAAATTCGATAGGGAAAGCACGCAGAATTTTAAAACACTATGATTGCCCACTTGTGCCAAGTCGTGGTCGAGATGCCTTTAGCATCCTGTATGAAGTAGGAGTGATAGGTGATAAACACTACCGAGATTTGATGCACGCCGTCGGCTTTCGTAACGCTATGATCCATGATTATATGAATTTTGATGAGGCCATATTGATAAAAATAGTCGAAGAGCAAAAGTACATGTCTATTTATCAATTTCTACTGCAACAACCAGAATATAGTGTTGTTCAACTCGCACGTATTGAGAATTTTATTCTGTAAATAGTTTGTCCGCTGCGCAATGTGAATTAAAAAAGCCAAGATCAGCTCACACAAAGCCACGAAGCCACCAAGGGTGGATCAGAGAACTTTGAACCTAAACCTTTTTTTGATCTCTGGATTGCTCTGGATAAGATTTGATTTAAACAAAGTCAAACCTGAT
>CAZHXF010000012.1:15816-64740 GCA_964536375.1 uncultured Desulfuromonas sp. | reverse complement strand
TGGGAAGTGAGTGTAAATACTTAACTGATTATAATACGCAGTATTGTCCTACTTAACCAAAAACTTAACCATAGCAATGCCAGTACCAAAGCGACCAATATAACGATTTGCCGCCCATCATCCAAGGCTTGCAACCAACCAGCTAACAACACTCCTGGAAACAAGTAAGCACCAGCCCAAATAATAGCCGACAACACGTTAACGCCTAAAAAATAGCGTGGCGACATTTTCATCATACCCGCCACTAACGGTATGATGGGGCGAATTGGTCCAACAAAACGGCCGAGAAAGACACTTTTCCCCCCATGGCGCTGAAAAAACATCTCACCGCGAGCAATTATATTTGGATGAGTCCGTAGCGGCCACAAACTTTTTATGTGCTGCTGATAGTGAAACCCCAGCCAATAACTGATACTGTCACCAGCAATTGCACCTAGTATTGCGAGTAGCATTGTCAGTTGCCACGACAACCCACCACTGCCAACCAGGGCTCCAATTGACAATAACAACAACGTACCTGGAACCAATAAACCCACGACTGCCAAAGATTCACTAAGAGCAATAACAAAGACAGCCGTATAGCTGATAAGTGGGTGAACCATTACCCAGGACAAAATGCTATGCCAAAAACTTCCATCCATTAACACATCACCGGCGCTGAGGGCAGAGTCCTGCTATAGGACAATGTTCACATTGAGGAATGCGCGCCTTGCACACAGCTCTACCGTGATATATCAACAAATGTGAAGTGTGTCCCCACTGGGCAGCTGGCACCAGTTTACACAGTTGATGTTCAATTTTTTCCGGGTCGGTAAATTCCGTCCACCCTAAGCGATAAGCAACGCGCTTTACATGTGTATCTACTGCAAAACCAGGTTGGTCAAAAACATTACTTAGCACTACATTGGCGGTCTTGCGCCCTACGCCTGGCAACTGCACCAGCTCTGCCATAGTCTGAGGCACCTGAGCATCAAACTGACCGATTATCATACGTGCCGCACCGACAATACTGCGTGACTTGTTACGATAACAACCGACAGTACGGATTATTTGCGCAATATCTTCAGGTTCGGCTGCAGCATAAGCGGCAATACCGTCATAAAGACGAAACAATTGTTCAGTTACTATATTTACCCTTACATCGGTAGCCTGCGCAGACATTATAGTTGCGGCAAGCAATTCAAACGGTGTAGTAAAATTCAAAGAACAGTGTGCATCAGGATATAATTCATTCAATTTGGCGATAATCTCACCTATTCTGTGGCGCTGTTTTACTTGTAATATCGTCATTTTAATAAGTTACAACCTTTTATATAAATACTTATCCACATTACAAACAATGTTATCAACAGTTTATTTACACCAAAGTTAATTAGTAACCACCTTTATTCGCTGCGCTTGGACTTGTTGCCGCGCAGTCAAAGCTATGCGAGTATCGGTGATCTTTAAATTGAAGTTGGTGGGAAGATGGTAAGTGGCAGAGCGCGCATCCTTACTATGATTGATACACACGTTGCTTATTTGTATACCACCCATAGAATATACTCGGTCACGGCTAAAAATTGGCAAACATGCTGGATAAGTTGCGCGCAGCAATGGTGGTGCATGGCGGCGCAACTGATGATTGAAACGATAATTCCACGAAACCCAGACGATATCGTAAAAGTCCCCGAGCAAAACAGTTGGCAACGACAGCGTAGAAGTCTCTAGCAGGTTTGGACCAAGAAGGCTGCTAATCTGCGCCAGACGCTTAAAAAATGATCCGGATAGACCAACATTGAGCACAATGAAACGCTGGTCTTTATTTTGCAAATCCAACTTCATACAATAAGCACCAGCGCCTAAAGCGTAAGTTTGGATAAATTTTACCGGCTGGCGTGCCAGTATCGCTAAGGAACCGTTCCCACCTTCTGCAGAAAATAAATAACCAGTTTGTGTTGCAACATTAGTGAGAGTATAACCAGAAGGGAGGGCAGTGACGTTTTGCAAGGCAACAAACTCAGCCTCTGAATTTTGAATAGTGCGACACATGGCTGCCATGTCACGGCAGCCATGCAAATTATAAGAAAGTATGCGGATCGTGGGCATAACACACCTTTATCCGCGTTGAGCTGATTTATCTATTTCAAGCGCTCAATCGCATAAATCGTAACTGGCTGCTTAGGAACATCTCTCATACCTTTTTTGATTCCTGTTCTAACTTTAGCAATTTTATCGACCACATCCAGCCCCTTGGTTACTTTACCAAAAACTGCATAGCCATAACCGCTGGAGCTATTAGATTTGTGATCAAGAAAACTATTATCTTTATGATTTATAAAAAATTGGCCGGTAGCACTATTCACAACATTGGTACGTGCCATAGATATGGTACCGCGCTGGTTTTTCAAGCCGTTATCTGCTTCATTCTTAATGGGATCTTTGGTCACTTTCTTGGTCATGTCTTTAATGAAACCACCGCCTTGAATCATAAAACCTGGGATTACGCGATGAAAAATTGTCCCCTTATAAAAACCAATATCTACATAGTTGAGAAAATTGACCGTGGATATCGGAGCCTGTCTTTCATTTAACTCTACCTGAATATCGCCCATACTGGTCTTGATAACCACGCTGGGATTGGCTAAAGCCAATACTGGCAGCAATAGCAAAAAAACAACTATCAGTTTTTTCATTTAATTTCCTCGTCTTTGTTTTCAGCTTTAAATTTTAGCCGTTAAATGTATTCAGATTTAAGCTCGCGCTGCATCAATTCAACGACTGCCGCGCGTGGATCTTTATCTTGATACAGAATTGCGTACATCTGATCGATAATTGGTACTTCTACCCCAAGTTTCACAGCCAGTTGATAGCTGGATAGAGTAGTTTTTACCCCCTCCGCTACCATGGTCATATCAGCTAAAATTTCCGTGAGCTTACGCCCCTTACCCAACTCACAACCAACACTGCGATTACGCGACAGATCACCGGTGCAGGTAAGAACTAAATCGCCCATGCCAGCCAGACCAGCAAAGGTTTCCCCTTTGGCACCCATGGCAATACCGATCCGTTTCATCTCAGCCAAGCCACGAGTAATCAGCGCTGCACGGGTATTATAACCATATCCTAAACCATCACAAATTCCAGCAGCTAAAGCAATAACATTTTTCAGAGCACCGCCCAGCTCAATACCGACTACATCGTTATTAGTATACACACGAAAATAATCAGTATTGAAAATATCCTGTACTTGTTCAGCTATACCCCTGTCTTGCGCGGCAACAACCACAGCAGATGGTTGCCCTAAAGCAACTTCTTTTGCAAAAGTTGGTCCAGACAGATAAGCGCTGCGCTGATACAGGGATGCCGGCAGCAACCGTTTTAACACATCAGACATGGGTAACAGGGTATCGTTTTCAATACCCTTGGATGCTGAAATAATCACAGCATCGTTCCTGATATAATCAACAACCTGAGACAATAGATGGCGCATTATTTGCGATGGTGGCACTAATAATAAACACTGCCGCCCAGCTACTTCAGGCAAATTATTGCTAAAAGTTAAATTACCGGACAGTTTCACATCAGGTAGATACAGGTCATTTATATGTGTACTGCGCATCCGCTCGACCAGATCGCCTTCGTACGCCCACAACACCACATCGTGCCCTTTTTTTGCCAACAAATTTGCTAAACTGGTTCCCCAGCTGCCAGCGCCAATAACCCCTATACTTTTCACTGGTTAACTAATCCTCTTCTTGCTCTACACCATCTTCATTCGGTGCATCTTCACTGTTTAACTCGTCAGAAAATTCTTCATCTTCTTCTTTTTCCGCTAGTTTAGCTACGGCGACAATGCGTTCTTCCTCTTCAAGAACCATTAAGCGCACTCCCTGAGTATTGCGACCAATCACCGACAGAGCGCCTACACGGGTGCGGAGAATTTTACCAATATCAGTGATAAACATCAGATCTTCGTCATCACTGACAAGCTTAATGTCTACTACATTACCGTTACGCGTGGAAGTCTTGATGGTAATTATACCTTTGCCGCTGCGACTCTGGACACGGTACTCTCCAAGATTGGTACGCTTTCCATAACCGTGCTCGGTAACACTCACCAAGGTAGCAGAGGTAGCATCAGTTACAACCTCCATACCAATGATATAGTCATCACCTTCAAGGTGCATACCGCGTACACCACGAGCAGTACGTCCCATTGGACGAACATCTTTCTCTGAAAAACGAATAGACTTACCATGACAACTAGCTAAAAGAACATCCATACCGCCATCGGTGATACGTGTAGATACCAGTTCATCACCAACATCAATAGTCATGGAAATTATTCCGCCCTGGCGAGGATTAGCATAAGCCATCAACTCAGTCTTTTTAACTACACCTTTGCTCGTTGCGGCGATAATATATTTATTTTCGCTAAATTGCTTAACCGGTAGGATGCTCATAACTTGTTCATCCGGTGCCAATTGCAGCAGATTTACGATCGCCTTTCCGCGCGCGGCTCGTCCACCTTGAGGAATCTCATGAACTTTAAGCCAGTACACTTTTCCCTGATTGGTGAATACTAAAATATAGGAATGGGTAGAGGCAATAAATAGGTGTTCGACAAAGTCCTCTTCTTTTGGACGCATGCCAGTTTTACCTTTACCCCCACGGCGTTGCGAGCGATATAAGGAGACAGGATTTCGCTTGATATAGCCGGAATGAGATACGGTAACTACCATATCTTCTTCAACGATAAGATCCTCTAAAGAAAGATCTTTAGTCTTGGCAATAATCTGTGTACGCCTTGCGTCGGCGTAACTCTGTTGCACGTCAAGCAATTCACTTTTTATTATTTTTAAAATTTCTATTTCACTACCGAGAATATCTTTCAAGCGTGCGATTTGTGCCATTATATCTTTGTATTCATTGATAATTTTATCGCGCTCTAAACCAGTTAACCGGTGTAGACGCATATCAAGAATAGCTTGTGCTTGAATATCAGAAAAAATGAAACGCTCAATTAAGCGCCTCTTGGCTTCTGGAGAATTATCTGACGATTTAATTATCTGGATAAGTTTATCAAGGTTTTCCAGAGCTATTTTGAAACCTTCGAGAATATGTGCTCGTGCTTCAGCTTTTTTAAGTTCAAAAACACAGCGGCGGGTAACTATTTCGCGGCGGTGATCGATGAAATGATCAAGAACTTCGCGCAGGGTTAAAACTTTAGGCTGACCACCAACTATTGCCAACATGATGATGCCGAAGGACGTTTGCATCATAGTCATTTTATATAATTGATTTAAAATAACTCCGGCAACACTATCCCTTTTAAGGTCGACAACGATGCGCATACCATCACGGTCGGACTCATCCCGTAAATCAGAAATACCCTCTATTTTCTTTTCTTTTATTAGGCTGGCTATTTTTTCAATCAACCGAGCTTTGTTAACTTGATAGGGTATCTCATTGACAATAATGCTTTCACGACCAGTACGCCTATCTATCTCCACCATTGCCTTAGCACGCATTTGGATTATTCCGCGCCCGGTACGATAAGCTTCGCGGATATCATCGTGACCAAGAATAAAACCACTAGTAGGAAAATCAGGACCGGGAATTTTCTGGATTAAATCCTCGAATGACATGGTGGGATCATCAATAACAGCAATCAGACCATCAATTACCTCACCTAAATTATGGGGAGGTATTTTAGTCGCCATACCAACTGCAATACCTTCAGATCCATTAACCAGTAAGTTAGGGAACTTACAGGGTAACAACAGAGGTTCTTGTAAGGATTCATCATAGTTGGGTCCGAAATCTACGGTTTCTTTCTCAAGATCCGATAACAGTTCATGGGCAAGTTTGGACATACGCACTTCAGTATAACGCATTGCCGCAGCTGAATCACCATCGACTGAACCAAAATTACCTTGACCATCAACCAACGGATTACGCATAGAAAAACTCTGTGCCATCCTGACTATAGTGTCATAAACAGCGGTATCACCATGCGGATGATACTTACCAATAACATCGCCAACTACACGCGCCGATTTTTTATATGGCTTATTGTATTCATTACCCAGTTCGTGCATAGCGAAAAGAACACGTCTATGTACTGGTTTTAAACCATCGCGTACATCCGGTAGAGCTCTACCAATTATTACGCTCATCGCATAATCCATGTAGGATTGACGCATTTCAGTTTCTATATTGACGCTAACTTTGTTCTGGTGGGAAAGCATCTACGGATTAACCTCCAATTGTATATTTTTAGATATATACACCGATATAAAAGTGCATTATCTTGAAAAATTAAATATCTAAATTAGAAACATTTAGGGCATTATTTTCTATAAACTCGCGCCGTGGCTCTACTTGATCACCCATAAGAACGGTAAATATTCCATCAGCTGAAACCGCATCTTCAATTTTAACCTGTAACAGAACTCGTTTTTCAGGATCCATAGTGGTCTCCCACAATTGGTCAGGGTTCATCTCACCCAGACCTTTATAACGCTGGATATATTGACCTTTTTTTGCCTTATTAAGAAAATGGTTCAGTAATTCTAAACGATCATGAATTTCTATAGCTTCTTTTTCTTCTTCTAATACAAGAATTTTCCCGTCATTACCTATTGTGGCAACTTGGCGATATGCCTGTAAAAGTAATTTATATTCATGACTGGATAAAATATCGAGGCTATTTTGATCAATACGAGCTCTGGTATTTCCCATGGTGAATAATATGCGTGCTGGATTTTGGTGTAGGGTAAAATCTGCATGGGGAGCTGCCTCTTGCAATTTTTCCACTAGGGGTGTCAAATCTGCTAAATCACTAAAACCGTTATTTATTTTATTTTGAACGAAAACATCCAGTAATTCTCTCTTTATGCCTTTATGTACCAATTTTTCAAATAACTTATTGTAATCTATTATATTTTTAAGTGTTGGGATTATCTGTTTTCCTCTTATTACTTTTTCACCTTCATTTATATCAAGAGCACAGTTTTCTACTCCAAGATTAAGTAAATAATCTATCAGTATTTCTTCATCTTTAAGGTATATCTCTTTTTTACCTCTTTTTAATTTATACAGCGGTGGCTGTGCAATATATAAGTAGCCACGTTCTATCAATTCAGGCATTTGGCGAAAAAAGAAAGTAAGAAGAAGAGTCCGTATATGCGAACCGTCGACATCAGCATCAGTCATAATTATAATACGATGATAGCGCAATTTAGCCACATCAAAGTCATCCTTACCAATTCCAGCTCCCATAGCTGTTATTAGGGTACGAATTTCATTTGAACTAAGCATTTTATCAAAACGAGCTTTTTCTACATTAAGGATTTTTCCTTTTAGTGGGAGAATTGCTTGATTCGAACGATCTCTACCTTGTTTTGCACTGCCGCCGGCAGAATCACCTTCCACTAGATAAATTTCACTCAGGGCTGGATCTTTTTCCTGACAATCAGCTAATTTTCCTGGCAGTGACAAACCATCCAATGCACCTTTTCGCCGTGTCAGATCTCGTGCTTTTCTTGCTGCTTCACGTGCCCGAGCAGCATCTATCCCTTTTTCAAGTATTTTCTTGGATATTTGAGGGTTTTCTTCCAAAAATGTAGCTAATTTTTCATTTAGAAGCGTTTCTACATAGCCTTTAATTTCTGAATTACCCAACTTAGTCTTGGTCTGTCCTTCAAACTGCGGATCTGGAACCTTGACCGAAATAACAGCTGCCATACCCTCTCTAAGGTCATCACCAGAGACAGTAGCTTTAACATTTTTCATTAAATTATTTGCCGCAGCATAAGTATTCATTGTTCTGGTAAGTGCTGCTTTAAATCCTATAAGGTGTGTTCCACCCTCCTGGGTGTTTATATTATTTGCAAAGGTAAATAGTTTTTCATCATAACCATCGTTATATTGGAATGCTATTTCAATTTGTACCCCCCCTTTTTCACCTTCAAAATATATAACTTGAGGATGAATGGGAGATTTTGCCCTATTCAGATATTCAACAAAAGAGGATATACCACCCTCATAATGAAATTCTTGTTTTTTTTCAAATCTGTCATCGATTAATAGGATATGCACACCGGCATTTAAAAATGCCAATTCACGCAGTCTTTTTGACAAAATTTCAAAAGAAAATTCTATTATTTCAAAAATTGTATCGTCAGGCCAAAAAGTTATTTTAGTACCTTTTTTTATAGTATCGGCAACTTCTTTTAGATCTGCTTGGGGAATACCTTTATTATAAACTTGCTCATATACTCTACCGTTGCGGCGTATTTCTAATTCAAGCCTGCTAGAGAGGGCATTTACTACTGAAACACCAACTCCATGCAAACCTCCAGATACTTTATAGGTATCACTATCAAATTTACCTCCGGCATGAAGAACTGTCATTACAACTTCAGCAGCAGATTTTTTTTCTGAGCTATGCCAATCTACAGGAATTCCCCTTCCATTATCTTCTACCGTTACTGAACCATCCATATTTATAGTTACTTTAATATCATCGCAATATCCGGCTAATGATTCATCTATTGAATTATCCACCACTTCGTAAACTAAATGATGCAAACCAGAAGTGCTAGTTGATCCAATATACATAGCGGGTCTTTTTCGTACTGCAGTCAAACCTTCTAAAACTTTTATATTATCAGCACTATAGCTATCTTCATTTATCTTATTCATTAATACTCCATCAACCTAAAGTTATTTCACCGCAATCTATGCGGTAAAAATTACTATTTTTAATATTTAGAAAATCTAAATTTTTTCTACACGTAGTAGTAATAAAAATTTGACCAATATTACCGCTGATATAATCAAATAAGGAATATATTTTTTTTAAATCTAATTCACTACATATATCATCGAGGAGTAAAATAGGATATTTGTTGAATTTTTCTTTATATTCATAAATTTGAGCCAATTTAAAAGATAATAATATTATTCTTAATTGACCTTGAGAACCATAAAATTTTAAATTTTTATCGCCTATATAAAAATCTACCTTATCTAAATGTGGTCCACACAAAGTCTGACCATATGTAAATTCCTGCTCAAGTTTAGATTTTATTGATAAGTAGAAATCTTCTTGTATTTTTTCTAGAGAATAATCAAAGTTTTTATATTCTATGCGGGCTTGTTCTTTTTCTTTAAAAACCAGTTTATATATTTCTACAAATTTAGTATTTAAATTACTAATATAATTAAATCTAATTTTGCGGATAATACTTCCCGTTTCAACTAATAACTGTGTCCAAGATTCTAATGTAGAATTATTGTTATTTATCTGTTTAAGGATAGCATTCCTTGATTTTAAAATATAATTGTATTTTTTTACCAAATTTAAATAAGTTGTATCTATTAAAAAAATTCCTCTATCAATAAAATTTTTTCTTAATAAATTAGATCCACGAAATAACAACAACTCATCTGTTGAATATACAACTGATTTTATATAATTAAGATGATCAGTGGTATAAGATATTTTGTTATTTATCTTAATAATTTTATTTTTACTATTTATATTTAAATTATATTTATAATAAATATTATCTGAATAAAATTTATTTATAATATTACAATAATTTTCATCGTTTCCAACAAAATCTAAATTTCTTGCCTGTCTAAAACTCTTCAAATAACCTAATAAATATATAGATTCTATTATATTTGTTTTACCCTGACCATTATCACCATATAAAATATTGTAACGTGATGATGGTTGAAATTTAATATTTTTTATATTTCTATAGTTTAATAGATTTATTTCATTTAATAACATTTATAATCTCATAGGCATTATTACCGCTTGATAAGATTCACTGTTCTCTTTTTTTATTAGACACGGTGAAATATTATCACTTATGAATATTTGGATATTTTCTGAATCAATATTTACTAAAGCATCAAGTAAATATTTTGAATTAAAGCCAATATTTATATCTAACCCAATATAATTTATATCAATAAAATCTGAAGCATTTCCGTATTCAGGATTCGATGAATTTAATTCTAGTTTGTTTTCTGTTAATACTAAATTTATACCACGAGATTTTTCATTAGCTAAAATAGATATTCTCTTTAATGCTTGTAATAATTTACTGGTATTTATAATTGCTGAATTTTCTAAATTAGTCGGTATTACCCTTTTATAATCTGGAAAATCTCCATCAATTAATCTAATAACTAATTGTGTTTCATTATTACTTACTATTAGATTATTATCTAATAAACTAATTTCTAAGTCATTTTCACTATTTTCTGTTATTTTTTTAAGTTCAACTATTCCTTTTCTAGGGATTATTATACCTTTTTCAAATATATCATTATTAATTTCTATTTCATTTTGAAATAAAGATAATCGATGTCCATCAGTTGAAATCATTCTTAAGTTATTATTTTCTGTTTTATGTAGGTAAATTCCATTTAAATTATATTTCGTTTCATCAGTGGACATAGAATTAAATGTTTTATCAATCATTTCATTTAATTTTTTACTGGATATTAAAATAGAATTTTCGGAGTGATTACTATTTATAGTAGGAAATTCATCTGGTGATAAGGCAAGAATATTAAATTTAGAATTTTTGCATTTAATTTCGATCCAGTTATTTTCTTTAGATTTTATAGTAATTTTTTCTTCTGGTAATTCTTTTATAATTTCAAAAAGTTTTTTAGCATTTACCGTAATTGAACCTGGTTCAATTATATTTGAATCATATGTGTTTTTTATTCCAATTTCTAAATCAGTTGCAGTTAATATTATTTTATCATTTGTTGTTTCTATTAGTACATTTAGTAAAATAGGTAATGTTTTTTTCTTTTCAACAACACCTTGAATTAAAGATAAACCTTTTAATAGTTTTTTTCTTTCTATATCAAATTTCATAATTATCTCCATCTCCTTTATTCTATTGTTTAGTTTAGTTTTTATAGTAAAGATATAGTAGTCACTGTTGATATGTTATTTGTTAATAACATACTAAATTTACGAAGAATTTAGTATGTTATTGTTTGTTGATACATTGTTAATATCTTTTTTTTTTGTTTATTATTATTATTTTAATTTTTTATACACAGGTTTATCTAGGTTGGTAATAAAGTATTTTTTATCGTTTTTATTGTTGTTCTAAGATAACTATCAGTTTCCATATTTTTTTCTATTTTTCTTATAGCATGTATAACAGTAGAATGATCCTTGCCACCAAAATGGCTACCTATTTCTGGAAATGAACTATCTGTTAATTGTCTACATAAATACATAGCTATTTGTCTTGGACCCACAAAACTTTTAATTCTTTTTGCAGATTTTATATCTGCAATCTTTATATTAAAGTGGCTAGATACCTTTTTTTGTATATCTTCTATTGTTAATTCTTTACTACTTTCAACAATAATATCTTTAAGAACATCTTTAGCCATTTCTATAGTTATTGGTGTTGATGTAAGACTTGAGTAAGCTCCAATTCTTACAATATAACCCTCTAATTCTCTTATATTTGTAATAACTGAATTAGATAAAAATATTGCAACATTTTCTGGTAAATTTATATTATTTTGATCTGCTTTTGCCTGTAAAATTGCTTGTTTTGTTTCTATGTCTGGTGGTTGTATATCAGCTATTAAACCCCATTCAAATCGTGATCTAAGTCTATCTTCCAAACCGGGTATTTCTTTTGGAAATTTATCAGAGGTTACAACTATTTGTTTGTGGGATTCATATAAAGAATTAAAAGTATGAAAAAATTCCTCTTGAGTTCTTTCTTTTCCAGCAATAAATTGCACGTCATCGATTAATAACACATCTATATTTCTAAATTTTTTCCTGAATTCATCCATTTTACCAAATCGGATTGAATTTATTAGTTCATTGGTAAATTTTTCAGAAGAGTAATAACTTATAATTAATTTGCTGTTATTTTTTTTAATTTCGTTAGCAATAGCGTTTATAAGATGAGTTTTACCTAAACCAACACCGCCATATATAAATAATGGGTTATAAATAGTTGCTGGATTATTAGCTACAGCTATTGCAGCAGCAGCTGCAAACTGATTTGATGTCCCGGATATGAATTTACTAAAGGTATATTGAGAGTTTATATTGGTAATACCTTCATTTTTAACTTCTTTTTTAGTTGGTTTAACTTCTTGTATTTTTTCTTCATTGTTATTATGTTTTTCAATATAAATTTTAACTGTAAAATTTATACCTGTTAGTTCATTCAGACTTGAATTTATAATGTTTATATAATTTTTATTTATCCATTCTTTTATAAATTTATTTTCAACAGATATTGATATTAGATCTTTTTCTATTTTTTTTAATAGAATTGGTTTTATCCACGTTTTGTATTGTTGTGGATTAATTTTATTTTCTATATCATTTAGAGTTTTTTCCCATAAATTTTTATCGTCCATTTTATATCCAGTTTTCAACAGTTTATTAACAAGGTTATAAATATATATAATTAACTATTTCAGTAGTTTATATAATATTTCGAAAAATTCATAATTAAATTAACAAACATGTTGATACCAAGCAAGTTAATTAATTTGGAAATTACTTTTGTTTTTTTATTGACTCACTTTTAGTTTTAGATATATTATTTACAGTTCTTAGTTTTAATAAAAAAATGGAGGAAAGTAGAAAATGAAACGTACATATCAACCTAGTAAAGTTTGTAGAAAAAGGACTCATGGTTTTCGTCAGCGTATGTCAACTAGTAGTGGTCGTAATGTTATAAAACGTCGTAGAAATCGTGGTAGGAAAACTTTAGTTGTAACCATTCCTGTAAAATAAATTTATGTTAGAATATACCCGTGACATGCGGATATGTAAAAGTTCTGATTATAGATACATTTTAAATAATGGCAAAAAGTATAATTCAAAAAGTTTTATCTTGTTTTGCTGTAAAAAAAAATCTGGCCCCACTAGACTTGGTGTTATAGCTAGTAAAAAGGTTGGTGGGGCAGTTTTAAGAAATTATTTAAAAAGAGTTTTTCGCGATATATATAGAAATGAATATTATAATTTACAAATTTCTACAGATATTGTTTTGATTCTTAAAAAAAGTGCAGAAAATGTTTCTTATAAACTGTTAAGATCAGAATTTCTTTGTATTTGTAATAGAATGTAGAACAAAAAATGTTTGTAAAGTCTGCAGTGGTCTTAATTACTATTTATCAAAAGTTAATTTCCCCTTTAACTTTGCCTACATGCCGTTTTATTCCTACGTGTTCAGAGTATTCTCTTCAATCTTTTAAAAAATATGGTTTTATAAAGGGCTTCCTGAAGTCCTTTTTTCGTATTCTTAGGTGCAATCCGTTATGTAAGGGCGGTTATGATCCTGTTGAATAGAGGGTTTTATGGAAAATAAAAATACTGTTATTGCACTATTGTTAATGTTGCTTGTTTGGACTGGTTTTACTTATTTTTTTCCTCAGCAACCTAAGGAAATAGTAAATAATAATGAAAAAATAGTTGCGAATGAAGAGCAACGGTTAATTTCAAGTGAAGTTACGGAATCAAATTTTATAAGAACTGACAATATCAATAAGGTTGCTGTTCCATCTATAAATTTAGAACAAAAAAATATAGTCGTAGAAAATGATAAATTTATTGCCACCTTTTCAAACGTTGGCGCGGCTATAATTTCATTTGAACTTAAAAAATACACAGAACTGAATGACCCTAGTTCTCCAATAGTTTCTGTAGTGAATAATAACGATGGCATACCAACTTTTATTACTGTGGGTGATGACTCTTTATCTCTTGATCAAAATTTAATCTTTGAAACTAATGCCCCCGATAAAATATTAGTTAATGGTGATTCCTCTATAAAGTTTACAGCTGTAACTTCTACCGGGTTAGTTGTTACTAAAATATACAATTTTACTAAAGATGATTATTCTTTTACTAGTGATCTTGTTCTAAATAATACTGCTAACACATATATTTCAGGTAAACTTTCTGTTTATATGAATAACTTGTGGAATGATGAAATGCAGGGTAATCGTTTTGATTTTATTGGTCCGACAAGTTTAGTTGGGGGGAAAATAAATACTGACGATGTTGATGATTTAAAAGAAAAATCAATACAATATACTTCAGATATACAGTGGACTGGTTTTCAAAATAAATATTTTATGAATGCAGTTGCACCAATTTCTCCTGATAGTCTTGAAAATATTAATCTTGTATTTAATAATAATGTTATAAAAAATATTTTAAATTTTAATCATATTTCAATTAAACCTGGTGACAGTTATACAACTGCATTTGAGTTATATTTAGGTCCTAAAGATGTCAATCAACTTAAATTAGCTGGTCATGATTTAGTCAAGGTTGTTGATTTTGGTTTTTTTGAATTGTTAGCCAGACCCTTACATACTTTTTTAAATTTCTTCTATGGTTATATTGGTAATTATGGTGTAGCAATTATTTTGTTAACTATAATTTTGAAAATGATTTTTTGGCCGCTTACTCAGAAAAGTTATGTCTCTATGCGTGCTATGCAAACCTTGCAGCCAGAGATGAAAAAAATTCGTGAGAAATATAGTGGTGATAAAGAAGCTTTAAATAAAAAGATGATGGAATTATACAAAGAGAATAGAGTTAACCCAATGGGTGGATGTTTACCCATGTTAGTTCAAATTCCAGTGTTTTTTGCTTTGTATAAAGTTTTATTGGGTACTATAGAATTACGCCATGCACCTTTTATGTTTTGGATAACCGATCTTTCTATTAAAGATCCTTACTACATAACTCCTGTAGTTATGGGTTTGACCATGTTTATTCAGCAAAAACTTACCCCCAGTACTATGGATCCAATGCAAGCAAAACTGATGATGGCTATGCCATTGGTTTTTACTTTTATGTTTTTAAATTTTCCGGCAGGTTTAGTTATTTATTGGTTAGTTAATAATTTACTGACAATTTTTCAGCAATATTTAATTTATCGTAAGTCTGCATAATAATTTTATGGCGTTTAATAACTATGCCGATTTAGATAATATAATTTCTAAATCGGCTTTTTAATTTGTCTGGTTTATTTATGTTTGATTCAGATATTATTGTCGCTCCAGCAACAGCCATAGGTAGTGGTGGGATAGCTATCGTTCGTCTATCGGGGATCAGTTGTTTTGATTTAGTAAGACCTTTTGTTAGTGTAGCTCCAGGGGTGCTGGATAATATAGTTTCTCATATGCTTTACTATGCTTCATTTGTTAATACACAAGCGCAAATTGTTGATGAAATAATGTTTGTTAAAATGTCTTCACCACAATCTTATACGGGAGAGGATGTTGTTGAAATCCATTGTCATGGTAATAGGGTTATTGTAGCTCAAATATTAGATATATTACTTGCTGCTGGTGCGCGCATGGCTTTACCTGGTGAGTTTACTCAGCGTGCTTTTTTAAATGGTCGTATTGATCTTTCTAGTGCTGAGGCTGTTGCTGATGTTATAAATTCTCGTTCAGCTATTGCGGCAAAGCTAGCACTGGCACAGTTAACTGGTGGCTTGTCTAAGGCTGTATATGTATTCAGATCACGCGTTATTTCTATGTTGTCGTTGGTTGAAGCGTATATTGATTTTCCTGACGATGATATTTCCCCTCCCCATTTATTGAGTTTGCAATCTGACGTTGATTTTCTGGTAAAAGATATATCTAGTTTAATAGATGGTTTTGAAGAAGGTAGAATACTTAAAGATGGTTTATCTGTACTTATTTTAGGAAAACCTAACGTTGGTAAGAGTTCTATCCTTAATCGCTTTGTAGGTGAAGACCGTGCAATTGTCACTGATATCCCAGGAACTACTCGCGATATTATAGAGGAGAGTTTAGTTGTCTCTGGTTTAGCTCTGCGCTTTATTGACACTGCTGGAATTCGTGATAGTGATGACCCAATTGAGCAAGATGGAGTAAGAAGAGCAAAGGGGGAAGTTGCTGGTGCCGATCTAGTACTGTTCGTCGTAGATGGATCAATGCCTTTAGACTTTAGTATTGATGATATTTTAGATGAATATGGAATTGTTCCTATCCTTTTTGTTATTAATAAATCAGATCTTTTGACGGATGATATATTGAATAATTTTTCAACAGTAAACCATGTTGCAGTTTGTGCCAAAGACGGAAATGGTTTTAATCTGTTGATAGATGAAATTTGCGAGGTTTTCAATATTTCAGGAACAGACGAACGTGAAAATTGTCTAATTTCAGACCGAAGGCACCGCGATGCTTTGTGTGGTGCTCAGTATCATCTTGTTTCGTTTGCGTCTGAACTTGTTGAACAGAATTCCCCTGAGTTCTTGGCTTTACATCTTAGGGAAGCATTGTCGTCGCTGGGAGATATTACTGGCGAGACTACGCCCGACGAGGTTCTGGATAATATTTTCTCTAAATTCTGTATTGGTAAGTAAATGTTTCACGTGAAACATGGAGTGTGTGATGTCGACATATGGTAAGCAGTATGATGTTATAGTTGTTGGTGCCGGTCATGCTGGTTGTGAGGCAGCTCTGGCTGCGGCGAGATTGCAGCACAACACATTGTTATTGAATCTGAGTTTGGACACTATAGCGCAGATGTCATGCAACCCATCAATTGGTGGTTTAGCCAAGGGGCATCTGGTTCGTGAAATTGATGCTTTGGGCGGCGAGATGGCGCACAATATTGATGCCACGGGGATACAGTTTCGAACATTAAATACCAAGAAGGGTCCAGCGGTGCGTGCCTTGCGTGCCCAGGCGGATAAGTGGAAATATTCGCGCCGTATGCGCCGTGTGCTCGAGAATCAGCCTTGTTTGGATTTGAAGCAAGGTTCGGTATGCAGGTTGTTGATGGATGGGGGTCGGGTTGTTGGCGTTGAAACTAGAGATGGAATTGGTTTTGATGGTAAAACTGTTGTGTTAACCACGGGAACGTTTATGCGTGGATTGATACATGTGGGTTTGAGTAATTATTCAGGTGGTCGAGCCGGTGAACCACCTTCTCAGGGAATATCTGAGCAGTTAAGGTTGTTGGGTGTTGATGTTGGTAGGTTGAAAACTGGAACACCTCCAAGGCTGCATAGTGGCAGTATTGATTATTCAAAGATGGAGGAACAGCCTGGGGATGTTCCGATAAGACCTTTTTCGTTTATGACTGAGCGGATTGATATGCCGCAGGTGTCATGCTTTATCACTGCAACAAATGAAAGAACTCATGACGAAATAAGAGGGGGGTTGGATAGGTCTCCGTTGTATAGTGGGGTTATTGAGGGTGTCGGCCCACGTTACTGCCCCTCTATCGAAGACAAGGTGGTGCGTTTTCCAGAGAAAGACAGCCATCAGATTTTTATAGAACCAGAGGGGTTGCATAGCGTTGAAGTGTATCCCAATGGATTGCCAACATCATTGCCGGCTGATGTCCAAATTAGGCTTTTACGCACTATTCCTGGCTTGGAGTATACTGAGATCATGCGTCCGGGGTATGCGATTGAGTATGATTATGTAGATCCTATAGAATTAAAACCATCACTGGAAACAAAAAAAATTAGTGGGTTGTTTCATGCGGGGCAGATAAATGGTACTTCCGGGTATGAAGAAGCTGCAGCTCAGGGGTTGATGGCTGGAATAAATGCAGTAATGCAAATTCAGGAAAAAGATGCTGTGGTTATTGGTCGCGATCAAGGGTATATCGGCGTATTGATTGATGATCTGGTGAATCTTGGCACTAAAGAGCCATATCGTATGTTTACTTCGCGTGCTGAATACCGACTTTTGTTGCGTGAAGACAATGCCGATCAACGATTGACCGATTTAGGAAGAAAAATTGGTCTTGTTGGCGATGAACGTTGGCAACAATATCAACAAAAAATGGAACAGGTTGTACTTGGTAAGCAGTTGCTTGATAGTCTGCGCATAGTGCCGAGTGATGTTGGTATGGTTCAGCGGCTCAAACTTGAAGGGTTGAGTAACGGGCAATCATTTAAGGGACTGCTGCGCAGGCCAGATATAACTATGGCTATGTTGCGGGAGGAATCACAACAACTAGCTGAACTTCCGGATGTTGTTGCGGAACAGTTACAGATAGCCACTAAATATGAAGGTTATATTCAGCGGCAGGTGGATCAGGTGTCTCGATATAGTAAGGTCGAACAGGTGAAAATTCCTATAGACTTTGATTATTGTAGTGTGAATAGTTTGTCTGCTGAGGTGCGTGAAAAATTTATAAAAATAAGACCAATCTCTCTTGGACAGGCTGGTAGGATTCCTGGAGTTACCCCTGCGGCTATATCGATTCTTGCTGTAATGCTTCGTGCACGAAAAAAATAAACAATGGATTATAAGGCGTACCTTGAATCTCATTTAACTGATGTTGCCGATATTGGCGATGCTCAGTTTGTTCAGCTTACTATTTATCTTGACGAGTTGTTACGGTGGAATAAAAAGGTAAATTTAACAGCTATCGTCGAACTGAATAGTTGTTGGGAAAAGCATATCTTGGATTCATTGTTTTTGGGAAGTATGCTTGCTGGAAGAGAACGGTTGGTAGATATTGGTTCCGGCGCAGGTCTACCATCAATCCCATTGAAAATAGTGTTTCCTGGTTTGCGGGTACTGTCAGTTGATTCTGTTACTAAAAAAATTAACTTTCAGCGCCATGTAGTCAGGTTGCTTGGCTTGCATGATTTTAGTGCCGAAGCAGCGAGAATAGAAGATCTTGAGCAGCAACATTGCGGTCAATTTGATGTTGTGACTTCAAGAGCTTTTGCTTCGTTAGAAGTATTTGTCAAACATGCTTTGCCGTTTTTAAATAGGTCGGGTAGGATTCTGGCAATGAAAAGTATTACGGTTGAAGATGAGATTGGTAGTGCAAGTGAGTACTTGTTTAATAATGATTTATATATAAGCAATAAAATATCGTTTACATTGCCCTCAACGGGGGCTAAACGGACAATATTGGAAATAAGAATGCAAAAATAGCAAAATAGGGATTTTTTCACAGTAAAGAGTGTGATAAAATTCAGCTTCGATTTTTATAAAGGAGCTATCTATGGCAGATATAATTGCCGTTGCTAATCAAAAGGGTGGTGTGGGTAAAACTACCACCGCCGTCAATTTGGCCGCATCCCTTGCGGTCGCCGAAAAGAAAACCTTATTAGTTGATATGGACCCGCAAGGTAATGCCTGTAGTGGTGTTGGTGTGTATGCCGGAGAAAGCGATTATACTGTCTACGATGCCTTGCATGATCCTGAAGTGGTCAGGCAATGTCTGGTGGACACCGAGCTTGAATTCTTAAAGGTGTTGCCATCCAATTCCCAGTTAATTGGAGCAGAATTAGAGTTGGTGGCTGCTGATAATAGAGAACAACGTTTAGCTCGTGCTATCAAGGTGTTGGAAGATGACTACGAGTATATAATAATTGATTGCCCCCCTTCTTTAGGCTTGATTACAATAAATTCATTAACTGTGGCTAGGTCGGTGTTGGTACCGCTACAATGTGAATACTACGCCATGGAGGGGTTGAGTCAATTGATGAAAACAATTGACCTCATTCAGCGTGGTCTTAATAAGAAACTAACTATGCGCGGTATAGTGTTAACTATGTTTGACAAACGAAATAATTTATCTCATCAGGTAAGTGAAGAGGTGCGTGCTCATTTCGGGGGTAAAGTTTTCCAAAGTGTTATTCCGCGCAATGTTCGCTTGTCTGAAGCACCTAGCCATGGGAAACCGGTACTGCTTTATGATATAAATTCCCGTGGTTCGCTGGCATATATGGCGTTAGCGGAAGAGATTATTAGTGGAGGCAGGGTAGATGGCTAAAAGAACGGCGTTAGGGAAGGGAATGGGCGCACTGCTGAGCGCAGCTACTCCAGATAATGGAGGTAGGTATTTTATTTGTGCTATTGAAGAGTTGCGACCCCACGTGGGACAGCCTCGGAAGTCGTTTGATGAAAACAAAATGGAAGAGTTGGTTGCGTCAATAATAGAAAAAGGGGTAATTCAGCCTCTTGTGGTGCGTCGAGTAGAGGATCATTACCAAATCATAGCTGGAGAGCGGCGCTGGCGTGCCGCACAAAAAGCTGGTCTGACAGAGATACCTGTAACGATTCAAGATGTGTCGGAAGATTGGGCGCTTGAGATTGCTCTGATAGAAAATATTCAGCGCGAAGATCTTAATGCTATTGAGGAAGCTTCAGCTTATAAGCATCTGGTAGATAATTTTGATCTTTCTCAAGAAGAGGTAGCTAAGAGAGTTGGTAAAAGCCGGCCAGCTGTATCTAATGCCATGCGTCTACTTAATCTCCCTGACGAAATACAGAATTCTGTCCTATCTGGTGAATTGAGTATGGGTCATGCACGTTGTTTATTGTCTCTAGAGAGCAAGGAAGAGATTGTTGAAGCGGCAAAACAGGTAAAGCATAAAAATTTATCGGTACGGGCAACTGAGGCCTTGGTAAAGAAAATAAAGAAATTTGAAATAGCTCCCAGGGTAAAAAGTAGCGTAGATGTACCCGAGCAACAGGCGACGGCAGCAGGGACTCTCTTAACCGACTTGGAAGATATATTGAAAAAAAACATGGGAACAAAGGTGGAAATTAAAAAAAGTGTTAAGGGTGGGCGTATTATAATTAGCTATTACGACGATGACGAATTGCAAAGAATTTTAGATTACATGAATGTAGTTTAGTAAAACAATTAACAAACTTGGTCACAATGACTGCAAGACAGTGAATCAGCTTGACAATTGCAGTAGCACCGTGATAAGAGTTCTCTGCTTTGAGAGATGGGGTGTATGTTTAATGTATGCATACTCGGAGCTAGTTGGTCTAATTATTAGTTAAATCATGCTGGAGCATGTTGCCATAGGGAAACACAGAAAACAGGCTGACAATAGCAAAACTCCTAAAGTATTTCCAAGTACAACAAATCATAGTTGAGTCTCAAAGGAAGAAAGAGGTAGCACAGTGATAAATATCGATTGGACCATCCTGGTGCAGTTTGTTAATTTCATAGTATTAATGATATTGCTCAATATTCTTTTGTTTCGCCCTTTGCGCAATATCATGGCAGCGCGTCAAGAAGCTATTGAAGAAGGTCATCAACAGGCCCGTGATTTGGATGCCTCAATAAATGAAAAGTTAGAAAGCTACCAAAAAAAACTGCGTCAAGCGAAGGTTGAAGGCAGCCATGCCGCGCATGAGCTGCGGGCAGAAGCGGCAAAAGAAGAGATGACCATCATTGGTAAGGCACGTACCGAAGCTGATGCTAGTCTAGTGGCTATGAAAAACAGTGTTGCTACAGAGGTTGATAAAGCGCGTGTAGTGCTGAATAAAGAAACACAATCCTTGGCAAATTTGATTGCTTCACAAGTACTGGGAAGGAACGTTAAATAATGTTTGCAGACAAAATTAAGGGGCGAAATAAAACCCTGGTAGCTGCTGCGACCTTCGGATTACTGATTGCAGGAGCTGGTTATGCGATGGCCTCCGGAGAGGCACACCAAGTAGATAGCGGAGTGTTGCTGAAAGATTTTCTCTGGCGGGTATTCAACTTCGGTATCATGGTGGCAATTCTGGTTTATTTTGTATCTAAGCCACTAAAGAACGCTTTGGCTGCTCGGCGTGAAGGCATTGCGCAGTCAATCAAGGCATCAGAAGATGCTGCGCAAGTGGCAAAAGAAAAATATCAAGAGTACGATGCCAAACTGACTCAGGCCGAAGCAGAGATAGAATCAATTAAGGTTGCAATTAAGGAAGAAGCCGAGTTGGAGAAGCAGCGTATTATTGCTGAAGCTAAGCAAATGGCAGAAAAAATCAAGACTGATGCACAAAAAGCTTCTGACAATGAGATAGCCAAAGCTCGTCTGGCTCTGCAACAAGATGCAGCAGCCATTGCAGTTAAAATAGCTGAGGATGTCCTTAAGAAAGCTGTTACCAAGGAAGATCAGGCTCGTCTGGTGGATGAATATAAGCTTAAGGTAGGAGAACTCCATTGAGTACAAGCGCTATAGCACGACGGTATGCTCAGGCTCTAGTTGACCTGGCTACCGAAAACAAAATGGTTGAGCAGTATAGTACTGAGCTGGGTGAAGTAAGTGAGCTGCTAGCTCGGGAAAATGAATTGCGTACACTGATGGAAAGTCCAACTCTGCAGGTAGATAAAAAAGTGGCAATAATGGCAGATATTGCAGAAAAAATGGGTTTATCAGTGGGCATGAAAAATTTTGTTGGATTGCTTACAGTTAAGGATCGCCTTAAATACGTAAGCCAGATCTATGCAAACTATACAGCTTTCGCCGATGAAATATCCGGCGTTGTTCGGGCGTGCGTTACCTCAGCAGTCAGATTGACCAAAGCTCAGGCTGACAGCGTAAAAGAGGGGCTTGAAAAACAGACCGGCAAAAAAATCGACCTGCAAACTAAGGTTGATGCAAAATTGCTGGGCGGAATGAAAGCCGAAGTTGGTGGCAAAGTTTTTGACGGAAGTATTAAAACCCAGTTGCAGCGGATTGAAGATACCTTAAAGAAGGGTTAGGAAGTACTCATGGAAATTAAAGCAGAAGAGATTAGTGCAATCATCAAAAAGCAGATCAAAGACTTTGGTCGCGAGGTTGAAGTAAGTGAAACTGGAAGTATCATCTCTGTTGGTGATGGTATTGCGCGGATTCATGGATTAGATAAGGCGATGTCGGGAGAACTTCTTGAGTTCCCCGGTGGTGTCATGGGTATGGTACTTAACCTTGAAGCAGATAATGTGGGTGCTGCTATCCTCGGTGAAGCAGAGCATATCAAAGAAGGTGATATCGTTAAGCGTACGGAGCAGATTGTGCGCGTACCTGTAGGCGAATCCCTGATTGGTCGCGTTGTCAACGGTATTGGTATTGCTATTGATGGTAAGGGTGAGATCAAATCTGACACTTATAGCCAAGTTGAAGTTAAAGCCCCAGGCATTGTTGCTCGTAAATCTGTACATGAGCCAATGCAGACTGGTCTTAAAGCAATAGACGCCATGGTACCGATCGGTCGTGGTCAACGTGAATTGATTATCGGTGACCGTCAGACCGGTAAAACTGCCGTTGCGATTGATACAATTATCAACCAAAAAGGGCAAGATGTTGTATGTATCTATGTAGCTATTGGGCAAAAGCGCTCTACCGTTGCTCAAGTAGTAGATAAGTTGCAACAACATGGTGCTATGGATTACACCATTATCGTAGCAGCTACTGCCTCAGACCCGGCTCCTCTGCAATATATTGCGCCCTATACTGGTGTTACCATGGGTGAATTCTTCCGTGATAGCGGTAAGCATGCCCTGATTATTTATGATGACCTGTCCAAGCAAGCGGTTGCATATCGCCAACTGTCTCTGCTGCTGCGTCGTCCACCAGGACGCGAAGCATTCCCTGGTGACGTATTCTACTTGCATAGCCGTTTGCTCGAGCGTGCAGCTAAGGTTAACGACAAATTGGGCGCAGGTTCATTGACTGCACTACCAATTATCGAAACTCAAGCTGGCGACGTTTCTGCATATATTCCAACAAATGTAATCTCCATCACAGATGGTCAGATCTTCTTGGAAACTGACCTGTTTTATTCAGGTGTACGTCCAGCGATCAATGTTGGTCTGTCGGTATCTCGTGTTGGTGGTAGTGCTCAGGTTAAAGCGATGAAGCAGGTAGCAGGTACGCTGCGCCTTGCTTTGGCTCAATATCGTGAAATGGCTGCATTTGCCCAGTTTGGTTCCGATCTGGATGCCACGACACAACGGCAGTTACAGCGCGGGGCGCGCTTGGTAGAGATCCTTAAACAGGGTCAATATCAGCCCCTGCCAGTTTCTAAGCAGGTACTAGCAATTTACGCAGTAAATAATGGCTACGTTGACGATTACGAGACCAACCTGGTTCAACGCTATGAAGCTGAGATGCTCTCATTTATCGAGAGTAAGCATGCTGAAATCATCACTGACCTTACTACCAAGAAAGCAATTGATGCTGATCTAGATACTCGCATTAAGTCAGCTCTTGATGAGTTTAAAGGTCAGTTCGTAGCTTAGTCTATTACCTGAGGATGCAAAAATGGCAAATCTGAAGGACATAAAAAAACGGATAGGCTCCGTTAAAAATACTCAGCAGATAACCAAGGCTATGAAAATGGTTTCTGCAGCTAAGCTACGCAGAGCTCAAGAAGCTGTAGTCGCTGCGCGCCCTTATGCCGATAAATTACAAGAAGTATTGTCGAGTATGGCGAAAAGAGATTCTAGTGGAGAACATCCTCTGCTAGAGGGACGTGAAAAAAAGCGCGCTTTGATTTTGATTATGACAGCAGACCGTGGTTTGTGTGGTGGTTTTAACAGCAGTGTGGCCAAGGCAACTGAAGCGTTTATTAAAACTCAGGCACATGGCTTTGAAGATTATTCAGTGCGCATTATCGGTCGCAAGGGTAAGGATGCACTTAAGCGTCGCCCTGGTATTGTTATTGATAAGGTGTATGAAAATCTTACCGGTCATATAACTTATGCTACCGCAGCGTTACTCGGACGTGAAATTGTAGAAGATTATACTGCTGAAAATTTTGATGCAGTATTCATGATCTACAACCACTTTTTCAGTGCGATGAATCAGGAAGTAACGACATCTCAGTTGTTGCCAATTGATCCACATGAAACTGAAGAAGAAGGTTACGTAGCTGACTATATTTACGAGCCGAGTAGTGAAGAAGTTTTGGCATCAATTTTGCCGAAGTATGTAGAAGTAGAAATTTTTAGAGCTTTGCTTGAATCCGTAGCCTCTGAGCACGGAGCCCGTATGAGTAGTATGGATAGTGCAAGTAAAAATGCTTCTGAAATGATCGACAAGCTCACCTTGCAGTATAACCGAGCGCGTCAATCTGCTATTACTTCAGAGTTGATGGAAATTATTTCTGGCGCTGAATCAATCAAGTAACGATAATCTCCACACGCTGGGGTATAAAAGGAGTTCATCTCATGAACAAGGGTAAAATTGTACAGGTTATTGGTCCTGTAGTAGACATCCAGTTTGAGGCTGGCAAGCTTCCTGAAATTTATCACGCACTTAAAATCACCAACCCCTCACTAGGTGAGGGTGAATGGAACCTGGTGGTTGAAGTAGCGCAGCACTTAGGTGAGAATACCGTGCGTACCATCGCTATGGACGCGACGGAAGGTCTCGTTCGTGGTCAAGAAGTGTTAGATACAGGTAAGCAGATTGTTATGCCTGTAGGTCGTAAGACTCTGGGTCGCATACTGAACGTTGTCGGTGAGCCTGTTGATGAGGCTGGTCCAGTTGGTGCAGAGCTCGAATGGGGCATCCACCGACCAGCACCTGATTTTGTCAGTCAATCGACAAAGGTTGAATCATTTGAAACTGGTATCAAAGTAATCGATTTATTAGCACCTTATGCTCGTGGTGGTAAAATTGGTTTGTTTGGTGGTGCTGGTGTCGGTAAAACAGTTCTTATTATGGAGCTGATTAATAACATCGCTTCGCAGCACGGTGGTTTCTCAGTTTTCGCAGGCGTAGGTGAGCGCACTCGTGAGGGAAATGACCTGTGGGAAGAGATGAAAGAGTCCGGCGTTTTGGATAAAGCCGCTCTGGTTTATGGTCAAATGAATGAGCCTCCTGGAGCGCGTGCTCGGGTAGCGTTGTCTGCCCTTACCGTTGCAGAATACTTCCGTGACGAAGAAGGTCAGGACGTTCTCCTGTTTGTTGATAATATCTTCCGTTTTACTCAAGCCGGTTCTGAGGTTTCTGCGTTGTTGGGTCGTATTCCATCAGCGGTTGGTTACCAGCCTACCCTGAGTACTGAGATGGGTGAGTTGCAAGAGCGTATCACCACTACAGATAAAGGTTCGATTACCTCAGTTCAGGCAATCTACGTACCTGCTGATGACTTGACCGACCCTGCTCCTGCTACTGCTTTTGCTCACTTGGATGCTACTACCGTGTTGTCACGGCAAATTGCTGAGCTGGGTATTTATCCTGCGGTTGACCCTCTCGACTCTTCAAGCCGTATTCTGGATCCTCAGGTTGTTGGTGAGGAGCACTACAAGTTAGCGCGTGATGTACAGTTTGTATTGCAACGCTATAAGGACTTGCAGGATATCATTGCAATTTTGGGTATGGATGAGCTGTCTGAAGAAGACAGGCAGGTTGTTGCACGTGCACGTAAGATTCAACGTTTCCTTTCACAGCCATTCTTTGTCGCTGAGATTTTTACCGGTGCACCAGGTAAATACGTTGAGCTTAAAGATACCATTAAAGGGTTTACAGAAATCCTTGAAGGTAAGCACGATAATCTACCTGAGCAGGCTTTTTACCTCGTTGGTTCTATCGAAGAGGCAATTGAAAAAGCCAAAACACTGGCAGCTTAAACGATTGAGATTGAGGGCAGTATCGGCTGTCCACAACCATAAAGGAAGTTGCTCATGGCAGACATATTAAAACTGGAGATGGTCACTCCGTACAAGCGGGTTTTAAGCGAAGAGGTAGATGAGATTATTGCTCCCGGTATTGCCGGTGAACTAGGTTTTTTACCTGGTCATACCCCCTTGCTGACCACTTTGAAAATTGGTGAGTTAACCTATCGTAAAGGTAGCTCTTATTTCCATGTTGCGCTTAACTGGGGCTATGTGGAAATTGAGGATGATAAAGTAACTATCCTGGCTGAGACAGCAGAACCGGCTGATCAGATCGACTTAGAACGGGCAAAAACAGCCTTAGGTCGTGCTGAAGATGCGTTGAAGAAACTACATGATGATGATAAGAACTTTAAAATCATGGAAGCTGCTTTACAGCGCGCTATTATTCGTATTCAGGTTGCAAGTGGTAAATAGCTAGCATTAAGAAATAGTTAAAAAAAGGCGACCATTGGTCGCCTTTTTTTATGAAAAATAATTGGAGTTAAATGAACAGTAAACTATCAAGATAGTTATACTGATCCAATTGCTCTTTTCTGTAAGTTGCTGATTGAAGCCGGTTCGCCCAAAGTAATGAGAATATCACCTACATCAAGAACCGCTTGTGGTGAAGGGTTGAACAGCATCTTGTCGGTGCCCTTTTTCTTAATCGCTACAATTATAATCCCTAGTTCTTTGCGGATATCTGTTGACATCAGAGTTTTATTAATCAGGACTGAGCCTGAACGGATACAAATTTCTTCCATTTGCAGTTCCATATTTTGATGTGCTGTGGCGATTTCAATAAAATCCATCACGGATGGGCGTAAAATGGCCTGTGCCATGCGATTTGCGCCTATTATGTATGGAGAGATTACTTTGTTAGCTCCCGCGCGTAATAGCTTCTTTTCCGTATTTTTTTCCCCGGCACGCGCCAGAATGAACAAATCAGGGTTAAGTCCACGTGCTGTTAAGGTTATGTATACGTTGGCAGTGTCGGATGTTACGGCAGTAATGAGCCCATTTGCCTTAGTTATCCCAGCATTAATCAGCACATCATCATCTGTTGCATCGCCATTTACAAATAAAATTCCATCTTCATGCATCTTTGTGCATAGGGTTGTATCGCTTTCTACGACGACAAAGGCAACTGGCTTGGCCCGAAACTCATTACAGATAAAGCTTCCGATGCGTCCATAGCCACAAACAATGTAGTGATTTTCCTGTTTGGCAATTTGCTGTATCAATTTCTTCCTCCCCAATATTTGGCGAAATTGGCCCTCTACCATTAATTGAATCAGGCTACCCGCAGCGTAGGCAACTAAACTGGTACCACAGATAATTAGAACGATGGTAAATATTTGCCCATGCTCGGATAACGGCCGAATTTCCCGGAAGCCAACAGTCGATAGGGTAACCACTGTCATGTAAACCGAATCCAGATAGGACCAGTGTTCAATGTAGCTGTAACCAAGTGTACCAATGAGTATGATGGCTATAAGAGCTATCAGCGATACTATAATATTGCGAACAGGGTTCATGCTTCCTCCGTTGCGCAACAATAGCTGGGTAAACATAAGTTGACAACGATTAACTATTCAGTTGACAAAATCGTATCTTATCCATGTATACTGTATACGTATACAATAGAGATAACAGCGCGAGATATAACAATCTTCTTGATATAATCTATCTGTTGTTGGTTGCGTTGTGGCTGTTGAATGTGTATTTACTTACTTATAGATTAACCATTCATATCCTTCACTGCTCATGCAGTTTGTAGAAATATGACATGAAATCTTGCTTTGGGGCTCAGATGAAAAGAAAAGTTATGGAACGCCATCAAACGTTACGTGAAAAGATCCTGGAGAATATACGCGACGCAATACTGAAAGGTACGCTCAAGGCTGGTGAGCGCGTGTCCGAGCCCGACTTAGCGGAACGTTATGGTATCAGCCGTACCCCAATCCGTGAAGCGTTTCGTCAACTCGAATCAGAAGGTTATTTAACTGTAGTGCCGCGTAAGGGTGCAGTTGTTACCGCACTGTCTGAACGTGATGTTGCAGAATTTTACGAAATAAAGAGTATGTTGGAAGGTTATGCAGCCCAGTTGGCCGCCGATAAGTTGACAGAGCGGGAACTAGATCGTCTCACGACGATAAATAACCGCTTGGCAAGTTTGGCTGCTGAAGGAGATGTAAAGACATTTTTTCGCGTTCACAATGAGTTTCATGAATTGTTTATTCGGGCTTCGGGGAATATTAAACTGTTAGAATTTATTCAGCAGATGCTGAAAAAATTCAACAGGTTGCGTATTGCCTCGTTGTCACTGCCGGGACGGATGGAAATATCGGTACAGGAGCATGAAAAGATAATTGAAGCATTTCGCGCACGCGATGGCGCATTAGCTAATAATTTGGTGCAGAAAAATGCGGCCTATGGCGGTCGAGTGCTAATTAACAGTATGAGCAGTGATTGATTGCCCTTTAACATAAATTACTAGTCAAGATAACGGGCCCATTGATTTTTGTCGATGGGCCTGTTGTTTAATTAGCTGGTAGTGGCTACCAAATTACGTCACTAGCTCTATATTTATAGATCTCGATATGTTATCAAATAAAGATTGTCCGTGCGCTATGATAACAAAGCTTCTTGACCTTTGACCATTTAAGTCATGATAATTGCTCTGCAAAACAAATAAACCTGCAACAAGGAAGATCTAGATGAACAAAAATGCGTTGGTTCTGTACAGTAGTGGTTTGGATTCAACAACTTGTTTGGCATTAGCTAGAGCCGATGGTTTTACCCCCATTGCCTTGAGTTTTGCATATGGTCAACGCCATAGTGTTGAGCTGGAAAAAGCCAAGAAATATGCTCTTCTGGCTGGTGCACAACGCCATATAGTGGTTAATATCGATCTTAAACAGATGGGTGGCAGTGCTCTTACCGCAGACATTGCTGTACCTAAAGATCGTCCATTGGATGATGAAATTCCGGTTACCTATGTCCCGGCACGTAACACTATTTTCCTTTCCTATGCTTTAGCCTGGGCAGAAGTCCTGAATATTTTCGATATTTACATCGGGGTTAACGCTGTGGATTATTCAGGCTATCCCGACTGTAGACCAGAATTCATTGTTGCCTTTGAAGCTATGGCCAATTTAGCGACCAAGGCAGCAGTTGCTGGTGTTGAACAATATAAAATACGTACCCCTCTGATAGATCTGACCAAAGCCCAAATTATTCAACAGGGAACGAAATTGGGCGTGGACTACTCAATGACGCACTCTTGCTATGATCCAAGTCCCGAAGGTTATGCCTGCGGTCACTGCGATTCCTGTGTGTTACGCCTAAAAGGATTTGCTGAGGCCGGTTTCCAAGATCCTGTCCATTATGTGGAGCAAACGCATGCCAAATAGTAATATGCCCGACATGCAGCAATCACAAGATACCCGGAACATTGCTATTGATAAAGTTGGGGTAAAAGGGGTGCGCTATCCCATTGTGGTTCTGGATAAAAATCATGTCCGCCAACACACAGTAGCTGATGTAAACATGTATGTGGAGCTGCCCCACCAGTTTAAGGGCGCCCATATGAGCCGTTTTTTGGAGATACTAAATCATTATCGCGGTGAAATAACCTTCCTTAATATGGATATTATCCTGCAGGAGATGAAGGATCGACTAGGCTCGGATTGCGCTCATATGGAACTTAGTTTTTCCTATTTTATTGAAAAGCAAGCGCCAGTCTCTGGTGCTAAAGGTTTAATGGCTTACGAGTGCCGCTTTATAGGATCGCTGCGTGAAAAAAAGGATTTTGTCTTAGAAGTTAAAGTCCCTATGACCTCGTTGTGTCCGTGTTCTAAGGAAATTAGCGACTATGGTGCGCACAATCAACGCAGTTGTGTGACTGTGTCCATCCGTGCACACAAGATGGTGTGGATTGAGGATTTAATCGCTTGGATAGAACAATGTGGTAGTGCTCCGGTGTACTCGTTGCTAAAGAGGGAAGACGAAAAGGCAGTCACTGAACAGGCCTATGAAAATCCAATGTTTGTCGAAGATATTGTGCGCAGTGTTACTGAAACCTTGAAAAATCAACCGGCCGTAACCTGGTTCTGTGTTGAATGTGAAAATTTTGAATCTATTCACAATCATTCCGCCTACGCTACCCTGGAATATAAACGCTAAGGTTGGTAGCTGTGGAAAAAATTGTTCATAACTATGATTTTACTGCGGAAAACGCCCTGTTCTGTGGAAAATTAGACCAGCATGTGTTGCTTATCTTTGCTAAACAACCCCTGCCGGGGCAAGTTAAAACTCGTTTGACCCCGCCATTAACCGCCAGCCAGGCGGCAATTTTCTACGCTTTGAGTCAGGCTGATACTTTGAGGAGCGTGCGCAAGTTAAAGCTCCCAATCGTGCTCTGTTATAGTGGTGATCGTGATTATTTTCGTCACCATTTTCCTGATGTTGAGTTGTGTGCTCAGGGTGATGGTGATCTGGGTCAGCGTTTGCAGCGCATGTTTGCCATCCAGTGGCAGCGCGGAACACAACGGGTGTGTGTAATCGGTACCGATAGTCCTGATTTGCCAGTGGTGTGGATAACTGAGGTTTTTGCCATGCTGGCGCAATACGCTGTAATAACCATTCCAGCAGCTGACGGTGGTTATGTATTGCTTGGTTGCAGCAGAACATGCCCACAGCTGTTCAGGGATATCAGCTGGAGCAGTAATCTGGTATTGAAGCAAACCAAACATCAGGCGCAGCATGCCGGTTGCAGTTATACCCAGCTGCATCAGTGGCAAGATGTTGACGATATTGAATCTCTGCGCAGTTACGCTGTGCGCAGCTTGACCGATAGCGGGTTGCCTAGGGCAAGCAGTGGCGACTACGCCCGGCGCTGTCTGCGTCAGCTAGAAAAGCACACCGGGATGTCTGGTAGTGCTTAGTGAAAAGCTTATTTAGTATGATGATTGACTTGCCGCAAGCGATCATTGATAATCTGCCACATAAATACCCTCCATATTATCCAGTTAACTGAGGAGATACATTGCCGTGCTAGAACTAATCTGGAACGCTGGACCAGTCGTTAAACTGGTCTTGCTAATTCTTGTCTATTTTTCAGTAGTTTCATGGACCATCATTCTCTATAAAATCAGGGTGATCCAACGGGCGATGCGTGATTCTGATGCTTTTCTTGAGGCATTCTGGAGTAAAAAGCGTCTTGATGCTGTAGCACAAGATCTTAAACAGTACCCGGATTCTCCGCTGACATCATTGTTTCGCGAAGGGTATCAGGAGCTGTTGAAAGTACAGCGTGTGCAAAACGACAGTGAGGTTCAGAGTTTTACTGCCGGACTGAGTGCTGCCGATAATGTCTCTAGGGCGTTGCGCCGTGCCAGTACTAAGGAGACTTACCGCCTGGAAAAATATCTGACATTTTTGGCAACAACAGGTTCAACCGCGCCATTTATCGGTTTATTCGGTACGGTGTGGGGGATAATGGGATCTTTCCATGGTATCAGCAAGATGGGTAGTGCCTCGTTGGCCGTAGTTGCTCCGGGCATTTCTGAGGCGTTGATTGCCACTGCAATTGGTTTGATAGCAGCTATTCCGGCAGTAGTTGCCTATAACCACTTTCTCAATAAAGTAAATATTCTGATTGGTGAGATGGATAACTTCAGCCAGGAATTTCTTAATATTGTCGAATATATGGTGCGGAGGGATTGATGGAGGTAGCTTCGAGACAACGCCGTAGTTCACTATCTCAAATAAATGTAACGCCATTTGTGGATGTCATGCTGGTGTTGCTAATTATTTTCATGGTAACAGCACCAATGTTGGAAAAAGGGGTTGATGTTGAGTTGCCTGAGGTGAGCCAGGCGCCTAATCTTGACGCTGCTCAGCAGTCGGTGATTGTCAGTATTGATAGTCACGGTCAAATATTCGTGGACAAGCAGCAGATAGCAACGCCGGAAAAACTGGTCGCCGTCTTGCAACAGATCCTCCATCAGCAGCAGGATAAACAGGTTTATCTCGAGGCTGACAAGGTAGTGCGTTACCAGCAGGTAGTCAGGGTGTTGGCCGCAATCAGGCGCGCAGGTGTTACTCGCCTCGGGATGGTAGCCATGGAACCAGAACAATAAAGCCCAAAAGCGCCTAAAGGTTGTATATGTTGCACCCTATCAATAAATCAAGATATTCACAGCTCAGTGATAACAGCGGCATAGGGCGCATGTTGATAGTATCAATTGTGCTGCATCTGGTGCTGGTTGCCTTGTTAGGTGGCTACCTGTTGCCGAAGTATCCTCCAATTAAGAAACCAGTTTATTTTGTCGATTTGCTACAAAAACCGGTTACTAAACCACGCTCTGGGCGACCTGATGCCGTAGTAATTAAAAAAGCAAACTCTCCTAGAAAGCCGGAACAAAAAATTATATCCAAAGCTGTTAGCAAACAGGTAGTCACCCCCCAAAAAATTGTTAAGGTGGCTAAAAAAGTTCAGTTACCGCTAGAGAGCAAGAAGGTAGAACCTGCCGCTAAAACAGCAGAAAAACGTCCTACCGCCAAAGTTGTGAAACCTGTTGCAGTGAGCAATCCTCTCGATGCAATTGAACAGATGCGGCGCAAGCAGCGCATAGCAGCGTTGAAACAGGAGTTGAATAATTTAGCCCATACGCAGACACCAGCTACAACTGCACCAGTGGGGGTGGTCGGGGGCAGCGGCGCACAGGCTGGAGTGGATTTTAGCAGTTGGATAAAAACCTATCTGTCCGCAGCCTGGTCTTTACCGAGTCACTACTGGCAACGTGGCTTGGTGGGCAAAATGCTGCTGCGCTATGATCGCAATGGGCGCCTAATCTATAGTGAGCTTCTCTCATCATCGGGGGATAGCTTTTTCGATGCCAGCATTAAACGCGCGGTTCAGCAGTTACAACAACTGCCCAGTGCGCCAGAAGAACAACTGGAATTAATCATAACTTTCGACCCTAAGGAGCTTTTAGCTCGATGATGCAGGTAAAAATTGCTATTAAATTAACAGCGCTGTACGTGCTTAGTTTGTTGTTAGTGCCTCTGCTTGGTGCTGGCAGCATTGCTAACGCTAAAGAGATTGTTATCAATACCCCGGGGCGTCAGAGCATACCCCTGGCGCACGTGCGCGTATTGCCTCTCTCCACTGGCGATAAGCAACTGGCAGATACTATCCACAATGTTCTGCGTAGCGATCTCGACCTGACCGGACTATTTGAATTTGTGTCCGAAAAGGCCTTTTTAGATGACGCTACACGAATTACACCACACAGTGTCGATGTAAATTTCCCGCAGTGGCGCTTGCTCGGCGCGCAGCTGCTGTTAAAGGGCAGTTATAGACGCAATGGTACCCAGCTGGAGTTGCAACTGCGTCTGTTTGATGTGGTCGATAGACGCCTGCTGATTGGGCATAACTATCGGGGGCAAACCTATGAAGTGCGGCGGATGGTGCACAGTTTTGCCGATCAGATCATTGAGGTGCTTACGGGTACAAAGGGTTGTTTCAACACCCGCATCGCCTTTATTTCAGATCGCAGCGGCAACAAAGAATTATATCTTGCCGAATCAGATGGTTACGACAGCAAACGTATCACTAATCACGGTAATCTGGTGCTGAATCCTGATTTCTCTCCTCTTGGGCGTGAACTTATTTTCACCTCGTATCGTCAGGGTAACCCCGATCTGTACCGTAAAGAGATATACACTGGTCGAGAGGCGCAGATATCTCACTATAAAGGGTTAAATATCGCCGGGCGCTATCGCCATGATGGTAAAGAGCTGGCTCTGACGCTGTCCCGCGATGGTAATGCTGAAATCTATTTTATTGGTTTGAATGGCAAAATTCACAAACGGGTGACAAAATCTTGGGGTATCGATGTAGATCCCAGTTGGAATCCAATTGGGGACCAATTAGCTTTTGTTTCCGATCGTCAGGGTAACCCGAATATTTTTATTGCAGATACCCTGAGCAGCCAGGTGCGACGCCTGACTTATGCCGGGCGCTACAATGCAACTCCGGCATGGAGTGCAGATGGTCAGTGGATAATATTCAGTCGCTTAGAGGACGGGGTGTTCAATCTGTTTAGTATTCATCCCGATGGCAGTGACGAGCGCCAGTTGACTTATGGCGCGGGCAATAAAGAACATCCACGTTGGAGCCCGGATAGTCGCTTTGTAGTCTATTCTAATGATGTCTCCGGTAAAAAGGTTCTGTATATTATGCGCGCAGACGGAAGTGGTCAGCGGCGTATTACCGACGGTAGCTCAAATTGCAGCCACCCCGCTTGGTCAACAACATGGTAATTATCCGCCAGTTGGTTCGCGATTAATTACCATGATATTGCCGGCAAAAATTAGTAGCCAAGTAAGACAACTCAGGTTGCACGGTCTCGATATTGAGCTGGCAAGCAAAAGAATTAAACACATCTATCTGCGGGTGTACTCACCCCACGGCACTGTTAAAGTTTCTGCTCCCCAAGGTATGCCGCAGGCAAATATTGCCGTTTTTGTTGCTGCCAAATTGGGCTGGATTAAAAAACAGCAGCAAAAAATACAGCTCCGTCAGCGCAATTTAGCGGATTTGCAGCCAGATGACGAGGGTTGCTGCTTTCAAGGACAGCGCTATAGTTTGCGGGTGGTGGCGGATAGTAATGTGTCTGCAATGGTCAGTTTGATGCCGCGAGAAAAGGAGATTTTGGTGCAGCTTGGTAGCCGGAAAATACCACCGCAAATAATGTTGGAGCGGTGGTATCGTCAGCAGTTGCTGATCCTCTTGCCGCCATTACTGAAAAATTGGCAAGAGGTGCTAAAAGTTAAGTGTGCGCAAGTCAAGGTGCGTAAAATGAAAACCAGATGGGGGAGTTGTACCCCGAATACTGCCAAGATAAGAATTAATCTTGAATTGGTAAAAAGAGCGCCTTCCTGTCTGGAATACGTAGTTGTACACGAGTTGCTGCATTTGCTCGAATCATCTCATAATAGGCGGTTTTATGCGTTGCTGGATCAGTATTTGCCAGACTGGCAGCTCCAGCGTGCCCAGTTGAATGCTATTCCGCTTACTAGTTAACGCTTATTGTTGCGATTAGTTAGCGTTTTTTTGCGCCAGGCCAACAAATTGAAACTTACTAATCCTGTTGTAATCAGTATTATTCCCACCGTGTGATAGAGCTGAAATTTTTCATGTAAAAACAACACTGCCAGTACCGAAGCAAATAATGGAATAAGGTTGATAAACAAGCCGGCGCGATTGGCACCGATCTGGTGCACACCTTTGTTCCATAGCAGGTAGGAGGCGATGGAAGGTAACAGGGCTAAATAGGTCAGGCTGATCACTATGGGTTGAGTCAGTTGTGGTAGCGGCACCTGTTGCATTTCCCAGATGTACACTGGGAGCAATAGCACGACACCAACGCTGAATGTCGCGGTCAAAAAACTTAACTGATGAATCGGCGGTCGTTGGCGCAGTAACACAGAGTATAGGGCATATAGAACTACGGCCAGTAACATCAATAAGTCGCCGCTGACAAATTGCAGGTGCGCTAGCCGCTGCCAGTCACCACGAATGACAATGTATCCGGCACCCAGCATACACAACACAATGGAACCAAATTGCAGTGCTGTTATGCGCTCACGGTAAAAGATAAAACTTATCATTACGATTACTACCGGCATTACCGACTGTGTTAACGCAATGTTTAGCGCGGTGGTGGTGTGGGCTGCGGTATAGAGCAGCGTGTTAAATGATGCGATACCAAAGGTTCCTAGCGCGAGAATGATTTTCCAGTGTTGTTTTATCAGGGGTAAGTCTCTGTATGTCTGGCGCCAAGTGAACGGTAGTAAAATAGCTAGCGCCAGAAACCAGCGCCAAAAGGACATAGTTACTGGTGGAATTAATGTAGCAATGCCACGGGCTAGCACTGAGTTTCCTGCCCAGAACAGTGGGGGCAGTATCAGTAAGAAATAGCTCCACATTGGGACTTCTTTACTCTTGCTGGTACTTGCACCTAAAGATTGTGTATTTCTGTTTTGCAAGGTTTACTCTCCTCAATTGGGACAATCTGGAGACAACTATCACTTTTTAATCCGCTGAACACAATAACTGTTTTGAAAAAATGTAAACGCATGTGTTTTTAAGGGCATTGACAAGTTTGGTGCTATACTCTAGTTTATATTTACATCGACAACGTGTTATCTCGAGTGGTGGAGGGATTGGCCCTTTGAAACCACAGCAACCGGTTCCGCAAGGGATGTCAGGTGCTAATTCCAACCTCCGGTAGCGGGGGGAAGATGAGACGGAGTCTTACGATACCCGTATTAAATCGCGTATTCGCAAGGCCCTGCTCATCTATTTGAGTAGGGTTTTTTTGTGTTTGCTTTATACCTGAAGCAGCATAGTTGGAGTTTGATTTGGATGCAGCCACTGATCTGGTAACAACCAAATATGTGACGATTGACGAGGAACTGCGCCTGGAAAGTGGGCGTTTGCTCGGTCCGCTGATTCTGGCCTATGAGAGTTATGGCGAGTTAAATGCTGCTGGTACCAATGCTGTAATCGTTACCCACGCCTGGACTGGTGATGCTCATGCCGCCGGGTACAACAGCGTCGACGATCGTAAGCCTGGTTGGTGGGATAACTTGATTGGACCGGGTAAAGTGTTGGACACGGATAAGTACTGTGTCATCTGCTCCAATGTTATCGGCTCCTGTAAGGGCTCTACCGGGCCAACCAGTATCAATCCGGCAACGGGGCGTCCTTACCGCCTGAAGTTTCCCATGGTTATGGTGCGTGATATGGTGCGCGCGCAAAAACTGCTGCTTGATATTATTGGTGTTAAAAAAATTGTTACCGTTATCGGTGGCAGTATGGGAGCTATGCAGGCCCTGGAGTGGGCGATCCTCTATCCAGAAATGGTGCAATCAATTATCCCTATCGCCGGGACCGGGCGTACCTCGCCCATGGCAATAGCTCTTAATGCTCTGGCACGCCAGGCAATATATAATGATCCCCTGTGGAAAAAAGGGAACTACAAGCCGGAACACCCGCCGATGAGTGGATTTTCTCTGG
This sequence comes from uncultured Desulfuromonas sp., assembly GCA_964536375.1. Classification (GTDB taxonomy): domain Bacteria; phylum Desulfobacterota; class Desulfuromonadia; order Desulfuromonadales; family Desulfuromonadaceae; genus Desulfuromonas. Next base: position 27,229 of record CAZHXF010000012.1, on the reverse strand, counting down.
CGCGCGCCGTTGGTCACATTTCGTTTTTATCTGAAGAATCCATGGCGATGAAATTCGGACGCCGCTTTTCCGCTCGCGATGGCTTATTTGATTTCTTTGGTCAATTTGAAGTGGAGCGCTATCTGGAGTACAACGGCAACAGTTTTCCGGCGCGCTTTGACTGTAACTCTTTTCTCTATTTAGCCAAGGCACTGGATTTGTACGATGTGGCTTGGGCTAGCGAAAGCTTGGAAGAAGCGCTGGAGCCACTGGTGTGCTCATCGCTGTGGTTCGCCTTTACTTCCGATTGGCTCTATCGCCCCGAACAGACGCAAGAGGTTGTTACCGAGCTGCAGCGCCAACAAAAACCGGCGACATATCACCTGATAGAATCTGATTATGGTCACGATTCTTTTTTGGTGGAACCGGAAAAATTCACCCCCTATGTGGTTGATTTTCTCAATAACCTTTAGAGCTTGAACAGATCCAGCTGTTTTTTCGGGCTTGGTTCAATCTTGAATGGGCGTGGTGTAAAGCGCGGGCACTCTAACAGCTTAGTGCCTAACGGCTGACGACAGCTGCGCAAACATCTGGCGCACCGCGGATTAAATTCCTCAATTTGTTGTGTTTTAACCACGCTTGCCTCGCCTAGTATTTAGCTGCGCTGAAGATGAGAATAAGTCGTTTAGACTACCAGGTCGATGTTGTCCTGATTGTTGGCGCTATTCGTGGATAATATGGTGTCAACTGCCTGTAACAGCTGTGTTTGTTGTGCATCGAACGGATTGAGATCCACCGTAATTCTGTTGTCCGGCTTGGTGTGGCGATAGAGGGGATCGTAATATTTCAACATCAACTCGGCGACTAGCTCGTGCCAGTTTTTCTGCCGCAACAGTTCGAGCATATTTTCCACCTCGGCAATGCCCAGGCGGCGTTGCAGCGATTGGATCGGATTTATAAACGCCTCTTCCGGTAATTGGTCGACACAATAATCTTCCAGAATTATTTTGATTCTATTTTCCAGGCTGGTTTCTACCCACAGGGTGGTTTCACTCTGTAAACTGTGGAAGAAGCGCAGTGGGAGCAACAGTTTGCCTATGTGCCGACTCTCACCCTCAGTCAATGCCCAGCTGCCCGCTGGTATATGTTGGAGTTGCTCCCACAGTAAAGATTCAAACTGTTTTTGTCCCGGTTGTTCACCTAGTCCTACACCTCCAAAAGCGCTGCCACGGTGATTGGCTAACCCTTCCAGATCGATGACTGGTTGTTCTTGTGCCGCCAGCTGATTTAGCAGCCGGGTTTTCCCCACCCCGGTAAGACCACGTAACACCAGCATTCTTCCCCAGGAGCCGTGGGCGAAAAAATCTACAACGTGACGGCGAAAAGCCTTATGCCCGCCGCGTAATTGAAAGGCGGGGAATCCGGCGAGCTGGAGAAATGAGGTCATAGCCCGGCTGCGCAGACCGCCGCGCCAACAGAATACCACTATCGGGCGGCGTGGATTGGTGCGCAGGGAACAGATGTCATTTATCAGCTGGGGAATTTTAGGCGATACTATGTCAATACCGCGCGTACGCGCGATACTAGTCCCCTCATTTTTATACAGAGTGCCAATCTCGGCGCGCTGCTGATTGTCGAGGATGGGTACATTGACTGCTCCGGGAATGGTCGCTTCGGCAAATTCATCCGGGCTGCGCACATCAACAAACAAGGCTCCCTCGGTGCGGCGTTTGAGAGCAGTTTCAATATCAATTATGTAAGAATCGTTAAACATAGCTATCCAGTATAAAAGAAAAAGTTGCTGAAGTGTAGCAGAATGCTAGGCTTAGTTGATAGGTCGAATTTAACATCCAGTTGAAATGGTTGTTCTTGTACTTACTTGAGAAGTGCGACAATGCTAGTAACTAAGCGTGTTTGTCAGCGTAAATTAAGGCTGTTAGTAGATGTTGGTTGCTGTATTTTGGATTGACAGTCGGCGGTAGGTATGGTAAAAGACCGCGTTTAAACTGCCTTAGTTAACGACCTAGAGGGAAGACACGCATGGTCAGTGATAATAAACAACGCTTAGCTGCTCAACGGCGTGAGCTTTACAAGTCACTAGGTTTTTTGTCCAGTGTTGGTATCTGCATGGTTGCCTCAATCCTTATCGGGATGGTTATGGGCTACTATCTGGATCGTTGGTTAGGTACAGCGCCGTGGTTTTTATTGATCTTTCTGGTTTTAGGTATTATATCAGGATTCCGTAACATATTTATTCTGACCGAACGTGAGCTTAAACGACAGAAAAAGATTGACTCAGGACAATAGTGATGGATAAACAGGATCAACTGCTAGGCCAACTGGCACGGCGTAATTGGCTTATACTTGTCGTGTTTGTTATCTTGAGTCTTTTTTTGCGGGATAAAAATTTTACCATTGGTGTGCTTAGTGGTGGATTAATAGCGGTGTGTGGCTACCAGTGGTTGCACCGCTCTTTAGTAAAGGTTTTATCGGCGGCAGAAAATCCGGCGATTCGGGGGTTTCAGCTCAGCTATGTGTATAGATTGGCAGCTTTACTTGTTGTATTGGTGCTATCAATAGCTGTGTTCAAGGTTGATACCGTAGGACTAATTATTGGACTATCAGTTGTGGTAATAAACATTATGTTGACCACGGTTTTGAGCGTTATTAAGTAGGGAGGCACGATCTATATGACACATCCTTTTTTATTTTTGCAGTGGCTTGAAGCGCAACTTCATACCCATGTTGGTGAACATGTCACCTATGCTTGGTTGGTGATGTTGATTTTAATTGCTGTTGCTTTTGTCGTTTCACGTGGCATCAAAATGATTCCCGGTACATTGCAGAACTTGATGGAAAGCGTCATTGGCGGCATTGAAGGGTTGTTGGTGGAAACTATGGGGCCCAAAGGCAAGGCGTATTTCCCCCTTATTGCCACCTTTGCCCTGTTTATTCTAGTTTCAAACCTGATTGGATTAGTGCCGGGGCTTTATCCCCCAACGGCTAATCTGAATACTAATGCGGCTCTGGCGTTGACTGTGTTTGCCATGACTCACATTATTGGTGTTAAAGAGCATGGAATTAGTTATCTTAAACACTTTATGGGTCCGGTTCTGGTACTGGCACCATTGGTTTTTGTAATCGAAATAATCGGTCACATTGCCCGTCCATTGTCACTGTCACTGCGTCTTTTCGGTAACATGTACGGTCATGAAATCGTGCTGATGATATTCTTTGCTCTGGTGCCGTTGTTCTTACCAATTCCTATGATGTTGATGGGGGTTTTGGTCGCTTTCATTCAGGCTTTCGTATTTACCCTGCTGGCAATGATTTACATTGCCGGTGCTTTAGAAGAAGCTCACTAAGCTTTTAACGTGTTTACGTTGAAATAAGTCCTATAGCGTATAGGAAAAATAACCATTTTATTAAAGTTAGAAGGAGAAAACAGATGACATTTTTTGCATGGTGTGTACTCGCTGCTGGTTTAGGTATGGGTCTTGGTTCTGTTGGTACAGGCATTGGTCAAGGTATTGCTATTCGCAGTGCTTGTGAAGGTGTTGCACGTAACCCAAATGCAAGCGGTAAAATCCTTACCACAATGATGATTGGTCTGGCTATGGTCGAGTCTCTGGCAATCTACGTATTCGTAGTTTGCATGATCATCCTGTTCGCCAACCCATTTACCGCACAGGTAATGGAGTTAGCTAGCAAATAAGCTAAACCAATTTTGATTTAGACAAAAGGGCATTTCCTAAACAGGAAGTGCCCTTTTTTTATGCGAAAAAACAATCTGATTAATATAAATCTTCCGCACTTGTTCTGGCTCTTGTACTCGTTATGTCTGCGAAGGTGGGTATCTAGGGGGTTATTCGGCGGGAGCCGAAACAGCTCATTACTAAACAGGGAAATAGGAGTACATTAAATTAATAAAAAAGAACATTAGAAGCGTGGACAACTCAGCTGCTGTTCAATTAACTTATAAAGATAAATATAATTAAAGCGTTCTAGTGCATTATTCATATTTCAATATATTTAGGACCTTAAATATCATTGGTGTAGGTTGAATTCTTTAATATTAATGAATGAAGTAGCAGGGAGAGCATCAATGAAACAAAAAAATATCTTATGGATTCTGTTCATAATGACTGTGGTTGTGGTTAATGGTGCGGCAATAGCCGCTACTTTTTCTTTACAAGAGAATCTATGGGTAAGATTGGCTGTCTTATGCGCAGCAGCATTGCCATGCGCATGCTTGTGGTTAATGCGTAAACAAGACCAACAACACAGCTCAGTTAGTCACGCTAGGTGTTGCGCTCTAGCTGCAGTTTTGCACGAAATACAAAATTTGCTCCAATATCTAGATGATGAACTGGCAGAACAGTTTCGTAACGCACGGCAGGAAAACAATCAGGTTCAAGATATTCTGGCTGATGCTATTGAAAAATTAGTTAATAGTTTTACCGAGCTGGAACGTGATACGGCACAGCAATTGGAGCTGGCAGTGAAGCTGTCCGGTTCTAAAATTAACACTGGTAATATAAATATTGCTAGTGGTAATGAAATCTCCTTTTCTGTGCTGTGCTCTTCGGTGGAACGGGTCATGGGCAAACTGCTCAATGCCTCGCGCGAAAACAGTAATTCCTCTGAAGCTGTAGCCAAAGCCACCAGGACGACTAGAGAGACCTTCCAGAGCGTGTTGGGTATGCTTGGTGAAATAAAAAAGATTGCCGATCAGACCAATCTATTAGCTATAAATGCTGCAGTTGAGGCAGCACGTGCCGGAATCGCTGGCAAAGGTTTTGCGGTTGTTGCCGAAGAGGTTCGCAATCTGTCTATCCGCTCTAATCGCTTTAGTGAACGAATTGATGTCGAATTGCAGAAAATTTCGCTTTCGCTGGCCGATGTTGAGAAATCTATTACCTCATTGGCGTCGCAATCGACGCAACTGGTAGCGGAAGAAGAGCAGAATATTACAACAGTACTTAATGAAGCACGGGATTATTCGGTGTTGGTAGAAAACACTGCCGAACAGATATCTGAACTGGCAAGTAAAGCTTCACAGCAAGTTGGTTACGCAGTTACCTCAATGCAGTTTCAGGATATGTCAACTCAGATAATCTCCACTGTGAGTAATCGTCTTGAAGCTGCCGAACAGTTACTCGGTGGCTTGGTGGCATTGCCTGTGTCTGAAGATCTAACGACAAATAATGATCCCGAAGCAACCATTGCTGCGCTTATAAGCCTATTGCAGAATGCCACTCAATTAGTACAACATAGTCACCACAACCCGGTATCGCAACGAAGCATGGATGAAGGCGATATCGAGTTATTCTAGCTCAGCAAATAGTTTATACAAAAAATATAGGAGATTTAAAGTATGGCAAAAACAATCTTGGCTGTAGATGACTCCCGCTCTATTTTGCAAATGGTTTCATTTACCCTCAAGGGAGCGGGATATCAGGTTGTTGAGGCTACGAATGGACAAGAAGGAATCGCCGCAGCGAAAAAACAAAAAATCGATCTAGTGCTTACCGACCTCAATATGCCTATCATGGATGGAATTACCATGATCAAGCAATTACGCGCACAGCCCGCCTATCGCTTTACTCCGATGCTGATGTTGACTACAGAGGCTGGTGCCGACTTTAAAACCAAGGGCAAAGCTGCGGGGGCAACTGGTTGGTTGGTAAAACCTTTCGACCCGCAGAAATTGCTGGCAACAGTAAAAAAGGTTTTAGGGTAAAGAGTGTACGATCAAGCAATGGCGGCTCTATGGTAAGCGGAGGACTGTATGTTCGAGTATGAGAGTAAGTGTATCGACAATAATGATGGCGAGCAGCGTCTAGAGTTGGTGGTTACTGGCGATGTAAATATAGAAAACATTTCCCAATTTAAAGAGGTTTTGCTTACAGCTCTGAATGATAATCAGCGCGTAGTTATGGATCTGGCTGGAGTAACTAAATTGGATTTTAGTTTGATGCAGCTATTATGCGCTGCTAATAAATATGCTCAAAGTAATGGAAAAACATTTCGGTTAAAAAATCAATGCACAGAGCAGTTTAGTGATCGTGCGCAATCACTGGGTTTATTGCGTGATCAAGCTTGTAATGAGGTCGAAGATTCCACTAAATGCCTGTGGATTGCTGAGAATTTAAGTTGAAGCAAAGTGGGCTGGTAGCAAATGGTCGACTGTAAACACGATTAAAAGGATAAGCCATGCAGGATATGCCAGAAAATGCGTTTAAAGAAGAGGCTTATGAACTGTTAAGCGAACTTGAAGATTCGCTGCTCGAACTTGAGGACAACCCTGAAGATGCCGAGCTCGTGGGTAAAGTCTTTCGCGCCATGCATACCATCAAAGGTTCTGGCGCCATGTTTGGCTTTAGTTCAATTGCCGAATTTACCCATGAAGTAGAAACAGTCTATGACTTGGTACGGAATAAAAAAATTCTTGTAGATAAAATTTTAATAGAACTCTCCTTAAAAGCCAGAGACCATATTCTAAGTTTGTTAAACTGCCAGAAGGAAGATGAGCAGCAAGCGGTGCAAAATGGGCTAACTTTAGTAAGCCAGTTTAAAGCATTAGCAAACTCAGTTGTACCCAGCAGTGAAAAGATCAATACTCATCAAGAATCAAACTCACCCCACCCAAAAGATCAGCAAAGCGAACTTATTACCTACCGAATTCGTTTCAAACCCAATAGAGACATTCTGCATAACGGCACCAACTTGTCACAACTACTCGATGAGTTGGCAGCGATGGGAACGAGTCGAGTTATTGCCCACAGATCCAATCTGGTAGCATTAGATGAGTTATTGCCAGAAGACTGTTACATGAGCTGGGATATCATCCTGTCTACAGACCAGGGGGAAGATGCGATTCGTGACGTTTTTATCTTTGTTGAGGATGACTGTGAATTGACCATACGGACAGTATCTACCGGTGGTGAAGACGACAACTTCGAGCAAAAGCGTTTAGGCGACATTCTCATTGAACGTGGCGATATCAGTCAAGAAGTGATTGATACGGTCTTGGCTAAGTCAAAGCGTATTGGGGAGATGTTGGTAGAGGCAAACTTGGTCAGCCAGAGTGACATTGAATCAGCCCTGATTGAACAACAAGAGGTACGTAAGGTTGTTGAGAAGCGCAAACAAGAGCGTAGCGACAAGACCCCTGCTGTAAGTAGTTTACGTGTCCCGGTACAACGCTTAGATGAGCTGGTCAATTTGGTTGGTGAGATGGTTACTGTTCAGTCGCGTCTTAGCCAGACGGCTGCGTTGAGTGGGGAAGTAGAACTGCAGGCTATCGCTGAAGAGGTGGAACGCTTAACTGAAGAACTTCGTGATACTACCCTAAATATCCGCATGCTCCCTATAGGCAGTACCTTCAACAAGTTTAAGCGCTTGGTGCGAGATATCGCCTCCGACTTACACAAAGAAGTAGACTTCCAAACCGTCGGTGCTGAAACAGAGCTTGATAAAACTGTCATTGAACAACTTAATGATCCATTGGTTCATATTATACGTAATAGCATGGATCATGGAATAGAGATGCCTGATGTGCGTGAAGCAGCTGGAAAACCACGTGCTGGGACTGTCTATCTAAGCGCCGAACCTGCTGGCGATAGTGTAATTATAGAGATTAGGGATGATGGTAAGGGGTTAAATGCTGAGGTTTTGCGCGAGAAAGCTATCAGCAAGGGAATAATCTCCGCTGACGATACCTTGAGTGATAACGAATGCTATCAGTTAATCTTTGCCGCCGGATTTTCTACCGCAGAAAAGGTTTCTGGTCTTTCAGGTCGTGGTGTGGGGATGGATGTTGTTAAGCGCGCCATAGATGGATTACGCGGTACCATAAGCCTAGAAAGCAATCTTGGTGTTGGAACTACTCTCAAGTTACGCATTCCACTGACCTTGGCTATTATTGAAAGTCTGTTGGTAAAAATTGGCAATAATAGCTTTGTTTTGCCACTGAGTGTAGTTGAAGAGTGTATTGAACTAACCAGAGCGGATATTGAAGAAGTGCACGGTCGGTGTCTGGTCAATGTCCGTGGTCATCTAATCCCTTATATTCCACTGCGCCAAACCTTTGCCATTGAAGGTGAATTGCCCGCTATACAACAGGTAGTTATTGCCCAGGTTAATGGTCAGAAATTGGGGTTTGTTGTGGACAATGTTATTGGTGAGCACCAGACAGTCATCAAAACTCTTGGACCGTTATATCGCGACGTTAACACCGTTTCAGGTGGCACCATTCTTGGTGATGGCAGCATTGCCCTGATAATTGATCTCATGCAACTGATGAAGCAGGCTGCTTTGGAAGAAACATCTAAATAGAATGCAACATGGAGCCAACCATGAGTACAGATGAAGATAAAAGCAATCAGTACCTGACTTTTCTGATAAATGGTGAAATTTTTGGTATTGCAACTAACCGGGTTTTGGAGGTGCTTGATTACACCGAAATTACTCCTGTTCCCCAGTCAGCTGATTTTATGCGCGGAGTGATAAATCTCCGCGGTAGTATTGTGCCGGTGGTAGACATGCACCTTAAATTTGATTTGCCACCATCTGAGCGCACGGTAAATAGCTGCATCATTATCATTAGCATCAAATTAGATGGTGAAGCGACCAGTCTGGGAGCTATGGCTGATTCAGTTCGTGAAGTTATTGACTTGTTGCCAGAACATATTGAAGAGGCTCCGCGCATGGGAACCAAACTAAATAGCAAATTCATTAGTGGTATGGGCAAGTACAACGAAGAATTTATAATATTGTTGGATATAGATAAGATTTTCTCTCAAGAACAGTCGCTTGTCAACGGTGAGCAGGTGGACCAATAAGGCGGCAAAAGTATGTAGGGTGTGCTGTGTCTCTGCAAGATTATAAGCAGTTCCCAAATGTTGTAATAGAGGAGGTTTCATGTCTACTGCTCAGGAAAAAAAGAGTCAATATTTAACTTTTGACCTTGATGGTGAGGTTTTTGCCATCGAAGTTAGCAAGGTGCGCGAGATTCTAGATTTTACCGAGGTGACTTGCGTGCCGCAGATGCCAATGTATATGCGTGGTGTAATCAACCTGCGCGGTAGTGTAGTGCCTGTCATCGATATGCGCAGCAAATTTGGGTTAGCCACCGTTGATGATACGGTCGATACCTGTATCATAATCGTTGAGGTGCAAATTGATAATGAAACCAGCGTGGTCGGTGCCTTGGTAGATTCCGTGCAAGAGGTGCTCGATATTGAGGAGTCTCAGGTTGAACCGCCTCCACGCATGGGATCGCGTATGAACAGCGAATTTCTGCATGGCATGGGTAAACATGATGAGCGTTTTATAATGATGTTGAATATTGATAAAGTATTTTCCAGTGAAGAGATAGCTGAGGTTGAGCAAAGTAGAGTAGAACAATCGGAAGATATGTCTGTAGGTTAAGATTCTATGTGCCATCATAGTTTTTAGCTGAATTGAGGAGGTTTTTCAATAATGGCTTTTACTTTTTTTATGCGTGATCAGCACACCTTAGATCATACGGTAAACCACGTTATTCCTTATGTGACTGGACGGAGCAGAATAAAGATATGGGATGCCGGCAGTGCTTTAGGCCAGGAAACGTATACTGTCGCCATATTGTTTGCTGAAAAAATGAATAAATTCGGTTTTAAAAATCTGCATATTGATGCCACAGATTATGACTGCCAAAATAACTTTGGAGATATAGTTACCGAAGCCGTATATCCCAAAGAAGAGTTGGCGAGGATACCTGAAGAGTTATTTAGTAAATATTTTGAAACGGAAGAAAAATCGGGACAGTGTCGAGTTGTTGAGCAATTACGTAACATTGTCACTTTTCAATATCATGATCTTACAACCTTAAAACCTATCGGCAGCGACTACAGTTTGGTTGTGTGTAAAAATGTGTTGCTCCATCTTCAATACGATCAACGGGTTGAGGTGATGAAAATGTTTCATACGGCGTTGGCACCGGGGGGGTATTTTGTCTCTGAACATACCCAGAAATTGCCGAAGGAGGTTGTACATCTTTTTGAGCAGGTGGTTGACGATGCCCAGCTTTACAAAAAAATTTAGAGGTAAAATGTTTTGAGAATAATCCAGTTGGGCAAAGAACCTGATGCTTACAGCTGCAACTCCTATTTAATTCTTGGAGACTGGAATCGACTTGAGGATGTTAATACGTTGATTGATCCCGGAAGGAATGCGTTTGTTGTTGACGAAATAGAACAACTTTCCACCGGATTTGGGAAAGTACCTGTTGAGCAGATACTTTTGACTCATAATCATTCTGATCATGCTGCCGGAGTTTTAGCTATCAAGCAAAAATACGGTGCGAAAGTTTTAGCTTTCGCCGATATGAAAGGGGTTGATGGTAGGCTGAAGAATGGTCAAGTCCTTAAAGTAGGCGATGGATATGTTGATGTTATTCATACTCCTGGGCATTCTTCAGATTCTGTGTGTTTTTATTATGCCGCCGGAAAAGTTCTTTTTTCAGGGGACACTCAATTACGAATTAGGATAGCAGGACAAGGTTATGCAGCGGAGTATATAGAGACCCTGCGGGAATTGGCAAAAAAAGATATCCGCATAATTTATTCAGGGCACGATGCTCCGCTTACAGCTGGTGTAAGCAAAATGCTTCAAGAGACGCTACGCAACATTGATAATTGAAGCCATCGAAAATCGATTTACAAGAACTCTTTAATGCAGAGTATGCTTTTTTACTAACCAACAGGGAGGGAGATAAGAGCAATGGGATGGATTATTGGTTCAGATGCAGCTCAAAAAAGTTTATTAAACGAAATATCGCAAATGAACAAACAACATCAATTAGGCAATGTTGATGTTGCTATCGTGGAAGGGAAATATAGTGGTGATTTTAAGGAGATAGCTAAACTTATTAATGCTATGGCAGCAACGCAAGTAAACGATATGTCCAAGGTTGTAGACTGTTTAGTAGCGTTTGGCGGGGGACGCTTCGATGCTAAAGTTGAGCAGTTTCCGGGCAAAAAAGCTACTATTAACCAAGCAATAGAAGGGTTGCGGCAGGGGGTAGGGGCAGTAATCACTGATGCTGAGCAACTTACTAAAGCAGCCACCGCAGGCAACTTGGCCACCCGCGCCGATGCCAGCAAACACAACGGCGATTATGGCAAACTGATCAGCGGCATCAACGACACCTTGGATGCTATTATCGGTCCTCTAAACATCTCCGCTGAATATATAGATCGTATCTCCAAAGGGGATATACCTCCCAAGATCACCGATGACTACAACGGCGACTTCAATGAAGTCAAAAACAATCTCAACGGCTGTATTGATGCAGTTAGTGCGCTGCTAGAAGATACCCAAGGGTTAAGCGAGGCAGCCACCGCAGGCAACTTGGCCACCCGCGCCGATGCCAGCAAACACAACGGCG
>CAZHXF010000012.1:0-15716 GCA_964536375.1 uncultured Desulfuromonas sp. | reverse complement strand
TCGGTCCTCTAAACATCTCCGCTGAATATATAGATCGTATCTCCAAAGGGGATATGCCGCCAGCGATCACTGAGAATTATAATGGTGACTTCAATGACATTAAAAACAATCTCAATGGTTTGATTGCTGCGATTAATGGGATTACTGATGCCGCTAAAGAGGTTGCTGGTGGTAACTTAATGGTGGAATTGAAGCAGCGTTCAGCTGAAGATGAGCTGATGCAGTCTTTAGGTGTTATGGTTAATGCCATAACTGATATCGTCGGTGATGTTAAATCCGCCTCTGACAATGTGGCAGCAGGAAGCCAGGAACTGTCGGCTGCTTCAGAAGAGATGTCCCAAGGTGCTACCGAGCAGGCAGCTGCTGCCGAAGAAGCTTCCTCCGCCATGGAGCAGATGGCTGCTAATATTCGTCAGAATGCTGACAATGCCATGCAGACCGAGAAAATCGCTGTTAAATCGTCTGAAGATGCACAGGGGGGCGGAGCTGCAGTCGAGGAAACGGTTAGAGCGATGAAGGAGATTGCTGGTAAAATTGGCGTTATCGAAGAGATCGCTCGCCAAACCAATCTGCTTGCTCTCAATGCTGCAATCGAAGCAGCCCGAGCCGGAGAACACGGCAAAGGTTTTGCCGTGGTAGCCTCCGAAGTGCGTAAATTAGCCGAGCGCAGTCAAAGCGCTGCCGCTGAAATAGGCGCTCTATCCTCCAGCAGTGTCGAGGTGGCCGAACGCGCCGGTGAAATGTTAACGAAAATGGTGCCAGATATTCAGCGTACTTCCGAGCTAGTTCAGGAAATTGCTGCTGCCAGTAAGGAACAAGATACTGGTGCGGAACAGGTCAATCAGGCAATTCAACAGCTTGATCAAGTTATTCAGCAAAACGCTAGCGCTTCCGAACAGATGGCGTCTACCTCTGAAGAGCTTAGCAGTCAAGCTGAACAGTTACAGGACACTATCTCATTTTTCAAAGTAGATGCTGCGCAACAGATGCAAAAACGTAAAGACGTAAAACCTAAAGCGTTACCCGTAGCGGCTCCTGCTCAGGCGAAGAAGGCACCAGCTGTTAGTGGTATGCTGCTGGACATGGCAGCTGGTAAAGATAAACTGGATGATGATTTTAAAGAGTATTGATTAAGTTATAAAGTTGTTAGGATTAAATTTGTGGCAGTTCTTCGGAACTGCCACAAATGCGTTAACCTAAACCTGCAGCACTGAATCTACGACGATTCACTGATACAGACTAATGTGATGGAGGTTCAAAATGCAGATTGAGTCAGCTGATTTCAAGCGCCTAAGTGCCTATATCTATGATCATTTAGGTATCCGCTTAACCGAATCAAAGCAAACTATGCTGCTCGGACGTCTATCCAAAAGAATGCGTGCTTTACACATAACTTCGGTAAACGATTATTGCGATTATATCTTTAGTTGTGAGGGCGAACAGCTTGAGCAGGTACACCTCTTTGATGCTATAACTACCAATAAGACTGATTTCTATAGGGAATCATCTCATTTCGATTATCTTACCAACGAAATAATTCCTATTTGGCAAAAGACGCAGGAACTTAGGCGACCACTGCGTATCTGGAGTGCTGGTTGCTCCAGTGGCGAAGAACCGTACACCATGGCGATGGTCTTGAGTGCTTTCGCCGAAAAAAATTCGATATCTCATTTTGATTATGAAATTATCGCCACCGATATATCAACGCGAGTTTTAGATCAAGCCAAAAAAGCGATTTATCACAGTGACCGCGTTAAACCTGTACCGGCAGATATACGTAAAAAATATTTACTCCGCAATAAAGATCAAACTAACCCATTGGTACGTATCGTTCCCCAGTTACGCAGTAAAGTGCGTTTTGGTCGGCTGAATTTTATGGACCCCACTTTTGCCCTACCTTACAAGATGGACGTTATTTTTTGTCGTAATGTCATTATATATTTTGATAAGCAAACTCAGGAGCAATTGATGGTCAAATTTTGTCAGCATTTACAACCGAACGGGAATTTATTTTTAGGGCACTCGGAGTCATTAAGTGGTTATCAAGTACCACTAAGACAAATTGCCCCGACAGTGTATAGGCACAGCGGGCGATAATAATGCTTCCTAAGGTCTATTTAAAACCGGGGGAATTGTACTTTGCCGCTGAACCTTGTCGCATCGAAACCGTTCTTGGTTCCTGTGTGGCTGTTTCTTTGTATTGTCCAGTTCGACAGATAGGAGCGCTGTGCCATGCTATGCTACCTAGTGGTAATTATGCGGATTACAAATTTGTGGATGACGCAATATGCCGGATGGTGGAACTTATGCGTCAGCATCAAGTGGTGATGGCTACAGTAGTTACCAAATTGTTTGGTGGAGCCAACATGTTTAACAGCGATGCTGCTGCGCTACCGACAAAGTATGCTATTGGAGAACAAAATATTAGGATGGTCTACCAACAGTTAAGTCGGCATGGATTAGAGCTTGAGAATCGAGATGTCGGCGGAATATATGGGCGCAAAGTTGTTTTTTTTAGCGCTAGCGGTCGTATTTTTGTCAAACAAGTAAATCGTGCAGTAGTGGATGCACGTTTGCAATTAGATAGGTAGACTTAGGGGGGGGGCGATGGCTAAGGTCAAAGTGTTGATCGTTGATGATTCTGCGGTGGTACGCCAAGCTTTGCAGGCGGTGTTGGAATCAGACCCACAAATTGAGGTGATTGCTACAGCTAGTGATCCTTTTGTTGCCGCAGAACGTCTTAAAGAGCAAATTCCCGATGTTATTACTCTCGATGTTGAGATGCCACGCATGGATGGTTTGACTTTTTTGCAGAAGATTATGAGTCAGCACCCGATTCCAGTAGTAATGTGTTCCAGCCTAGTTGAAACAGGTTCAGAAACCCTGATGAAGGCGCTGGAGTATGGAGCTATAGAAATCATTCAAAAGCCAACATTGGGAACGCGCAAGTTTATTGAGGAAGCACAGGTGCGGATTTGCGATGTAGTGAAAGCTGCCGCACAAGCTCGACCGCGCCAGATAACCCCAGCGCGAAAAATTCAGCCAAAATTAACAGCAGATGCTGTGCTGGCAAAACCGCGTTCAGAAGCTATGGTGCGTACTACGGAAAAAATAATTGCTATTGGAGCGTCTACTGGGGGGACTGAAGCATTACGCATTGTGCTTGAGCAGTTTCCTATGGATGCACCTGGGATAGTGGTAGTGCAACATATGCCGGAAAATTTCACTAAAGGTTTTGCCCAACGTTTGGATTCTTTGTGCCAGATGAGTGTAAAGGAAGCTGAGAATAATGATACCGTAGTGCGTGGGCGCATCCTTATCGCTCCGGGCAATAAACACATGCTTCTAAAGCGTAGCGGCGCACGTTATTATGTGGAAGTGAAAGATGGTCCCCTGGTCTCTCGTCATAGACCTTCAGTTGATGTGCTATTTCGCAGTGCGGCACGTTATGGAGGGAAAAACGTAATTGGCGTAATTCTTACCGGTATGGGTGATGACGGTGCCAAAGGGATGCTAGAGATGAAAGATGCCGGATCTGTCAATATTGCCCAAAATGAGGAAACCTGTGTGGTTTTCGGCATGCCAAACGAAGCGATTAAGACAGGTGGTGTTGATCATGTTCTGCCGCTGGACAAAATTACGGTTAAGGTCTGTGCGTTGTGTCGCTAATTTATTATTAAGTCAACTGATGGACAAGACAGAGTTTAAACCTTTTTCCTGAAAGTTAAGTGTTTAGCTATTTGTATTCTTTGATGTTAACCGTTCTTTGCATTATCGAGAGTAGGTGTCATATATGAAAGCGGATACAACGATTCAAGAGGCCATAACTCGTAGCTCCTTGTCCAGTTCCAATCACATGGAGATGCTTACTTTTCGTCTGACTGATGGGCAGATGTATGGCATTAATGTGTTTAAAATTATTGAGATTGTCGAGAGTCCCTCCCGCATTGACCGCATTCCACACTCTCATCCAGCGGTAAAGGGGATCGTAGATTTTCGTGGTAAGGCTATAAGTGTTATTGACCTTTCTCAAGCCATTGATATGGCGCCGGTCGATTTAAAAGATGGGGTTGGCTATCTGGTAATATGTGAATACAACAAACAGCTTAATGCGTTTCTCGTTTCTGCCCCAGAAGTGTTGCTTACCAGAAGTTGGGAAAGCATAAAGAAACCAGAAGGTTTCAACTCGCCATCATTGGTCGCAATAGCCTATGATGATCACGAAGAGATGATCATGTTGCTGGATATTGAGGGGATTCTTGCCGATATTATTGGCATTGCAAAAGAGGTAGAAGCTCAACTAGTAGAAACGGCAAGAGTGCAGTGTCAAGGAAAGCATGTTATTCTGGTGGATGATTCCAGTGCGGCATTGAACATGATGAAGACTACGTTGGCAGACCTTGGTATGAAGATCACCGAATTTGATTCAGCCGTTAACGCACTAAAAACTATGCAGCAGCCATCAAGCATGGTCAATTTATCCCCTGTTGACCTTATTATATCCGATATTGAAATGCCCGGTATGGATGGATTTACTTTTATCCGCTCTCTGCGTACTGTTGCTGTATTCCAAGATATTCCTATCATTCTGCATAGCTCTATGAGTAATCCTACAAATGAAATCAAAGCTCGAGAGGCTGGAGCAAACGCCTTTATTGCTAAATTTGATCCCAACGTCCTTATAGGTCAGGTTATTAAATTTATAAGTGGTTAATTTTATAACGGTATTGATTATGCTCAAGGTTATATGATTGACAAGACATCCCCACTAGTCTGACGCGTTAAAACGTTATCCTGCCAATCGACATCCAAGAAGAAATAACAGTAAGAGCGTTACTTTAGTGTTATTCGGCAGCTCAATGTTTATAACTGAGATAGACTTTATCTTTATGTAAATTCTTCGACGAAGTTAGTGCTTTACACCATGGTAGTGAACCAGTAAAATTACCGCCTATTTTCGCCAACTTTTCCCCATTCAACTAGAGTAAATCTATGGACCAGTCCAATAAGAGCCGTTTTTTTGACTGGCTGCGGCAAAAAAATCTTTCTATCTCTGGTCGCTTTCGCGTCAGTGAAACTACCTTCATGGCTATCCTCGCAGTTGCCATCGGGCTGTTGTCCGGTTTGTGTAACTATGCTTTTCGCAAAAGCATCGATTTTTTCCACTGGTTAATCGTCGAGCAGGGGGTGGAATATTTCCACATATCAATGGATCACTGGAGTAGTGCCCGGTTTTGGGTGATTCTGTTTCCTCTGGCGGGCAGTTTATTGATGATCCCATTCTGGTTGTGGTTCGCCAAAGATCTTAAATTTGGTTTTCCAGCATTTCTGGTAAAGGTGAATCTGCGTGGGGCAAAAATTCCTGGGCGTACTATCATTACCCGTGGGCTGGCCAGTGCTATTACTCTGGGAACCGGTGGTAGTGCTGGGCAGGAAGGACCTATTGCCCAAATTGGTGGTGCGGTTGGCAGTCAATTTGGTCAGGGGTTTAAGGTCAGTGGCAATCGCTTGAAAGTGCTGGTTGCTTGCGGCGTTTCCGGCGGGGTGGCGGCAACCTTTAATGCGCCGATTGCTGGGGTGTTTTTTGCCCAGGAGATTGTGCTGCTCTCGGCTTTTGAAATCTCCAGTTTTACCTCAATTGTTATCGCCAGTGGCATGAGTACTGTCGTGTCGCGCGCCCTATTAGGCAATGAGATCGCTTTCCATATCCCTCCGTATATAATGGGATCAACTTGGGAGCTATTGCTTTACGTAGTGCTTGGTGCTGTAGTTGGCGTTTTTGCTGCCAGCTTTATTGATGTCCATTTTCGCATTAAGGAGATGTTTGACAAAATAAAGCTGTCTCCGGCGCTGAAACCAATCATTGGTGCCTTTCTGGTAGGTCTTATCGGCGTGGGTTTACCTCAGGTGTTTGGTAATGGCTACGAGTTTATTAATACCTTCTTGAATGGCGGCGGTTCCTTGTACCTGCTGTTGGCGCTGATTGTATTTAAGGCGGTTGCTACCTCCATAACTTTGGGATCAGGTCTGCCAGGGGGGTTGTTTGCCCCGGTGCTGTATATTGGTGCAGTTATCGGCGGAGCGTTTGGTCATCTGGCGCAACTGCTCTTTCCCACCATGGCTATTGCCCCTGGTTCTTATGCTTTGATCGGTATGGGGGCGTTTTTATCAGCGGCTACCCACGCGCCGATGACTGCTATATTCTTGCTGTTTGAGATGACCGCTTCATATCAGGTAATTGTGCCGATAATGCTGGCCTGTGTAATCGGAACCTCTATAAGTCGCCACTATAAGAAGGAGAGTCTGGATACGGTAGAGCTAGCCAAGGCCGGAATTGATCTTGAAGCCGGTAAAGAGCGCAACATCATGAAATCGCTGTACGTGCGCGATGTCATGGTTACCAAGCTGGAAACTGTGCCCGAGAGCATGACCTTGCGCCAGTTTACCAAGTTCCTTTCCAGTACCAAACATTCTAACTTCCCCATCGTCAACAGTCAGGGGGAGTTGACCGGTATCATCTCTATTCAGGATTTTCTCGGCGTTGTTTTTGAGAAGGATCTGATGGATTTGATCGTCATTAAAGAGCTGGCGACGACTGAGGTAACCACGATTTTTGCCGATGAAAACCTCGACCGCGCTATGCAGACAATTGGCTATCGCAACATTGAACAGTTGCCGGTTATTTCCCGCGATAACCATCAAAAACTGATCGGGATAATATCGCGGCGCGATATGGTATCGGCCTACAATAAAGCGCTGATGGCACGTTCGCTGGGGGATAATGATGAGTAGCGGCGCGCCTAGCCTAAACGAACAGCAACTAAAAGCAGTGCACCATACTCAGGGGCCGTTGCTGATCTTGGCTGGAGCCGGATCAGGCAAAACCAGCACCATCACCGGCCGGGTTATCCACCTTATTCGCGAACTAGGTGTGCCAGCATGGCGCATTCTTGCCGTGACCTTTACCAATAAAGCGGCGAATGAGATGAAACAGCGCATTGAGGCGCAGCTCTCTGAACGCGATACGCCGTGGGTGTCCACTTTTCATTCCAGTTGTGTGCGTATTTTACGCCGCGAAATCAGTGTGCTCGGATTCGATCCATCGTTTAGTATTTACGATGATCAAGATCGGGAACGGCTGCTGAAAAATATCCTCAAAGATTTAGCCATTTCGGACAAGGTGCTAAAAGCACGGGCAGCAGCTGGAGCAATAGATGCGGCGAAAAATAGCGGACAGTTTCCGCAGGATTTGGCACAAAATGCTGGGCATGACCGGCTTATAGCGCAGGTCTATGCTGAATATCAGCAGCGCATGAAGCGTGCGAATGCCCTCGATTTTGGCGATTTGTTGCTCTATTGCGTCAAGTTGTTTGCTGACCACCCAGATATTTTGCAGCGCTACGCCGAACGTTTTTTATATATGCTGGTAGATGAGTTTCAGGATACTAATCTGGTGCAGTATCGTCTGGTGCAGCAGTTGTCATCGGTGCATGGAAACCTATGCGTGGTCGGCGATGACGATCAGTCTATCTACCGCTGGCGTGGTGCCGAAGTGGGCAACATACTCGGTTTTGAGCGCGATAATCCCGGTTGTACCACCATCAGACTAGAACAGAATTACCGCTCCACTGCCAATATTTTGCTGGCCGCTTCAACGGTGGTGGCCAACAATGTCGGTCGTACGGGGAAAACGCTATGGACCGAAAAGCATGGTGGTGAATTGCTGACTATGGAGTCGTTGTCCGACGATCTGGATGAAGCGCGTTATGTTGTTGCCGAGTTGCAACGCTTGCAGCGCCAAGAAATACCGTTGCGCGATATTGCCATACTGTATCGTACCAATGCTCAGTCGCGGGTGCTGGAAGAGGCGTTGGTTAGTACCCACATCCCGTATGTGATGTTTGGTGGTATGCGCTTTTTCACCAGGATGGAAGTTAAGGATATTCTCGCCTATCTGCGGGTGTTGACCAATCCCGCCGATTCTATCTCGGCGCAACGGATCATCAATGTTCCGACGCGCGGTATTGGTGCCAGCACTGTTGCCAAGATAGCGCAATTTGATCAACAGGCTGGTGGTTTTTATCCGGCCTGTACTCTGGCACTGGAGAATGGAACTCTTAGCGGGGCAGCAGCAAAAAAAGTAGCGGCTTTTGTTGCCATGATGGAGGATTTCAGTCAACGTCTGGCGCGGATACCCTATCCCCAATTGACGGCTGAAATTATTAGTGAGAGTGGCTACGAGCAGATGCTCAAGGGTGAGAATACTCAGGAGGGCAAAGATCGCCTCAACAACCTTGATCAGCTGTTGGCTGGTATGGAGGAGCGTCGCGGGCGCGACCTTAGCTTGCAGGATTATCTGGAGCAAATTGCGCTGGTAACTGATCTTGATGCCTACGATGCTAGCCAGGATCGGGTGACTTTGATGACACTTCACGCTGCTAAGGGTCTGGAATTTCCGGTGGTGTTTATCACTGGATTGGAGGAGGGCATCTTTCCGTCGGCACGCTGTACTGATGGTGGCGATAAGCTGGAAGAGGAGCGCCGTTTGTGCTACGTAGGGATGACGCGTGCCATGGAGAAGTTGTATTTAACCCATGCGCAACGGCGACGTATTTACGGGAGCTACCAATATAATCCGCCCAGCCGTTTTTTGGCCGAGGTACCGGATGAGCTGTTGGCTAAGCCAGCTGCTCCACCGGTACCCAAGAAATCTGGACATAATCTGGCGGCGCTGTTTCAGCAACATCCATCCAGTTCAGCAACTGAGATAAATTCCTCCACCGCGGGTAGTGCCCGAACTGCTGGTGCCGTTGGGGGCGTATCGGCACTTGTTGCTGAGCACCAAGTTATAGAGGTGGAAGCCGTGCCACCATCACAGCAGGGGTTTCACATTGGCAGTCGTGTCCGTCATGCCCGCTTTGGCATTGGTACGGTGCGGCGCTTGGAGGGTGTTGGGGATAAAGAGAAAGTGATTGTCTATTTTAATCGTTTTGGACCCAAGAAGTTGCTGCTTAAATTTGCCGGTTTGGAATTAGACTGAGGTGTGGATTGCCCAGATAACTGTCAGGCAACCCACACCAATCTATTAGCTACGTACCTGAGGAAGTAACTCATCCAATAGGGCAAAATATTCCTGCATGTCAGCCATGGTCATGTCGGCCATGTGTGGAATGCGGAAGGTGGTATTCTTGATCTTGCCGTAGCCGTTATCCATAGCATAACCGCGTTCGCCAGCTAGTTTTTTCAGCTTTTCCAGATTGATGCTACCGTCATTGCTACCACTGGTCAGCGTCATGGAGCGATGCCCGTCCGCGGCAAACAATCCAAACCCTTGGCTTAGCAGCCAGCTGCGTGTAGCTTCAGCCATTTCAGCGTGGCGTTGATAGCGATTAGCCAACCCCTCCTTGAACATTTTCTTTAACTGGAAGTCCAGACCGTATATCAGGCTGATGCACGGGGTGCTGGGGGTGTTGTGTTTCAGGTCATTTTTTTCAAATTGTTCAAAGTCAAAGTAATAGCCGCGATTCGGAGTGGCTTTGGCTTTATCCAGAGCATGGCGCGACACTGCGCACACTGCTAGTCCCGGTGGTAGACCAAAAGCTTTTTGCACTCCCGCCAGGCATACATCCAAACCTAATGCTTTAAAATCTATCGGTACCGCAGTCATGGAAGATACGCTATCGACAATGAAGGAAACATAGGGATATTTTTTCATTACCTGAGCAATTTCCGCTAATGGCGACATAACACCGGTGGATGTTTCATTGTGTACCATGGTCATGGCATCGTAATCACCGCTGGCGAGTGCAGCATCAACCATTTCTGCGCTAATAGGTTGACCCCACTCAGCGCTGAACAGATCGGCAGCTATACCACAACTCTTGGTTACATCGTGCCATTTAGTACTGAAAGCACCGTTAGCAAAGTTGGCGCAGCGTTTTTGCACCAGGTTGCGCACTGCCCCTTCCATGATGCCAAAAGCACTGGAAGTGGAGAGAAAAACCGGGTCGCTGGTGTTGAGCAGGGACTGCAGTTGCGAGGTGACACTGGCATGCAGGGTAGCGTATTCTGGCATGCGGTGACCAATCATGGGTACTGACATGGCGGCAAAGACATCGGCTCCAACTTCAACCGGACCGGGAATAAAAAGTTTTTTTGCCATTTATCTGTTCCTTTCAAGAGGAATTGCAGCTGTTTAGTTTAGTGCAACTACATGAAATATAAACTATTTTGTGCTGAATTTTGTGGTTTATCACGGCTGAAATAACCTGTCAACTATTTGTGCTGATCCCCTTGTCTTAAGCTGTGCGCTGGGGGTGTGTTTATGGCAATTGGCGAATATATACTGCGTCGGATTGAAGCTCTTTGATAGTTGAGCGATACTTCTTATGCTATCCGGATGTTT
Source organism: uncultured Desulfuromonas sp. (assembly GCA_964536375.1). Lineage (GTDB taxonomy): Bacteria > Desulfobacterota > Desulfuromonadia > Desulfuromonadales > Desulfuromonadaceae > Desulfuromonas. The sequence continues at coordinate 5,311 of CAZHXF010000012.1, read as the reverse complement.
TTTCCTGAGTTAACCCTTGACTTTCAGCTAGCACTGATTATATTTAGCCCTGTTGTTAGCACTCAATGGTTGTGAGTGCTAAACGGCTATTTAGCTTGCGACTGATTCAGCGGCAGGTCAACACGCAAAGTGCGGTTGTCATACATTTGAACAGTTATACTAATTTAGGCATAACGCCAACTATCAATCATTTAACAAAGGAGACAGAGCATGAACATCAGACCTCTGCAAGATCGCATTATTGTAGAATGCGTAGAAGAAGAGACCAAAACTGCTGGCGGCATTATCATCCCTGATACTGCTTCTAAGGAAAAACCACAGGAAGGCGTTGTTATCGCTGTGGGTAAGGGCAAAATTACCTCTGAAGGTAAAATTGTGGCAATGGATCTTAAGGTTGGTGACCGGGTGTTGTTTGGTAAGTACGCGGGTAGCGAAATCAAAGTTGATGGCAAAGCTTATTTGATGATGCGTGAAGATGATATCTTCGGCGTGGTAGAAAAGTAAATACAACTGATAAGTTTTTATCTTTAGAACTAATAAATATCTACAGGAGTTCACTACAATGGCTGCAAAAGAAATCAGATTTTCCGAAAAAGCACGCGCAAGCATTTTGGCAGGGGTTAATGTTCTTGCTGATACCGTAAAAGTTACCTTGGGTCCTAAAGGGCGCAATGTTGTTATCGAAAAATCCTATGGTGCTCCTCTGATTACCAAGGACGGCGTTACTGTTGCACGTGAGATTGAACTGGAAGACAAGTTTGAAAATATGGGCGCGCAACTGGTTAAAGAGGTTGCTTCCAAAACTTCCGATATCGCTGGTGACGGTACTACAACTGCTACTGTTCTCGCGCAAGCTATTTACCGCGAAGGGGTAAAACTGGTCAGCGCGGGTCACAACCCAATGGGCATCAAGCGCGGTATCGACAAAGCTATCGAAGCTGCGGTCGCCTCACTGCGCGACTTGTCCAAGCCTATCGCTAACCACAAGGAGATTGCTCAGGTTGGTACTATCTCTGCTAACAGCGATGAGACCATCGGCAATATCATCGCTGAAGCCATGGATAAAGTAGGTAAAGAGGGTGTTATTACCGTAGAAGAAGCCAAGTCTATGGAGACCTCACTGGAAACTGTTGAAGGTATGCAGTTTGATCGTGGTTATCTGTCACCATACTTTGTCTCTGATTCAGAGCGTATGGAAAATGCCATGGATGATCCAGCTATTCTGATTTACGACAAAAAAATCTCCAACATGCGTGAGCTCCTGCCTATTCTGGAGCCGGTTGCCAAGCAAGGTCGTCCACTGATGATTATCGCTGAGGATGTTGACGGCGAAGCTCTGGCAACTCTGGTTGTTAACAAGCTGCGTGGTACTCTGAACGTTGTAGCAGTTAAGGCTCCAGGTTTTGGTGATCGTCGCAAGGCGATGCTAGAAGATATCGCAGTTTTGACCGGTGGTCAGGTTGTCTGCGAAGAGATGGGCTTCACTCTGGAGAACGCTACAGAAGATATGCTAGGTACTGCTAAGCGCGTAGTTGTTTCTAAAGACAATACCACTATCATTGATGGTGCTGGCGATGAAGCTGCGATCAGCGGTCGCGTTAAAGTAATTCGTGCCCAGATCGAAGAGACCAGCAGCGAATATGATCGTGATAAACTGCAAGAGCGTTTGGCTAAACTGGTAGGCGGCGTAGCCGTAGTTAAAGTTGGTGCTGCAACAGAAACTGAAATGAAAGAGAAAAAAGCCCGCGTTGAAGATGCTCTGCATGCAACTCGTGCTGCTGTTGAAGAGGGCATCGTCCCTGGAGGTGGTGTAGCCCTTATCCGCTGCATCGCAGCAGTTGACGCTCTGGACGTTATCGGTGAGCAAGCCTTTGGTGTGCAAATCATTAAGCGTGCGCTCGAAGAGCCTTTGCGTCAGATTGCCGCTAACGCTGGTCTCGAAGGTTCTATTGTAGTTAATAACGTGAAAAACGGCACTGGCTCTTATGGTCTGAACGCGGCAACTGATGAGTATGTTGATCTGCTCGAGGCTGGTATCCTTGATCCAACCAAGGTAACCCGCAGCGCGTTGCAAAATGCGGCTTCTATCGCCGGTTTGATGCTGACTACAGAAGCATGTATCGCTGATGTTAAGGGCGATGATGCTGGTGGCATGCCAGCAATGCCAGGCGGTATGGGTGGTATGGGCGGCATGATGTAACATTTGCCAGCTGCATAGCTCCATAGATATATAGCTAGAAAAAATAAGCGCCTTCTCAGATTTCTATTTCTGGGGAGGCGCTTTTGTGTTTTTAGATTTTAGTGTGACACTGCAATTGACTTGTTTTTAAATATTGTTGTCGAACAGTAGTGGCTTTGCTACAGTAAAACAAATACTTGTAGTTGTTCAGCTCTACATAGGTTTCTGATTCTTGTCGGGTTCCAAGTGTTAACCAGAAGAAGCATATGAATTTTACAAATTGTCGAGAACATCCTTTTCCTGAATCAGTTGTACAGCCACACTGGTTGTATGATAACGACTCATCTTTGCAAGCACACCCACATTATCGGGCTGCTAAAGCAGGGAGCAAAGAGTCCGCAGTAGAACTTATCGCAGATCTTGCCCTCGAATTTTTAGCATCACTGCAACCCTTATTGCCGGAGGATGCAATATTCGTTGCACCACATGCGCAAGAAGTTACTGGTGACAATGCTATCCCTCAAGTGCTTGCGGCAGCGAGTGCTATGGTAATGCGAGGGCAGGTAGAAACTGATATAGTACAAATTAACCGAGTCTTTCACACTGGAGCTGATCCGATGGAGCGCTTGAGCTTGCGCTCACAATTTGTCGGTGAAGTTGTAAGTGGTGCTCAATATGTTCTGGTTGATGATGTTACCAATATGGGTGGGACCGTAGCCGATTTGGCCAATTTTATTATTGCCCAAGGTGGTTGTGTCGTGGCGGTAATAGTTTTAGTAAATGCTGGTCGTGATAAACGATTGGCTGTGGCCAAACCAGTGCTTAAGAAATTATTAGGGAGGTATAAGTATGACATCCAAGAAATTTTCAGTATTGCCCCGCAGGCGCTTACTGCCAACGAAGCAACCTACCTCATTGGTTTCCGAACAGTTGACGAAATTAGAAATAGACTCACTAAGGCTAGGAAAGAAACGCATCTCAGATTACGCTCTAAAGGCTTTAAGTAGCAGGATTAAGGTGGTATTGGATAACCACCGGACTTAACTTGTCTTTGGGCAGGACTGGTGCTATACACTTGTCCGAGATGTTTCTAGTTTGTTGACCACAAGCGCCTCTCAGATTTCTATTTCTGGGGAGGCGCTTTTTTACGTTTATTTGACAACGCAAAACAATGTTATCTGGTATTTTGTGCGTGTCGGTGTGTAACGACCTGATTATATGAAAATAAATATACAAATTTTCTTGACAATAGTTGCTGGCTAATTATAAATAGAACGCAGGTTTATTTGACTCGGTGTGGATGAATAGACACTAAATATGGCGTAAGCATGACAATAAATAACATTTAGTGGTTGATGGTCTCATGGGTGTGGTGATTAAATCATATTGATTCTAGGGTGTTACCGGTTAGTGGTAGCGCAGTTCTTCTTTTGGTATACAAGATGCAACACTTTTAGAAGAGAAAATAAGAGGTAAACTGTTGTTTGGTGGAAATTAACAACAGGACAGTAAAACACCGTTGTCGTTTCTGTAGCACGCTCAAGTTAATATGCCATGGTAAAACTGGTAACGCGAGGCGAGCATATTAACTTGTTGCAGGTTGCATTTGGTATGGGTACCAAGTTTTTTAACTAGGGAAAACAAGGAGGAAACAACGTATGAAGAGAGTAATGGTGGCCCTCGGGCTTGTGCTGTGTATGGCAGCACCCGCTTTCGCGGTAGATTTTACCTTTAATGGTGATCTTAATCATCGCTTCCGTCTGTACACAAACAATGCAAGTTTTTTCAATGGTGCCGGTCAAACATATGATCGTGGCATAATCACAGATGGTACCAGCAATGATACTATGGCTGAGATCAAGTATCGCCTGTGGACTACAGCTTCAAGCGATGATGGCGCTATCAAAGGTACTTACGCTATTGAGGTTGGTGGCATTGAGTTTGGTAATGGCGATCGTGGCGGTTCTTTTTCAGGTGATGGCACCTATGTTGAGACCCGCTGGGCTTTTACCGATTTTGCTTTAGCTGGTGGTCGGGTGCGCTGTGGTTTGATGCCTATCAATGTTAACAAGTTCTTGTGGAATGAAACTGTTACAGGTATTGATTTTAAAGTTGCTGCTGGTGCTGGTGATTTGACTGTAGCTTGGTATCGTGGTTATCAAGTAGTTGATACCGATAATAGTCCAGAAGATCTGGATGCTTTTTATGTGCGCTATGATCTTAAGCCTGCAGAAGGTACCAAAGTTGGTTTCTTTGGTCTGTGGCAGACCAGCGATGGTGCAACAGCTACAGATACTGTAACTACTCCTGCATCTGTTGCTTATAACTACACAACTAGTGTATGGGATGAAACCGCAGCATCAACTAGTTTTGTCTCAGCTCCAACTGCAAATTATGCCAAATCATTTGGTGGTTACGATTTAGATCTCTACACCCTGGGTGTTGATGGCAGCATGAAGGCAGGCAGCTTTTTTGCCAATTGGGATTTTATGTACCAATTTGGTGACATGATGGAAGAGTACGACTTTGGCGGTTACTTCGCTCATGTTGATGTAGGTACCAATGTTGGTAAAGGCAAGCTAACCTATACCTTCTGGTATGCATCAGGTGATGATGACGATACTGATAGTGATGCTGATGCCTTTGTATCTACTGATGTAGATATTAACTCACAGTACTCAGTTGTTCTGTTCGAAGGTTACAACGATGATGATTATTTTTCAGAAACACCATATATCCAAGATAAGGGTTTGATAATGAACCGTATTGGCTTTGACTTTCAGGCTACTGACAAGCTGAAAGTTGGCGTTGCTGCGCTGTATTTGATGACCGCAGAAGACATTGAGTATGTTGATGATAATGGTGATTTGCAAAAAGAGGATAGCATCGGTTTCGAATTTGACGCCTATGCCAGCTACAAACTATTCAGCAAGACTGAGGCAGCAATTCAGTTTGGTTATTTAGCCGCTGATGATGCTATGGATTTCTATGAAGTTGATTGTGATGGTAGCTCTGACGAAGATGTATTTATCGTTAGTTCACGCATCCGTTACAAGTTCTAAAATGGTTTTCGTTTAAGTAAAAAAGGCTGGGCATTGCCCAGCCTTTTTTGTGTTCAGTGTCAAGATAACC
>CAZHXF010000011.1:0-65069 GCA_964536375.1 uncultured Desulfuromonas sp. | reverse complement strand
TGTATTGGGAATTGGGGTGAATTGGATTAGCAGTGGAGATACCATGCTCTTCAATCATTCATCTGATTATTGCTAATCTTCCGCTATCGCCACAAAGGTCGTCACTCGCGCGCAGGCGGGAGTCTAGAAATCTATGCAAAACCTCTGGAAATCCGCTTTCGCGGTATGACTAATACGGGGAACAGTAATGCCTATCTTGAAAAAATCCTTAAATTTTAGCTACTGTTGCCCTGCATAGTTATGACTTTTTCTTGACTTTCGTTGCAGCTGTTAGTTATGCTGCAAAAAATTATCAGACTTTCGCCTTTTAATCCAATCCAGAGAGGTTGGCAAAGGAGATTTAATGCAAAAAACAACATTACAACCTAATCGTGTATTCCACTACCTCTTCATTGCATAAATGGAGGGGTTTTTTTGTTTCATAGCTCTTAGTGTCGGAGGTTAAATATGGGTACTGTTGAGACAGTGATACTGGATAGTGAAGCAATCGAGCGAGCTATAACGCGGATTGCTCACGAAATTCTTGAAAAAAATAGCGGTTGCAAAAACCTGGTACTGATAGGTATTCGCACGGGTGGTGACCATATCGCGCAGCTGCTGCGGCAACGTATCCTGGATATTGAGGGGACGAAAATTCCACAAGGAGCTGTGGATGTCACCATGTATCGTGATGATATTTCTAGCGGTGCGGTGCGCCCATTAGGCAAAACTGATATCCCTTTTGCGCTGGATGGTCGCCACGTTATTCTCGTAGATGAAGTGCTATACACGGGCAGAACCATTCGTGCTGCTATGGATGCTCTGATTGACCTCGGTCGCCCAAGCAGCATTCAGCTTGCCGTGTTAATTGATCGCGGTCATCGTGAACTGCCTATTCGGGCTGATTATGTAGGGCGCAATGTGCCATCAGCGCGTGATGAGCAAATTGAGGTATTATTCAATGAGCATAAGGCACCGTTGGAAGTACGTTTAATTAAACCGTAGTATTTTTTATAATCGCGCATTCATTCGCGCTAGCATATTTCGCAACAGAGTAGGGGAAAGGGATAAGTAGTTATGGGAGTAACATTTGCGCATAAACATATTATTGGCACCCAACAATTATCAAAAAGTGATATTGAGTTAATCCTGCAAACCGCAGAGAGCTTTAAGGAAATAAACCAGCGTGAAATAAAAAAAGTGCCTACCCTGCGTGGCAAGACAATTATCAATCTTTTTTACGAAAATAGCACTCGCACCCGTACTTCATTTGAGCTGGCTGGAAAACGCATGTCAGCTGATACAATCAACATCACAGCATCTGGCTCCTCGGTAACTAAAGGGGAAACTCTTGAAGATACTGCAAAAAATATAGAAGCCATGGATGCTGACATAATTGTTATGCGTCATTCTTGCTCTGGTGCCCCTGATTACCTAGCTAAACGTCTTAGCAAATGTTCCGTCATAAACGCCGGCGATGGTTTCCACGAGCATCCCAGTCAAGCATTACTCGATTTAATGACTATCAAAGAGCATAAGGGCAAGATTGAAGGTCTTACCGTAGCAATAATTGGCGACATTGCCCGTAGTCGCGTTGCTCGCTCTGATTTGTATGCTTTAAAAACTATGGGAGCTACCGTACGCTTAGCTGGTCCACCAACCATGTTGCCACCGGGCTTGAAAGAGATGGGTGCCGAAGTTTACACTGATATTAATGCGGCCATCAAAGATGCTGACGTTATTATTATGCTGCGCATCCAGCTAGAGCGTGAGGGTGGCAACACCTTAATGCCGACACTACGTGAATATTCGCAATTTTTTGCCATCAATACGCAGAATATTAAATTGGCCAAACCCGATGCTATTGTCATGCACCCTGGGCCACTGAATCGTGGGGTAGAGATCTCTTCATATGTTGCTGATGGTGAGCAAAGCGTAATTCTTGAGCAGGTTGAGAATGGTGTGGCAGTTCGCATGGCTCTACTGTATCTGCTGGCTGGTGGTAGTGAAGAGGAATAGGCAAGGATATCTCTGAGTTTTGGCAGATAATATCAATACGTTTTTACCTTTTGCGAAGAGGTTTACCATGAAAGTTTTGATTAAAAATGGACGAGTTATCGACCCGTCCCAAAATATAGATGCGCAACTGGACATACTAATTGAAAATGGTTGTATAGCACAGTTGGCACCAAACATTGATCCGAGCGGCATTGAAGATGTTATCAATGCTGACGGGTTATTGGTAACCCCCGGTTTAGTTGATATCCATGTTCATTTGCGTGATCCGGGGCATGAATATAAAGAAGACATAATTAGTGGAACCAAGTCTGCTGCCGCTGGTGGCTTCACCTCGGTTGTGTGCATGCCGAATACCGTGCCGGTGAATGACAATAAGGCTATAACCAAATATATAATCAACAAGGGACGCGATGAAGGCTCGGCCAACGTTTTCCCGATTTGTAGTATTACCAAAGGACAAAAGGGTAAATCACTGGTGGAGATGGGCGATCTGAAGTTGGCGGGCTGTGTTGGTTTTTCCGACGACGGTCTCAATGTAGATTGTGGTGAAGTGTTGCGCCGGGCTATGGAATATGCGACAGGTTTTGCTATGCCAATTATTGCCCACTCTGAAGATGAAGCCATTAAAGCTGGTGGGGTGATGAATGAGGGGCGCGTGGCAACAGAGCTGGGGCTAGTTGGTAACCCTTGGGTCGCTGAAACCGCAACTATTGCTCGTGACCTTATGTTGGCTGAATTTACTGGTGCGCACCTGCATATATGTCATATCTCAACCAGGCGCTCAGTCGAGTTGATACGTGAAGCCAAAAAACGTGGCGTCAAGGTGACATGCGAAGTAACACCACACCACTTCACCCTTACCGAAGAAGCTGTTCGTGGCTATGATGTCAACGCCAAAATGGGCCCGCCATTGCGTACGGACGATGATGTAGCGGCAATGAAAGAAGGTTTGGTCGATGGCACCATCGATGCGATTGCTACCGACCATGCGCCACATCATATTGATGATAAAAATGTTGAATTCAGCGCCGCTGCTAACGGTTTAGTTGGTTTGGAGACGGCACTCCCTTTGACGTTGCGTCTGGTTAAAGAAAAAGTCATCACTATCAATGAAGCCATAAGTCACCTCAGCACTAAAGCAGCACAGGCATTGAATATCCCCCGGGGTACTTTGCAGTGCGGCGTTCCGGCTGATGTAACCATAATTGACCCTGATCTTGAATGGACTGTTGATGCCACCAAACTGTATTCCAAGTCGCGCAACACCCCATTTGATGGCTGGCAGATGACAGGTGCCGCAATAATGACCCTACGCGACGGTAAAATTACCTACGAACGTGATCAATAAATGTAAAACCCGTTTTAGCTATGAATTATTTCTTTAACTTGTAACAGGAGCACACCATAGCATGAAAGCAATTCTGGCTCTTGCAGATGGCAGAGTCTTTAGTGGACAAAGTATTGGCGCCGTCGGTGAAACATGCGGCGAAGTTGTTTTTAACACCAGCATGAGTGGTTATCAGGAAATCCTTACAGATCCATCTTATTGTGGTGAAATTATCACTATGACCTATCCGTTAATCGGTAATTCTGGGGTCAATAGTGAAGATGTGGAATCTGAACGACCACATTTGTCTGGGTTCATCGTCAAAGAGTGCAGCAAATATCCGAGCAACTGGCGCTCAGAAATGACACTGGATGCTTATTTGAAACTGCATAACGTGGTTGGTCTTCAGGGGATTGATACGCGCGCGCTGGTGAAACACATCCGTGCTCACGGTGCACAAAACGGCATCATCTCTACTGAAGATTTAGATACAGAAAGCTTGGTGCGCAAAGCCAAACAGGCTCCATCTCTGGTTGGTCGGGATCTAGTGCAACAGGTGACAACCGATAAAGCATACAGTTGGGATGAATCCATTTGGGACATCGCTAATGGTTATGGAAAATCCCCGGTTCAACCCCTGTATAATGTAGTTGCTTATGATTTTGGTATAAAGCGCAATATTTTACGTAACCTTGTTGCTGCTAATTGCAAAGTTACCGTTGTTCCAGCGACAACTACGGCTGAAGAGGTATTGGCGCTAAACCCGGACGGTGTATTCTTGAGTAATGGTCCTGGTGATCCAGAACCAATAGGCTATGCACAAGAAAATATCCGCAAGCTATTAGGCAAAGTGCCCCTGTTCGGAATATGTCTGGGGCATCAATTGTTGGCTATAGCACTCGGCGGTTCCACCTATAAACTGAAGTTTGGTCATCGTGGTGGCAACCAACCAGTGCAACAGTGTGAAAATGGTAAAATTGAAATCACTTCCCAGAATCACGGTTTTGCTGTTGACGCGACTACTCTGGGTGAAGAGATAAAAGTAAGCCATATCAACCTCAATGATAATACCGTGGAGGGGATTTGCCACACTGTACTGCCCGCATTCTCCGTGCAGTATCACCCTGAAGCCTCTCCCGGACCACACGATGCCCACTACCTGTTTGACCGCTTTATCGTAATGATGGATAACTTCAAGCATAAAGTGAAATAAGGATAGCTAAATGCCTAAACGTACAGATATAAAAAAGATTTTGATTATTGGCGCTGGTCCTATCGTTATCGGCCAGGCATGCGAATTCGATTACTCCGGCACCCAAGCATGTAAAGCTCTGAAAGATGAAGGTTATGAGGTGTTGCTGCTCAATTCCAACCCAGCTACCATCATGACAGACCCAGATTTTGCTGATCGTACATATATTGAGCCAGTAACACCGGCAGTATTGACTAAAATAATTGCAAAAGAACGCCCAGATGCAATTCTGCCTACCCTTGGAGGTCAAACAGCCCTAAATACGGCAGTTGCAGTAGCTAAGGACGGCACTCTGGAAAAATATGGCGTCGAACTCATTGGGGCAAAATTGCCAGCTATTGAAAAAGCTGAAGATCGCACCCTGTTTAAACAGGCTATGGCTAACATTGGCGTTGCAGTTCCACGCTCAGGTCTGGCACATAATTATGAAGAGGCTATGAGCGTAGTTGAGGATATCGGTTTTCCGGCTATTATTCGTCCATCGTTTACCCTTGGTGGAACCGGTGGTGGTATTGCCTACAATCGCGAAGAGTATGAAGTGATGGTAATGGTCGGCATTGATGCATCGCCGACAGATGAAGTCCTCATCGAAGAATCAATCATTGGCTGGAAAGAGTATGAACTCGAAGTTATGCGTGATCTGGCAGATAACGTAGTAATTATCTGCTCGATAGAAAACTTTGATGCCATGGGAGTTCATACTGGCGACTCCATTACCGTCGCGCCGGCACAAACATTGACCGACAAGGAATATCAAATTCTGCGCGATGTTTCTTTAAAGATAATTCGTGAAATAGGGGTTGAAACCGGTGGTTCAAACATTCAGTTTGGTATAAATCCTAAAGATGGTCGTCTGGTAGTTATTGAGATGAACCCACGGGTCTCGCGCTCTTCAGCGTTGGCATCGAAGGCCACTGGGTTCCCGATTGCTAAAATAGCGGCAAAGCTATCTGTCGGCTATACTTTGGACGAAATTCGTAATGATATTACCCGCGAAACCTACGCAGCTTTTGAACCAACAATAGATTATGTTGTTACCAAGATTCCTCGCTTTACCTTTGAAAAATTTCCCAACACCGATGCTACGCTAACAACGCAAATGAAATCTGTGGGCGAGGCAATGGCTATCGGACGTACTTTTAAGGAAAGCTTTCAAAAAGCTATGCGTTCTATGGAAATTGATTCTGATGGCTTCGAAAGTAAGATATTTGACTGCCCGGCAGAATATAACCGCGCCCTTAGTGACACAGAGTTAGAATTGGTACGGGATAAACTACGGGTACCGAATGCAGACAGAATCTGGTATCTAGGCGATGCCTTGCGTGCCAGCATGCCCATAGAGGAAATTTATAAACTTAGCGGTTTTGATCCATGGTTTGTATATAACATCCAGCAGATCATTCACAAAGAGGATGAACTGTATCGCTGCCGTGAAGATATCGCCTCGGCAACGGCTTCAGGTCTTGAGCTTTTATTGAGTGCTAAACAGATGGGTTTTTCCGACCGCCGCTTAGCCGTTTTGCTAAACAGCGATGAAGAGCAAGTGCGTCAGTTGCGCCACGTGAATAATATCCGTCCAGTTTATAAACGGGTGGACACCTGTGGGGCTGAATTTGAAGCATTTACCCCTTATATGTACTCAACATATGAAGAGGAGTGTGAAGCAAACCCAACCGACAAGAAAAAGATTATGATTCTTGGCGGCGGGCCAAACCGTATTGGTCAAGGCATTGAATTTGACTATTGCTGCGTCCATGGCGCTTTTGCTCTGAGCGCAGACGGTTTTGAAACCATCATGGTTAACTGTAATCCCGAGACAGTTTCTACCGATTATGACACTTCTGATCGTCTGTATTTTGAGCCACTTACCCTTGAAGATGTGTTGGAAATAGTTGCGGTTGAACAACCAGTTGGGGTCATTGTCCAATTCGGTGGACAAACACCGCTAAAGCTCGCCATAGCTTTGGAAAAAGCTGGAGTGCCAATCATTGGCACCAGTCCAGATGCTATCGACCGGGCAGAAGATCGTGAACGTTTTCAAGCACTGCTGCAGAAATTAGATTTAAAACAACCGGAAAACGGGCTGGCACGCTCTTTTGAGGAAGCGGAAATTATAGCTGCGAAAATAAGTTATCCAGTGGTGGTGCGTCCATCGTATGTTCTCGGTGGGCGAGCCATGGAGATAGTTTACGGCATTGATCAATTGCGCAATTATATGAAATTTGCGGTGAAGGCTTCTCCAGAACATCCCATCCTAATTGATAAATTCCTCGATAATGCCATCGAAATTGATGTTGATGCGTTAGCTGATGGCACCGATGTTGTTATTGGTGGCATCATGCAACACATAGAAGAAGCAGGTATCCACTCAGGTGATTCTGCCTGCTCATTACCACCGTATTCACTCTCTAAAGAGCTCATTAAAGAAGTAGGGCGACAGACCAGAGCACTTGCCTTAGAGCTGGGTGTTATTGGTTTGATGAATATCCAATTTGCGGTAAAAAATGGTGAGGTATATCTCATTGAAGTAAATCCGCGCGCCAGCCGTACTTCCCCATTCGTATCCAAGGCTACGGGGCGTCCGTTGGCTAAGATTGCTGCTCGTCTCATGGCGGGTAAGACGCTAAAAGAGTTGGGGATTAAGGGAGATATCGTCCCCAATCATGTGGCAGTAAAAGAGTCGGTATTCCCATTTGCTAAATTCCCCGGTGTTGATACTTTGCTGGGTCCGGAGATGAAATCTACCGGTGAGGTTATGGGCCTAGATAAAGATTTCGGTAAGGCGTTTGCCAAGGCGCAATTGGGAGCCGGAGTAAATCTGCCCCTGAGTGGTAAAGTTTTTATCAGCGTTAAGGATAGTGATAAAAATGGTGCTGTTCAGATAGCTAAAAAACTATTAAAGATCGGCTTTACCATCATTGCTACTAGCGGCACCGCAGAGGTTCTAGAGCAACATGGCATAGAGGTGCAACGGGTAAACAAGGTAAAAGAAGGCAGACCACATTGTGTCGATGCTATTAAAAATGGCGATATAGCCATAGTGTTTAATACTACATTTGGTCCGCAATCAATCGCTGATTCTTTTTCTATTCGGCGTTCCGCATTAATGCATAGCGTCGCTTATTTTACCACTGTGACTGGTATGGACGCAGCAACTGATGGCATTGACGCTATGCAAAGAGAAAACCTTGACGTGATGGCATTGCAAGAGTATACTTTCTAAACCTTTTTGTGTAAGCTTAATTTAATAAAAAACTTTAACTGGTTGCGGATGGCTCATTGCTATCCGCGACCTTTCTTTTTACCCATTGCATCTTAATATAAGATGGTATTAGTAAAGGAATCAACATGTCACAATCTGTTCCCATGACACCTGAATGTTATCAAAGACTTCAGGAGGAACTTAAACGGCGGGTCAGAATTGATCGCCCTAAGGTGGTCCAAGATATTGCCGAAGCACGTGCCCATGGTGATCTTTCAGAAAATGCTGAATATGATGCTGCAAAAGATCGTCAAGGACACATTGAAGGGCGTATAGCTGAGCTTAATGATAAATTAGCCCGCGCCGAAGTTATCGATCCCAAAACAATGGTTTCCAATAAAATCGTTTTTGGTGCAACTGTCACCCTATTTGATGTTGATCAAGAGGAAGAAGTTGTCTATCAAATCGTTGGCGAGGATGAAGCTGAGATCAAAAAAAGTAAAATATCGGTAACTTCTCCAGTAGGTAGAGCATTGATTGGTCATATTTTAGATGATGAAGTACGCATAACCGTACCCGCTGGTATTAAAGTATACGAAGTAACCAACATAGAATATAAATAAGGTAAAAGGATTGCCACGTGATTAATAAAAAAACCAAAATGGCTGAGGTGCTTAAAATGCATCCTGATGCCATAAAAGTTCTCAACAGTTTTGGTTTACGTTGTGCAGAATGCTCTGGAGCCAAACACGAATCTGTACAACAGGGTGCCATCAATCACGGGTTAGACGTCAATGAATTGCTGGCAAAACTCAACGCATTGCTGGCGCAGGCGCAGGCATAAAAATACCTATCTGGGGTTTATCTTATTACCCGAGTAGAACTAATCTTCCGCTCTGGTTCTGTTCCCCGTATTCGTCATCCGCGCACTTTATAACGTCATCCTCGCGAATGCGGGGATCCAGAGGTTTTGCATAGATTTCTAGACTCCCGCATGCGCGAGAGTGACGAACTTTGTGGCGATAGCGGAAGATTAGTATTAATCAGGTCTTATTATGTCAGTGCCAAATGGTAATTCCACCCATCAAACTCACCTCAACGCCCCTCTTAACACCATAAGAGGGGTAGGTTCAAGTCTGCAGCAGAAACTTGCTCGCCTCAATTTACACAGCATAGAAGACATGCTCTATTTCCTACCCAATCGTTATGAAGACAGGCGCCATCTTAGCACGATCTCGCAAATCCACATTGGTACCTGGATACAATTTAGCGCTAAAATACTCAGTGCTGACGAAGTACAAATAGGGCAAGGAAGAAAGAAGTCCTTTGAAATGATTGTCGCTGATTCCAGCGGTCAGGTAATGCTGAAATGGCTTCACTATCGGCGCGATTGGATGAAAAAGCGCTATCAAACAGGGGTGAAAGTTTTAGTGGTGGGGACAGCACGCTATTTTCGCGGCAAATGGGAAATTCTACACCCTGAAATTGAACTATGCAATACAGGTACACTACCCACTGAACAATTGCGTATATTGCCGGTATATCCTTTGACTGAAGGTCTTGGTCAGAATCAGATGCGAAAAACCTGCCAACAGGTGGCTACTGCTTACGCAGGCTACGTTACCAGCGCTATTCCCGTCGACATAATAAATAAAAACAATCTTTTGCCACTAAGTGAAGCTTTTTTGCGCGTGCATTGTCCGGCGCAAAACTGCGATTTCGAACAATTACAATCAGGTAGAGATGTTGCTAGACAAACTATTGTTTTTGATGAATTTTTCTACCTGCAGCTCGGCTTAGCTTTACGGCGGCAAGGCACACAGATGGAACAAGGAATAGCGTTCAAGGTCACCCATTTATATACCAAACCTTTAGTGGACAAATTACCCTTTAAACTTACCGCTGCCCAAATTAAAGTGTTAAAGGAAGTAAAGCTGGACATGATGGCACCGCATCCCATGAATCGCCTCATCCAGGGCGATGTCGGCAGTGGTAAGACGATTGTTGCCTTACTGGCTTGCTTAATTGCCGTGGAAAACAATACTCAGGCTGCAGTGATAGCACCAACTTCAATTTTAGCTGAACAACATTTTCATCAATTTCATTATTGGCTAACTCAATTAGGGCTGAAGGTGGCGTTGTTAACTGGCTCTACCAGTAAATCAGAACGGACAAAAATCTTACACCAGCTCAGCGCTGGCAGCTTAAATATAATTGTTGGCACCCACGCCTTATTGCAAGATGACGTTGTTTTTCACCACCTTGGTCTGGGAATTATTGATGAACAGCATCGTTTTGGTGTGCAGCAACGCAATAATTTAAGAAAAAAAGGGCATAATGCAGACATTCTCGTTATGACAGCAACGCCAATACCCAGAACTTTATCTATGACTGCCTATGGAGATCTAACGTTATCGGTCATTGATCAATTACCCCCAGGGCGTACTCCAATTAAAACCAGGGTGACAACTGAAGCTAAACGGGGTTTGGTGCTGGAATTTGTCAAACGCGAACTTGATAAGGGTCGGCAAGGCTATGTTGTTTATCCCCTGGTAGAAGAAAGTGAAAATCTGGAATTAAAAGCTGCTACTAAGGCTTTTGAAACTTTACAGCAACAACTGGGCGCAAACTATCGCGTGGGCTTGCTCCATGGTCGCTTATCTCATCAGGATAAAGAGACCGTGATGCAGCAGTTCAACCAACACCAAATAGATTTGCTCGTTGCAACGACAGTCATAGAGGTAGGAATAGATGTGCCCAATGCGTCACTGATGCTCGTTGAACATGCGGAACGTTTTGGTTTGGCGCAGTTACATCAACTACGAGGACGGGTAGGGCGCGGCACCGACCAAAGTTATTGTATTTTGCTGCGCAGCAAAAATTGCACTCAGGACGGATTACTCCGGTTGCAGGTGATGGAAAAGAGCAATAGCGGCTTTGATATTGCTGAGGCAGACCTAGCACAAAGAGGTGCTGGAGAATTACTTGGTACAAAACAGGCAGGTCTGACAGATTTCCGTGTGGCAAATCTGGTGACTGATGGGTATCTATTGGAAATGGCGCGCCAAGATGCCTTTGTTTTAGCCGCTAGGCAGGATTTTTTCAGCAACAAGGCTTTTATCAATACCATAAACACATTAAAACAGCGCTGGGGATCTCGTCTTGAACTAGCCAGAGTAGGATAAATAGATGTTACAATTCGATTGTTTTAGAGATGATTTTTGTGCCATAGCTCAGTTTGGTGTTTTGAACAATGGTGGAGTTACGCGCCTGGCCTTTAGTAAGGCTGATCACGATGCGCGTAATTATCTGATTAGCAAGATGCGCCAAGCAAATTTAGATATCACCATTGATCCTGTAGGTAATATCCATGGTCGCCGAAATGGCAACGATCCGGCTTTGTCACCGGTTGTTCTAGGCTCACATTTAGACACAGTGCCTCATGGGGGGCATTATGATGGCGTAGTTGGCGTTCTTGCTGCTTTAGAGATTGTACGTACTCTGAATGATGCTGATATTGAAACGATGCGTCCTATCGAGATAATAAACTTTTCGGCAGAAGAATCCAGTCGGTTTGGCACCGCCACCATTGGCAGCAAGGCAATAACAGGCAAATTGACAGTTACGCAACTCAACGAGATACGCGACAACGACGGTGATTCACTTGGTCAAATACTTCGCAATGGTGGTTACCAACTTGATGAACTACCGTCCGCAATTATGACACAAGACGATGTGCATGCTTATTTAGAAATACATATAGAGCAGGGTCCGATTTTAGAAAACGAGGCGTTGGATATAGGCATTGTTTCCGGCATAGCCGCACCTAGCAGGTTCCACGTAACCATCATCGGGCGCAACGACCACTCAGGCACGACTCCCATGTCAATGCGTTGCGATGCACTAGCTGGAGCCGCAGAGTTGATATTAGCCATAGAACAAATAGCAATTTCTACTAGTAGGGACATGGTGGCAACAGTAGGCGAGGCAATAGTAGAACATGGAGCGATGAATGTTGTGCCCGGGGAAGTCAAGTTAAGTATTGACATGAGAGACACGGACTTCGCTACAAAAATAATCGCCATTGAAAAAATGAAGCAAAGAGCAAGGGAGATTGGGTTAAAAAGGGGGCTTAAAATAGATTTTACCACTTTATGCGATGATTATCCGGTAACGCTGGACACTGTTCTTGTTGACAAGCTAGCCAATGAAGCCGAAAAACTTAAACTAAGCTACAAAATTATGCCTAGTGGGGCGGGTCACGATGCTATGCATTTTGCCGACATTGCACCAACTGGTCTGATATTTATCCCCAGTATCAAAGGGATAAGTCACAACATAGCAGAAAAAACATCCATGAAAGCAATAGAAAAAGGTATACAACTTCTATTCAATACAACCATCAAACTGGCAAACGAAAAATAAAAAACAAACAGGTGCTTTTAGATCAATTTTTAGCTTGACCTTTAATGGATAGATATCTATTATCAGCCCGATTTCAACAGTTAGTAACAAGTTGAAAACAATATGCGCTCATCGTCTAGCCTGGTCCAGGACACCGCCCTTTCACGGCGGCGACAGGGGTTCGAATCCCCTTGGGCGTACCACTTAAACAAGCTGATTACAGCTTACATATATATCATCACCTTCGCCGAAGTGGTGGAATCTGGTAGACACGCATGATTCAGGTTCATGTGCTCGAGAGGGCGTGGGAGTTCGAGTCTCCCCTTCGGCACCAAAAGTAATCACCCAGTTGAATTTCAGCTGGGTTTTTTTATGACTTATCGCTACAAGACCCAAGGTTTACATAATATACATTATGCGACATTGATTTATTATCTAGGTATAGCGGGGTCATTATATGATCTCTTCACTATACTTTCTGCAAGACAACCTCTCTGTAGTTCCTGTTGAAGATAATCACGTTCAAGTCACTGTTGTTTTGCATAGCTTCCTAGACTCCCGCCTACGCGAGAGTGACGACCTGTGTGGCAATAGCGCAAGATTGGTATTAATCAGGATTAAACATGTTTGTTGCGTCTAAATGTTTTAAATTTTTGTTCCGATATATTTTTCATGCTAATATAATATTAAAAATTTTGCGGAGTTACGACATGACACAAGAAGAAATATTAAAATTTGTTTTATCCTCTGATAATTTACCTACATTATCTACTGTAGCTTCACGGCTTATATCAATAACCGCAGCTGAGGAAACTACAATAACTGACATAGCCAATTTAATATCCAAAGATATTTCCCTTTCAGCTAAAATTCTTAAAGTTGTCAATTCTTCCTTTTATAGCTTTCCGCAGCCAATAGGCACAATTCATCAAGCAGCTTCAATATTAGGAACTAATGCGGTACGCAGTCTTGTTTTATCTTTTTCATTTTTAAAACCAGCCGTACAAAAAAAAGACGGTTTTAACTACGCTTTATTTTGGGAAAAATCCCTGTTCGAAGCTGTTGCTGCGCGAATGCTAATGAATACTGTTGAGGCAGAAGATTCTGAAGAAGGTTTTGTGGCGGGATTATTACAAAACCTTGGAGTTCTTATTCTTGCTCGAGCACTACCAGAGCAATACGAACAAGTTGAGCAGTTAATAGCAAAAGATGATATGGATCGCTGTAGCGCCGAGAAAATAACTATTGGTGCTGATCACGCATATATTGGAAGTGAGGTTGTCAGTAGTTGGGGGTTTCCTGCGGTATTAGTAGAGCCAATTCGTTATCATAATGAACCACATAAATTAAAAACAACAGACCGTAAGATTGAACAAATTACCAATATTGTTGCCCTTTCGGGTATTTTATCAACGGTATACAGTTCTAAAAAACCTGGAGATATTGTTAATCGATTCAAACTACAAGCTAAGCGTAAATTACTGTTAACTGAAAAGAAACTTGAAGATTTTCTCGATCGTGTGCATACCGAAGTTCAGGAAACTGCAAAGTTTTTCGATTTAAAGATAACTAATCAAAAATCGGTAGCAGAGGTATTGCAAATAGCTAATGCCGAGTTGAGTGTCCTCAACCTTAGTTATGAACAGATGAATCGGACCTTAGTTGAAAAGACTGTTCAGTTAGAATTGCTTACAGCCGAATTGGAAAAGAAAAATAAAATTCTGGAGAAATTAGCTAACGTTGACGGTCTCACTGAGGCCTATAACCATAGATATTTTCAAGATTTTTTAGATAGAGAAATTAAACGATCGGAACGCAATTCCTACACAGTAAGTGTAATTATGATTGATATCGATCACTTTAAAAAGTTCAATGACAATCATGGGCACCAAGTAGGAGACTTTATTTTACGTCAGTTCTCTAATATAGCCCGAGAATCTTTACGTGAATACGATTTATTTGCCCGTTATGGTGGCGAGGAGTTTGCTGTAGTTTTACCGGAAACAGCTATTGAAGACGCAGAAAAAGTAGCAGAGAAACTGCGCGACAATATTTCGTCAACTGCATTCACCCACGACCGTGATTCTTATTACATAACTGCCAGTTTTGGGATAGCAGATATGACTCCGGCAAAGGATAAGTTTGGTAAAAATGAACTTATTAGTTTTGCTGATGAGGCTCTATACACAGCAAAGAAAAAAGGGCGCAACCGCGTTGTAGTATATACAGGTAAGAAAAAATGGTTTTCTAAGTGAGCCAGTTGTTCTATTGAATGGTAGCTGGACCACAGTCATAGATACTTTTGTCTTTCAAGAATGCACCAAAATGCTTATCTGTCTCAACTATGTGACCTAGTAGCCAGTAGCGTAAAAATTTCATGATTTCTGGGGACAGACCAGTTTCTCCTGAGGCTATCTTCTGTTGATAATCTATAATTTTATTTTTTAAAATTATATGTTGTTCTTTGTGATCAGCTGCATCAGGAAAAGCATATTTATCCATATTTTGTTCTTCATGGGAAAAATGTTTTTCTGTATATTCTACTAAAATGGCTAACAGTTTCTCCAGTGCTTCATCGCCCTTTTTATCGCGTAATGCTTCATACAATTCGTTGACAACGCGCACCAGCACATGGTGTTCTTCATCGAAGGTTGTTATGCCAACACTGTAACAATCTTTCCATTTAATAATTGCCATTGTGGCACCTCCTACACTAAAAAATGAAAGGTATAAACATTTTTGAGTGTGTACAATAATTTAAGTAATCGTCACCAAAAAATACAATATTCTCTCGTTCTTCAACTCTGGCTGTAAAAAACAGTGTCATACTTACGACAATAACAGCAATAAATGTTACGCAATCAATTCTTTTTAAAAAAGCTCCCCAAGCTAATAACAACAGCGAGGTGTACATAGGATGACGTATATAGCCATATAAACCATGCTGCACTAGATTTTTGGTGTTTTCAAAGGGTAAATTTTCGGGGCAACAACTACGTTGGTTATGCCCCCCTATTCTCTTTAATAAATCAACGCCATGCACCACGAGCACAATTGACAAAAGCAGTAACAACCACGATAAACATTGTCTGAATGAAAATGGTTCAGCAAACCACAGAGGGTGATTATATAAGACTAGGACAGCAATGCCCTCAAAGGCAAAAAAACGGTAGAAACCATGTGAATGTGGATTACGCAATGAACGACGTGAAATTACAGTAAAAAAAACTGTTACAACTAGAAATATGGTAATGCGCACGGCAAATGAAACCAAACCGATTTTCTCCTTACGAACGAAAATTAGATTTATTCAGAAAGTTCATTAATAGCGGTTGTCAAAATTTCTTGCACACAAGGCCAATAGTATCCAACCCCACAATAACGTGATACCTCCGATAGGAGTAATCATGCCTATGCCTTTAATTTGAGTCAAAACCAAAGCATATAGGCTGCCACAAAACAAAACCATACCCATTAAAAGTAAAAAACCAGCGGTACGCACTCGCCTAACCTCTGGCCATTGTTTTATGCATAATGCAATGATTATCAGCGCCAAAGCATGATACATTTGGTAGTCAACCCCTTTTCCCCACGTAACCATCATCAGCTCAGTTACTTTATCGCGCAGCATGTGGGCGCCAAATGCTCCTAATGCTACAGACATAAAAGCATTAGCACATCCAAGCACAAAAAAAACTTTCATGACGCTCTCCCCGTATATAGTGAAAAATGGTTGTTTAGCGAGTCAATGACTGCAATGAAACTGTTCCTTCTTTAGTTACATGAATACTCGGCACAAACATTCCGACCGACAGATCTGCTTTAAGAGTGTACTGATAGCTATCTCGGGAGTTTTGTACCAAATCAGCAATTAAACGCAGGCTGTTGACAATATTAGCTCTGGCTTCTATCTCAATATCTCCAACATCATATGCTCCGATTGTTGGTAATTTATTTGACACCCCTGCTACTATTTCATGCCCATCAATGGCTATGGTGTAATACAAACCTTCCAGTTTCAAAGCTACGCGATTCGGATTGACAATATGTAAACCTATCTTGAAATTTGGAGCAATACCGATAGAAGGTATAACTTGAAAAGTTGTCACCATAACGGTTGGCTTTTGTTGCCAAAAATTAAAACTTGCACAACTAGATATTCCCAGTGGCAACATTAGCACGGCGATGATAATTAAAAATTTTATTCTTACATGATTCACTGGCAACCTAGAATATGTGGTAAAAGTTACTGCCAATCTATCGGATAACAAAGCGTTATTTTGTAGCTACTGAGCTGAAAATACGCGTTGCAACAATTCTGTTGTGCGTGCCGCAGGATCGCGACGAATTTTTTTCTCTTCTTGAGCAATGAGATAAAACAAACCATCTTGTGTTTTGTCTGTAAGATACTTTTCCAGATCAAAATCAGGTTTATTGGCGAAAGGAAGAGCAGAGTAAGCATTTTTCAGTTGGGAATACACATTATATACCCCAACTGACTGCATTTTATCAGTTATTACCGGAGTAAAGCGTTGTTGCAATGTTGCCCCGGTTTTAGCTCTAAAATACTCTGTAGCAGCCGTATCTGAACCTTTAAGAATGGACATGGCATCAGTGAGTGACATCCCCTTTATTGCATCAACCAGCACAGGTTTAGCCTCGGCTGCTGCTGCCTCTGCTGCCCGGTTCATTCCCGTCTCAAACTTATCAACCTGCGCACCTAAACCAATATTACGCAGCGTGTTAGTCATACCTGATATCTGTTCCGGTAATGGAATATGCAGTTTATCATTATTTAAAAAACCACCACTTGAAGACGCTTCTATGCTTGCCTTTTCACTACCAACTTCGAGGGCCTGACGCAAACCAGCAGCAATGGTGTTTTCATCCAACACTGTCGACCCTGTGGTGTAAGAGGTCAACAAACTGTTCAATGTTGGGTTGTTTTCGAGCTCAACACAACCAGCAACAAGAATTAATAGTATTACAATGCCAATCTTTTCAAGACTAAGCTTCAGCATGGGCACCTCTGGTCAGTAATTCAGTTAATAATTTTCTAAAATACAATATCCATGAGGATAAGACAATTTTATAAAAAACAAACCAGTTCACTGCTACGCCTGCGCCAGATTCAGGGTTTAATTATTAGAAGCATTGAGCTGTTTTAAACGCTTATGCTATTTCCTGAGTAGTACTAATCTTCCGCTCTGGTTCTGTTCCCCGTTGTTAGTCATACTCGCGCAGGCGGGTATCCAGAGGTTGTGCCAGTTCTCTGTAGTTCTCTGCCCTACTCTGTGGTCAACGCTTTTAAAAAGAAGTATATGCCTGTCCCACAATCCCATTTAACAGGGATGCACAGGATGTTCAGGATGATAAACCAAGGACAAACGCTTTAAGGTTTTAAGCCGTTATCCTGCCTATCCTGAATATCCCTGTCAATTAAAGGTTGTGCACTGGTTTTTTAGTACAATCAGCTCTTATCCAGAGCAATCCCGAGGCTAAAAAAAAAGGTGTGGCTTGCAGGTCAAGAGCTGTTTCAGCCTCAGGATAAGTGCCTTGATAAGTTCCGGATAAAAAGTCACTGATTTTGCACTTGCCGTTATCCTGACCATCCTGCCTATCCCTGTAAATTAAAGGTTGTGTCATTGACTAGATTCCCGTCCGCCCTTTTCCGTGTGTGTCCGTGGCTAATCAGAAGTATATGCCTGACCCATAGTAAGAAGAGTCATATTCAAAATCCTATTTAACAGGGATGCACAGGATATTCAGGATGATAAACCAAAGATTAAACCCAAAGATCTAAGCTGGTGTTTTGCCGTTATCCTGACCATCCTGAATATCCCTGTAAATTAAAGGTTGTGCCTAAGGGCTTTGTAGGGATGCCCCTTGCGGGTATCCGATGTAGTAGTTGTTTTATCATCATACCAACCAAATTGGGGTAACCGCAGAATTCGGATAAAATCGTACGCTAAGACAAAAGCAATGACCTTATATGTTTTAATTTTTGGTCATATTGATCCAATAAACGGGTAGTTGCATACTTTAGATATGAGTCTCACAGGTTTGGTAACCGCAGGAGAATAGCATTATGTTGATTGTTTTCTATCTGACCTGCCACGAATCTCTAGGCTAAGCTTGGTTGCATGTCAGAACAACTTCAGCTAGATTGTCATAAATAATATCACCTTAATAGCCGATAACTCCCTTATATGCATATTCCGCTGAAAGTGGGCCACTGATTCCGCTCTAAAGTGGTCCACCGATTCCAGAGCAAAGTGGGCCACCTTTTTTCGTTAGTGACGCTGGAGTGTTTGTTTTAAATCGAGTGTCAGTTTTGGTCAAGTTTAATAGCGTTTTTTCGCATAGATTCTCCTTTCAGTTCTAGTTTATGAGCGTTGTGTATCACTCGGTCAAGAATGGCATCTGCCAGAGTCGGATCTCCGATTGATTCATGCCAAGCTTCAATGGGTAATTGACTGGTGATGATAGTTGCTCTGCGACCATAGCGATCTTCCAAGAGTTCCAGCAAGTCATGGCGCTGAGGATCAGTCATTGCCGTCAACCCCCAATCATCAAGCACCAACAAATCTGTTTTTGCAAATGCGAGCATGATCTTCCCGTAACTCCCATCAACTTTAGCTAGGCGCAGTTGCTCAAAAAGCCTTGGCAGGCGCAGGTATTGGGCACTGTAGCCCTCAAGACAAGCCTTATGAGCCAGAGCGCAGGCCAGATAGCTTTTACCCACTCCCGTGGGACCACAGATCAATACATTGATACCGCGGGCAATCCAACTACAGGCTGCCAAGCTGAGTATCAACGACTTATCCAGTCCTCTGGATACTTTGAAATCCACATCCTCTATCGAAGCCGAATGTCTGAGCTTGGCCTTCTTTAGGCGGGTGGCTAGTTTGCGATTTTCCCTGTCAGTGCTTTCTCTGTCGACCAGTAGTCCCAGTCGCTCCTCAAAGCTCAAAGAGTTAATCTCCGGCATCAGTTGTTGTTCGCTCAATGCTTTGGCCATACCGGTCAATCTTAAGCTGTGTAGTTTCTCTACCGTTGGATGATTTAGCATTACTGTACCCCCTGAGTGTAGTAGTTACCGCCGCGGATATTATCGTGTTTAATCGGTGGTGCCTCAAACAGTTCAGGCTCAGGTTGTTGCTGATCCAAGCCGGTCTTGAGGATGGACTTAACGCTCTTATAGTTTAGAGCTTTGCCAGTGATCGCCAAGCGACATGCCGACTCGAGTCGCTCAGAGCCGTAGGTCTTACTCAGGCTGAGTAACCCCATGGCAGAGCGGAACCCTTGTTGTGGGTGTTGCCGTGCGGCAATAATAGCTGCAACCATGCTGGCTGTTTGTGGCCCCTTTTTCTTTCCCCACTCAATGAGTCGTTCTGGAGTCCATTCGGCATAACTCTGATGTGCTTTGGGCATATGTCCAACGACTGTTGTGTGCTGCCCTTTCTGGAAACTGCGGCAATGAGAAGCCACCCGTTTGTTCTGGTGGTAGCATTCAACGCAGGTTGATGTGGATCTGGCATCCAACTGCTGGCCCTTTAAGGCAAAGGGAACCGAGTAGTAATGACCATCAAGTTCGATATGGTAATCGATATTGACCCGTACCTTCTTCCATTGAGCAAACTCATAGGGTGTTGCTGGTAGCGGTTGTAGAACTGGCTGATCCAGTGATTCAAACGCCTGTCGGCGCGTACCGGGTAGCTTCTTAAAGGGGCGATTGTTCATATCAAGGAGCAGATGACCAATGGCGTCATTGGCCTCAGCTAGGCTGAAGAAGGTCTGTTTACGCAGCCGTGCCAGTATCCAGCGTTCTACTATCTGAACACCCACTTCAGCTTTAGACTTATCTTGTGGTTTGCGTACTCGAGCGGGGATAACAGCGGTGCTGTAATGCTGTGCTAACTCTTGATAACTCGGATTGAGGTCCGGTTCATAGCGGCAGGATTTGGTGACGGCACTTCTTAAGTTGTCAGGCACCACAATCTGCGGCACGCCACCATAGAATTCAAAAGCACGGCGGTGAGAACCCAGCCAGTCAGATAAACCCTGACTGAGGGTGGCTTCAGCAAAGGTGTAATTGCTAGCACCGAGTACAGCAACGAACACCTGGGCTTCTTTGATCTCACCAGTCTGTGGATTAACGATAGAGATAGTCTGACCTGAATAATCGACAAACAGCTTCTCTCCTGCGAGATGAACCTGCCTCATTGATAGCTTCAGCGTACGAGCAAAGCGCCGATAGATCTGACAGTAACGACTATAACGGTATGGATGTGGATGAACGGCCTGATACTCTTCCCACAACAGCATCAGGGTTACCCCTTTGCGTTTTAACTCGTTATGGATATAGGCACAGTCGACAGTGGCTCTCTCACTTGCGGGGACAATAACAGTGGCAGGAAACAACATGTCACAGAGTTGCTGATCCGCCATTGATTCAGATAACGGCCAGCTAAGCTGTGCTTGTTTGGCGCGCCGCAAATAATCACCAACAGTGGTACGAAATAATCCCAAAGCTCTAGAAATCGAACGTTGAGAAAGTTTGCTGTGAAAATTAAGACGTAGAACTTCTTTGATCTTGCGCATAGATAACCTCTTGTTTGCCAACGGTGCACCTCCGGAAATGATTGATTTCCAGTGTTGTACACCAGGTTATCCAGCGTCACTAACGAGCGATTGTGCAAAGTGGTCCATCGATTCCGCACAGTGGTAAAAAGTGGCCTACTTTGCAGTGAAATCAGTGGCCCACTTTAGAGTGGAATGACTGGTCCAGTTTGCTCCGGAACGGGTGGCCCACTTTGCAGTGGAATCGGTGGTCGGATTGCACCGGAATACGCAACATCAACAAAAATAGCTATTTCAGCTATGCCGCTTGCTGCATCACAGAAGGACCATTTGTTTTTAGAAAAAATATCAAAACCAGCTACTACAAGGAGATCAGAAAGATTAAATCAGAAAAGCAGCGCAATCAGGTTAATATCAAATTTCACATCCTTGATTATTATCATGGCAATATTTCAACCAAAGAAAAGCTGGCGGAATTTTTGGAGGAAGCCAAAAGATTTCGTGATTATTTATGAACTGTATGTGTCGCACGGTTTTCGAAAGGTTGATAAAGGTAAAAAACAAGAACGCCCCAGTTTTACCGAGGCCGTTCTAATAAGCAACTTAAAGTAATAGTCGATAAAAGCAGAGTGGACAGGCTCTGAAAGATTACGATTAATACTCACAAAATGGATTGGTCGGTGGCTGGTTTCTTTGCGAAGACTGACTCTGGATTTGTTATCCATAACAAAAACAACCTTATGAATACTTTTTTGCAAGAGGCTCATATAATTAACCAAATACACGCCCAAAAAACGAAAATTATATGTATAGTACTGGAGTTAATTGGTCGACAGTTCTAAGGACATTAACTGTCGACTAAACAGCAAGAATTCTTGGAGTTTGTGCTTGGTGAGTATATCAAAGAGGGTGTCGGTGGAACGGATTTAATAAAACTTGGCAGGTTAGTTGAACTGAAGTACTGCAACACCAACGATGCCACAGAGCAGCTTGGTGGTATTCTGCAGATCCAGAGACCTTTGTTGACTTTTAGCAGTATTTTTATTCGGTTGAATAAACTGATAAAATTGAGGTATCACATTAATTAAGTTCGTAATGGAGCAATATTTTACTATGCCAACATGCTGGATCATCGCAGGACCAAACGGCGCAGGAAAAACAACTTTTGCGATGGAATATCTTCCAAAGGTAGTGAAGTGCACCCACTTCATCAATGCAGATTTAATTGCTGCAGGACTTTCCCCTTTAGCACCAGAGCAAGAACTTCTTTCAGCAAGCAGAATTTTTCTCAAGGAAATTGAGGAGCGCATCACAAACCGGAAGGACTTTGCCTTTGAGACCACCCTTTCCGGTCGTAGCTATTTGCGCCTGATTAAAAAGTTGAAAAATTATGGCTGGAATGTAGAACTCATCTATCTGGCCCTGCCCAGTGTTGAAATGTCGAAAATGCGTGTTGCTGAAAGAGTTGAACACGGTGGACATAACATCCCCACCATTGATATTGAAAGACGTTTTCCACGCAGCCTGTCAAACCTGATGTCTGAATTCAGCTATAAAGTTGATCGATGTCTATGCTTTATGAATGACGGAGAATCACCCGTGCTGGTTTTTGAACAAAACAACACAACTCGTGATATAATTCACCGTGGTTACTATCAATTTTTGCTTGAGGCAACGCAATGACCGAATCTTTTAAAAACTCTCCTTCCAAAGAAGGTCAGATAATTTTGAACTCGCTGCAGAAAGCTGTGTCTAATGCTCTCGATAAAAAAAGACGCTTAGGCCAATATGCAGTGGTATGGAAAAATGGCAATCCTTCCATAACTAATGAAGATAGCCACAACACAACAAATCAATAAAGAATCTCTGTGTATTTCTTGTGTAATCATGCCAAAAAATTCACACAAAACACTAGAATATAAAAAGAATTAGTCAAGGCAAGAAAACCCTGTTTCCCTTTATATTAAGACTAGTAACAACGAGAAAAGAAACGTACAAAACTCCCAATAAATACTAAAAACCCTCGTGTGCAGTGCAAAAAACACCCGTAAACTATTCTGATCTGAGTCCTGTAAACATCAAGAATATTATCTCACAACATCCAACTGTCGCTATATCCAGAAGAACAATACAAACAAAGGCCCCTACCTCTTTCAGCCTCCACAAAGTCCTAACTACTACCAATAAATAATAAAGATCAGGTGTCTACAATACTAGGGCTTTGCCACAGCACTATACGGACATAACCCTGAACTTTCAGGCACGGTAGAAGTGTACACGCTAAAATTGCTCGTGTTTTTGCTCGTGTTTTTCATAAAACAAAAAAAGCACCTAGATCAAATGACCTAAGTGCTTGAATTTATTGGAGCGGGAAACGAGATTCGAACTCGCGACCTCAACCTTGGGAAGGTTGCACTCTACCACTGAGTTATTCCCGCAATGAGGGTGGAGTATAGGGAAACACGACCACGCTTGTCAATTGCTTTCATGCCATCGATTAAGATAATCAATTGCTTCCTGCTCGGTGTTGACGTGCCCGAGAATTTCTTGTCTGTTTAGATCAGAAAAAAAAGCACCAAACATTTTCCCAGCAAATCCAGATTGCTGTTGTACGACTTGCTGACTGGTCAGCAAGGGAACCATTTTGTTGTTATGTAACAGCTCAAAACTCTTGTTGTATAACTTAGCTAACGCAAAAGGATCCATTTGGGCATCGGCAAACAGTGCACACACTAACAACGACTCTGGCAATGGTGCGCCATGCTGTTGCAACCACAGTAATTTACCCCGTTCACTACATGCTAAGCGACTGAAACAGGTCAATTGAGTACCACTGATTTTACAGGAGAAGGAGAGCAATTTTCTCAAGCGCTTATTAAAATGTAACCTGTGGAGTATTTTGTCGATATTTTCATCTTCTAACAGAAAACAGCGCAGTAAACTGATAAAACGTATAAGAGATAAAACGGTGAAATCGTCGCCTACGAAGCGAAGCATATGTGCTGATAAGGATGGTTCTTTTAGTATCGTTGCTATCTTGACCTGCAATATTGTGTAATTTTGCAGTACATATTGCTCGTCGCCATTGAGCCCTAGAGCTTTTGCCCCACCGCACTGTATAAATAAGCTAACTGCTTGCTGATGGTGTTGCGCTGCAAGTATTTGCGCCAACTCATGCCTGATGCGCTCACCGGCAATTTGATTTAATAATGGCGCATAGCGTTTAAAAGCTAAAAGAGTATTTTCCTCAATAGCAAAACCAAGTTGGGCGCAATGCCGCAGTCCCTTAATGATTCTTAGCGGGTCGTCAGGCAACACCTCAGCGCTACACATGCGGAGCAAGCCATGGGCTAGATCATTTTTAGCATCTAACATATCGATGAGTTGTATATTGTTTTCGGGGGAGATTGGCGAGGATAGCACTGTAGCCATGGCGTTAATGGTGAAATCGCGTAATGCTATATCACCTTCAATGGATTCAGCCCGCAATGGGGCAAAGTCTATTTGCAAACTATGAGTTTTTACTGGTGTTAAAGCTGTAGCGGAATAAATACCATCTTTTACAACCCTACTATACCCACGTTGACCATCCAGCGAAAACCAATGACCTTTTATGCGCCGGGAAAATCTTTTTGCCAACGCAGTAGGATCACCAGCGCTGGCAATATCGTAGTCTGCACTGGGACGGTTGAGAAGAGCATCGCGTAGACAACCACCAACGATGTATACAGGTAAAGACTCGTCTGCTGCTAAGCTAGCCAGCAGACTTAATTCTTTAAAATGATGGTCACAGAGCTGTTGCCAGACAATATTCATAGCACTAGCACAACTTATTGTTTACGAGTAAAAATCACTTATTGAAAGTTATTTCTGCTTTTTGTTTTAGTTCTTCTACCCACGCGTGTAAAACCTTGGCGCCGTTTTGCTCCTGTAGAAAAGATAAGATCTGGGGTTTAACCTCTTCATAGGACAGAGATACTTCCTGCTGACGATCAGTAACATTAATCAGGTGATAACCAAATGGGGTATCAACAATGTCGCTGACCTCACCTGGTTCTAGAGAGAAAGCAACCTTTTCAAATTCTTTAACCATTGAGCCACGACTAAAAAACCCTAGATCTCCACCTTTATCTTTACTGGGGCATACTGAATATTGTTGCGCCAAGGCACCAAAACTCAACTCGCCAGCTTTAACCTGTTGTTGAATCTCGGCAATCTTAGCCTGTGCTTCTTGACGATTTTCATCGGTAGCTTTCACCAGGATATGGCTGGCTCTTACCTGGGCAGGCTTACGCATTTTCTCTGTGTTTTCTGCATAAAAAGCCCGCATCTCTTCTTCAGTTGGTTGAGGCGCAGATGATGATTTTTTTTCGGTCATTTTGTTGACGGATAAATCCTGACGGATCATGCGATAATAGCTCTCGCGGTCGATGCCAGCTTTTTCCAAGGTTGCGAAAAACTCTTCCGGTGACGGAAAGTTTGCCATAACCTTCGTGATCTCTTGGGTAACCTCATCCTCCTCAGCCACAACACCTTCAGCCAAGGCTTGCTGATAAATTAACTCACGCGCAATGATCCGTTCTGTAGCAATTTCTTGTGCCTGAGCGGTCTCCTCTTCATTTAATTGATCGACCGTTTTACGGAACATCTCCATTGCATAACTTTGCATGGCATTAATGAAATCGAAATGGCTTACCGGACTACCGTTAATGCTAATTGTTTGCTCTTGCACTTGATTCTCCTAACTTAATAAATTATTTTCTATGGTTTGCAGTTGCGTAGCTAGTTGAGCGAATTCCTGAATGGACAGGGTTTCACCGCGTCTACGCATGTCGATTGTGCCAGCTTCTTGCGTGATATCTACACTGGATTTGCTGAACCCGGCTGCATGTAAGCAGTTACGTAATGTTTTTCGACGCTGAGCAAATGCCGCTTTCACTACACGTTGGAAAAACTCCTGATCATCAACCCGTACTCGAGGTTGTTCCAGACGGTCGAATTTTAGCACTTCAGACATTATCTTCGGTGGCGGTCGAAATGATTGCGGCGACACCAACAAAACTCGGTCGACATCGAACCACAGCTGGCACATAACTGTCAAGGCACCATATTCCTTGGTTCCCGGCTGGGCGCGCAAACGATCGCCAACCTCTTTTTGAAACATTAAGACCATGCGTGTGAAGTGCTGACGATGTTCCATCATCTTGAATAAAATCTGCGTGGAAATATTGTAAGGTAAATTAGCGATCAACTTATAGTTATCATCCCGCAATATTTCTCGCCAATCGAGCCGTAGTGCATCACCAACATGCACAGTTAATTTGTCATGGTTACTCTCAACAAAACTCTGGGCTAAATCACGGTCAATTTCTATTATGTCCAGTGTCGCAACTTGGGGTAAAATTCTTTGCGTTAGCGCACCCTGCCCCGGTCCTATCTCCAATATATGATCAGTTGAATTCAGCTGCGCCGCAGCTATAATGGCTGAAATTACACTTTGATCATGCAAGAAATTCTGACCAAAACGCTTGCGTGGACGATGATAGGTTTCCATCAATGAGATCTCTTTTGGAATGGGCGTGGCCAGCGGGTAATCCGCAAGGTTTTCATACTTGGCACCATACGTAATACCACGGCATAGGAAATAGCACCTAACAATACACCATAGACCACACTACCAATACACATAGGGACAAGTAGGTCATAACCAAATTTAGTTATGGTTTCAGAGCCTAAGGTTACATGAAAATTGACATGCTCCATGCCTAATAAAAAGCGCCCGGTTTCGTATTCTGCAGCATATATAAATGGTGCGGTAATGGGATTACTGATCCAAACTCCGATAGCTGCGGCAATCTTATTCTCCCGTAGCAACATGGCAAAAAAGACTGCAATCAGCATCTGACCGCCAAATGTTGGTGTCATACCAACAAATATTCCTAGTGCAAAACCTTTGGCGATCTCATCAGGTTGAGCCCGCAAGCGTAACAGCTGGAGCAGCATGAGTTTTGCTTGTCGAATCAATCCCCAGCGCCGCCACATGGTTGTCTAACACTGCCCTTGCAAAGGCCCAGTTACTTTTGCTAATGGCCAGTTGGCGCGAGCATTAAGCTCAAGCGGTGAAGTCAACCCACGAGTAAGGTAATAGTCACCGGCAACGGCCAGCATGGCAGCATTGTCAGCGCACAAAATAGGTTCAGGAAAGAAAACATCAATTTCGGTAGATAAACTTAATTGACTGAAACGGTGACGCAAACCGCTATTACAGGCCACGCCGCCAGCCACGACAATTTGTGATAACTGGTGCTCCTTAGCAGCCTTGAAAGCTTTACGACTTAACACATCCACAACTGCCTCCTGAAATGAAGCGGCTAAATGAGTAAGTAACTCCCCTTCTAGGGGCTGATCAAGCTTTTTTATCTGATTCAATACTGCTGTTTTGATACCACTGAAACTGAAGTCGAAACCTGGACGATGCAACATAGGGCGAGGAAAATTAAAATAACATGGATCACCACTCTGGGCTAATTTATCTATAAGAGCACCACCGGGATAAGTTAAGCCAGCCATTTTCGCTACTTTATCAAAGGCTTCACCCGCCGCATCATCTAGGGTTTGGCCGATCAATTCATAGGCACCAATACCATCGACACGAAACAGGTGGGTATGACCACCAGAAACAGCTAAAGCCAAATAGGGAAACTGTAGTTGTTGCGTACCACTGCTAATATTGGCTGTGGTTTCCAGAAACGGAGCGAGAATATGACCCTCAATATGATGGATACCAACTAGAGGGATTTCTAAAGCAAAAGCCAACGCTTTGGCCGCAGATAAGCCAACCAAAAGTGCCCCTATTAAGCCCGGACCTGCAGTAACAGCAATCCCCTCAATGTCTTGCAGGGTAACTCCGGCAACCTGCAATGCTTGGTCAATTACCACCGGGCAAGATTCTAGATGTTTACGCGCTGCCAGCTCGGGTACAACTCCTCCGTAGCAGGCATGAATATCCACTTGTGATGCAATGATATTACTCAAAACACAGCGACCATCGCGAACGATAGCCGCCGAAGTTTCATCACAGGATGATTCTATAGTTAGAATAAGCATTAATTTAAGATCGTTGATCAAATAGCGTGAGAAAATAGACGCTTAATAGATATCTTCAGCGCGCTTCTACAATAAATTTGCAGCTAACTCTGCCAAACTGGAACGTTCACCTGTGGACAAAGTAACATGACCGGAAATCTGCTGTCCTTTAAATTTTTCCACCAAGTAGGACAACCCATTACTTGAAGCATCTACATATGGATTATCGATCTGATACGGGTCGCCAGTTAAAACTATTTTTGTACCCTCGCCAGCGCGAGTTACTATAGTTTTAATTTCATGGGGAGTCAAATTTTGTGCTTCATCGACAATCATATACTGATTCGGAATAGAACGCCCACGAATATAAGTCAATGGTTCTATCTCCATAATTCCCATATCCACCAGCTCTTTGTAACCACGCTTGTGCTTGCCCCGATCTTCAATAGAGCCCAACAACAACTCGACATTGTCAAAAATTGGTTGCATCCATGGTGACAGTTTTTCTTCAACATCGCCGGGTAAAAATCCTAGATCACGTCCCATAGGAAATATCGGGCGGGAAACCAACAACCTGTTGTACTTACCATCGTCAGCGGTTTTTTGCAGTCCGGCAGCAATCGCCAGTAGCGTTTTTCCTGTCCCCGCTTTACCAACCAGCGTAACAACCTGAATCGCTGGATCAAGTAGCAGGTCAAGGGCGAAGTGCTGCTCGCGGTTGCGTTCTTGAATGCCCCATATTCCCTCTTTGGGAAGTTTCACCAGGGGTAATAATTTCCCCATCACAGAATTATATCGCGCTAAAGCAGTATGGGATAGATTTGTCTCATCAATAAGCGTGATACATTGATTGGGTAATAACGTTGTATCTTGCGCCTCTTCAAGAAACCCTTGCCCATAAAAACGATCTACCAGCGTAGCTGGGATTAGACGTTCTGCAGTACCTGTGTACAGCTCATCAATGGAAACTTTATCACTCTCGTAATCTTGAGCCACTAAACCAAGAGCATTAGCCTTAATCCGCAAATTGGTATCTTTAGTTACCAATATGACCTTACACTCGCAACCACCTTTTATACCGACGGCAACAGCCAGAATACGGTTGTCAGCACGGGTCATGTCTAAGTCTAGCGGCAACTTGTTTGCGTGCTGTTGGGGATATAAAACTACGATTAGTTTCCCCCCATTTTCTAACGGCACACCCTCGGTCAAACTGCCTTTGGAACGCAGCTTGTCCAGCATTCGAGATACGAAACGGGCATTACGTCCAATTTCATTGAGATCTTTTTTGAAAGTATCAATTTCTTCGATAACAGTTATGGGAATATATACATCGTTATCTTCAAACTTCAAGAATGCCTGTGGATCATGCAAAAGCACATTGGTATCAAGGATAAATTTTTTCATATCACCTCACAGGTTAAAAAAGAAAGTATATGTGTCCATAAAATAGATGAGTATAGACGACCAATTTGTCTCAAGAGCGATTACTGTGTAGTTATCTCGGTGATTGCCTGTAAAAAGTAGTTTATATGTTCTGCGGTATTAAAGATACCCGGACTGACACGAATTGTTCCCTGAGGGAAAGAACCAATTGTGTGGTGGGCGTCAGGAGCACAGTGTAAGCCAACCCGAACGGCTATATTGTACTGTTGATCGAGAATGAAACCTATCTCCGCGGGATCAAAACCGGTAATACCAAAGGAGAGTACCCCCCCTTCAGCACATTCAGGACCATAAAAAGAGACGGCGGGTAAAAGCGACAACCCAGCACGCAGCTGATTAACTAATGCCTGTTCATGGTTGCGGATATTCTCAATACCTTGCTGTTTGATCCATCCTAGTGCAGCAGTTAATGCTGCTAAACCGGCAGTATTAAGAGTGCCACACTCTAAACGATCTGGCAGATGCTCTGGTTGTTGTAAACTGCTGGACATGGTGCCAGTGCCACCAAACTTTAATGGCTTAACTTTGATCTCTTTGCCAACATATAAAAAACCTGTCCCTTGAGGACCTAGCAAAGATTTGTGCCCCGGAGCAGCAAGTAAATCTATCGCCATTGCATTTACGTCAATAGGGAAAAAACCCGCGCTTTGTGCAGCATCCAGCATGAAAATAATACCCTGTTGACGACACCAATTACCTATAGCAGACACTGGTTGTTCGGTACCGGTAACATTTGAGCAGTGGTTTATCACCACCATCTTCGTAGGTTTTGCAAGACAGGCATGCTGTAGTTCTTTGAGCTCAATACGACCGGATTGATCACATTGCACTTTTACGACATCAACACCTCTGCGGTGTAGCTCATATAAAGGACGAGTGACCGAGTTGTGCTCCATTGTTGTAGTCACAACCCTGTCTCCAGCTTCAAGCACACCAAATAAGGCTATGTTTATGGATTCGGTGGCGTTGGCAGTGAAAACAATTTGACCACAATCTTGAATTGAAAAAAAATCTGCGGCAGCCAGACGTGCTTTCAGGACAATTTGAGCAGCTTCATGCGCTAATTTATGCCCACTTCTACCGGGGTTTGCACCACAGGTTCTGGATACATTATCTTGAGTCACATACACCACTTCCGGTTTAGGAAATGAAGTAGCTGCATTATCAAGATAAATAAGCGCAGGCTCGTTACCAGCGAATGGCATGAATGCTCCGTAAAAACTAATGGCAAACTACTATAAATAGCAGATTGATATTTCTAGTAAAAGATCAGCAGAAGCTACCATCGTATACTTTTTTAGGCAACTTCAATTCGGCAAACACTACATAATAATTTAACCAAACGTTAAACAGTTGAACGGCGTTGACAACCACGAGATATTGTGTTTTAAATTCACCATACATACTGAATGTTGTGTATTAATGAATCTCGGCAACTAATGAATAAGGGAAAATCTTATGCCAAAAAGCACTAAAAACAGTCCTATGCCATTAACTAAAAACGCACTCACTGTTCTCGAACGTCGTTATCTCAAGCGCGACGAAAAGGGGCTGGTACTGGAAACTCCTGCCAATATGTTCGAACGAGTTGCTGAAGCTATTGCGGCTCCTGATACAAAATTTGACCAAAATGCTGATGTTAAAAAATTAGCAACAGATTTTTATACAATGATGACCAGTCTCGACTTTTTACCTAACTCACCTACTCTTATGAATGCTGGGCGTCCTCTCGGACAACTTTCGGCTTGTTTTGTTCTGCCTGTTGCCGACTCCATGGAAAGTATTTTCGAAGCTATAAAAAATACTGCCCTTATTCATAAAAGTGGCGGTGGTACCGGGTTTTCCTTCAGCCGTATTCGCCCCGCTAACGATGTTGTTTTATCTACCAAAGGGGTGTCTTCTGGTCCATTGTCATTCATGAAGGTTTTTGATGCGGCAACGGAAACGATAAAACAGGGCGGTACTCGCCGTGGCGCCAATATGGGCATTTTACGCGTAGACCATCCGGATATTATGGATTTTATCATGTGTAAACGTGATCAAACAGTTTTGACCAATTTCAACATTTCAGTAGGCATAACTGAAACCTTTATGGAAGCAGTAAAGAATGATGCTGAATACGACATAATCAGCCCCAGAACTGGTGAAGTATGCAATCGCATGTCAGCGGCCAAGGTCTTTGACCATATCATTGATCTGGCGTGGAGCAATGGTGAGCCGGGGATTATCTTCTTAGACCGACTCAATCGCGACAACCCTACTCCACATATTGGTGAAATTGAGAGCACTAACCCTTGTGGCGAGCAACCATTGCTACCCTACGAATCATGTAATCTTGGTTCCATCAATCTGAATAACATGGTCAAAAAAGGGCAAGTTGATTGGGGCAAATTGCGTGACACCGTCCATTTGGCGGTGCACTTTTTGGATAACGTGATCGAAGCCAACAATTATCCGATACCAGAAATAGCCGAGATGTCTAAGGCAAACCGTAAAATCGGTTTGGGCATTATGGGCTGGGCAGATATGCTGATTTTACTGGGCATATCCTATCGCGCTCAGGAAGCTGCCGATCTTGGGGCAAAACTGATGAAGTTTATCAATGATGAGTCACATGATGCTTCGCGTAAACTGGCACAACAGCGCGGTGCGTTCCTCAATTTTAGTGGTAGTGTCTACGACACACGGCAGGAGCCACCAATTCGCAATGCCACCTGCACCACCATTGCTCCGACAGGCACAATTTCCATCATCGCCAACAGCTCTAGTGGTGTCGAACCATTATTTGCTGTGTCTTATGTGCGTCAGGTTATGGACAATGATATTTTGGTTGAAGTTAACCCTTTGTTTGAAAAAATTGCCAAAGAGCGTGGATTCTACTCTCCAGAACTAATGAAATTGATTGCTGAGAAAGGATCAATTGTCGATTTTGAACAAATCCCCGAAGATGTGCGCAAAGTATTCGTCACGGCACATGATATTACCCCAGAGGATCACATTCGCATGCAGGCAGCTTTTCAACAGCACACCGATAATGCGGTATCGAAAACTGTAAACTTCTGCAACAGTGCCACCCGTGATGATGTCGCTAATGTTTATCGACTGGCACACCAAAGCGGTTGTAAGGGGGTAACTATCTACCGTGATGGCTCGCGTGATTGCCAAGTTTTATCAGTTCAAAAAAGCACAGACGGCAACGCAGCAGTGCCTATGGAAAACAAAAAAGACACGCGTAAGCGTGACCGCCCACGTACTCTCAATGGTGCAACCTATCAAATGGAAACTGGTTGCGGTCCGTTGTATATAACCATCAATGAAGATTCTCATGGTCTGTTTGAGGTATTTACCACCATGGGCAAAGCCGGAGGTTGTGCTGCTTCTCAGTGTGAAGCTTTGGGACGGCTGGTGTCGATGGCATGGCGCAGTGGAGTGCAAGCGCGCCAAACAGTAAAACAACTGGTTGGTATTTCCTGTCACAAACCTGCCGGTTTTGGTGCTAATCGCGTAACCTCATGCGCTGATGCCTTGGCCAAAGCGATCCAGATGCATATGCAGGCAGAAGAAGATGAAGATATGCAGTACCATACATCTGGCGGTGGTGCCTGTCCTGAGTGTGGCGGTCCTATTGAGCATGAAGGTGGCTGTTGTGTTTGCCACTCCTGCGGCTATTCTGAGTGTGCCTAACTTAAATATTTATCGGTTAATCAGCCAAGTGGTAGAGCTGATACAGCTTTGACCACTTGGCTTTTTCACCGTGACAAATATATTGCTCACCAGCTATGATTAGTTATTGTCCAGCTGCATATCCATTTTGCCGCTGATTTAGCGAGATTTTAAACCCGAGCAACAATATTGAATTTATGAAAATCCTTCTGGTAAATCCCCCAAACTGTGGTCGCAGTATCCCTGAAGAACGCTACGGTCTCGACACACTGAAACAAATTTTTCGTGGCGAGCCACTAGGGTTAGAAGTTTTAGCCAGTTATCTTACCTCTCACGCTGTAAGCATACTTGATCTAAAGGCAGTTCCTGATCAGTTTACTGCCACTTTTGAAAAAATACAGCCTGACGTTGTCGCCTTTACTGCCATGACCTGTGAGGCAAATAGTGTAATAAGACTCGCAACAGAGGTCAAACAGAACAGCAATGCCATTACCGTAGTTGGTGGAATACATGCCAGCAATGATCCAGAATTCTTTAACCAAGATATGATCGACTATGTTGTGATTGGTTTGGGACAAAAATCGCTGCGTGAACTGGTAGAAGCTATTGAAACCAATCAGCTCGACAAGGTGGCTCAAGGCACTATTCCCGGAGTAGCGGCAACTCAGCCTGGGGGGAGGATGGTATGGACACCGCGCCTGTTTCCTGCCCATGAATATGCAAAGGCACCTGTTCCAAGTTATGAACTTACCGCACCTTATCGTGACAGCTATTTTTTACCCAAACTGAAAATTAACATGGGTTATGTAGTGACCGCGTACGGCTGCCCATACAATTGCTCGTTCTGTTCCATTGCTGGTCAGGCCGGGGGCAATTATCTGTGCCAGCCGATCAATAACGTTGTCCGCGATCTCCAAGCGTTACCAGCCGCACCATTTGTACGGCTGGTAGATGCCAACACCTTTGGCTCCATCAGCCATGCGCGCCAACTTTGCCAAGCAATTAAGGAAGCGGGTATTCAGAAGAATTATCTCGTTGATGTGCGTGCTGATACTGTCGTGCGCTATCCTGAGGTTATTGAGCAATGGCAACAAATTGGTTTGCGTTCTGTGGTTATCGGCTTTGAAGAGATTAACGATAAGCGCTTGACAGCGATGAATAAAAAAGGTAGTTCCAGCATCAACAATGAAGCCTTAACCATTTTGCACCAATTAGGTGTTACCGTGGTGGGTGACTTTATTGTTGATCCAGACTATGATAACGAGGATTTTGATTTACTGGAAAGTTACCTAGGCACACATAAAATAGATCTGCCGATGTTGACGATCATGACCCCGTTGCCAGGCACGCCGTTATACCGCGAAATAAGCAATAAAATCACCGAGTTTAACCTTGACTATTATACGCTAACTAACGCTGTCAGCGCTACGCGCTTGGGTGAAAAAAACTTTTATAGCCGCTACGCAGATTTGATGCAAAAATGTCACAGTCAAGCCAAAATATAGAAGGCCATTTATGGAAGCATATATTACAGCACTGTCATCTTTTCTCCCTAATGAACCAGTCAACAATGATGACATGGAAAGAATGCTGGGATTAATCGACAATGTTCCATCACGGACGCGGCGCATCATCCTGCGTAACAATAAAATCAAACAACGCTATTACGCTATTGATCGTGACTCACTGCAACAAACTCATACAAACATAGAACTTACCGCAGCAGCAATCCGCAAATTACAGCCCAGCTCAGATTTTACTTTGGAACAGATTGAGTGCCTGTGCTGCGGAACATCATCCCCAGACCAACTCATGCCAGGACATGCACCTATGGTACACGGAGAATTGGGCTGTGGACCGTGCGAGGTAGTAACCACTAGTGGTATTTGTATCTGCGGAGTTAGCGCGCTAAAAATTGCCTGTATGCAGGTAGCCACCGGTTCCAGCAACAACGCAGTCGCTACCGGTTCTGAATTAGCTACCAGCTTTATGAGTACGTCTATCTGCGGGAATCCGAGCGTACAAAGTTACACTGAAGTACAAAAACAATCGGCATTATCTTTTGACACCGATTTTTTGCGCTGGATGTTGTCTGATGGTGCTGGAGCAGCATTTGTCAGCCCCAAGCCTGCTGCAACTGGGAATTCACTAAAGGTAGAGTGGATAGATCAGATCTCCAGTGCCCATGAGTTACAAACTTGCATGTATGCTGGAGCAATAAAGAATGATGATGGCTCACTGACCGGTTGGCGTTCTCTTGGTTCTTTGCAGAACGCCATTGACCAGCAAGCTTTCTTAGTCAAGCAGGATGTTAAACTGCTCAATGAAGAAATTATTACTACTGCTATCGACAGAGCGCTGTTGCCAATTATAGCGCGGCGTAAATTGGCAGCGCAGGATGTAACTTGGTTTGTTCCCCACTACTCATCAGATTATTTTCGCGCACCACTGCACAAGCGTATGCTGGAGAAAGGTTTTCATATCCCCTATGAGCGCTGGTTCACCAATCTGGAAACTAAAGGAAACACGGGATCAGCATCAATCTATATCATCTTGGAAGAGTTGTTCCACTCTGGCAAACTCAACAAAGGGGATAAGATCCTCTGTTTTGTCCCAGAAAGTGGCAGGTTTTCCATGTGCTACATGTTACTAAGTGTCGTGTAGCTATTCACCATCCACCCGCTCACGCAGCTCTTTACCAACTTTAAAGAATGGTAGTTTTTTGGTATTAACTTTTATAGCTTCACCGGTCTTGGGATTACGACCAACATAGGATTTATAATCTTTGACCACAAAGCTACCAAAACCACGAATTTCAATCCTACCACCATCGACCAATTCTTCGGTCATGGTATTAAACATAAGATTGACAATTTCTTCAGCCATCTTATAAGTCAATTCATTTTTTAGTGACAAAGCCTCAATAAGTTCAGATTTATTCATACATCCTCCAGCCATGTAAATTATATGGCTTCAATTATGGCCAGCGCGGCACCATTAAATTACACAACCAGCATAGAAACATTTTAAAAAAACCGTGGAACTATATAATAAAATTAACACCCTAGGAGAAAATACAGCTACCAAAATACATGATTAGACGTCAGTGTCAATATGTGATGTAAGTAATATCATTATTTAAATAACGGTAAATGGAGATAGGGTCCACACCACATTAGCCTCACTATCACCGATATTTACCCATGAATGTGGTAAATGCGATTTAAAAGACAAGCTGTCGCCAGAATGCAAAATATATTTTTCATCAATAATTTCTACCTGTAAACAGCCGTTCATCAGATAAATCAACTCGTCTCCAGGGTGATACATGTTGTCCACACCGCTCTTGCCACCTTTGGGGATCGTGCAATAAAACGACATAAATTGGGGGTCACGCAGACCAGCATTAAACGATTCCGTTATCATGTTGGAGTCATCTTCATAGATCGTGGCTTTACGTTGGCCTGACGGGGTGAAGACTATTTCGTGAGTCGAGCTAACCTCTTCGACAAAATAATCTACACTCTTGTCAAATACTCCAGATAATTTTAATAAAATTGCTACAGATGGAATGGTAAGCCCGCGCTCCACGCGAGAGATCATATTTGAGGAGACTCCAGACTTGCTGGATAATTGCTGAATTGTAAAATCATTACCCAGTCGGATAGTTTTTAGTTTTTTACCAATAATTTTGCGTAACTTCATAAATTATCCTCTATGCCTGCTGTTGCGCAATATTAGGTGCAGGCGAAACTACCCATAAAACCTTGGTCTTACCGTGCCTATTGTTTATCCAACGATGAGGCAAATTAGCTTTGAACGAT
Organism: uncultured Desulfuromonas sp.; assembly: GCA_964536375.1. GTDB lineage: Bacteria > Desulfobacterota > Desulfuromonadia > Desulfuromonadales > Desulfuromonadaceae > Desulfuromonas. The sequence continues at coordinate 28,284 of CAZHXF010000011.1, read as the reverse complement.
AGAGAATCACCCCGGGAAAGAGGATAAACAGTACCATCAATAATAAACTCCATAGCACCGTCAAGAATAATAGCAAACTCTTCACCGGCATGAACCATATCACCCTCACCACTAGTACAGCCAGACTCCAGGGTATCGTAAAATACACTAAAACCGGGATCGCGCAAACCTTGAGTCAGGCTAAGAATTTGATGTTTATCTTCAAAAAAGAAGATTGGCTCGCCACCACCGTTGGGGGTATAGACAACAGTAGAACCTTTATCGGCCTCCTCAACAAAGTAACTTATGCTCATACCAAAAACGTCAGCAAGTTTCATCAATATTTCTACTGATGGTGTAGTCAGACCGCGCTCAATACGCGAGATCATATTGGATGACACATGTGACTTGGCAGCCAATCCTTCAATGGTCATATCGTTACTTAACCGCATTTTCTTGAGTTTCTTACCGATAAGTTCCTTGACCATCTCAACTCCTTAATTCCATTAATAGAATGTTGTTTTAACACTCGCCTGCAATACTGTCAATGGCAGGCTAAATTGTCAAGCAATATAACACTATAGCCTAGCAATAATTGCACTAATTATCTCTTATGATTGAAAATATTAGGTTAAACAGACGAGTAAGACATCTATCAAACTTCAATTTAAAATTACATCATTGATGCTGTTTACCCAGCGATAATACCGTTACAATGATCTATTTATGCAAAATGGTTATATTCAGGTAAAAGAATGATCGGTCAGGCATTTAACTAAAAAAAACGTTATTAGGCTGTTGTTGCCATTGTTAGGCAATTAATAGAAATACTTGTCAAAGAAAACAACAGTTAGGCAGCAACCTAGAAGAGATCCAACAAGGTAAAAATACTAAATTAAATACTGGAGGCGATATAAACCAACACCTTTTAGCACAAGCAGACCCCCAGATCTTCAATTTACCGATATTGGCTTATAAAATGCATACAACTAAAGTTAATTCAAAAAGTAAACGATCCAGTATTACTTTAATTCAAGCCTCGGCGCTTTTCCTCCTTAGCCCGGGGCTATTTTTTTGCCATACCAGCTAAAAATTAAAAATCCTCCAGCAAAACTGCCAGTAAGCTAGAACCGTCACTTGATAAATCAATAGCTCGCACCCACAGGCATGCGCCAGCTATATTTTGTTCACTCGTGAAGGTTACTGGCAAATATTCAGCACTAATCCCTCTCCAGCGCTGAGCATCATGGCGGTTTTCCACCACCACCTCCAATTGCATCCCTATGTGTTGCCGCAAATATTGTTGCTGTTTTATGGCTCCCAACCTTCTCAGTTGGGCAGCACGTAATTTTGCCAGTGCAACAGGGATCTGGTCACTCATGCTTGCCGCGGCAGTACCTGCCCGCCTACTGTAGGGGAAAACGTGCCAAAAACTGATGGGCAAACTAGTTACCAATTCCATCGTAGCCAGATGTTCGTCATCGGTCTCTGCCGGAAAACCAGTTATCAAGTCCACCCCAATTGCAACATCATCAATATCAGCTTTTATCTTCTCTAAACAGTGACTGAATTGATCCGTAGTATAGTGGCGATTCATTCGCCTTAGTACCGTGTCAGACCCTGATTGCAATGGAATGTGCAAATGTGAACAAACGCGTTTATTTTCAGCGACAACCGCTATCAGTTCATCGGTCAACTCAAGAGGCTCGACTGAGCCTAAACGTAAACGATGCAACTGTGTATGCTTAAGTATAGCAACAACAAGTTCAGCAAGAGACGCTGGCTTTGGAAAATCCCGCCCGTAATTACCAATGTGAATACCCGTCAGTACCACTTCGTGGTAACCATTGTTGACCAATATTCTAATCTGAGCGATAACAGCATCCATGGCAACGGAGCGACTGCGTCCACGGGCAAAGGGGATTATGCAGTAAGAACAGAAAGCATCACAACCACTCTGAATCTGCACAAAGGCGCGACTATGTTCCGCAAAAGAGGCAATTTCCAGTTCTGGACAAGTACGGGCTTGAGAAATATCACCAACCTGAATATTGTTAAATTCACCGTTTAATTGCTGCAGCAAGTTACCAAAGTTTTGTTTCTCCATATTGCCGAACACCAAAACCACGCCGGGGAAATCTGCTAATTGCTGAGGATTGATCTGCGCATAACAGCCAGTGACAAGGATTTGACAGTCTGGATTAAAGCGGTGCGCCCGTCTCAACAGCTTGCGCGATTGAGCATCGGTAGTTGCTGTGACCGTACAGGTATTGAGTACCACCAGCTGTGCGCCCTGTTCAAAAGAACAGAGTTGATAACCATGGTCTAGCAGTTGCTGCTCCATAGCTGCCGATTCAAATTGATTTGCTTTGCAGCCCAGAGTAACTATACAAGCCGTTTTATTCATTTGATCCAGCCCCCACCAATAACGCAGTCGTCTTGATAAAACACAGCAGATTGACCAGGTGTTACACCAGTTTGCGGTTGATCGAACACCACCTCGGCAAGATGTTTGTCCAGCATGGTCACATGGGCCATGGCTTCACGGTGACGATAGCGGATGCGGCAATCGACCCGTAGTGGAAAATTTTCCTGCGCTTGCGTCCACAAAACATTTTTCACATGCAGGATACTTGTATCCAGATGCGAACGTTCACCGACTAATATTCTATTGTCTGCAGCATCAATTGCCACGACATACAATGGATCTGGCCAGGCAATACCCAAACCACGCCGTTGCCCTATGGTATAGCGATGGATACCATTGTGCTGTCCCAATTGGTCACCATTGATATGCACAATTGCACCAGATCCAGTGAGGTTCAAGGGCTGGTTTTCCAAAAAAGATATATAGTCGTTATCCGGGATAAAACATATATCCTGGCTCTCTGCCTTATGGAGCGCTGACAAATTCCAGCGCTGGGCAATCAACTGCACTTCTTGTTTGGTTAAGTCAGCTAAAGGAAACATCACTCGGGCAAGTTGCTCACCACTGAGGGTGAACAGAAAATAGCTCTGATCCTTGTGCACATCCTTACCTCGGCGCAACACTGGATAAGAACCAGACTTGTCCACCATGGCATAATGACCAGTTGCTAAGTACTCTATGCCTAATTGATCAGCAAAATGGAGTAAATGACCGAACTTGAGATATCTATTACATAAAACACATGGGTTTGGAGTTCTGCCGCGTTGATATTCTTTACAGAAATTGTTTATCACCTGTTGGGCAAACTGCTCCCGACAGTCTATGCTGTAAAATTCAATTCCTAATTCTTGCGCTACCAGTGCCGCGTCAACATCAGCACCACTGTGATCAGCACCAGACAGCAGCTGCATATAAACACCGATCACCGCAAACCCTTGTTCTAGGAGAATTGCAGCGGTAACAGCGGAATCGATACCACCACTTAGTGCCACCAAAACCTTTTGTTTAGAACTCATATCTTTTTTGCCTCTTCTGCTCAGCAAACATTGAATGAAAAAAGGCACCTGAACAAATACTTCAGACACCTTTTAAATTTATCCAATCACTAATTATTGATATGGGGATTGCGTACCTATCAAGCTGAATAGTTACATTGCTATAGATATTAATGATCGAGAACACACTCTACGTATTGACAGTTGTCCATATCAATATCGTCGATCAGCATTGGACTCATTGCACGTAATCTCGCTACAATACCAGGCAATACTTCAAGTGTTTTATCAATTTCTGCGACGGTGTTTTGGTAGCCTAGACTGAATCTAAGACATGACTGAATCAATACTTTATCCACGTGCATGGCACTGAGCACATGTGATGGTGCATCAGAACCAGAGGTGCAAGCAGAACCAGAAGATGAGGCAATACCTTGCATATCCAAAGACAACAACAGCCCTTCCCCCTCAATAAATGAAAAACCAATGTTGAGGGTATTGGGTAAACGGTGCTGCAAATCACCATTGACAGTAACATCAACAATAGACTCTACTATCCCCTGCTGCAGATGATCACGCAACTGACACAATGAATCCACCTTAGTTGCTAAATCATGCTGCGCCAATTGACAAGCTTTGCCGAAACCGACAATACCCGCGACATTATGCGTACCGGCACGCAGCGAATGCTCCTGATGCCCACCATGAATAACTGGGTTTAATTTGTTACCTTGGCGCACATATAAAGCACCTATACCTTTGGGAGCACCAATCTTATGCCCAGAAATAGCCAGTAAATCTACTGGGCAATTAACCATATCTATGGGCACTTTACCTAACGCCTGTACCGCATCACAATGGAAACGTACCTGGTGGCGCTGCGCAATTTCAGCAATTTTAGCTACAGGGAAAATAACTCCGGTTTCGTTATTAGCCCACATAATTGAGATCAGCACTGTTTGCGCAGTTATAGCAGCTTCAAGCTCAGCTAAATCAATTTGCCCTAATTTATTTACCGCAAGATAGGTAACTTTGCCACCCTGTTGTTCAAAATAGCGGCAACTATCCAGTACCGCCGAATGCTCAACCACGGTGGTAATGATGTGATTACCTGTGCTCTTCAGGGCGTCAGCGCTGCCAAATATAGCAAGGTTGTCACTCTCGCTGCCACCACCAGTAAAAATAATCTCCTCTGGTTGAGCATTGATTAGGGCTGCAACCTGAGCGCGCGCCTCATCAATAGCAACTTGCACTTCACGACCAGCCCAGTGAACACTCGAGGGATTACCATATAAATTTTTATAATAAGGCAATAGCGATGCTAATACTGATGGTTCGACTGGAGTTGTTGCATTATTGTCTAGATATATCCGTTTCAATTATTTAATACTCCCGATAACTATTTCTATGATTTTAACGTGTTATCTGCCTTAACCTGTTGTAACTCATCATGTAAGGTTTGCTGCTGTATGCGCATATCACCCAACTGTTTTTCCAAAGCTTTAACTTGACCGGCAAGACCACTTATAAGCAATGCTTGAGGATCTGGTAAATGGCCATGCTCCAGATCGGGTCGTTGATGTTTGCTTTCCGCTTTACAATCTTCACTCTTGACAGTCTTGCCTGGTATTCCCACCACCGTTGATTGTGCAGGCACCTCTTTGACCACCACAGAATTAGAGCCAATTTTACTGCCACTGCCAACAGTAAACGGACCAAGAACCTTTGCCCCTGAGCCAATAACCACATCGTCGCCCAAAGTTGGATGGCGCTTCTCTTTGGCCCACGAGGTACCACCAAGGGTAACTCCATGGTACAGGGTACAGTTGTTGCCAATCTCCGCAGTTTCCCCAATTACTACACCCATGCCATGATCGATAAAGAAACCATGACCGATCTTTGCCCCGGGATGGATTTCGATCCCGGTAAAAAACCGACTGAATTGGGAGATAAGCCGTGCCAACAAAAAAAACTTCATTTGCCACAATTTATGCGCAAGGCGATGGAATTGCACCGCGTGAAAGCCGGGATAGCACAACACAACTTCCAGTTTACTGCGTACCGCAGGATCGCGCTGGAATACCGCCTCAATATCCTCTTTAATATTATCGAACAAAATCATTACCCCTGAGAAAAGAATTAAATAAGAAAAGTTTTTATCAAACTTAGGTTCATGGAAATACTACTCGGATAAGGCAGGCAACACCAGTGGGCAATTCTGTTAACTTCAGTCACATCAAGAAGGACATTGCTTAAACACCTTGCAAAAAACACCTATAAGCAGGATTTTCCGTCTCTTCAATATAATAATAACCTAATGTACTGAGAAAATTATTCAACTGTTCATGGGCCTCTCCGGGTAATTCTAAACCTACCAGCACCCGACCAAAATCACCCCCTTGAGCGCGATAATGGAATAATGAAATATTCCAATCATTGCCCACAGAGGCTAAAAAACGTGCCAAGGCACCGGGGCGTTCCGGGAACCAAAAGCGATACAAATATTCTTGCACTACGTTATGAGAATGACCACCAACCATGTAACGAACGTGGGTTTTAGCCAAGTCATTGTCAGTCATATCCAGACAATCGTAACCAGCATCACTGAGGAGCTGGTAAAAGTCGTGGCGTTGCTGAGTATCGCGTACCGATAATCCGACAAATATATACGCCCGATCTCTATCCGCCAGACGGTAGTTAAACTCGGTTATGTTTTGATCTTCTAATAAATGGGTGCAGAAATGGCGTAAAGATCCGGGTTTCTCTGGTATTGACACCGCATACAGCGCTTCTTTCTTTTCGCCGATCTGGGTGCGTTCTGCCACAAAGCGTAAGCGGTCGAAATTCATATTGGCGCCAGAATTAACCGCTACCAAGTGCTGACCCTGTATATTATTGTTGTGAATATATTTCTGCAAACCGGCGACAGCCAAAGCTCCCGCCGGTTCGACAATAGAGCGCGTTTCCTGATATATGGACTTAATGCCACTACATATCTCATCGGTGGTCACCTGCACCATGTCATCGACATAGCGGCGGCACAATTCAAAGGTTTTCTCCCCTACTTCACGAACGGCAACACCATCAGCAAAAATACCCACGTTGTCCAATTTTACCCTATGCCCACTAGCTAAAGAGCGCGACATTGCCGCACTATCCTCAGGTTCAACTCCAATTACCTTGACATCAGGACACACAGCTTTGATGTAGCTGGCAATTCCAGCGATCAATCCGCCACCACCAACTGGGACAAAGATCGCATCAAGCCTACCTGCGCTTTGGCGCAGAATCTCATCGGCAATTGTTCCCTGCCCGGCAATAACATATTCATCATCAAAAGGATGGATAAAAACCCGACCACTCTTCTGGATTAAACTGGCACAGTGATCTGCGGCCTCAGAATAATTATCTCCAAATAGCACCACTTCAGCGCCATAACCACGCACAGCCGAAACCTTTATTGCCGGTGTAGTTAATGGCATGACGATCATAGAACTAAGCCCCATCAACTGCGCTGAAAATGCCACACCTTGGGCATGATTACCTGCAGACGCCGCAATAACTCCACGTTTTTTTTCTGCGGCACTCAACTGGGCAATACGATTATAAGCACCGCGCAATTTGAAGGAAAACACCGGCTGCAAATCCTCGCGTTTTAACCAAATATTGTTAGACAACTTCTGCGACAAACACCGCGCCAATTCCAGTGGAGTTTCGTGGGCTGCATCGTAAACCCTGGAGGTTAAGATCATTTTCAATATATTTTGCACACTTGACCCTTTGTTTTAGAAATTCTAAATCTAATTCACTGACAAACCATTTTCAACCATACACTATAAAGTTATGTCAGAGCTAGTAGCTCAGTGAATTATGCGCCAGTTTTTAAACAAAAAAAGAGCGACTAAAAAGCCGCTCTTTTTTTTGAATATTTTTTTAGCTATCAGAATTTTCCAAAATCATCATCGTCAAGGGATATTTGAATTTGGTTGCCGCCAGAAGTCCCGGTATTCCCCCAGGATGGAGCAGACTGAGTTCTTTTACCCTGAGCTTTAAAAGTCGGTGCTGCATCATACTTACCAGCATTACCGTTTTTAAGTACAAAGTGAGTCAGCATTGTGCGTAACTTCTCAGCCTGACCAGATAGTTGCTCTGCCGCTGCAGCACCCTCTTCCGCACTAGCGGTATTTTGCTGAGTAACCTGATCGATCTGACCTAAACCGATGGTCACCTGCTGTATCCCTTGTGCCTGATCATGACTGGAAGACTCTATTTCTTTAACCAGATTGGTGACTTTAACTACACTGTCCTCAATCTCGGAGAAACCCGCGGCAGTACGATCCGCTATAGTCACTCCGTTTTGCGCTTTTTTAACTGAACCTTCAATCAAATCAGCAGTTTCACTGGCAGCCTTGGCACTACGAGCCGCAAGATTGCGTACCTCTTCTGCAACCACTGCGAAGCCTTTACCGTGTTGACCAGCCCGTGCAGCCTCAACCGCAGCATTGAGTGCTAACAGATTGGTTTGAAAGGCAATCTCATCGATAACTTTAATGATTTTCGCAATATCTTTACCAGAGGCACTTATGTCACCCATAGCCGCAATCATCTCTTGCATGTTTGCCGTACCGTTGTGTGCTGCAATACGCGCCTGCTCTGCCAACTTGCTGGCCTGAGTTGCTCCATCGGCGCTACGCTTAGTTTGGCTAGCTAATTCCTGCATCGATGCAGAGATCTCTTCCATAGAGCTGGCAGATTCTGTTGCCCCTTGCGATAGCGCTTGGCTAGAATCAGAAACCTCATTGGAACCTGAAGCTATCTGCTCTCCAGCGATCTGTACTTGAGACATAATATTATTCAGATCGTCAGCTAACAGCTTTAAAGTACCGCGAATTTCATCCTCTGAACCATGCGGTACCACGTCAAAGTCAATATTCCCTTGAGATAATTTTGTCAGCGAGGCGATAACATCATGCTGTAGGCTGTCAGCGAAGCTATCCATGCTGGCGGCCATACGACCAACTTCATCTTTCTGATTAAGATGCATGCGCATGGACAACCGACCTTGCTCAAATTCAGTAACCATGGCTACTACTTTAGCCAAGGGTAACGAGATCCCGCGTGAAACAATTATCGTTATTAATAAAGATAATAAAACAACAGCGCTAACTACGCCCAATACGATATACAGCGTCTTGTTTATCAAGCTCTGAATATCGTCAAGATACAAGCCAGCGCCAACAATCCAATTCCAATCCGGCTGGATCTTGACGAAAGAAATTTTATCTACAGGCTGCTGAAAGCCCGGTTTACTCCATTGATATTCTACATACCCTGCGCTCTTTCTTTTGGCTACATTAACCATTTCAACAAACAGAAACTTACCGTTGGGATCTTTAAAATTACTGAGATTCTTTCCATCCAAGGCTGGCTTAATAGGATGCATAATCATTTTTGGAGTAGTGTCCTGAATCCAGAAATAATTTTCACCGGCAAATCGCGTATGGCGTACCGCATCCTTGGCTGCAGCTTGAGCTTGAGCAGTGTCCATAGCTCCGCTTTTACTCAAACTGGCATAATGATCAATAATTCCCCACACCCCTTCAACGGTATGCTGAATTTCGGTCTTTTTGGCATTATACAACCCATTCTTGAGGCGCATGTAGACAAAGCCCACGGTAAAACTGAAAGCTATGATAAGGGTAAAGCTTAGCAAGAATATCTTGTAGGATATCTTTAAATTTTTCATTTCACTCTCCTGTAGGTTATTAAATATCAAAGGTTGAATGGTTAAATTTATTGTCAGTAGCTACATTTTATTATGTCATTGTCCGTGATGCATTATTTTCACAGAGTTGCTCCAAACGACTTACCAGATATTCGACATTGCAAAACTCTATTTCAGTTCCAAGCACTTCCAGCAATAACTCACGCTCCTGCGCTGTAATATTGTTATCTGCAACTATAATCGGCAACCCCGGCTCCAACTCAGCACACAGCCTAAGGCACTGAGCCTGCTGTAATAGCTCATTTCTGTTTGCTGCCATGGAGGCATAATCAAACAACACCAGAGCTTCGTAACAGCGCCCATTTAGGGCATTGTTACGAATTAAGTTAACGGCATCCGCCACCTGCGGGCAATCCACTACCTGCCACCGGGCAAGATTTAGCAGAAACCGTACTACTTTTATCCGCTCAGGTGGTGCCACGGCAACTATCATGCGGTGTTCTTTATGCATAGCCGCAACCTTTATCTAACAGTAATGGGAAATAATTTCGCAAGCTATTCAGGCTAGTCTCCTGGCTCCATGAGGTTATACATATCTTCATATAGAGCAATAGCTATGCCAAATGTATGTACGCCCAGCCAACCTACTGCTTTAACAGCAGAACAGTATAAAAATGCAAAAGTTAACCCATTAAACCCATATGCATAATTGCATAGCACAATCTATACTTTTACCTATGTATCTGATTAAACACAACAATTTAGGTTTATAACCTAACAACAATTATAGAGTTTGTTATACCCGTGGCAAAAGTTTAAGAAAACGAACAAAAATATCACCAAATAGCTAATTTTTTCCAAGTTGACCGATAGGCACTTACAATACAGAGCGTTGTTGAGGGGGGCAGTAAAAACGGCATGACATATATCCCGCACAACTAGATATTTTTCAACCTCCGACTTAAGGCCGGTTGGGATATGCCCAGCATACGCGCAGCAAGAGACTGATTCCCCTGCGCACGCTCCATTGCCTCATGTATTAACTGTTTAGCTAACTGATCAAGAGTCGGCAGTTTTTCTGGAAAAGCCATAGCTGCCACTTCCGAGGTTGCCTCTAAGACCAGACTGGCGCTATTTTTTTTCCCACTTAAACCTACCGCATTAGCAAAGACCCCCAGTGCCATGATACCTTGATGATGTTGACTAACTGCGTCATACACCATAGCCCTGAGTTCACGTATATTGCCGGGGAATAAATAGTTCTGCAACAAAACGGGTAACTGCGCCGGATAAGTAGGTACTTTTTTACCCATTTGCTCAGCGGCCTCACGGATAAAATATTCTACCAACAAGGCAATATCATTGCTGCGTTCACGTAAAGGTGGCACAGCTATATGATGCGAACTCAGGCGGTAGTATAAATCTTTACGGAATGTACCTGCTCCGGCACCAGCCCCCATATACTTATCAGCACCATCTTCACCTTGCATTTGGCGCAAATCGCAATTAGTAGAACAGACTATGCGGGCATCAACCATCCTCGGAGTGTCACTACCTAAGGGGAAATATTCGCGTTCCTGCAATAAACGTAACAGTTTAATCTGTGCCTGTTGCGGCAGATCACCAATCTCATCTAGGAGTAAAACACCACCACTGGCCCTAGCCAACATACCCTCACGAGCAGAGTCGGCTCCGGTAAATGCTCCACGCACATGACCAAACAAGGTATCACTAAAAGCGCTATCATCTAATCCGGCAACATTCAATGCCACGAAGGGACCGTCGGAGTTATTGAGCTGATGTATAGCTTTAGCTATCAACTCCTTACCAGTTCCCGATTCTCCGGTTATCAGTATTGGTTCATTGCTAACAGCTATCGCTTCAATATACTTGAAGATTGCGTGCATATTCTGGTTGCATGTCACAATGTGCTCAAAAGCTTGAGGATGCTGCAACTGTACACTCAAGATACCATTTTTCAGGATCTGCATTTCACGTTGTAGATCCTGCTGTTTTAAAATACGTTTCACACCAGCCAGCAGGTGACTGATTTCCGTGGTTTTAGTGTAGTAATCGCTAGCACCAAGTTGCATACATTTAACAGCAGTATCCAATTGATTAAGACCACTGAGCACCACTACCGGCACATCAGGATAATTGGCACCTATAAGCGGCAGTAGCTTATCTCCACTAGGAGGTGGCATTGTCATATCCAAAATAACCATGCTAACCTGACATTTTTTCAATATACCTAATACCGACGAGCTATCAGAACACTGAATAATATTATTGATGCCAGCATGATACTCAAGGGTAAAACTAAAGCTTTCCAGCCAATCGATTTCATCGTCAACTAACAAAATTGGCAACTGTGGATAAGCACTATTCACTATTTATTCCCTTCCGGCGCTTTAGGCAATGAGACAATTATTGTGGTACCGCTATGCAGCATACTGTCGATGTACATATTACCGTTATGTTCCTTAATTATCCGCGATGAAATCGACAAACCTAAACCAGTGCCGCCGGTTGATCGCTTAGTAGTAAAAAATGGATTAGTCACCTGGATAATATCTCTCTCGCTGATACCGCAACCTTGATCGACAATTATTAACTCGATACATTCTTTGTCCTTCTCATAACGTGTTGAGATGTCTATAGAGGCGCTGTTATCCGGCAAAGCCTGACAGGAATTCATGATTAAATTTACAATAACCTGCTCAATACGTTGTACAGAACCGGCAAACAGAGGCAGATCAGCAGCATAGCTTAGGCTGAAATTGTTCGTAGCTTGTTTTACTGTATTTGCCGTTAAACGGACGGCTGTTTCCAAAGCCTGATTTAAATCAACAGCCAGTTGTTTCTCATCACCTTCATCACGCACAAAATCTTTTAGATCATCAACGATAAATTTTATGCGCTGGCTCCCTTCAATAATCCTCTCCGGTAATTTTTCCAAACGAGTACGTATTTGGCTATATGGCATACGACCAAGAACAAAGTCACCATTTTCCTGCGCAAATTCATCCAGCAACGGTAGCACTGAGCGCATAATTTCCTGCAGTATTGGTGCACTATGCATAATTACACCATTGGGATTATTTATTTCATGAGCTATCCCCGCAGCCAGTTCACCAAGAGAGGCCAAACGCGCTGAACGCATAGCCTCTTCACGTAATATTACCGATTCACTAATGTCGCTCGCCACCTCAATTACGCTCGCAACATTTCCCTCGGCATTAAACTGCGGGAAAGCTTTTACCCCCCAGCGAATACCGTTAGCTGAGGTTTCTTTGGCGCTCTGAATTTTACCAGTGGCAAAACAAGCAGTAACCGGACAAATATCCTTTTTACCGCGATCTTTATTCCCAGAATTGTAGTCTGCACCAGATTCGTTAACACTTGTTCCCCACCGTTGCTGACTGTGGTTACACCAACGAACAATCATGTCAGGACCAATGACAGAAATAGCATCTTGAATACCGTCTAGAATCGCCTCGAACTCTGCCGACAATGAGCGATATTGCTCATCACTCTGCTGTAGTTGTATCTGTATCCGCTTGAGCGAAGAGATATCGTCATGGATCATGATGACACCATCTTCAGACAGGTTCGTGTACATCGGAGCAGCAGATAGTAATAATTCCAGTTGATCGCCACTTTTATGGAAACGGCGCACCTCTTTAGCTTGGATAATGACTCCGTTAGCTATTAACGCCAGCAAGGTACTAAATTCATTTTCCAGCTCTTCACTACCCGGAGGATAAACATCTCCAACAACTTCGTGCTCGGTCCAGCCAAACAAGCGTTCAGCAGCTGCATTCCATAAGGTAACCACGCCACTTGCAGACAGCACTGTTATCGCCATAGGTGCGGCATTAATAATTGTTGCCAGATTGTCGACCATTTGCTGCAATTCTTTTTCAGCTCTTTGTCTTGCCGAAACTTCAATATCCAGCTGATCGCGAGAAATAGTTACTTGTTGTAAATTCTGTAGCATGCCATTGAAAGATGAATAAAGTTGTTGCAGTTCAAAACCACTGGTCTGTTCTAATTGACAGGCGAAATCGCCCTTGCCTACATTTTGGAAAGCAATTACCGCCCGTTCTAAAGGTCGGCTGATCCCCGCAGCCAGCCGATAAGCAATCAACAGTGCCACCAGAAAACACAAGATCGCTCCGCCGGCTACAAGGGCAAAAGTTCGGTGCAGCATCGCATCTAAATGTGCATATGCTGGATCATCTTTTTTATGCTCGTAACAAACGCCAATTATCCAATCCCATGGGGCAAAGTAACCATAGGCGATAATCACATCTGCTAATTCTGGATATTGTTGCTCAAGTTGTTCACCAATAAGTACCTGAACCCCGACTGGTGTCGCTAACTGTTCATCGAGAAAGAGTTCATTTAAAGCTGGCTGTGATATGCACTTACCCGTAACTTGATTTAATTCACGCACGTTTTTTATACATTGTTGACCATTACCATGATCACGTTCCAGCATAAAAACATGACCATCGTTGGCAACCGATAGCTTCTCTATAGAATCCAACAACGCCACTAGCTCTGATTGCCGCTCACCAACATACAACATGCCGATAACATACTGTTTATCCGCAGCATAAAGTGGCATATAGGCGGTGTTGTACCAGTCATTGACCACGTAAGCACGACCTATAAAAATCTCCCCGGACAGAACCTTGCTGACAACAGGGTCAGTGCTACCATCTGGATGTAGAGCCGGGATAAAAGTACCCACCGCAGACTTGCCACTCACAGTTGTAACCGTAGTAGAAACCAGCAGCATATCCCCTTTCATATTGACCCGCTGAAATAAAGTACAAGTTACCCCTGTTATCTCAGCCAATTTACGGATAATGACATCAGTGTTTTCATAGTCTAAATCATGGTTATCCAGTCCAGCTAAAACCAATCGGGGTAATTCGGCAGACCTGGTGGACAAGTCAAATTGATTCACCATTGACCAGGAACGCGTCTGCGGCATTACCCGCAACGGTCCGGCACTATCCAATAAAGCAAACGCCGCCTTAAGATTGTATTTAAGCCGCCGCTCCACTTCGGAACGCAATGCAGTTATCATTAAGCTTGTATTCTGTACAACTTTCTCAGCATCTTTAATCTCAATAGCAAACAACTCTTGGGCAACATCGTTTTGCATTTTTTCAAGTTGAACATAAATAATCGCCACAATAGACACCGTGGTTACTAAGACTACTGACACCGCTAAAACGGCTATTTTAAAACGTATTTTCATTGCATTGCCTTGGAATTAGTCACCTGAATGTATTATATAACCAGTTAGTTGACAGGTTACATAATTGCTTATCCTCACTAAAAAATGCCCTATAGGCATATTTTTCTTGGCTACATTATCAAAGAAAACTGCAGGCATGGAAACAGGCAACTTTACTTAGCAGCTAAATAGTTTTAACTAGGTGCTGAAATTAAACAACAAAAAGCCCTGCACCTCAAACGAGATACAGGGCTTTTTGTCTACCTACTAAGCTGGCAATCAAGCTAATTCGCTGCCGACAAGCTTAAGTGTTTTCTCAACCTCAAAATAAACTATGAACTTATCCCCATGTGTCCCTTCCTCTTCCGAGGACAAATTACGTCTAGACATACTGTTTATCAATTGCTGATCATCATCTTCACGAACTTTTTTCAAAAACATCCGGATTCCAGAGTAACCAGAACCCTGTTCCATAAACAGGTACACGGCATAGGGATTTTCCTGCAAATTCTTATGGGTTAGACGATCAAGCATAATCATGGCTACAGTGCCATCATGCAATACATGTGGACGAGCGTATATAGCGGCATCGACCCTTCCCGCAGTATCTGCAGTTGATAAGATCCCCGTACCATCATAAGTTTCAAAATAATTTTTCAGATCCATATTTTACTCCATTCAATCTAAGTAATAAAAAAGTACAGTAACGCGACACTTTAGCTATCTTTCAGGTTACGCTTATTTATAAGTGTATTCCATTATTACAAGCATTGTTGTAATAATATGAACATAAGTGCTTACCTCCAATACGCTTCATTATCTGGACATGTTTGAAGTCGTCGGAGAATAGGGACAAGAAATTTACTGAAAAATATTACCACACAAAAAGGAGCTAATTGATGGACAAAAAAATTGAGCAATTATTTTATGCTGTTTTGGGTGGAGCACTAGCAGCCAAAGAAAAAATTGAAAACAGCAATGATGAGATCAAAGCCTGGCAGGAAAAAAGCGAGGAAACTGGGCGCACTTTTTTTGACGAGATGGCCCAACGCGGTGAAAATGAAAAGGAGCAATTCAAAGGTATGTTTAAAGACATCCTTAAAGAGATCGTAGAAGAATTAAATCTAGCAACTAAGGATGATCTGGAAAAGCTTAAACAGGAATTGGAAAAGTAACTTGATGCACCGTTTTTATATTGCCGTATATTACTGCAGACCGCAGCGCAGTTACGCAGTTTTCAGATTTTTGATAACTGTATTCCTCCTGTTTCGTCGTCGCCAGAGCTGGCTACTGTGGAAACCACTTAGCCCGAACGATCTGGTTGAAAATATTCGCTCACTCGGGGCCAGCTTTCTTAAACTGGCTCAAGTTCTTGCCACCCGGGCAGATTTCTTTGACGCCGAATATCTACAGGCGTTGCGCCAATTACACGACCAGATGCCCGAGATGGGTGCACAAGACCGCCAAAAAGCGTTTCAGCGCTCATTTCCTGATCCGGAAGTATTTAGTTACTTCGACCAACAACCAATTGCCAGCGCATCAATCGGTCAGGTACATAAAGCGCAGCTACGCGACGGGAAACATATCGTCGCAGTAAAGCTGTTACGCGAAAACATTCAATTTCAGGTCCACATAGACATTCTTTTACTTAACCTTTTCCTTAAGTTATTCAGACCGCTGTTCACCGACCAAACCCGCCACTCGATAGAATCGGTATTAAAAGCGTTCACTCAGGTTATCCGCCAGGAAGTCAGCATGCTGCAAGAGCTGGCTAATCTGCAACATTTCAGTCAGGTTTATGGTGCTGGAAAAGTTCGTTTCCCCAAGCCCTACCCCGAATACTGCTGCGATACTGCTCTGGTTATGAGCTTTGAGGAAGGAACCAGATTTGACGACGCTGAAGCACTGGCTAAACTCGATATTTCGTTTAGCGAACTCATGCAGCAGTTGGTGTTGTTTTACACCGAGCAGATCCTAGTAAAAGGCTACTTTCACGCTGACCCCCATCCAGGTAATTTGCTGGTCAGCCCACAAGGCGAGTTGATCCTGCTCGACTTCGGTATGGTCAGTCGCATTCCCCAGCAGATGCGCCAAGCGATGATCTATGCAGTCAAAGCAGCCTATGAACGCAATTTCGAACTACTGGTCAGTGCCACCCGCAAGATGGGGATCCTGACCGAAGATTCAGATTTCAGCTCGTTGAGCAGCGTAGCCGAAAGTCTATTTGATGTTTTTGATAGCGAACAACTCAACGCTTCCAGCATGCAGGAGTTAGCTTTTGGTATCCTTGAAGTGTTGCATGATCAGCCATTTAAATTACCTCAGGACGTTATCTATGTGATGCGGGTAAGCTCTTTGATTGAAGGGATGGGCACGCAGTACATTGACAACTTTAACGGCATCAAGGACATACTGCCAATCCTAAAAGAGAACCTGCCGCGTGCCTTAGGTGAAGACAGGTTGCCCCTCGATAAAATTAAGCATGAGTTACTGCAATTGCCCCTCACCGCGACAAAGGCGCGCCAGGTTATAGAACTAGCCGAGCAAGGGGATCTTGTTGTCCGTATGGCTGGCTCAGACCGTCAGTACATGCTAGAACAAGTTGGTAAACACCTGCGCACCGTCACATGGTTAATCTTCTATTTGGGCTTAGCATTTTATTTTCAATTTATGCCACAAAGTTGGTCGCTCTACCCTTCTATAATCTGTCTCATTGCCGCCGCGATAACAGTATTTAAGAAACGCTAGGAGAATTCATGTTTTTTATAAGCAGCAGAGATTTTTAACTAAAAGAGTCACAACGCTATGATTTGTTTCAATAGGTGGATACTGACAACAACCGTTATGCTGATGTTATATTCCAGCATGGTATTGAATGCTTATGCCGCACCTAAAGCAGACCTGTTACCGCGGTGGCTGGCACATGAACAAAGCAGCACGGTAGAGGTTGGTCATTCACTATGGGGGCATTTTCTCAACAACTACCTGGTGGCAGGCAGCAGCGGCAACCCAAGTTTAATACGTTATTCTCAAGTAACTCCAGAGGATAAAGCCGCGCTCAAAAAATACCTGAAGGCAATGAGCGCCTTGCCAATGTCGCTGCTTAACCGTGCTGAGCAAAAAGCAAGCTGGATAAATATCTACAATGCTCTTACCGTGGGCATTATCCTTGATCATTATCCGCTTACCAGTATCCGAGATATCCGTTCCGGTTGGTTCAGTCGTGGACCATGGGATTTAAAACTGATCACAATTGAAGGGGAAAGATTATCTCTCAACGACATTGAGCATAGAATTTTGCGACCAATATGGCAGGATAAGCGTGTTCATTACGTTATTAACTGTGCCAGCATGGGCTGCTCTAACCTGCAACCGCAACCGTTTAGCGCAGCAAACAGCGAACAATTACTGGATAAAGGGACCTACGATTTTATTAACAGTCCACGCGCAGTGCGTTTTACTAAAGGCAAGCTGGTTCTTTCGAGCATCTACGCCTGGTTTCAAACAGACTTTGGTGCCAATGAGCAACAATTGCTACAACATCTGCAAAATTACGCCGCGCCACCCTTGGTAGACAAACTGCAACAATATCATGGCCCCACTGACTACAGTTACGATTGGCGTTTGAACACTGCCGATTGACGCGCTAAAATCATCATCAGCCAGCTCCAGCCAGTGGATAAATCATCCTAATTAGAACCAATCTTCCGCTATGATTCTATTCAGCCTTTAAGCTTCTCTATGTATCCTCTGCTCTTCTCGATGACCAACGCAGAAGTACATGCCTGTCCCATAATCTATGTCCCATAATCCCATTTAACAGGGATGCACAGGATATTCAGGATGCTAAACCCGAATCAAAGCCGTTGATTTCATCCTGACTATCCTGCATATCCCTGTAAATAAAGGGTGTGCCATTGACTAGATAGCAATTAAGAACCTCTCCAAGAAGTAACTTCATATCCCATAGTTTTTACATAAAACACTAGACTCCTGCCTGCGCGAGAGTGACGACCTTTGTGGCGCTAGCGGAAGGTTGGTATTAATCAGGTTGTTTTTTGTATTTATTTCGCGACTTGTTTAAACGGCAGTATAAGCAACTGAGGCAGCTTCAGCTTCTCTGGATCATGGTAACTACCAACACCAATACGGATCTGTTCTTGATTTACCTGGCTAACCAGCGTACCAAAAAAACGATCCCATAAAGAAAAAATGGTTCCATAGTTTGAATTCCGTTCCTTGATGATCACCGAATGGTGAATGCGGTGCATAGACGGTGGCACAAACACAACCCACCACATCCGTTCGAACCACTCAGGCACTCGCAGCACGCTATGCTGAAATTGGGCTGCCAACACCAGCACAATCTCGAACACCACCAGTTCTTCCAACTTCACACCAAGTGCATAAATAAGGGATATTCTGATCAGCGCCGACATGGTCAGCTCACCGATATGAAACCGAGAAGCGCTAGAAACATCCATATTCATATCACTATGATGAACCTGATGAAAACGCCACAGAGTCGGCATAGTATGATTAAGCAGATGCCAGACGTAGAGAAAGAAATCGAGAACAACTACTGTTACCAGAAACCGTACTCCCGCTGACCAATCCACAAGGTAGAGCAAACCCAGCCTGTTTTGCGTCACATAAGCCACAGTACCAAGGATAGCCAACCCAAATACCAGATTAAGGACCACGCCGTTAATAACCGTTAGGGAAAGATTCGTCACCCAACGTTTTACCTTAGATACCGAACTGCGCCGATAGGCATAACGGCTCTCGAAAATAAAGAAAACAATAATACCGCCCCAAACACACAGGACCCTCAGCATCAGCAGTTTTTCTATAGTCATGAGCAGCTCCTTTTTGAAAGGAGAATATACCACCTTTTTTGGTAGCAGGATTGAATTAATCACTTAAAGTTATTGGTTTAACCGACTGTGACTATTTACAATTTTTACAGGATCCCAACAACAAGAAAACAAAAAAGCCCTCAACTATATTTAGCTGAGAGCTTGAGTATTGTAAAGATTGGTCTTGGTGTTACGAATAAACAATATACCGAGCAGGAATATTGTTAGGTGTATAGATATTCTCTTTATTTTCGATACGTTGAAAAACACTTTTATGTATTTTCGCATTATCTGGGATAGCTCTTTCAGCCTTAATATATACTTTAGCGATACCGCTACGAGAATCATAAATTTTGCCGTCAGCAGCGGGAAGCATCAGTACCTTATTTTGATAATCTTCCCATAAATGCAACCCCGCCGCCTGAGTTTTTTCTATCATCCATTGCAGGGTAATATCCGACAAACCAGTACGCCGATAGCCGCCACCGACATTAGAATGCATACCAACAAACCAAACCTGTTCTAAGGTTTGGCTATCAGGAATATCCGACTCGTCCCAAAGCTCTGGTGCAAAGACCTTGCGCTGATCATCAATACACAGAGCTTGATAACCATATTTCACCTCTTTATGTAAGCGAGCATCGTGGAAACCATGCCATCTAGAAGAGAAAGGGTTAAGCGATTGCACTGCAGAAAGGGGGAAACCTAGAGCACTAACAGTGTCCCACACCCCAATACAGTGAACAGATACCAAGGCGCTATCAAAACAATAATCACCAATAAAACGTGTCACGTCATCGGCATTATTTTTTTTCTTATAGAGTTTAAAGGCCTGATCTATTTTTGATCGATGTTCTCGCTTTAAAATACTGGCTTTATGTATCATCCCAGCCAAACTACGCACCGTGTAAGCACCGCGACTAAAACCAAAAAGGTAAATTTTATCACCGGGCTGATAAACATCCATTATAAATTCATAGCACTGTTTTATATTGGTTGAAATACCAACACCAAATGCCGCTCCCGTAACTTTGTAAAGATTGGTACCGACTCCAGGATCATAAAATGCAACCTGCCGTTTGCTGCGCCGCTCCACAGCGTTATACATTTTTCGAACATTGGTTGGATAACCACTGTCGCTTTCGCTGCACGTTCCATCAGAAAAAATAACAATATTTTTCATAATCAGCCTCCTTGATGAGATCTTCCCGCAAAAGTTTACGAATCCTGCATAACCCCTTTGAGTAAACAGCACCCAATTAAAGATAGACTATTATGTTTTACTCACAAGGTAAACCGATTATTATTTTTCATGTAATGGTGTCGAATAATTACAGGTGAAGCGACCTACTAATTTTTTATAATTGCGATGCAAAGATGTTTTACATATATTAATGGAGAGGATTGATTGATGGACACCGTAACCGACAACCATCCCATCCCTGCATTTACAAATAAAACTACGCTGAATCCCACAAGAAAGTAGATGAACTGTGATTTTCGCAAGACTCCCTGAAAATATATTTGTGCCACTGGCAAGGAAGAATCGTCACATCTTCGAAAAAGTGATTATCGCTATCATGCCGGTGATCCTTGATAACGACGATGCTGATATGATTTTTCCACCGCGCCCCCTCGTCATCTCGACCATTACGCAAACCCTCGAAGAGATAGAACGCCTTGAGTGGAGCGACGAAGATGACGAAGAGGGTGAAGGCTCTACCCTCCCCGCTTACGCGAATAGGATTTACAACCAGTTGCTTAAAACGGGTTGGATAGAAGAGGAGGAAGAAGGCTATAACAAGCTGGTGGTGATGCCGCCCGAAGTAGCGATGCTTGTTATCTCCCTACAGAACATCAAAAACGCCGAAAAGAAGAACTACGGTGGCACTGTCATCGGTATTCTGAATAACATTGAAGCCGCGTGCAGTGAGCCAACGGGCCGTGGCTACGGTTTGGTCAAAGCGGCTGAAGAGACTCAGGCGTTTATTGCCCACATCAGCCAGATCGTCCACGGATTACGCAATCTACAAAAGCAAATACTTAACACGCGTAATCCAAGAGAGATTTTAGAGGTTTTTTACATCGATTTTGTCGATAAGATCCTTATTGCTGACTACAAGACCCTGCAGTCAGGTAACAATCCCTTCCGTTATCGCGCTCAGATCATCGATGCCCTGCAACAGCTCAACTACGATGAGGACACCAAGCAGCAACTTCATGCGGTCTATGAAGAACAGTTGCAAATTACCCATGTCGAAGCGGTTAAAAAAGTCGACCAAAATATCAGCGATATTATACGAGCCTTTAGTTCCATTGATCGTAGACTGCGGCGAGTTGACATGTTTCGCGCTCAACTTGAGAACAGAGTCGCGGAAACGGTGCGCTACGTGGATAAAACTCTGCCAGGAATACGTCACCGTATTGCCGGGGTGTTAAGTCGCGCAGGGGCCGAAATAGAGAAAAATCCCGCTTGGTATTCTGAATCCAACGCCCCGTGCCAATTACAATTCAATCGCATGATCTCTAAATCAAGCGCGTGGGTACCAGCGAAGAAGCGTGCGCCGATTGCTGTGGAGGTGTTTGCAGAGAAAAAAATCAGTGCGGCGGCACGGCAGGCCAACGAGCAGATGCGCCAGTTTCAACAGCGGCGCAAAATTTCGCCTGTGGCAATTGGCGAGTACATTGAGCGCCACCTGGGCACCAGTGACAGCATAGAAGCCAATCAGTTCAGTATTCGCAGTGTTGAAGACTACGTGGCCTTTTGCCATATCGTCAACCTGAGATACCTCAAAGGGGGCGCCCACATTGCGGCGCGGTACACCATCACCCGCCACGATCAGCTCATTGAAAACGACATGGTGAAAACGCAAGATTTCACCTTAACGCGAAAGAAGCGATAATCATGGAAAAAGCCGATAAAGACACCCTACGCGTAGCGGCCACTGTTTTGCTTGAAAAACAATTCATCTACCTTTCAAACCAAAATGAGCGCAAGCACTACCTTACTATTGCTGGTGAGACAAGATACTTTGAAAAACTGTTCGAGCAATTAAGCCGCAGCGTGTTTATCGATCGTATCTTGGGTTACGTCGCCTTGCTGCCGAACCCGGGTACCAAAAGTATCAGCCTGAAGCAAGACGAAACTCTGATGCTGTTGTGTTTGCGCCTGATTTATGAAGAAGGGATCGAAAACTTTGCCGCCCATGAAGGGGCTGTTACTACGTCCAGTGACAAGGTGATAGATCGCTTCGCCACCGAAACACGCCTTGAGCAACCCAACTTGACGCGCTTTCGGGAGATCATGGCGCTGTTCAAACGCCACGGTATTGCTGCAGCAAAGAAAGAAAGCGCAGGGAAAAATATGGCAATCACCATCCGTCCCGCGATTCGCCACGTTGTCAACGATGACTACATCGTGCAACTAGAAACAACCTTGGTTACCGAAAATGACGATGATGAATAGAGTCCAGAATGGGGCCTATTGTATTCTGCGCTAGCAGCGCTCACACGAAGAGCATCCGAATTAAACTAAAAAGGAACTCAGCTTGAAATCCTTATCAAAAATAATATTGGTCAACTGGTACTTGCTCGACGGTGTAGAGCTGGAGATCAAAGGCAACACTGCCATCGTCGGTCCTAACGGCTCAGGTAAGTCGTCGATCCTCGATGCGGTACAAACGGTCCTCACTGGCCGCGATCGCAACAAATTGAGTCTGAACGCCGGAGCCAGTGGTAAAGGCAAACGCAGCGTGTACGAATATTGCCTCGGTGTTGTCTCTAACGCCGCAGGTCAAAACGTCTACTTCCGTAAAAACGCCCACACCTATATCGCCTTAGTCTTCCACGATGATGAAACCAATAGCCATACCACCATCGGTATTGCAATGACCGCCACATCCGCTGGCAGTGAAGAGACTGTGGAGAGTCGCTTTGTCGTCACCGGAATGAACGCCAGCCTGAGTGACTTTGTCAGACACACCAGCGATGACCAACGGTGTGCGATACCGTGGGTAGAAGTTAAATCGACCATTGATCGCCTCCACCCCCACGTTATCTACTATCCTGGTAGTAATGCGCGCCGCTTTGTATGTGAATTGCTGACCCAGCTCAGTGAAGATCCAGGCTGTCCAATGATCGACACCGATCAGTTCTTAAAAAACCTGCAAAACGCCATCGCCTTTGTCCCTATTGGTGATCCGACCATGTTTGTGCGTGACTTCATCCTGCAGAACAACGACCTCTCCATTGATGAACTACGCATTGCCATGAAGAACTACGAGGAGATGAACGAGAAGCACCAGCAAGTCAGTGATCGCATCGACGATTTAACCCAGATCGAGGCGTTGTGCAAAAAAGTTAAAACCCATCAGCGTGATACGGCCTACTACCAGTTGATTAGTTTGTGGAGCCAAAAAGAGCATCATATTGAACAAAGTGAGCCCATCAGCCTTGCTAT
This sequence comes from uncultured Desulfuromonas sp., assembly GCA_964536375.1. GTDB lineage: Bacteria > Desulfobacterota > Desulfuromonadia > Desulfuromonadales > Desulfuromonadaceae > Desulfuromonas. The sequence continues at coordinate 4,585 of CAZHXF010000011.1, read as the reverse complement.
TGATGATGCGGAACAACAGCAAGTGGATTGCGATAAAGAGCGAAAAGAAGTGGATGAAAAACGCGATGAATCTATCGTGCTGGTTAACAAAGCTCGTAATGAGTTAGAGAACTCCACGGTCAAGGCACGAATCACCACCCTACAGCAACAAAGGGAGTTAAGCCGAAGCGCAGAAGCCACACACCAGAAAGACCTCGATGCAACCCGCACTGAAGTTTCTCAGCTGTTGCACTGCACTAATCATTACGCCCTATTGTCACCTGGATTCGTCGCGGGGCACCAAGCTCTCACCAGCCACGTAGAACAGGAAGATGCGCTACTAGATCAACTGTGGCCGTCGCGACCGCAGCAAGTGGACCACGATATTGAAACCTTTATTGCCCTAGAGCAACAAACAAGCAGCCTGCGTAAAAACAAACAAGACCGCTATGTGACCACCAAAGCGCGATTAGGGGCTGACCTTGGCGACGTTGTTGCCCAAGTAAAGCAATTACGTTTGGGGAAATCTCCTCTGAGTGATGACACACTGGCGATGATCGCCATCTTGGCAAAGAACAACATTGAATCGCGCCCCCTGTGTGATCTGTGCGATGTCACCGATGAGAAGTGGCGGTTGACGATTGAGGGTATTTTAAAAGGTAACCGTCAGGCGTTGATTGTCGATAAAAACGATGCCCACGAGGCAGTACGCCTGTATCGTCAGAACAAACGGGAACTAGCTAACGCTAAGGTGGTGAATACCACCCAGAGTAGTCGTTGGATAAACAAGGTAGACGAAAACTCGTTGGCGACCATTGTGGTCACAGAAGATAAAGACGTGCAGGCGTTTATCAATCGTCAGCTCGGCAATATTGAGATGGTTGACACCGAAGAACAGCTGTTGGCGAGTAATCGCGCCGCTACTGCCGATGGTTTGTTTTTAAACGGTGGCGTTGTCTCCTCCATACAGCGCCCGCGCCCCTACCCTATCCTTGGCCGCGAGAGTCAAGCTCGGCTCCTAGAGCAACTCGAAAAGGATCTGCTAGAGCTTCAGCAACAGCTTAACGATACGGTGACAATGAGTAAAAACCTTAACGCCGTTGAGGATGTGATCCGCGCGTTTATCAATTTTTGTGACCGCCGCCCCCAGAGCGTTGAAAAAACAAAAAAAGAGCGCGAACAAGCGCACCAAAACACAACACGGCTGGATATTGAGATAGCAGAGCTGGAAAAGAACCAGGATACGACACTGGTGGCACGCATTACCCAGCTTGACCGTGACATTACCGCTATGAAGAAGGCTTCGGATGAACTTGAAGGAAAGGGCCGTGTATTCGCCCAAATGATCGGTGGTAAAAAAAGGGATTACGCCGAACTGCAAACAAAAATCAACACGGATGAGGTGCAAATTAAAGAGCTCACCAGCCAGCCGATGTGGGAAAGCGCAGGTTGGGACTTTGCTGATGTAACCGATCGCTTTATAAAACTCCAAGATGATTGCAACGGCGATTTTACCCAGGTGATTGCTCAATGCTTTAAAAAACAGGAAACACTCTCTAGTCTACTTAGCAACGAGGAAAATGCGGTTTATCAGCAAACATGGAAGCATCAGTCGCAATATGCCAGCGTTGGCGGCGTATCGAGCTTTGGTGCCAACGATAAGCCTGGTTTTGATGAGATTTATGCCCGTATCTCCACTGATCGCCAAATGCTCATAGATACCAGCTTGGCCGAATATGCTGAGAAGTCACGGCAAGCCCTTCAGGACGCCGAGATCACCTTCAGATCGAAGTTCATCTTTAAAATCAAGGAGAGTATCGACAAGGTAAAGAGTCAGCTCAGTGAGCTTAACCGTACCCTAAAGAAGATCACCTTCCACGGCGAGCGCTACACCTTTAAGTGGACATATAACCCCGAATATAAAAGCATCGTCAAATTGTTTGATGCCATTGATGACAACCCGAACTTTAGTTTGTCGGGTCTGTTTGATCCTAGCAATGATCCCACCTCGCCGCACTATGATGCGATACAGGAGATCAACTGTGCGCTGAAGGATTCTCAACAGAGTTCGCGCTTAGAAGACTATCGCTCCTATTTTGTTTTCGATATCGAGATGCACTCGCAAGACGGTGAATTGAAATCAAACATGCGTAATCGGATCACCAAAGGTTCTGGGGGCGAAGGTCAAAGCCCATACTACGTTGCTATCGGCGCGGCCTTGGCTTCCACCTATCATCTGCGCACCACCACCGCAGGAATTAAGGGTGGGATGCACCTGATTATGTTTGATGAAGCGTTCTCGAAGCTCGATGTCGAGAACTGCGGCAACTGTTTGAACTTTTTGCAGGACATCAACCTGCAGGTATTGCTTGGTGCGCCCGATGAGAAACACACCATCCTCTCGGCGTCGATGGATACCATTATCAACATTTATCGTGAAGAGCAGGCGATTGACATCAGTATCGAGTATCCGACCAAGGCGGCGCACGCATTACTGCAGCAAGATAATCCGACCATTAAGAGATCCGCCACAGCTCCAAATTTGGTAGCAGAGGTGTAACATGGGCAATACCGCCGCTTCAGCTTTACTTCTACGCTTATTCCATTTGTGGCAAAAGAGTGCCAACAAGGATAAAACCTTTTCGCGGCCAATCACCAAGAGCATGGCGAAAGAGTATTTTGCGACCACCACCTTTCAAGGCAAAGAACAGCTACACGCACGGCTTAAAACGGCTGAAGATTTAGGCTGCATCAGCTTAACTTGGGCCAAACGCGCCCCCAGTCAAGTGTTGGAAAGAATCACCCTTAAAGATCCGACAAAACTTGCTGCCTTTTTGGACGTGCCGTTAGCTTCAGATCGAGCTACGGCCGCAGGCAAGCACATCGAACAACATATGCAGAGTGACCTAGAATGGATTGATACAATCAAAGTGGATCTTGTTAGCGCTTGGCACCATGGCAAATCACTGCACGGGTTGAGCGTAGAAGATGTACCCAAGGTAATTACCGTTCTAAAGGCTCTCGATGCTGTGAAAAAAGGCTGTCACCGTGGTCACGATTTGCGCTCATTCAGCGTCAGCTACCTTGGCAACTCAAAAGCAATGGAGAGCATCAAAGGTGTGTTTAAAACGCTGTGGCAACAGCAATTTGGAAGTGATGGCGGTGATCTCAACGCTCAAGAGCTGTATGAGTCTTTAGGGTTGGTGAAATTTGCCCAGCCGGTGTTCTTACAGGCCCAATGTAGAGTACTGCTCAAGAACACTCAGATCGATTGTCGTGACATAAAGCCGTATATTGGTTTGGCACCACAGTCCATCAACGACATTGAATTCACCATGCCCCCACGTTATGTACTGACTATTGAGAACCTGGCTTCGTTCAATCGCCACTGTGAAGAGATCGATGACGGTGGGTTGTTCCTTTATAGTAACGGCTTCCCCTCCCCTGACTTTGGCAATCTTATCCGCTTACTACACGCTAAACTTGCTACCAGCGTTCCCTTTTACCATTGGGGAGATGTTGATCTGGGCGGGTTGCGTATCTTTTGCCACATTCAGAGTTTTTTACTCGGCGGCAGTACGTCACGGACATTGCGCCCCCACCTGATGAGTAAAGAACTCATCGTAGCAAATGGCCAGCCACAGCTTAAATTGCGTCGTTCTCAATTTGATACAATCGTAAAAAGATGTCCTCAAACCCAAAATATTGTTGATGCGATATTCACCACCAAGGACGCACGGGTGTTTGAACAGGAGGCTTTAGCGCCTGTTTCACCCGCCAACGATTCTAAGCCTTTAGTGACATATCCAAAATAGCATCAAGAATTTCATCTTTTTCTTCATCGTTTAGTTGTCTAAATGCCTGGAGTAACAGTTTTTCATCTCTTGTCATTACGATGCGCGGTTCGTGCTTAACTACGGACATAGCCCCAGACCTAAGCTCATCCTCTGTTATATCAAAGTGGTTGCAAAACCTGCCTATATATAGAGACCGCGGTGACGTTCTCACACTCTCGTCGCTATTGAACCATTGATACATGGATTGTGACTTAATATCCAATATCCGCGCCAGTTCCGCACGCGACTCCACACCTTCACGTTTAGCTATTTCCCACATTTTATCTGCTAATGTTGCCACCACTCACTCCCTTTTTGGCTATAAATCCGACTACAGTTTACCGCTGTTGCCCATACAGTCAATGCAGTTTATACAGTAAAATACTGCATACGTACAGTTATCGGTGGTTTTTATTTGGATAAAATCGCGGCGGGATACGGTTAGAAATCAGGGTTAAAAAGTATAACTAGCTAAAATTACGAGTTTCTCAATGGTGGTTGTGGAAATTAAATCACAAGATACCCCTTACCGATAAACTCGAACGTGTGTGAATGGTTGGTTACCTGTGGTGTTTGAGGACTAGTCCCTACCCTGACGCAAAAGGGAAAATATTCACTGACATCAGTTTAAGGTGCAACCTAAACTGATGCGACAGATTGACAAAATCATATTTAATTATTATGATTCAAATATAATCAATACGATGATGGTTGATAATAAGAATAGGAGAGCAATAATGGCACCAGCAAAAACCAAAGTCCTGACGGCG
>CAZHXF010000010.1:0-65379 GCA_964536375.1 uncultured Desulfuromonas sp. | reverse complement strand
CCACTGCAGGTCTTCAATAATAGGATTGCTCATGGCTGGCTACTCCTTAATCAATTTATTTTGCTGCCGTTAATATTTAGCCAGTATAAACGATATGCGGCGTCGATGTAAGTACACAAATTTAAGCTAGGTAGTACCTGTGAGTATCTTGATGGGGTGCATTTATGCAAACAAATGGCAAACCGAACAATGGATGTGTAGGGATGCCCCTTGCGGGTATCCGGGTTTGGACTCGCAACAGATTTAGTAGATAAGTTATTAATTATCATTAAGTGCCTGCCCCATGGTCTTATTGACATTAGAATAACTGCGTGCAATAAACATCATGAAGAATTGGCAATACTTGGAGAATTTTGGTATTGAATAACGAAAAACTGGGGAATGCCCCTTTTTATTATAATTTTAGTAGGTGAATTTTACATGAAATTTATATTTGACAATAAGGACTGGTTGTTTAGTGGTGTTGGAGTAATAATTCTAGCATGGGCATTTAAGTTCTTTTTCTCAAAGGTGAATAAAAAAGCTAATTCCAGTGAAAAACAAACGAACAATTTCGAAATAAATATTGAGAACCGAAATGAGTCTTCCATTGCGCAGGTAAAAACTAGTGCCCTCCCCGAACGAGCTAAACAAGCAAAAAAACTGAGTGATTGGAAAAATGAGACTCGCATTCTCTTCATAGATGATGATGCCCGCTTCAAGGTTGCTAAAATATTAACTAAATCAGGCTGGGTCCACACAAAACTAATCAAGGACTGCGAAACACTTGATGACACGGAGATAGTAGATGCATCAATACTATTTATTGATGTGCAAGGCGTTGGTGTTGCCATGGGATTTAGTGATGAAGGCCTCGGTTTAGCATTAGCAATTAAAGAAAAATATCAAAACAAGAAAGTTATTATCTACTCTGCGGAAACCAATGGCGACCGTTTCCATGAAGCTCTAAGAAAAGCAGATTCCTTCCTCGCAAAAAATGCTGATCCATATGAATTCCAAAGAATTGTAGAGGAATTCACTATTGGGAATGGGAACTAAGAAACATGGATATCAGGTATAGAATTACAAGTATTAGCGGCTCAATTATATTTAATAACCTTTTTGTCAAAGACGAAGCTTTAATCGATGGTCTAAAGTCTAAATCAATTAAACTATTAAATGGTAGTGTTAGATGTGGCGTTGTTAGCAACGCTACTCACACAGTCTACGGATTTACTACAGGAAAAGACTACTTAAAAAGTTCTCAAAAGTTCAAAACAAAACTTGACCTAATACTAGACTCCTCTAATTATGTCGATGAAATTATACATTCTACTACATCAACAATAAACAAAAGTACTAGTAGATTAGTTCACAACTTAATGACACTGAATGCCCATAACATACAAGAGATATACTCTATAGTACCTCAAGAGAAATTAAGAAAAAATATGAGTTCTAACATTAGCCTAATCGAGGAAAGCATCAAACTTGAAACAAGAGAAACTGGGATTGCCTTACTCAGGATTGCGAAAAACAATGCAGCAATGAAGGTTGAATTTTCAGTTTTCAAAAAACTTGTTGTAAGTAATCCAGTACTTCAGAAAAAAATCCACAATTTACATAAAGTACTCTTAAATGTTTTCTACCTTTTTTTCCCAGATTTTACAGATAAACATGTAAAAGTTATTGTCGGTAATGACGACCAAATTCATCAAGCATTCTTTGACTACGAATCACTGCATGTTGCCCTGTATCACTTAATTGAAAATGCTGCTAAGTACGTAAAACCACATTCGACATTCCAAGTTGGCTTCAAGGATTGTGGCATCAAAACTGAAATAACTATGGATATGCTAAGCTTTGAAATTAAAGACACTGAAAAATCTACGATATTCCAAGAGGGTATTTCTGGCAGTTTGGCAACAAAAACTTGCATGTCTGGCAGCGGTATCGGGCTGAGCAGAGCTAAAAAGATAATAGAGTTAAACTCAGGTGAAATTACAGTTGCAACCTACCCCGAAACAGTTGAGACAAATATGGGAATTCCTTATCAAAAAAACGTATTTACTCTTAGTTTGCCGCAATACTCAACAAGTGAACCTATTATCAAGTTCTATTAACTAGGCAAACTCCCCTATTTGTTGTCGCCGAACGCAATGAGCGTCAACGAGAATACACCTACAGTGTCAGGTCTTGAATTGCAATATTTCAGTATAAGATGACCCGATAAGTGGTCATGGCATGCTTAGATTGCCATAATGATGTTGCATTTCAAGACTTTCTTTTACTTCTTTTCAGAGCATGTGGAAACCAACGCTGCTGACACAGTGGACAAACTACACCTTAATAACTTGCCCACTAAACTTGCCTTGCCGAACAGCCCTACCTCTCAACAAAGACGGTATCTAATTGACGTTAATATACCCATTGACAGTCGCACCAAAAAAGGTACAATAAAGCATGGATCAAAACCCATTCAAGGTCAAATTTTTCATGCAAACCAGTGGCAAAGAACCTGTTCGCGAATGGTTGAAAGAGCTGAACCAGCCTGATAGAAAGTTAATTGGTGAAGACATCAAAACCGTTCAATGGGGTTGGCCGTTAGGTATGCCGCTGGTTAGAAACCTGAAGGATGGATTATGGGAGGTGCGGACAGCTCTTAATAACCGGATTGCCAGAGTGATTTTTTGTACACAGGCTGGAAACATTATTCTTTTACACGGTTTCATAAAAAAGACGCAAAAGACCCCGAAGGATGACATTGCTCTTGCCAAACGCCGCATGTCTAAACTGTAAGGAGATTATGATGGACGACAAAAATAAGCATATCGGCAGTGATTTTGATGATTTTTTAGAGGAAGAAGGCATTCTTCCCGAAGTTGAGCTTGTCGCGGTAAAGCGGATTGTTGCTTTTCAAATTGCTGAACGGATGAAGGCCGAATCTATATCTAAATCGGCTATGGCTGCAAAAATGCAAACGAGCAGACCGTCTCTTGAGCGTTTACTTGATCCTGAAAACCTCGGAGTCACGATTAAAACGCTTGCAAAGGCTGCTGCGGTGCTGGGAAAACGGGTTCATATATCTTTGAGCTGAATGGATCAGAAGAAGCATGAAACTATCACATAAGTAATCTCTCGCCGCAAAAGATCGGGTCAGCCCCCCCGATGCAGCTGGGGACAATCCCATTTTTATTACCTATGTAGATTGAAACTGCAGGCTTTCTTGATTTTTAAGCAGCAAATGTGCATACCTGCGCTATTCCAAATGTATGCGGCTATTGCGCGAGCGTTTGGCATAAAACGAGCGTAGGCATAGCAATACACCTAACGCCATAGCTATGCTGCCTGCCGCAGCTAAAGGAGCGCCGGGATCGCGATTGATGGCCAGTTGACTGTAGTTCTTGTACAGTGGAGTTAATCGTTGGGGGGTAAACCCGGCGGTCAATAACAGTTGTGGTGCTCCCTGTCTCACAACATACCAAATACTCTTTTTCTCTTGGGTTGGACCACTTAATTCCACTAAAAAAGCAGGATTGCGTAATGTCCTATTGCCCGCGGTATTTCTTCCTCTGCGCTGGATGTCAGGATAAAATTTCACAACATTTAAGCGTGAACCTGATGGCAGCAGATGTGTGCTCCCTTGTTTAAGTTCAACATGCTGACGATTGAGGGAACAACGAAAGCCAATAGCCTGTTGTTGGTAAGATCTTGCCAGTATAATGAGGTCACCATGGGTTAACGGATGATTGAAGCGAATGGTTGTTGTTTTTAGCTCGTGATCTCCCTTGAGCAATGTGACGTTGCTCAGCATATCAATGGGGCGACCCGATGGCGCAAGTTGTGGCTGAAAACTGTTCAGGCGCAGAAAGTAACCACTCTGTGAAGGTATGGCGATTACTTCACCTTCGGCAATACTGTTATTATTGCTGCGCATGCCGTAAATACTTCCCCAGGCGTAAGCGATGACAACGAGTATAAAACCGAAATGGATGAGATATTCGCCCGCCGTTTTCCAGCGACTACCTAAGTGACAGATCCAATCAATAAAACAGCACAGGGTGTTCAGGCCCAAAAGTAAGATGAGTGCGCTGCATAGGGGTATCCATAGGCTGTAGTAGCTTGCCTGAGGCAGATACGCGTGCCACCATTCCAGTAGGGGTTTGCTGTCCATGGTGTTAAACAGCCGTGGGTTGAGCATGATTTGTGCTGAACCGAAAATCGCGATAAGCGTTGTTGCACTGGTGAGGATAATGGTGGCCTTGGCAGAGCAGCAGAGTTTCCATAATTGACGAAACATTTTTGTTTCCTGACGGTATTATGCGAGAGGATGGCTGCTTTTCATAAGCAGACCAACCCCTAGGTAGGTAAAGAGCACGAGAGCAAACCCAAAAATAGAGAGCCATGCATAGCCGGTGCCTTGCCAATGGCGGATAAACTTAGCGTGGCACATGCCAGCAAAATATAACCAGATTAACGCTGACCACAGTGCTTTAATGTCCCAAGAAAAATAATATCCCCAAGCGATATAGGCCCAATAACTACCAAGCAGCATACAGAGAGTAAAGAAGCAAAAACCAAGAAAAATAGCTTCTTCGTTAAGCTGTTTTAGCAGGTTGCTCGATGGCAGGGGTAGTACTGATGTTTTGCGCTGAATGAGAAAGAGTACCGCTAAAGAGAAGGCCATGGCAAACAGGGCATATGCGAGAAAAGAAAAGGCGATATGCAGAGTGAATAGCGGCGTATCAAGCATTGGAATTAACGCGGGGGGGCTTGGATCTCGTGGCAGCGCGATGTACAGAAGGAGTAGATTGAGCACCATGACAAACAGACCTGCGGAGGCGAGGCGATAGCGTAGTTCAAAATACACGTAGGTCGCGGCGAGAGCCCAACTAAAGAAAAACAGGGTTGAGAACAGATTCGTAACCGGTAAGTAGCCAGCGGCAAACCAACGTAGCCCAAGACTGAGGCTTTGACAGCCAAACGCAAGAAGTACCGTGCCGAGGGCAAGCTGATATAACCTTGGCCAGCGTAGACATGCGTGTGCGATATAAAGTGCAACGCTAATGCAATACAGAGCAAAGCATCCACTGAGAAGAAGTGCGTTAATATCCATCTGCTGCTTCCTTCGAACGATGAGGAGTTATGGCTTTGTGGGACAGAGTTTTATGCTGTCCCGTGGCAAGTGGGAAACTTTCAGATAATTTATAGACCTGCAAAGAGAGTTTTACAATGTTATTTCATGACCTTGGTTTCTCTGATCTCCTGCTGCTCGCGGTGGTAAAGAATGCATGAAAAAATAGAGAAACTTTTTGATTAAATCACATAAGAGGTGACTCGCCGCAAAAAGATCGGAACAGCCCTATTTTTGCTATCAATATAAGAAACCCTTGCAAAAATCGTCATCCTCGTGAAAACGGGGATCCAGTTTTTTTGGTGAACCTAGAAAACCTCTGGATTCCCGCCTGCGCGGGAATGACGATTACTGGATTTTAAAGAGTTTTGCAAGAGACCCATAAAAAAATTGGTTTTTATACTCTGGGCAGTGCCCCTCATTTATTCGGCATCGGTGTCACAAAAAGAAATTTTGTACTTGTCCCAGATATCCAGAGCAATGCCCATAGGTTTCATCATGGGGACGGTATAGGTATGGAACTTTTTGCTGTACAAATACTTTCGGCACTTGGATATGTATTCAGAAAAACCCCGTGGTGAAACGATCAGTGGTTTGTTCAGTTCTGAGCGTAGATCGGCAAGTTTTTCGGGCAGGTATTCCGTAAGGGTAGGTACCTGAAAGTAGATTGCACTGAGGATGATGTCGGTATTGGGGTCTTCATCGATAATTCGTAAAGTATCAATTAAGCGTTCATCGCAGCAGTTGCCGAACAGGTCGATGGGATTACCACCGATGCCTTGCAGGATATGGTTTTTCTCAATGTCGTCAACGCTGCCCATATTGTCACTAATAAGGGCGCGCAATTTTTCTTGTGTATGCGGGGCATAGGTTGCCAGCGGTAGCCCTACGGAAGTTACTTGGTCAGCCAATAAAATACCCGAACCGCCTCCGACACTGACGATGCCAACGCGGTTGCCTTGCGCTTGAGGCTGAGTGGTTAGAATAGACAGAATGTTAACCAGTATTTTGGTGTCTTCCGTTAACTCTTCGAGAAGGTAGAGACCTGCTTGACGGCAAGCTGCGCGAAAGGCTTCATGGCTTCCTGCCAATGTCGCGGTATGCGACATGGTTGCAGCAGCCCCTCCGCCAGCACCACCTTTGATGACAATGATTGGCTTCGTTTCAGCGACCTGTCGGCTTACATTCATGAATTCGTAGCCGTTTTCAATGCCTTCAAGATAAATAGCTATAATTTTTATACGCGGGTCATCACCCATGTGAGCAAGAATATTCGTCACGCTGACACTGCTGGCGTTGCCGCATGAGACGCATTGCCCCAGATTTACTTCGTCGGCCTTGAGCATCTCCTTTAACTCCAAGCTGACGCCGCCACTTTGAGAAATGATGCCGATGCCGTTGGCTTTATCAATGACGCTGGTTCGCTGTGCGGGAATATAAAAAGTATTAAGCCCGGTGAAATTGTCGATTACTCCCATGCAGTTGGGGCCGATATACGCCACATGGTATTTTTTACTCAGATAGATCAGGCGATCCTCCAGATCGGATCTTCCTGCTTCGGCAAAACCGTCGCTGAAAATAATTGCCCCTTTGCCCCCCATTTTACAGAACTCTTCGAAACAGCGCACTGTTTCTTCAGCATTGATAGCGAAAACCCCAACGTCGGGAACTTCGGGAAGGCTGCTCAGTGACGGATAGCAGGTTAGCCCTTGAATGGTTTTCAAGCGCGGATGAACTGGAAAAATCTTGTCGATTCGCATTGAGTTTTTCAAGATGATCCCACCCATTGTTCCGGGACGTGAGGCACCGACTATAGCAACCGATTTGGGGGAGAAAATGGCTTGAAGACTTTTTAGTTTTTCGGGTAAATGGTCACTTGGAAGAGGACGGAATACGGGGTCTCCCTGAATGATCCGGGTATCGACGATGTTGACACCATTTTCATAAACGATGACTGGGTTGAGGTCGAGTTCATGAATTTCAGGATGATCAGCCATGAGGCGGGAAATATTCATGGCCAGCTCGATGATCGATTCTTTGTCGAAAACATCGCCGCGGTATCCGTCTAATATCTGACCTGCCTTGGTTTCGTCCAGCATATCCAGGATATCTTCCCGGGTTAAAACTCCAACGCCGAGGGCAACATCAGCCAGCAATTCGACATGTTTCCCGCCTAGCCCAACCATGACTACTGGTCCAAAAGCCGGATCCTGCTTGGCTCCAACGAGGATTTCTAGACCGTTTTTAGCCATCGGTTGCACCAAGACACCGTCCAGCTTGACGACTCCGACTTTTTGGACGTTTAACAACAGCTGTTCATACGCCTTTTTTATCGCTTCGGGGTCTTGAAGATTTAAAAAAACGCAACCAACATCGCTTTTGTGGATAATTTGAGAAGAGATCCCTTTCATAACAATTGGGAAACCTATTTTTTCTGCTGTTTCTAGTATCTCGTCAATGTTTTGTGCTATTTCTCCTGGCACAGAGATGTGGTAGCTGCTTAGAAGTTGTTTTGTTTCTTTGAACCCTATTTGATTTTTACTCATGTGTTCCCCTGTTAACCATTGAGCATAAAGTGGTCATGTCTACGTTTGACTTACCTTGAGTCTCAGGCAAATCTTTGTATGTGGAAATTTCTACTTAATGTCTTTGGTCAAGTTTTCACCGTATATTTCGGCGGTATGAATTATATCTAAGTGATTGGCGACTTTGCCGTGTTCAATTTAAATGTAGTGACAGATTTACGCAGCCTTTATTTTATTGTGGCTAACGGATTGAGATGAGCGGCGACGGTGCTCTTTACGAGTACCAGCGAACATTTCGCGAACAACATCTGTTTACTCTTTCCGTTTGCTTAGATGGTCATTAGGTGCCTGGTGATGAATGAACCAATTTGAGGCCAACTATTCCTGCTACGATCAATAATAAGCAGATTATTCTCAGAATATCCCGCGACTCCCCAAGCAGTACCATGCCCATAATCGTAACCCCAACGGCTCCAATTCCTGTCCAAACAGCATACGCTGTGCTCATTGGAATTGTTTTCATGGCAACAGACAGTAACCCAACACTTATTGCCATAGCTGAGACAGTGAGCAGGGACGGAATGAGTTTAGTAAACCCCTCGGTGTATTTTAGTCCGATTGCCCAGCCACATTCAAATAATCCGGCTACTACTAAATAAGTCCACGGCATATTTATATGTCTACCCTCTGTGTTGTTGATTCAAAATGGTTCGCAATAAGCGCTGCTGCTGCGAAAGGTTTAGTCTGCTAGCGTAATTTGATTTTGTTTTTCGGGAAACGACCAGCTAAGTTCCATTCGCTTGAGTTACTTGTTCGTTACACACATTTCTATTTATCATATAGCAAAGCAACTCCAAATCCAATAAAGGCGCCACCAGTTAACTTATTGAAATAAATCATTGATTTTTCTTTGGATAAGAATGGCGCAGCCATGGAGGATAAGAGCGCATAGCATGTTAAAATGAAGAATGAAATTGCTTCGATAGTCATAATGAGAATTATGAATTGGGGAATATACGCCCTGGATGGGTCAATAAATTGCGGGAAAAGCGCGGTGAAGAACGCTATAGCCTTAGGGTTGCTGATACCAACGAAAAACCCCTCCTTAAACACAGAAGTAAATGATCTTGTGCTGTTGTTTTTAAGTTGGTGGCCTAAGTCTTCTTTCCGGTGTGGAGTCCTCCACACTTTTACTCCTAAATAGACTAGATAAATACAACCAAAAATTTTTACTAAGGTAAACAGGGTAGCAGAAGCAAGAATGATTGCCCCTAGTCCGAGAGCAGAAAGTGTTGCCAAAATGATCATTGCCGTAAAGTTACCGAAAATATTTGCAATAGATGCTTTATAGCCAGAGCTGAGACTGTTTTTGATTGTCAGGGCAACAGCAGGTCCAGGAATTGCGGTGATTGTTATCGCTAAAGTGATGTAGATAAGGTAGTCGTTAATCATTTGATCTCTTTATCGTGTATAGCCTTGGAGATAAGTGAAAATCTTTCCAAGTGTCACATTCTATAGAATGGATGATTTCCCACTTATGGAGACATTATTTATGGAATAGGTAAATAGTTTTTGTATAATTTAATATTTTCCATTTATTACGCTATTAATAGGTAAGTATGCAAAGTGGGTGCTGCGGTCTAATTATTACCACATCTTGTACATGGCGGATCATTTTCTTAAAATTACTATTTTCTCATGGTGTTTGTTGTACGAAGAGAGCCTATTGTTATATGTGTGTAACAGTACTGTTTAATGGTACGGGATGACCGTTTTAGTTGTTAGTAGACCTAGGTTTCATCGGCAGCTGAAAGGATGTCTTCTTCTTTTGTGTACCCTTTCTAGCCTCCCGTCTGTGTGAGAGCGACGCGTTTTTTGGCGCTAGTGGATGATTGGTATTAATCAGGTTATTGGATATGTTTGGGTTTAGGTGCAAGCAAGTTTAATCTTTTTCCAAAGCTGAGTCTTCTTGCTGGACCGGAAACACCCACCGTTTCAACAGGCTAAGTAACGCCGGTAACAGCAATAACGTTGCCAGCCACGAAACTGCCATGATTGTAGCCAGAAAGAAGCCCACAGTTTTATAGGGTACTAATGGTGCCAGCAGCAGCGGCATAAAACCTACGGAGATGGTTATGGCGTTGCGGGTAATGGCGCGCGCTGGATCCTGAAACATAACTTTTATGGTCTGGTTCCAATCGTTTGATTGCCTGTAAAGCGCACGGGCACGCTGTAAAAAGTGAATAGCAAAATCGACACTGAGACCAAGCGTGAGCGATGAAAGCACGGCAACTGGCATATCATAATCTTTACCGACTAATCCTATTATGCCGTAGATAAGGGTGATGGTGACGCACAGGGGAATCATGGCCAGAAGACCCCACACCACCGAACGGAATAGCAGTGTCATCATCACCAGCACGACGATAAAGCTGCCTAGCAGTGATGACATCATACCGCGTACCATTTTGTCCTGCCATACCACGTTGAGGTAGGTGAGTCCGGCCCAACGTGATTTTAGCTGTAATGGGGCTGGGTGGCTTGTCACGTAGTGGTCAACGGCACGCACGACTGTTTCCATATCGCGGTTGTCTCCACTCTTGAGCTGAATCCACAGGTTTGCCTGTCTATAATCGCGAGTAATCATGTGGAACAGGCTGTCTTTTTTCTTCATCCCCTCCAATTGGACGAATACCTGGGCGACCGCAGCGGCAGTGGTGGGAATGGTAAAGTTGCTGCGATTGTGTGCCGCATAACTTTCTTGCACCAGTGGGCTAGTGTCTGCTGGCGCGGCTACATAGTTGAGCTCGTAATTGGCTTTCTTGAGGGCATCAACCGCAGAGGTGCTTTTGCCTATTAACCCGCTCTTGTCCAGATATTGCTGTAAGCCCTCTAAATAATGGAGCATTTTAGGTTGCTTAAACGGCGCAGCGGTTAACTCGGCTTCCATTTCAATAACGAAGGTGTGAAAAGATTTCCCTAGGTGTTGTTCGCAAATCATTAATCCTGCATCCAACAGATCTGCGCCGTTTACTGGCGCGGTGGTGAATAGCTGTTGCAGCAACAGTTTTATTTCAGGACCTGCTGTATTGGTTATGCCATGTAAGCGCAGCGCCAAGTTGTCCTGAGTCAATCCAGTTGGGTCGAGATAGTTAATCTCATCTGCTAGCACAGACCAGCCAGATAATACCTGTTTATCCAGACGGTCTGCCTCCTGGAGTAGCAGGTAAAAACATTCACTTAGGTTGCAGTTGTTGAGCTGTTTGCGGTTGTCACGCAGTTGGTGCAGTTTAGTGATAAATTCACTAGTCGCTTGAGGAAAGCGTTCGGCGTAACGCACCCGCACCTGTTCTTCTATCAGCTGGGATTTTTTTGTACAATTGCAGGAGCTGGGGCTGATCTCGGAAAAGGTTAGATAGGCGGTGTAAGTACCGCCGAAATGGTGATTAAGAATCTGGTCGGCTTGGCGAATTTCGTGGTCTTCAGTGAACCATTTAACCGGATTATCGTTAACCTGAATCCGGTTGATGCCGTAAATTGATATACCGACCAACAGCAGGGTGACAACCAGGATAAGCCCACGATAGTTGGCGCTGAGTTTACCCATGTGGTGTAGCAAGGGCAACATGCCGCCGCTGGGTTTTTCATTCACCAAGCTGGTTGCTGCATGTGCGGGTAGTTTGGCCAGTTTCTCATCGGAGACGAAGATCATGATATACGCCGGGATGAGAGTCATGCTCAGCAGCCAGGCCAGCGCGACACCAAAGGCAATGTGCAGACCGAAGATCGCCACTGGAGGAATTGGGGTAAACGCCAGCGAAGCAAAACCGGCGATGGTGGTCAAGCTGGTGTACAGCATGGGCTGAAACAGATGACCGATGACGTAGCGTACCGTTTTTGCCTTGTCGGCGAAACGGGCATAGTTATCGAAAAATTCACTCAAGATGTGTACGGCATCAGCTACAGCGATGGGCATGAGAAAAATGGCTATCATGGAACTCATAATATGCACATCGTAACCGAGGCCGATTAACAAGCCCATGCTGCAGGTGATGCTACAGATAGCCACCAGCATGGGGGCGATAATTAGGGAAACGCTGCGGAAAAATAGCAGCAGCAACACAAAGATGGCTAATCCGGCCAGCGGAGCAGATACCGACATCTGCAACAACATCTCTAGGCCGAAAGTGTCTTCAGCTACCGGCAGTCCGGTTATGTATACTTGATCTTCCATGGGCCAGTTTTGGGTAAGCTTGCGCACCAGGTTGGCTACGTTGTAGCTGTACGTTTTATCCACCATGGGTATGTAAATACATACTGCTTGACCATCTTCGGAGACTAGCGTGCTGCGATACAGGGGGTTGTTCATGGCATCATCACGAATCTGTAGTGCTTGCTCCGCTGTGCGTGGCGGCTGTTCCATCAGATATTCTATTTTTAGCGAGCCCAAGGCGGACTGCTTGATGTTGTCTACTACGCTGGGCGCTATTAGTTCATGGCTGAGAATGGCACTGTGTTGATTATCATCAAATAGGCGATTAGGATCATGATTAAACGCTCGACCGAGCCAGTAATCCCAAGTGTTAGTAGGGGTGAGATCGAATTCAGTGGTGCTTGCGGTATGCTGTGCTGATGCTGGCAAAACTATGCTAGGCAGACCATCAGCGCTTAGTTGCAAGTGGGTAAGCTGTTGCGTTAGCTGATGCAGTCGATTTAGGGTGGCAACATTAAATACCCCGGCAGGGTCGTTCTCGTTGACGACACCTACAACGACAAAGTCGTACAGAGCGTAGGTTTGCTTCACTTCGTGATGAAAGATTCTGACCGGCTCATTGGCGGAAAGCATGTTTTCCGGATCGTTGTCAAACTTAACCTGCGGAAATTGCAGCATAAAAGCAAAAACTATACTGACAACGGCAAGTATTACCAGCCGTGGGTACTTCAAACTGAAATCGGTCAAAGCTAGCTTCATCAAAAATCTCCGGCAACTATTTTGGCATCAGCCCGTTCAATATCTATCCAACAAAGAGTAGTTGGAGATATTCTAGCTAAAAATAACTAAATGAAAAGGGTCGATAAGCATAGATAATAAGTTTTTGGGAGATATACCATAGATTTCAACTAGAAATCCATATATATTGAACGACAAATATATAGACAATAAAACAACCCGCATCTGTTGGGTAAATGCGGGTCGATGTTACTTATTTACACAGGCAGTGCTTATCGACCAGCCCGACTACCTTGCCTACATCTGGCTTGCTGGTGTAGTCATCGGCACCGACCTCTTCACACTTATGGGAGGTGTTCTCGTTGATTAAACTGGAGTACATAACGAATTTTATTTTGCTTAACTCTTTATCTTCTTTTACCCGCCGGCACAATGCTAGACCGTCCAGCTCTGGCATCTCAATGTCAGATACAACCAAAAGGGGTAATTCTCCGTCGTGTTTGGCTTGTAAAATACCGTTCCAGCATTGGAGCCCGTCACTGAAGCATTGAGCTTTGGCGTAACCCGCCTGTAGTAGCACGCGCATGATCCCCTGGCGAATAATGGTAGAATCCTCGGCAAAAAATAACTTTACATCGCCGCGGTTGCGCTTGCACTCCTCTGTCTCTTCGACATCGGTGCCGCTGTCTGCATAATGCTGACCATCGCCAAAAATTTCGTAAGCTATATGTTCCATGTCGACAATTAGAATATCGCGTTCACCGATGGTTACTGAACCGGTAAAGCGCGGGCGATAGGCGGCGAAAAAATGATCCATGGGCTTAACTTGAGACCAGGATAGGCGGTGAATCTGATCTACTGCGTCGACTAAAAAGGCGATAACTTCATCGTTAAATTCGCACACCAGAACCACTTGGCGTGCTTGCACTCCATCCACGCTCCGTGCCAATGATTCGTTACAGTTTATTTCCTTGCCGAGATGTCCAGCGAGGCAGATTAGGGGGATAGTGTCGCCGCGTAACAGCACTGTGCCCAATAATGATGGATGTGAATCGGGCAGGCGCGTCAGTCCCTCTTTGCTGAACTGTACAATTTCGCGCAGTTTATGAACATTAATACCGAAAGATTGGTCGTGCAGGTAGTACTCTAAAATTTCGAATTCATTGGTGCCAGCTTCGAGTAGTATTCCTTGGGTATCCTTTGGTTTGGTCGTGCTCATAATGCCCTCGCTTGCTGCTGGGAAAATAAACAATTATAGCTTATCGCTGAGTCTTGAAAGTTAGCTAGGTTGACAGCTTTGCAACTGTTTTGCCAAACCAGACACCAGGATTTAATAAATAAAGCTGCGTGACTAGATTAAACGTAGATGTAATACTACGCGAACTTAGTTCTGTGTGCCTAGAAAATAATTGTAAACCTTTTATTCCTAGGTGTTTATGCAGGTATAATGCTAGTGGGTATATGTAAATAAGAGCTAAACAACGGTGTTTTGCTGTATAAATATAGCCATCGCGGAACAGTAAATAATTTAGGAGGGGGATTTTTATGAAATTAGCTAAAATTGTGGTGTTGGTCTGTGTTACGTTTTTTGCCTTAACGGCTATCGGCTATTCGCGTGATTTGGGTGTGGGGGATCAGTGGCAACCGAAGTTCGATCCGTCAACAGCTGAGTATCGCTATATGCTGTCAAATGTTGATCATCCTGCTATTGCCGGTATCGGTGTTGGTTATCACATTCGGGATAAAGTGTGGGAGCGCTCAGGGGGGCGATTGTATGTCGATTTTCGCCCATTGGCACAGTTAGGTGGCGAAAAAGCCGTGGTGAGCAAGTTAAAAATGGGCGCTATTCAGGGGATGTTGTGCTCATCGGTTATGGCGGCAAATGTTGCTCCCCGGTTGGGTATCGTCAACCTCCCCTTTGTTATCGACTCCAGTGCCAAGTTAGAAGCATTCCGTAATACCCCGGCGCTATTTGAGCCATTCAGCCAGGCGGCTGTATCTCAGGGTGTTGAGGTGATCGATTTTACCGGTTATGGCAGTTATGGCTGGGCTACCACCCGTCCTGTAAGTTCTTTGGCGGATGCGCAGGGGGTGAATTTTCGTATTGCCCAAGCCCCGGTTAATACCGATATCTATAAGGCCTGGGGTCTGAAATTTACCGTTATGCCGTGGCCGGATGTACCACAAGCGCTGCAGACCGGTGTTATCGATGGGCTGGATCACACCCCGATTGTGTGCAGCATCACCAAGAAATTTGAAGTAGCGCATTATTTTACCGATTTGCATTACACCCAAGGATTGTATATCCATATGGTCAACAAACGCTGGCTGGATAAACTGCCCGCTGATCTGCGCCAGATTTTTCTGGACACCGTGCGCGAGGAGAGTGCTATTGCCCGCCAGAAAACTGATGAGCAGCAACAGCTGCAGATTCAGGAGGCTAAGGTTGATGGCGTGCAGTTTTTTGAACTCAGTGATGCCGATCGTGCCCAGCTAAAAAGCAAGGCGCAACCAGTATATGCTAAATGGGGAGAAAAAATTGGTGCCGACTACCTGAAGTTAGTTCAGGAGACGCTGCAATAGTTTCTTTTGTTACATTTAGCAACTGAAGGTTAAAGCCCCTTATGCTTTTCAATGTAAGCATAAGGGGCTTTTTATATCACCTGCCGGAACTGTTTTTTGACCGTGACAAAAAAAAGAAGCCTAGTGCTAAAAATCCCGCTAAATCAAAGCCTTTCCCTTTCTAATTAGTGCCTATCCTGTTATAGACCATACAAATTAAACCTCCAGTAACGAGATTGCTAACACAGTTATATTTTAGAAAGGGAAAGTATCATGTTGAAAAGGTTGCTATTGCTCAGTTTGCTGATTTGCTTTGCTCTAGCGTCAGGCGCGCTGGCGGCGGATAAAAAACCTCTTGCCACATGGAGCCCGGATTTTGATCCATCGGGTGCAGAATATACCTACCTGCTTTCCAACGTATCTCATCCATCCATTGAAGGTGTCGGCGTTGGTTTGCGCATACGCGATCGGGTATGGAGGGAAAGTAACGGCAGACTGTATGTCGACTTTCGCCCGCTGTCTCAGCTCGGAGGAGAAAAAGATGTAATGAGAAAGATGAAAATGGGCGCCATTCAGGGGATGATGTGTTCCTCGGTTGCCGCGGCCAATCTTTCCCCAATGTTGGGTATTGTCAATCTGCCCTATGTGGTTGACAGTTTTGATAAATTGGATAAGTTTCGCGCCACACCTGAACTGTTCAAGCCCTTTAGTGAGTGTGCGTTGCCGGTCGGGATCAGGGTTGTGGATATTACCGGCTACGGAACCTATGGCTGGGCGACAACTACCCCAGTTGCCAACCTTGAACAGGCAGCAACGGTGAATTTTCGTATTGCCCAGGCGCCAGTTAATGCCGATATTTATAAAGCGTGGGATTTGAAATTCACTGCGCTGCCATGGCCAGATGTACCACAGGCGCTGCAAACTGGAGTTATTACCGGACTCGATCACAGTCCTATCGTGTGTAATATCACCAAGAAGTTTGAGATTGCCAAATATTTTACCGAGGTCAACTACGCGCAAGGGCTGTTTATTCATATGATCAGTGAGCGTTGGCTAAATAAGTTGCCCGAAGATTTACGTGCTCTGCTACTCAAGGTTATTAGCGAAGAGAGTGCCGATACTCGCCAGCGCACCCGCGACCAGCAGCAGCAGCAGATTGCCGCAGCTAAGGCAACCGGCGTTACCTTCTATCAGCTTAGTGCTGAGCAGAAGCAAAAACTTGTCGATTTGGCGGCGCCGGTGTATAAAAGGTGGCAGGAAAAGATTGGCGCTGACTACCTGAAGAAAGTTCAACAGACACTGGGCGAATAACACCGTCGAGAAATGTTGCTGTATGAATTTAAGGTCGGAGGTTTTCCTCCGACCTTTTTTAGTTTGCTAGCGATCGGTAATTAGTTGCTTCAGTTTCAGGAAAACTATTTTTCAACCTTGCAGGAAAATCATGATTAAGAAAATATTTCGCCGCATCGACAAATCTTTCACCATGGTGGAGGACTGGACGTTAGTCATTGTGGTATGTGTTGCTCTCCTCTCTGGTTTAACCAACATCATTTTGCGTAAAACCACCAGCATCAGCCTGTATTGGTCGGATGAGGTAGTGCGTAAAACTATTTTTATTTGCACCTACATGGGCTGCAGTGCTGCTATACGCAAGCGCTCGCTGATCCGGATTGACGCTGTGCCGCAGATCGTGCCAGTAACGCGCAAATTTTTTAATGTGATAAATCACCTTGCTACTATGGGGTTTGCCGGTGTGCTGACCTGGTTTGGCTGGGGGATGCTTATGGATGTATATGCGGATGAATTTGCCACTACAGCTACCTTGCAGATACCGGAGTGGTATTTTTATGCCCTGCTGCCCATAGTAGGGGTGATGATGTTTGTCCGCACCTTTATGCTGTTGACCGAAGATGTGTTTTTCCCTACAGCTACTGATAACGATTAACCCACTGGATTGATACAATGGATAATGCTCACTTACTGATTCTGGTACTGTTGCTGGGTTCAATGGCAACAACAGTGCCAGTGTTTATCGCTCTATTTTTTACCGGTCTAGCTGGTCTGACATTCATGGTCGGGATCGATCCTAAAATTGTGATCGAAATACTCTATCGCAGCATGGATAAGTTTGCCTTGATTGTGGTGTTGTTTTTTGTGTTATGCGGCAACATCATGACTACTGGCAGTATTGTGCAGAAGTTGATTAAGACAGCTGATGTGCTGGTGGGGTTTTTGCCTGGTGGTTTGGCCATTGCCGGCATTCTCGCCTGTGGTTTTTTTGGTGCTATCTCTGGTTCTACCGTGGCAACGGTGGTAGCAATTGGTGGTTTCATGATACCCGCCTTGATAGAGCATGGTTACGATGAGCAATTTAGCGTTGGGGTTATGACTACGGCGCCGATCTTGGGGGTTATTATCCCGCCGTCCATTGCCATGATTCTCTACGCCATGATAACCACCGACTCATTGGAGGCGTTGTTCCTCACCGGTTTTATCCCCGGATTTATGATTATTTTCTTAATGTCTGTCTACGCTTGGTATTTTTGTCGTAAAAAAGGGATGGAACGTCGTCCTCGTCCTAAGCTGGGCGAAGCCATAGCGGTGTTGCGCGAAAGTATTTGGGCCTTGCTGCTGCCGGTTATTATCTTCGGCGGCATTTATTCCGGAGTTTTTACTGCTAATGAGGCGGCAATTGTCGCCTGCGTATATGCCTTTATTGTCGAGCTGTGTATCCACCGCGACATGAAGCTGTCCGATGTGCGCAAGGTTATCGTATCCTCGGGGATCACCTCAGCTAGCCTATTGGTTATCGTTGCCGGCGCATCTGTTTTTGGTGAATATCTTACCTTTGAGCAGATCCCCGCGCAGATTGCTAGCGCGGTGGTGAGCAATTTTGACTCGCCATGGTCGTTTTTGCTGGTGGTGAACATCCTGCTGTTGTTTGTCGGCATGTTTATGGATATTATCTCGGCGACAATAATTCTTACCCCTATTTTCTTGCCGTTGCTGGCCCAATTTCATATTGATACTCTCCATTTTGGTCTGATAATGACCCTGAATCTTGGCATCGGTTATTGTTCGCCGCCGTTAGGCGTTAGCCTGTTTATCTCAGGTGCTGTGGCCAATCGCAGCATGCTGTATGTATCGCGTGCAGTTATGCCGTTTTTGCTTATTCAGATTGCAGTTTTGTTGTTGCTCACCTTTTGGCCAGAGCCGGTGTTATTATTGCCGCGCTTGTTCTATGGTTATGGAAACTAATTCTCAGGAGTGCTGCTATGGCTGTTAGTGTTCTTATCCCTATCTGTGACGGTGTTACCAGCAAAGCGACCCTTGATGCGATTATTGAGCATAAGGAGCAATTCTCCTACCCTCTCACGTTGCTGCATGTGGTAAACGTCAAGAAGATGGATTACCGGATGATTCCCGATTTTCAAATTGATATGGTGCGCGAATATGCTACGCGTACCGGGGAGAAATTTCTTGCCGTGCAAGCGCAACGCCTGAGCGAGGTCGGGTTAAATGTGATTTCCCGGTTGGAGCTGGGCTTCCCACGCGATGTGATCTGTGCTATTGCTAACGGGGAAAAGTTCTCGTTGGTGGTTGTCGGTCGTCATGGTAGTGGTGAAATTCGTGATGTGTTGTTTGGTTCAGTATCCAACTATGTGTTACACGGTGTTAAGTGTCCGGTGTTATTGTTCTGATTACCTAAACTGAGGGAGCTATATTATGGATTCAATTTGGCCCTTATTGGCTATCGTAGCCATCTGGTTTGTGTTAAGTCGCTGGATTTTACCGAAGATTGGTTTGGGCTGAGGTCCGGATAAATGTGATCTTCCGGTTCGGAAGAAGCCGACAGAAAAAGATATTCAGGAAAATGAAAAATAATAATTGAGAGCCCCGTATGTTGCGGGGCTTTTTCTGTTTCAGTCCTATTGATAGGCCATATTAAGGCTACAAAAAAGGGGAGAACAGGCGGAAGAAGTTGTCGCGCAGCTTGGTCGGTAAGCTGCGCCCTTCGATTGCTGCAACAGTTATCTGTTGGGCAGTTTGACAAACTGCGTTGAAATGCTCTCTAAGTTCTTTATTGATCTGTAAGTCGTACAGTTCGAGAGTAAATTCAAAATTTAAGCGTTGGCTGCGTGGGTCGATGTTAGCCGAACCGACCAGGGCGTAATAGTCATCCATCAGCACTAGTTTGCTGTGCACAAACGGTGGAGGTTGATAGTAGAACTTGATATCGTATTTGAGCAGCTCGTGTAATGTTCCGCTACTGGCCCAATGGACATAGGGGAGGTTGTTTTTTAGGGGGAGCACGATTTCTATATTGACCCCGCGCAGTCTTGCCGCAATTAACGCCGAAACTAGCATACGGTCAGGGATAAAATATGGTGTCATGATACAGACACTTTTACGCGCGCAATTAAGGATACCGACTATTATCCAGACCAGCTTTTCATATTCTTCATTGGGACCGGCGCTGATACCGCGACACAAACAGTTGCCATCCGCAAGCGGCGCGGGGTAATTGCGACCGCGAAAAGTTTCTCCCGTAGCAAAGTTCCAGTCTTCACGAAAAGCCTCTTGCATCTGTCCAACTACTGGCCCTTCCACCTTAAAGTGAATGTCGATCACCCGCTCCCGGTCCCATGGTTTCAGGTGGTGGTCGTCGTGCCGGACTAGAAGGTGGCGCTGGCTGATGTTCATGCCACCGGTAAAGCCTATTTCTCCATCAATTACTAGCAACTTGCGATGATTACGTAAATTAAAGTGGATTCCACGCCG
The DNA here is from genome assembly GCA_964536375.1 of uncultured Desulfuromonas sp. Classification (GTDB taxonomy): domain Bacteria; phylum Desulfobacterota; class Desulfuromonadia; order Desulfuromonadales; family Desulfuromonadaceae; genus Desulfuromonas. Next base: position 45,446 of record CAZHXF010000010.1, on the reverse strand, counting down.
TTGCAGGGAAACTGGTAAAAAACGCGCAACTTGTACCTTGGATCCACGAAACAGTTTGTGTGCCCTTGGCCACGAGTATAGAGCACCCAGACCGTCGATTAGCACGCGTACTTCAACACCGCGTTCGGCCGCAGTACACAGCGCCGCGATAAACTGGCGTCCGCTGTTATGCGTATCAAAAATATAGGAGGATAAAGCGATGCTGTGCTGTGCTGCGGCGATGGCGTCCAACATGGAAGGGTAGGCGGCATCGCCGTTGTGTAAGGGCTGTACGCGATTTCCAGCCAGCAGGGGGCGCCTAGCTACCCGGTCGGACAGTTGGCGCAGGAGCTGATAGTTTTGAGTTGCGTACGGTTGTTGTAAGGTGGCTGGTTGTTCATCGATATTGTTGGATGGCACTGGATGCATACCATGACCACTATCCTGCCAATTGAGGGCGCGGGTACGGATGCGGTTCATTCCCAGCAGTATGTACAGCAATACTCCGAAACCGGGAACGCCGAGGCAGACAACAATCCACAGCAGCGCTGCCCGCGGATCGCGCTTGTGCAGCAGCACATGCAAGGCGGCAAGGGTGGAGATGGTGTAAAGAACGACAATACCGATATGCTCTACCATTGATTATCCTGGCTGCTAGGCATTTTCCATTATGGCGCGAATAATTTAATTACCGCATTGGTTCACATTAGTATAGCAAATGGCTCAGGTATGGGAAGCTATTCCGTTACTGGCAGTGCTGAAGTAGGGTTTATTGTCGGCACTACATTTTATATGTGGGCAATAGATAGTGGAAAAAGTCTTAGTTTCGGTATATTGTGCCTGTTCAATTGTAAACTAAGTCATCAGTTTAGCGTAATTTTTTTAATTAAGGAGCAGGTAATGCAACCACGAAAAATAGTAATAATTGGCGGGGTAGCAGCCGGGACGAAAACAGCTTGTCGCTTGCGCCGTTTAGATGGCGAGGCACAGATAACGGTAATAGATCGCACCAAGGAGATTTCCTATGGTGCCTGCCCGCTGCCTTACTATATCGAAGGTTTGTTCTCTGATCTAGATGAAGTGCGTAAAACTCCAGTCGGAGTGCTGCGCGATGAAGCCTTTTTTAGCAATGTCAAACGCTTTGATACCATGGTGCGTACTGAGGCAATCTCTATTGATCGCCAGCAACGTACTGTCTTGGTGCGCAACCTCGATAGCAATATTGAGCAAATTCTCAATTACGATATTCTGGTGTTGGCCACCGGCAATGAACCTATCATGCCCGCACTGCCAGGGATTGATCTTGACGGCGTGTTGCCGCTGAAGACCATGGGGCATGCTGCCCGCATAGATGAATTGGCGCGCACGGCGCAGAACGCTGTGATTGTCGGCGCTGGTCTGATCGGTCTCGAAGTCGCCGAGGCGTTGGTGCATCGCGGGGTCAAGGTTACTCTGCTGGAGATGAAAGATCAGATCATGGCCTCAGCACTGGATTTTAGTACGGCAGCGCTGGTGCACCATGAGTTGTGCCTGCACGGAGTTAATCTGCGCTTGTCCGAATCATTACGCACCATTGAGGGTGCTGCTGGTAAGGTTGAGCGTGTGGTTACTGCACTCGGGAATTATCCGGCGGATCTGGTTCTGATGGCTATTGGGGTACGTCCGGTGGTGGAATTGGCGCGTGATGCCGGGATTTTGCTCGGTGCTACTGGGGCTATTGCCGTTAATGAACAGATGCAGAGCTCTGATCCTAACGTTTACGCCGTGGGTGATTGCGCTGAAGCTACCGATTTGATTAGCGGCAAAAAAGTGTATGTTCCCCTTGGTTCAACGGCGAACAAGCAGGGGCGCGTGGCTGCCAACAATATCTGCGGTTATCCAGAGCGCTTCCCCGGCATTCTTGGTTCTATGGCGGTAAAGGTGTTTGATATCAATGTGGCACGTACTGGCTTAAGTGCTGAGGATGCTTTGCTCAATGGTTATGCAGCTATTAGTCATACCTCGAGCTCACCAGATATCGCTCACCTGTACCCGGGGAGTAAAGCGATAATTATCAAGCTAGTAGCCGACCGTAAAACCAGAAAGTTGCTTGGTGCCCAAGTGGTTGGAGCCGGGGTGGTGGATAAGCGTATAGATATAGTGGTTACTGCCCTGAGCATGGGAGCGACGGTAGATCAGCTGGCGCAGTTTGACCTGTGCTATGCCCCCCCATTTGCTACTGCTATGGATGCAATTCATCAGGCGGCAAATGCCTTACGCAACAAGATGGATGGTCTGGTTGATAGTATGGGTCCGTGCGAGGTAAGGCAGCGGCTGCTGCAGGGAGAGGAGCTGTTTGTGCTCGATGTACGTTCGCCCGTAGAGCATGTTGAAGTGCGTATCCCCGGCGCCCACTTGATTCCTCTGGGGGCGTTACGCAACAGACTGGATGAAATTCCCCGCGATCGTCTTGTTGTCCCATTTTGCAAACTCAGCTTGCGCGGCTATGAAGCGCAGCTGGTATTACAACATGCTGGTTTTACCAATGTTTGCTATATGGAAGGTGGCGTTGTTGCCTGGCCGTATGAGGTAGAGAAGTAGGCGTACACTTTAGTTGGTTGTTGAAAAACAGCCAATTATAGAGCCTCTTGCCAAACTCTTTAAAATCCAGTAATCGTCATCCTCGTGCAAACGGGGATGACGACTTTTAAAAAGTTTATCTATAGATCAAGGTGCCCGCGCAGATAACGCCCAGTGTGCGATAAACTGCTCAGTGCCACCTGCTCGGGGGTACCAGTGGCAACAATGGTGCCGCCACCACGTCCCCCTTCTGGACCGAGATCAATTACGTGGTCGGCAGTTTTGATCACATCCAGATTGTGCTCAATGATAATTACCGTGTTGCCGGTATCAACTAGGCGGTGCAACACCTCCATCAATTTACGCACATCCTCGAAGTGTAAACCAGTGGTCGGCTCGTCAAGAATATAGATGGTGCGACCAGTCGCGCGTTTGCTCAGCTCTTTCGCCAGTTTGACCCGCTGGGCTTCGCCGCCGGACAGTGTGGTCGCACTTTGCCCTAGCTTGATATATCCCAGACCGACATCGCGCACAGTTTGCAGTTTGGTGTGAATGCGCGGGATGTTCTCCAGAAATTTGCTCGCCTGATTTACCGTCATATTGAGGACATCGGCGATACTTTTCCCTTTGTAGAGCACTTGTAGTGTCTCGCGGTTATAGCGCGCGCCGTGGCACACCTCGCACTGTACATAGACATCTGGAAGAAAGTGCATCTCAATTTTTAACATGCCATCGCCGCTACATGCTTCACAGCGACCACCCTTGACGTTGAAGGAAAAACGTCCGGCCTTGTAACCACGTATCTTTGCTTCGGGCAACTGGGCAAATAGATCACGGACGTCGCCGAACACCCCGGTGTAAGTGGCTGGATTTGAACGCGGGGTGCGACCGATGGGGGACTGATCGATATCCACCACCTTGTCCAGATACTCCATGCCGGTGATGCGTTGTAAATGTCCAGCTTTTGCACGGCTGCGGTTGAGCTGCTGCGCCAGACTGCGATACAGGGTATCAATGACCAAGGTCGATTTGCCAGAGCCGGACACACCGGTGACGCAGGTCATCACTCCGAGGGGAAACTTCGCATTTACATTTTGCAGGTTGTTGGCGCAGGCGCCGTGAATTTCCAGCCAACGCTCGCTGGTGCGGCGGGTACTTGGCACTGGCACCTGGAGCTCGCCACTGATGTAACGCCCGGTCAACGACAGTGGGTTGTCCACTATCTGCTGCGGGGTCCCCTGCGCAACTACTTCACCGCCATGAACTCCGGCTGCTGGTCCCATATCTAGCACGTAATCGGCTGCCATGATGGTCTCTTCATCATGTTCCACTACTAATACCGTATTGCCGAGATCGCGCAGATGGTTCAGGGTTTCGAGCAGGCGGCGATTATCACGCTGGTGCAGACCGATAGATGGTTCGTCGAGGATGTATAGTACCCCCATCAGCGAGGAGCCAATCTGGGTAGCCAGTCGGATGCGTTGTCCTTCACCGCCGGACAGGGTGCCAGCGGCGCGATTCAGAGTAAGATAATCCAGCCCGACCTGCGCCAGAAAACCTAGGCGCTCGCGCAGCTCCTTCAGAATGCGTTCACCGATAGCCGCATCCTTGTTGCTCAGTTCTAGGTTGGCAAAAAACTCCAACGATTCACCCACCGGTAATTCGCATACCTGATAGATACTTCTGTCGCCAATTTTGACGTGCAGTGCCTCGGGGCGCAGGCGCGCGCCGTTGCAGCTGGGACAGGGCATGATGTCCATAAATTGCTCCAGCTTTTCACGCATGCTGTCGCTGTCGCTGTCATGATAACGGCGCTGAAGGTTAGGAATGACCCCTTCAAACACCTTGTGATAATAGTGGCGGTGATCCCCTTGGTCGTAATAAAAACGGATCTCCTCCTCGCCCGAGCCATACATCAACAACTGTTTAATGTTGTCAGGCAGGGTGTGATAGGGGACAGCAACATCGAACTGGTAGTGCTTGGCAAGTGACTCAAGCAATTGTTGATAGTAGAAACCTTTGCGTGTTGCCCACGGGGCAATAGCCCCTTCACGCAGAGTGAGATCTTGATAAGGGACTACTTGATCTGGGTCGAAATAATTACGTGTGCCCAGACCGGAGCAGTCAGGACAGGCTCCGTGAGGATTGTTGAATGAGAACATGCGTGGTTCAACTTCAGCGTAAGAGATGCCACAGTCGATGCAGGCGTGTTTTGCCGAAAACTGCTGGCATGGACCGTCTACCTCCTGCACCAGAACTAATCCGTCGCCTAGCCGCAGGGCATTTTCCACAGAATCGGCAAGTCGTCCTTCAATGCCCTCTTTAATGACCACTCGATCAACCACCACGTCAATGGTGTGCTTCTTGTTTTTATCTAAAGCTGGTGTCTGAGCTATCTCGAAAAGTTCACCATCAATACGCACTCGTACATAACCCTCGGCCTGCAGCTGCAGCAGCTCTTTGCGATACTCCCCTTTGCGCCCTCGGACTAACGGCGCCAAGATAAGCAGCTTGGTTCGTTCGGCGTAGCCCATAATCTGATCGACAATCTGTTGCACCGTTTGCGCCGCAATTTCCCGCCCGCAGTGGTGACAATATACTTTGCCAATGCGAGCAAACAGCAGGCGCAGATAGTCGTAGATTTCCGTTACTGTACCAACGGTGGAGCGGGGGTTTTTTGAAGTTGTCTTCTGCTCGATGGAGATTGCCGGTGACAGCCCGTCGATACTGTCGACGTCGGGTTTTTCCATTTGTTCCAAAAACTGGCGTGCATAGGCTGATAGACTTTCGACATAGCGCCGCTGCCCCTCAGCGTAGATGGTATCGAAGGCCAGGGTGGATTTGCCCGAGCCGGACACGCCGGTGATTACTACCAACTTATCGCGCGGTATTTCGACATCGATATTCTTCAGATTGTGCTCGCGCGCACCTTTGACGATAATTTTATCGATCATTTGTCTGCCTTCTGGTTCTGTTTGCTGGCCATCTCCAGCGCCATATTTACTGCCGCTATCAGGCTGGTGCTGCTGGCGGTGCCGCTGCCAGCGATATCGTAGGCAGTGCCATGGTCAACCGAGGTGCGGATAATCGGTAAGCCGAGGGTGACATTTACTCCATCGTCAAAATGGAGCAGTTTCAGCGGAATCAAACCCTGATCGTGGTACATGCACACCACCGCATCGTAGGCGCCCTGCGCGGCAAAATGAAACAGGGTGTCGGCACTGTGAGGTCCACTGACATCCATCCCGGCAGCGCGCGCCCGCTCAATGGCTGGGGTTATCAGGCGTTGCTCTTCATCGCCAAACAGACCCCCCTCTCCAGCATGGGGATTGAGCGCCAGCACGGCAATTTTAGGTGGCGTAGTGGTGAAATAACGCTGAAAGGCGCTGTTGGTGATCTGAATAGTGGCGTCGATTTCTGCTGCGTTGATGGCGTCAGCAACGGCGCGTAAGGGGATGTGGGTAGTTACCAGACACACTTTTAAGCGCGTGCCGCCGAGCATCATCACCACTTTGCCCACACCGCAGCGCTGGGCTAATAACTCGGTATGCCCGGGGAATTTACACCCAGCAAGGTTGATTGCTTCTTTGTGGATAGGGGCCGTAATCATTGCCGAGGCATGACCACTGCGGCACTGAGCACAGGCCCACTCGATATAGTCGAGCATGGCGCGCCCACATTCTGGCTGTATTTTGCCAAAGGGTGTGGTGGCAGGGTCCAATTGCGATAAGGGCATGATCCGTAGCGCTCTCTGCCCTAGGTTCAGCACCACTTTTGTGCCGGTTGACGTGTGGTCGCTATTGATTGCAGCCGTGAAGCCAAACAACTGTGCTGCGCGCTGGAGTATGGCAATATCTCCGGCTACCACCAAGCGCTCAAGAACGTTATCTAATTCGCCGCCGAGAACTGCTTTTATGATGATTTCAGGACCAATGCCGGCGGGATCGCCCATGGTGATTATCAGAGGTGTTTGCTGCACGGTTGTCATGTTTTCCTGCTATAATTTGTCTGCGCGGTTAAAGTTAATTTTGCTCGGTCGTTGATTATAACACGATAGGTGTTTATATGGTACTAGCAGCAGATGTGCTGCGTAGCTTAAGGAGGGATGTATATGGAAAATTTACGTCATCTGGTTTGTCCCCATTGTGCGGTTATTAACCGTATCCCAGCGCCGCGTTTGATCGCGCAACCTAAATGCGGGCGCTGTCATAAAGAATTATTTACTGGGCAGCCGCTGGTGTTGAATGGGGAAACTTTCTCGCGCCAGTTACACAAAAGCGATGTGCCGTTGCTGGTCGATTTTTGGGCTCCATGGTGTGGGCCATGCAAAAGTATGGCTCCAAATTTTGCGGCGGCGGCAGCGCGGTTGCAACCGCAAGTGATACTGGGCAAAGTGGACACTGAAGCTCAGCAGCAGTTGGCGGCTACCTATCAAATTCGCTCCATCCCGACCATGATTTTGTTTGTTAGCGGTAGCGAACGGGCGCGTCAGTCCGGTGCGTTATCCACTGAACAGATAGTCGCTTGGGTACAAAGTCAGCTTTAGTAAGGGGGCTATGCAGTCATTGATCAACATTTGTAGAGATCTTCCGGCTATTGCGCTCTTACGGTAATCGGGTTAGATTCGAAAAAACTTTTGCATAAGCAAATTCATTAACTCCCGTAGAGGAACTTTCCATGGCGCATAAAATTGAGCGATGTCAGAATATCTCGAAAAACTGTCTGGTGTGTGGAACAGAAAACCAGTTTGGGCTGCATGCCCGTTTTTATCAGACTGAAGATAAACAGACGATTGCCCTGTTCACTCCGCGGCACGAGCATCAGAGTTACCCCAAAATAGCCCATGGAGGCATTTCGGCAGCACTATTGGATGAAGTCATCGGTCGCGCCATCATGGCCTATTATGATCAAAACACCTTCGGGGTTACTATAGATCTTCAGGTGCGTTATCACAAACCAGTTCCCTTGGATGTGGAGTTGCAGGCGATCGGGCGCATCACCAAGGATAGGGGGCGAATTTTTGAGGGTAGCGGTGAGTTGCTGCTGCCCAATGGTGAGGTTGCCGTTTCAGCTTCCGGTAAATATATGAAGCGCAATTTAGAGCAGATCAGTTCCAGTGATTTTGCCGACGAAGAGTGGTTTTGCCCCGAAGATGATACCAGTGTTATATAAGCGCACGTGACCATGTGACCATGTGGGGATAAACAATTATGCCTGAAACGCTAAATAAGAGAGCCGAACGGTCGTTGCAACGCGCACGCTGGCGCAATACATTACATGAAGTGATTTTTGAGGCGGATACCCCGGTGGGTAAAGCTTTTGATGTGCTGCTCATCTTGTGTATTCTCGGCAGTGTGTTGGCAGTGGTGCTGGAGAGTGTCCACAGTATTCGTACCGATTACGGTCAGTTGTTAACCGAAGTTGAATGGATATTTACCCTGCTGTTTAGTGCCGAATATCTGCTGCGCCTGCTCAGCGTTGGTCGCCCGGTTAAATATGCCACTAGTTTTTTTGGCGTGGTGGATTTGCTGGCCGTAGTCCCTACCTATATCAGCTTGGTGCTGCCCGGCTCCCACTATCTGCTGGTGATTCGGGTGCTGCGCATCTTGCGTATATTCCGTATCCTGAAACTGGTGCAGTACCTTTCCGAAGCGCGTTTACTCACCCAAGCATTGCGCGCCAGTAGTCGCAAAATCACCGTATTTCTGTTTGCGGTGTTGACCATGGTCATTATTTTTGGCTCGTTGATGTATGTAATCGAAGGCGAGGTCAATGGTTTTACCAGTATTCCGCGCAGCATTTACTGGGCTATCGTTACCATGACTACCGTAGGCTATGGCGATATCTCGCCGCATACCAATCTAGGTCAAGTAGTGGCATCACTGGTTATGGTTCTTGGCTACGGGATTATCGCTGTTCCGACCGGCATTGTTACCGTTGGTATGAGCCAGGCTTTTAGTAAAAAAGCCGTGTCAACCCTAGCGTGTTCAGAGTGCGGTGCTGACGGTCACGATAGCGACGCAGTTTACTGCAAGTTTTGCGGTAGTAAGTTGTAAATAGTTACGTAACATTTATAATGTTACAGCTGTGCTTCTCATTAGTTCTGTGCTACATCCCCCAGTTTCCAGACCCTGTTTTCAAATTAATGGTACGAATTATCCCATTTAGTAATTAAGCCTTTCTTGCCGATTATGATTATGTAATGATGCATTGTTTATTTATCATCAATGGGTAGGGGAGGCATCAATGACGCTACGGGCGAAAATAATTTGTCTGGTTGCGATGTTGCAGATAGTCCTAATGGCGACAATGGGGATGCTGCTACTGAATGAGCACCACACTAAGGAAACTGAATCCTTTAGGAATATTGGAACTAGCCTGAAAAATGCTCTGGTGCGGGAGCATGAAGATACCCAGAATCGTTACGCTCAGCGTATCATAGGCTTTGTTAATTCCTGTCCAGTGATCACCCGAGCCTTTATCAGCCAAGATCTTGATCTGTTGAACAAAACTATACAACCCCGCCTGGCAATTCTGCAAAAAGAAGATAAGTTCTTTTCCTCAATTGCCTGTATCAATAAAGATGGCACCGTTTTTTATCACACGGATGACCCTAAAAGAATTGGGGAGGATGTGCTGCGCGTGCCATTCGTACAAGATTCAATTGCTGCTCAGGCGCCCCTCGGTGGTTTGGTGCTTGCGCGCTGTGGCTTGGCGCATAGATTCAGCTACCCGGTGTTTTCCCAACAAAAATATATTGGTATAGTTGTTTTCGTCGTTAAGCCAACAAAACCGCTAGACTTACTAACTCAGGACTTTGGTGCGCAAAGTGGAGTTTTTATCTACTGTGACTACATGGAGCGCATGGAGGCACAGCAGCACTTTGTAAAAAATAACAAGATGCTGGTAGGTTTTTCTGGTTCACTCTTTGCCAATAACGCTTTTTTGGATAAGTTCTCCTGTGATAATCCTGGTGTTGATTTTATGTTTAATGATCAGCTGTATAAAAATTTCCCGCCCCTGACTATCGCTAACTACAAAGGGTTGGTTATTGGTGAGATATGTACGGTGATGAATATCACGCGCGCCAGAGATGCGTTCGTCAGTTCAATTAAGCAATTGGCCGTTGTCTGCTGCGGGGTCTTTATTGTCACAATAGTTGTCCTCTATTGGGGGATAGGGTTTTTCTTGCGTCAGGTTAAGGAGCTGCAGCAGAAACTGGAATTGAAAGTTATCAGCAGAACTAAAGCTTTGCAGGAAGCAAATCAACAGCTGGCGCTGGAAATTGAAGAGCGTAAACGTTCTCAAACTGCACTCCAAGACTTGAGTGAAAAGGATATGCTTACCGGGATCGCCAACCGCAGAAAGTTTAATGACTATTACGCCAGAGAGTGGAGCGCAGCCCTTAGAGAAAAACGGGTGTTGTCGTTGCTGATGATAGACATTGATTACTTCAAGCCCTATAACGATAAGTATGGTCATCTTGCTGGAGATGATGCTCTGGTGCATGTTGCCAAGACTATAAAGGGAAATATCTTGCGTCCACGAGATTTGGTGGCGCGCTATGGTGGCGAAGAGTTTGTCTGTCTACTGCCAGAGACGACAATGGCTGCAGCGATTAAGTTGGCGGAAAAATTGCGCCAAAAAGTAGAAGATTTACAATACATCCACGAATTTTCACCGACCGCTGGCGTTATAACCATCAGTATAGGTATAGCGACAATCATCCCAGAGAACAGCCAAGCAAAAGAAGATCTGATTGACCAAGCAGATAAGGCTTTGTATGGAGCCAAAAAAGATGGGCGTAACCAGATAAAGGCTGCTTGATAGGCATTTTTACCTCAACGGCGGGTAGCAAATAGACTAAAAATGGTGCGTCGAAAGAGATTCTAACTTCTGGTTTCTGATTCGTAGAACCAAGTTCAGTTTTTCACACATAACCACACAATATACAGTAGTGACATAGCTTTTTACATAAAATCACAACGATATAAATTAGCAATAATTTCTGTTTCACCTTTGTTTTTAGCCGGTTAGATACGTCACAAGCAATCTGAACATTTCATCCCCATTCCACCGCCGCAAAACAAACTAAGCACCCAAAGCATAAGGAGTTACGCCTACTCCCACCGGAACGCTCAGAGCACGTCAAGACCAAATAGATACAAAATTTAACCTGAGTAGTATTAATCTTCCGCTCTGGTTCTGTTCCCCAGTGTTCGTCATACTCGCGCAGGCGGGTATCCAGAGGTTTTGCATAGCTTTCTAGACTCCCGTTTGCGTGAGAGTGACGAACTTTGTGGCGATAGCGGAAGATTGGTATTAATCGGGAAATTGTTTGGATTTTCAAAATCCCCGTTTAAACATCCGGCATTAAATTGATGGTAATTATCTAATACAACATTGTAATTTCTGTGTGCTGAAATCTGTTTTTTGGCTAAAGCAGCAATTCTATCTGAACCTACAGCTTCTTCACCTGAACAAAAAACTATCCCTTCTCTCCATCCAACACCTGTCTCATTGTCTGCAGCAATTCAGGTAACTCCAGTGGTTTCATCAGGAAGGCGCTAACCCCAAGGTCTTTTGCCTTTTCAGCGTCGATCTTAGTACTATAGCCAGTACAGAGAATGCTGGGGATATCAGGTCTGATCTGTTTGATTGCTTGCACAAAATCCATACCTGTTAACTCTGGCATAGTCTGGTCGGTAATAACCAATTGGAAAGCGTTCGCATTAGCGGCAAAAAGCTTCAGAGCTTCGCTGCTATCTGTCATAGTGGTGACCTTATAGCCCATTAGGGTCAGCATCTCTTCACCCAGTTCAGCCAGTATGGCATCATCATCGACAAAGAGGATATGTTCAGTTCCTCTGGGCAAGTCACAGTTTGTTTCGGCGCATTCTCTGAGTTGTCTTTCTATGATCGGAAAATAGAGTTCAAAGGTAGTGCCTTTTCCCAAGATGCTGTTGACTTTAATAAATCCGCCATGTTGCTGAATGATTCCTTGGACAGTTGACAGTCCGATACCAGTTCCCCGATCAACAGGTTTGGTGGTGAAGAAGAGGTCGAAAATTTTATCAACGGTTTCTGCTGACATGCCACAACCCGTATCTTGCACACTGAGTTTGGCATAACGCCCAGGGCGACTGTCATACTGGGCGGGGATGTCGTGTTTGTGCAGTTCAACGCTTTCAAGAGAGATGGTGAGTTCCCCTTCTTCATCCATGGCGTGCATAGAATTATTACACAGGTTGATCAGACATTCTTGAATTTGGGATGAATCAGCATTGATGGTGAAGTTGTGACTGTCACTGCCGATTTTCTGCTGCACATTGATGGTTGATGGCAGAGTAGAACTTAATAGTTGCAGTGCTTCGTCAATAACCAAAGGGAGTTGTATCGAGGTTTTCTCTTTGATTTCTTGGCGACTGTAGATGAGAATCTGTTGGATCAGATCCCGTGAACGTAAAACGCCAATTTTGGCGTTACCAAGGTAGTGACCGATTTTTGAATTAACCGCGTGACCGATTTTTGGATTCACCGCGAGTTCCATTTTGGTCAGTTCGATATTGCCAAGAATAATCGATAGGTTGTTGTTGAAGTTATGCGCCATTCCCCCAGCCATAACGCCGACGGAATCCATTTTGTATTTCTGCCGTAGTTGGGCTTCGAGATCTAAGCGCTGTTGTTCGGCTTTTTTGCGCTCGCTAATGTCACGGATTACAGCCATTGCCTGCCGGTTACCGTGAAGGTCAAAAGATGAAAGCGAAAGTCCTAGCGGAACTTTTTGTCCATTTTTATGGATACCTTCAACTTCAAGAAGTTTCCCAACCGCATTTCCCTTGCCGGTATGCAAAAATTCAGGAAAAGCTTGCTGATATCTTTCCTGATCCCTTTCAGAAACCAGTACCTGATGAAGATTAGTGCCGATCATTTCCTCAGCATCGTAACCAAAAATCTCTGTGGCTGCCAGATTCCAGAAAACAACGTTCCCTTCGTGATTGATCTGAATAATGCCGTCCTTGGCTGAATTGGTCAGTTTCTCAAAAATCACATGGCTCAGAGTCAACGCTTCTTCAACCTGCTTGCGCTCGGTTATGTCTCTTATTGACGTGACTCGATAGCGCTCTGCGCCTTCCGTAATGTTTCTTGATTCAATTTCTACGGTAAAAAGAGTTCCGTCCTTTTTTCGTGCCAGAACTTCATAGGGGGTTTCGATCTCTTTTGAAACCTTCTCACGGATTGTCGGGTGTGATTCACCGGGAAATAATAATTCAATAAGGTTGTTGCTAATAACTTCTTCATGGGTGTAGCCGAATAGCTTCGTGAGGGTATCATTGGCATCAATCACGATCCCTTTCTTGTGAATCAAGATCCCTTCAAGGGTCACTCCAGAAAGCTTCTTGAACCGTGCTTCACTATTCTGTAGTTTCTCCTTACTTAGAGACAAAAACTCCGCCATCAGATGAAAAGATTCGGTCAGTTTGCTGAATTCATCTATCCTTGCGGGCGGCTCAATACGACTTTCAAGGTTGCCCTTGGCAAATTCGCTGGTCATGTTTATCAACTGATTAATGGGGGAAATCAGCGTCCTTCGACTGAGGCTCCAGGAAACAAATAGTGACGCTATTGTTGCCAGCAGCATGAGCAACAGGTTGCGTTGTAGTATGGCGTTAGCTGGAGCAAGAAAAAAAGTTTCAGGAACGCCTGTCCAAATATACATATAGGGGTTAGCATTGGCGTTGAGACGGATTGGCTCAAAAGCCATTATCTGGCGAGTCCCATCTGATCCAATAGCAGTAATGATCCTCGGTTTCTGCGCGTGTTTAGCGATTTTCCAATTACTGGCTTTAATTGGTTTCCCAATAGGGTTGGTTATTGATTTTGCGGGATAGTAAGACAAGCGAACACCTTGATGATCGGTGACAGCAATAAAAGAATTTTCCGGAAGATGTTCTTGAAAATATAGCTTGGGGAAAGCCGACAGGTTAACAGTTAAGGACAAAGCAGCTTTTAAGTTTCCTGTTGTGTCGAACACAGGGCAAGCAAATGGAAATATTGGGTCCGGGTTGCCAAAATGCGCAACAGCATATTCACCTGTGGCAAACTTTTTTGTTTTCAGTGCATCGCGGATATGCTTACGGTTGGCAATGTTGATTTTATCATGGAAGATGCCAGCGGCTAAAATGTCTCCGCTCAAATCTACTAAAGCGATATTGTTATAATTGGGATTTCTGCTGAGGAGATTCTTGAAAATGTCATTACATGCTTGAACGTCAAGGTTCTGAACTGGATTCATAAGAGCCAGTGTCGAAAGAATATCACGGGCAGAGAGGGTCATGTCTTCCTGCTTTTGAGCTATGGCATGAGTTCTCCAAGAAACATCTTCCTTTGCATGTGCGATGGAAGTTCGTCGCTCTTCTATTCCGGAATAAAAAAGAATAGCCATAGCAGGCAAAACTGTAAGAAAAACCAGTAAGGTCAAGTTTTTGCGAATTGATCCCAAATTCAAAAAACGCATTTATAGGGCTTCCTGCATGAAAAATTAAAGTGTTATTTATACAATCGGAAACTTTTTAACGGTAACTCTTGTAAAAAAGATAACGCACAAGCTCATACAATCAATAAAATACACTGATTTATTGTTGTAACTTGAGGACCTGCGGAGCATCTACCTAGCTTCAACATGCTGTAAAAAGCATACAGCATCTATTTTAATTTGTCCCATTTCTAGAATTAAAATAGATATGCCGGATAAATCTGTCTCTAATTGGGAGATTCTACTCTCCCGGCACTGGGGCTTGCCGCGGGATAAGCACAACAGTTAGCTAAAATAATTTCCTGATTAATGCCAATCTTCAGCTGTCGCCAAAAAATCTCTGGATACCGCTTTCGCGAGCAAGATGGATACCGGGTGTATAAAGGATAACGAAGGGACAAAATGCAGACGAAACAAAAAAGACCCTACACACGCTAAGTATGCAGGGTCTTGATTTTTTTTGGTGCGCCAGGAGAGATTCGAACTCCCGGCCTTCTGATCCGTAGTCAGACGCTCTATCCAGCTGAGCTACTGGCGCAATGGTTGTTGTTTATCTCGCATTTAGGCGTGATTGTCAACGATCTTTTTTCTAATTGCTGGTTAGAAAGTATTAAATGGCGGAGAGGGAGGGATTCGAACCCTCGGTACAAGTTTCCCCATACACTCGCTTAGCAGGCGAGCGCCTTCAGCCGACTCGGCCACCTCTCCGCAATAAAATTCGTGCGATGCTTAACGTGTTGATTAAACACTGCTATTCTGACGTTAAGTCAGCGTTCACTACGCTTTAAATTCAAATAAAAGCATAGTTTATTAAAATGGCGGAGGAGGTAGGATTTGAACCCACGGAACTCTCGTTCAACGGTTTTCAAGACCGCCGCCTTAAGCCACTCGGCCACTCCTCCGCAACAATTATCTATTTTTTGGTGATGCGCTCTAACCCGCCCATGTAGGGTTGCAACACCTTAGGAACGATAACGCTCCCATCTTCTTGCTGATAATTTTCCAGCACTGCCAGCAATGTGCGCCCAACCGCCAAGGCCGAGCCGTTCAGCGTGTGGACAAATTCTGTTTTGGCACCTTCGCTGGGACGATAGCGAATCGCTGCGCGTCGGGCCTGAAAGTCCCCAAAGTTTGAACAAGATGATATCTCACGATATACTGATTGTCCTGGTAGCCACACCTCTATATCGAAGGTGCGAGCTGCCGAAAAGCCAATATCTGCACTACACAGATCAACAACTCGATAGGGTAACTCTAATAGCTGCAGAACTTTCTCTGCGTTGCCTAACAGTTTAGCCAGTTCCTGCTCTGAATCTTGCGGAACTACGAACTTGACCAGCTCGACTTTGTTGAACTGATGTTGGCGAATCAGTCCGCGGGTATCCCGTCCATGCGATCCAGCTTCTTTACGAAAACATGGAGTGTGGGCGGTATAACATAATGGCAACTGTTCTGCACCTAAAATCTCATCGCGATGGATGTTTGTTACTGGTACTTCTGCTGTAGGAATCAAAAAATAATCTGGTCCTTCAACGTGAAACAGGTCATCTTCAAACTTGGGTAACTGCCCTGTCCCCGTCATGGATTCTCTGTTTACCATAAAGGGTGGAAGCATTTCAACATATTTGTGCTGCTCGGTGTGAAGATCGAGCATGAAGTTCATCAGAGCTCTTTCCAAGCGGGCGCCAGCACCTTTATACAGGGTGAAGCGGGCTCCGGTTAGCTTGCCTCCACGTTCAAAATCGAGGATATCCAGATTTTCACCGATATCCCAATGAGCTTTGGGGGTGAAGGTAAATTCTTTAATGGCTCCCCACTTGCTGATCTCGACGTTGTCATCCTCGCTGGTGCCGATTGGACAATCCTTGTGTGGCAGGTTGGGGACCGTCATCAGGATGTTGTGTAGCGCATCGGTTGTGTCACGCAACTGTTCGTCAAGCCCCTTGATTTGCGCGGCGACCTCTTTCATGCGCATAATCTCGTCTTTGACTTGGCTTTTATCTTTTGTTTGCCCGATAAGAGCTGAAACGCGATTTTTTTCTGCTTTAAGGGTGTCGGCACTGTTGAGTAATTCGCGCCGCCGTTTATCCAGTGTGGCAAACTCAGCCAGACTAATTGCTGAACCGCGCGTCGCTAGGCGTTGTTGTGCTTCTTCCAAATTGTCGCGCAAAAACTTTACATCCAGCATGCTGTGCTCCCGTCCTGTGTTAAAACAATTAAGTCGGTTATTTGCTGATCATTGTGTGATGAAAACCGACTGTTTTCCTAACATTTATGAACTCTTGCGTCAACTCGATTTACTGTCAGGGTCGAGTTTCCCCTCAGCTTTGCCATTAATCCACCAATCACTATTGGTGTCAAACCACCAAAGGCTCGAATCCGTCGTCCATATTGTTTCTGCTAATTCACGAGCTAAGTTTGTTTGCAGCCGTTGCACGGTAAAAGGGTACCACTCCTTCGCGTATTGATTGCCGAGATCTTTATACTCTTTTAGCGCTAAAATCATCTCTAATTGATCGGCATCGTGGGCTAATCTTGCTTCGAGACTATCTTTTGCGTCAAATTCTGCCAAAGTCTGTTGATATTCTTTGCCAAAAGGTAAGGTCGCCGCTAGGTCGCGGATGGCTTTTTTCTCGTTAGCTTGAACGTACTTTTTGTTAACGTAGTTCAGGTCGCCGGTGCGTGCTTCGGGAATATCGTGAAATAGACACATGGTAACTACTTGATTACAGTCGGCACCGTCAGTCATTTTGGCAAGAGTGTAGCCAATCATGGCGGTGCGGAACGAGTGTTCGGCAACTGATTCTGCCCCAGAGCCCAAAAATTGAAATCCGCTGCGCGGGGTTTTTTTTAACATTCCTATTTCAAAAAAGAAATTTGCTATATTTTTCATAATTTATTAATCCCCGAAGTTGGATAACCTATCTGCTTAGTCCTGAGTGTTAGCAGTAGAATTAAAAAAGGCTATTGTGCCGCGGTTATAGTATGTTAGATTGTTCATAACCGATTATGGTATGCGTGATAGCTAACCTTACTGCCGATCACAAGATATATCAAAGGATTTGCATTATGCAAAAACTAAATGGCACCTTAGATGTTACCTCATTGGCGGAAATATTACGCTTGTGTTCAGTGCAGCAGAAAACTGGAGCCCTGATGCTGGTGCGCGCTAGTATTCAAAAAACGCTGTATTTTCATAATGGACTCCTGATCTATATTACTTCAAATAAGCCTGGCGAACGGGTCGGGGAATATCTTATCCAGCGTGGAGAGTTAACGCGTACCTGGGCAGGATTTTTACTCAAGGATAGCAAGCGCAACGGCATTGCGTTTACTACCAGTTTATTGAAAAAAAATATTTTTGAAAAATCCAAGCTGGAAGCTGCACTATCAGATTTGGCTAATGAAACGTTGGCTGATGTTCTCTCTTGGACTAACGGCTCCTTTGCATTTAGTTATAAGTTACCGCAACAGGTGCTAGAAGGTCTAATCCGTATCAGTGTGGTTCAGGCATTACAGCAACTGTTGCAGGGTGACAATGATAACCAAACTGCTGATAAAAACGCTGAGTTGCTGCGTAATGCCGCGCGTAAAATTTCTAGCGATAATTTTTACCTGCCCTTGTTACCTAACATCATGATCAAATTGGAAGAGTGCTGGGAGGATACTGGTGCAGCTGGACAATTCTTGAAAATAGTGCGCTCAGATCAGGTGCTAAGTGCTTTTATGTTGCGTGTGGTTAATGCCGCAGTGGGCACAAAAAAACACTCAGATACTATTAAACAAGCTCTGGAGCTATATCCAACAGATCATATTATAGGGATAGTTCATGCGCAGCTTGCTTGTGCTCAGCCTCCTAATCATAAAGATACCGTATCGCAAATATCACAACATGCGCTACGCTGTGCCTGTCTGGCTGAGCAGATTGCGGCCCAGTTGGGCGAGGATACGGAGATGGCTTTTCTCTGTGGACTGCTCCACAATATTGGTAAGGTGTTGTTGCTGCAATTACTGATTGATGAAAATGTGGCAGATGCACAATTAGCACAATTGGTTACTAAGTACAGTCAAAACACCGGAGCTCTGTTGTCCAGACGCTGGAATCTTGGTTCTACAATTCATGATTGCATAAAATACTATCAACAACCGCAACTGGCGCAAGAAAATCAAAATATGGTGGAAATTATCTATTTAAGTCACATGTTGTTGCTCAAACCAGCCAATGTAGCAGATGCAGTGCTCAAGTGTACACATGTGCGCGCTGAAATGTTGAATATCGCCGACCTTAACAGCAATCTTAGCTTAGTTGATGAGGTTGTGGCGGCTCTGTACTGAATCAGCTCAGTACCTCTAAGATTTCCTCCCCTAGTACTTTTTGTTGCCAATTTTTAAGCCCGCAGATTTGCGTCAATTGCGCAGAGTTTTGCGGATAGTGGCGTGCAATGCTTTCCAGTGCTGCGTTGTTGATTAGTATCCCTGCCTCAAGTTCTAGCTGAGTAGCTTTACTCTGCCGCCATTTTTTTAATTTGTTCATGCGATTATCCACAGCAGCGTCGCGGTTGGGGCGTTCGCTGCGCGGGAAACTGGGCAATGCGCTGGAGTCAATCTGCATAGCTTGGGCTACTGCGTGTAGACAGGCTTTGCCGTAGCGCTCAATCAAGCGGGGGGCGAAGTCCTCCACCTTTTTAAGCTCTTCCAAGCTGCTCGGGCAGTTCTGCGCTAAAGATAACAGGGTCTTGTTGCCCAATACCTTATATGCGGGACAGTTGCGGTGCTGTGCTTCGCCGTTACGCCACTCTATTAGCGTTTCTAGCACTGCCAGAGCGCGGGGTGGTAAGGTTCCAGCTCCTTTGAAGCGAAGAAAGGCTGGTCCTTGTTTTACCTGAAAACGCGCCTGTTCCATGAGCATGAATTCCTCTTGTGCCCACCACAATCGATCTTTTTCAATCAGTTTGTTTTCCAGAATTTGTGCCAACTGGTGTAAATAACGCGTATCTCCGGCGGCATATTCGCACATTGGTAGTGGGAGTGGTCTTTTTGACCAATCGGCTCGTTGATATTTTTTGTCCAAGCTGATGGCAAAATGTTTGTCGAGCACGTCAGCGAGACCAACGCGCTCTGCGCCAAGGAGTTGGCTGGCAATCATAGTATCAAATAGACCGTTAATTTTGATATTGAAGTCGCGAAAAAGGCAACGTACATCGTAGTCGGCAGCGTGAAATATTTTACGAATCTGTGGATTGGCTAACACCGGCAGTAATGCTGCCACGTCTGCACCAGCCAGTGGGTCGAAAAGGACAGTCTCTTCACTGTTATCCGCGCCTGAGCGGTGATAGGTGAATTGCAGCAAGCATACTTTCTCTTGAAAGGAGTGCATGGAATCAGCTTCCATATCCACAGCAAAAACATTTAGCGGTTGCAGTGCTGCTGCCAACTGTTCAACTTCGTGCGTGGTAGTCAAAATCGGTATTGCCGTTTTGGTTTTTGATTCCATAATGTCTAATTTATTCATAGGTTATTGCTCAACACTTCGAGGGTATGCTCCATCTGCTGGCGGGTGCCGATGGAGATGCGTAAGCCATGTTTGAGGAGCGGGTCATTGAAATAGCGTACCAAAATTTTATGTTCCTTGAGCATGTCGTATACGTGTTGACCATCGCCATCAGCTGGGCTGGCAAAAACAAAGTTTGCCTGTGATTGAATAACCGTAAAACCTAAGTCACGCAATTTGGTGCTGAACCAGTCGCGGGTGGCACAGATTTCTGTAACGCGTTGCTGTAGGTAGGTTTGGTCACGCAATGCCGCTTCAGCGGCAACTAAGGCAAGTCGGTCGAGATGGTAGTGGTCGCGAATTTTATCTAAGGCGGCAATCACTTGTGGATGGGCGACTGCTAGACCGAGACGCATCCCAGCTAAAGCATAACTCTTGGAAAAGGTGCGAGTCACTACTAGGTTAGGATGTTTTTTTACCAGTGGCATTGCCGTTTCGCTGGCAAAGTCAGCGTAAGCTTCATCGACAACCAACAGACCATCGCAGCGACTGGCTATTTCACTGATTTCGGCACAACTAAAGGTAATGCCCAAGGGGGCGTTTGGATTAGTAAGGAAAAAAAGTTTGCCGGTATAGCGCGGCGGGAAATCAGCAATTTTGTAGTCATCGGTTAGGCTGAATGTACGTATTTTGGCGCCCTGAATATCAATTAAGGTGGCGTAGTATGAATAAGAGGGCTGAATAAAAGCCACTTCATCACCCTCATTAGCACAGGCGCGAATAAGATTATTGAGCAGCTCGTCAGAACCGTTGGCCATAATCAGCCACTCTGGTTCAAAGCCGTAGAGCTCGGCCGCCGCTATACGTGCTGCTTTACTTGCCGCGTCAGGGTACTGGCGTAAACTGGCACCATCTGTCCCTAGTTCCTGTAGTATTGCCGCAACCACCTGAGGCGAAGTTGGATAAGGATTTTCGTTGGTGTTTAGCTTAATCCATTGCTCGGGATTGTCGGGCTGAAAACCGGGGACATAGCCGGCCATTTCGGCAATATTTTTACGTAATGGGATCATCTTTATAACTTCCACGCTGAAGTGTTGTTGATTCAGTAGACTTCTAATATTTCGTAGCCTGTAGTGCGTCGCACTGGAGTAAATCCTGCATCACGAGCCAGGTCGATCAGTTGCTGTTGTGTCATGCGAAAAGCCACCCCGGTGGCAGCAACAACATTTTCTTCCAGCATTGTCCCTCCGAGGTCGTTGGCCCCAAAGCGCAGAGCTACTTGGGCCATTTTGTCTCCCTGTGTGACCCAGCTGGCCTGGATGTTGTCAATGTTGTCCAGCACTAAGCGCGATAAAGCTACAACACGTAAGTAATCATAACCGGTTGCGGAGTCGCCGCCAAGTTCGGTGTTGTTGGGTTGAAATGACCAGCTGATAAAGGCGCTGAGACCGCCTGTTCGTTGCTGAATTTCTCGTACGCGAAACAGGTGTTCCACGAGTTGCGCCGGTGTTTCGCCACAGCCAAACATCAATGTCGCAGTGGTTTTCATGCCAAGAGCATGCGCTTGTTCCATCACATCGGCCCACCGCCGCCAGCCAATTTTATTGGGGGAGATAACTTGGCGTACTTCGTCCACTAGCACTTCAGCGCCACCACCGGGGATTGATTTTAATCCCGCGGCTTGTAAGCGCTGTAAACACTCGGTGACGCTTAAATCTGATAATTGAGCAATCTGGATAATCTCTGCCGGAGACAGTGAGTGGATCTGTACCGAAGGAAAACGCTGACCGAGCTGGATGAATAATTCCTCAAACCAGTCAATGGTCAAGCTGGGATGTACTCCACCCTGCATCAGCAGCTGAGTGCCACCGTGGTCAACCAGTTCCTGTACCTTGGCAAAAATTTCATCATAACTGAGCAGGTAGGCATTGGCATCATTTTCATCGCAATAAAAGGCGCAAAAGCGACATTTGCAGCAGCAGATATTGCTGTAGTTGACATTGCGATCGACAACAAAGCTGACTTGTCCGTCAGGATGACGGCGTTTACGCTGCTCGTCGGCCATCTGACCCAGTTCCAGTAGCCCGGTGTTGTTGAACAAAAATAGTGCGTCTTCACGGCATAGAGTTTGCCCGCTGGCCAGTTTGTCCTTAATCGTTTGCAATATCATCGTAGACCCGTACTTGCTGATAGAGGGTGTCGCGTTCTACAGGAATTTTCCCAGCATTGCGAATCTGACGGATAATCTCCTGTTTTTCCAGTTTCTGGGGAGAATCAGCGCCAGCGTCATGACCGATTTTTTCCTCGACTACGGTACCATCGAGATCGTTAACACCAAAGGATAGTGCCACCTGGGCAATTTTTAAGCCGAGCATGATCCAGTAGGCTTTGATGTGCTGAAAATTATCCAGATAAATACGGCTAATCGCCAGCGTTTTCAAACTGTCGAGTCCACCTGGTCCCTTGGCGTTGGGGATGCGGGTGTTATCGGGTTGAAATGCCAGAGGAATAAAAGACTGAAAGCCAGCGGTTTTATCCTGCAGGGCGCGCAGTTTAGCCATGTGATCGACACGGTCAGCGTAGTTTTCTACATGACCGAAAAGCATGGTGGCATTGCTTTTTAATCCACTATTGTGGATTTTTTCTGTCACTTCTAGCCAGCGTTCGCCAGATATTTTTTCTGGACAGATCTGATTACGTACCTCGGCGCAGAGTATTTCAGCCCCGCCGCCCGGTGTGGAGTCAAGACCAAGGCGCTTGAGCTCGGAAATTACCTCTTCCACCGGCAGCTTGGAGATCTGGGAAAAATAGTCGATCTCCACCGCAGTAAAAGCTTTGATCTTCATGTGTGGATTGTTAGCTTTGATTGTTGCCATCATGCGCAGGTAAAAATCAAAGGGTAATTCCGGGTGTAAGCCACCTACCATGTGCAATTCGGTAGCCCCTGCGGCATTGGCTTCAGCTGCCTTTTCTAGAATCTGGCTCAGATTGTAGGTGTAACCACCTGGCTCACCACTCTCCTTACTGAAGGCGCAAAAGCGGCACTGATTGACGCAGATATTGGTGTAATTTATATGGCGATTAACATTGAATAACACTTTGTCGCCATTTTTGCTGCGGTTGATGTCGGCGGCCAATTGACCGATGCCGAACAGATCATCTGATTCAAACAGTTGCAGGGCGTCAGCGTCGCTGATCCGTTGGCCGGTGTCGATTTTTGCCCGTACCTGGGCAATGATATCATTCATGGTTTTCTCCCCAGCGAGTAAACAGTGTGTGGGGCAAACCAAGGCTGTCGAAGATTTTACCGACAACAAAATTGATTAGCTCCTCCACTGTTTGTGGCTGGCTGTAAAATGCCGGCATTGCCGGCAGGATAATGGCTCCATTCTGTGACAGTGTCAGCAGATTTTGAAGGTGAATACTATTAAACGGGGTTTCACGCGGTACGATTATCAGTTTTCTGCGTTCCTTTAGCATCACATCGGCCACCCGTTCGATCAGGTTGCTGCTCAGACCGTTGGCAACACGGGCAACGCTACCCATTGAGCTAGGGACAATCACCATGGCGTCAGCCGCGGCGGAGCCGCTGGCGATGGGCGCGGTAAATTGCTGTTCGCTATAGCACTGTAGTTGATCCGGTCCGGCAGCGAAAAATTCCTGAGCTTGGTGCTGGAAGATTTCGTGGTTGGCTGACCAGTCAAGCTGCTGTTCCAGTGACGATACCTGGCGTGCGGCACTGGACATCAACAAAGATACGCGCTGACCAGCGTGCAGTAACTGCTGCACCAGCGTGGTACCATAAACAGTTCCCGAGGCACCTGTTATAGCTACAACAATGTGTTCTAGTTGTGTCTGGGCTGCGCAGATCATAGGATAATTACGTCCAGAAGGACAAAAGCAAACAGGGTGACACTGATGTAGCCATTCATAGTGAAGAAGGCAGCGTCCATCTTACTCAAATCCCCCGGTTTTACCAAAGTGTGCTCATAAAACAGCATTGCCGCTACCGTAGCTACCCCGAGTAGATATATCCAGCCTAGATTGCTACCCGATGTAGCTAACAACAGCAAGATGATCATGCCGATGTGGAATAGGCGCACCAGATAGAAGGAGGCCTCCTCGCCCAGCTTAGCTGGAATCGAGTGCAAGTCATGCTCACGATCGAAGTCCAGATCTTGCAGGGCGTACAAGATGTCGAAACCCGCTACCCATAGCAGTACCGCTAAGCCTATCAACACAATGGAGACACTGACATCGCCACGGATAGCGATCCAGGCACCAACCGGTGCCGCTCCCAGACACAGTCCCAGCACCAGATGGGCATACAGGGTAAAGCGTTTGGCGAACGAATATAGCGCCAGGAAAAACACCGCTACTGGTGACAGATAAAAACACAGTGGATTTAGCTGGTAGGCAGAGAATATCAGCACTGTAAAGGATACTATCACAAACAGCCAGGCTTCCCAGTGCGCAACAACTCCCGCCGGGATATGGCGTTCGGCAGTACGCGGGTTCAGCGCATCAATACGGGCATCAAGTAGGCGGTTAAGCCCCATAGCGCCAGAACGGGCCCCTACCATAGCTAGGCAGATCCACAAAAATTGCTGGATAGATGGCGTCTGATGCGCCGTATGGGCCGCAACTACCAGACCGATCAGGGCAAACGGAAAGGCAAAAATCGTGTGCGAAAACTTAACCATCTCCAGCAGAGATTTTATTTTAGTCAAGATGGTTGGCATTAAAAAGATATCCTTTCTTTGCTCTACCGTTGCGCGCGTAAGCGCAAGCTCATAGTGCCTTTGTGCTGTGTTGGTGTAACTCGTATAAGGAAATACTCAGTATGTTGTCCGGTAAAATCGCCCTACTTTACACCTGCGCCCAAGGACGAATCAAGGTTTTTGCCACCATGGCTTGAATGGACGGCGCAGATCGGCTACATAACATCTCCCCACAGTTGGATGCGTAATAAGTAGATGATGAGAATAATACACGTAACCAGCAGGAAAAAATTATTGTTTTGATTAGTACGGTGTTATATTTACAAAATATTTGACGGAGGGACCATGAAATATACACTTTACCTCACCGCAACTTTAACCGTCTTCTGGCTGCTTCTATCCGGTTATAATACCCCGTTTATCCTCTCCTGTGGAGTATTCTCAGTTATTCTGACTGTTTTAATTGCCCGCCGTATGCGGGTTGTTGATGATGAGGCTCAGCTGGTTCAGTTACCCATGCGTAGCATTATTTATTTTACATGGTTGGCCAAAGAGATTGTCCTAGCAAATGTCGCAGTATGTCGACGTATCTGGTCGCCGCGTGTGGATATCAGTCCAACCCTGATTTGTGTCAAGGCAAGTCAGAAAACACCTTTTGGGGTGATGATGTATGCCAATTCTATTACGGTTACCCCGGGTACGGTGTGTGTCAATGTTGACGGTGATAAGCTGGAAGTTCACGCTTTAACCTGGAGTGCTGCTGAAGATCTGCTAAGTGGCGAGATGGATCGTCGCATTACCCAGCTGGGGGTTTAATCTGTCTATGTATGTAGCATCTGCATTAGCTATTTTGGTGGTAATGGGCTTGACCTTGGTGCGGGCAATATTAGGACCGACAGCTTTTGATCGTCTGTTGGCGGTAAACATGTTTGGTACTAAGACCGTTCTGCTCATAGCTGTGGTTGGTTTTATGACTGAACGCCCTGATTTCTTGGATATTGCGCTGGTTTATGCGCTGGTCAATTTTTTAAGTACTCTGGCCGTGCTGCGCTTCTTTGAGCGGCAGATCAGCGAAGGTACTGCACCGACGGGGGAGGGATAATTTCATGATGGATTTCTGTCTTCTGGATATATTGACGGCGCTGTTGTTAACCGTTGGCTGCTTTCTGGGCATTAGCGGTGGTGTTGGTCTGTATCGCCTGCCCGACTTTTTTACCCGGCAGCACGCCACCGGGGTGACCGATTCTGTCTGTTCTTTTGCGATTCTCTTTGCGCTGATGCTCCAGGCTGGTTTTACTCTGGTGAGCGTCAAGCTGTGCTTTGTCTTGGTGTTTCTGATAGTAACCAGCACTACCGCTACACACGCGTTGGCTAAGACAGCGTTGAAAAAAGGGATTCGACCACTCTTGGGACGGGAGGATAAACGCTGATGGAAGCAGCTGTCGATATCGTCTTGCTGTCGTTTTTGTGTGTGACGGTGATTGTCATTGTCTATATCCGCAAACTTTTTTGCGCCATCATGTTGTTGGGTATTTTCAGCCTGTTGTCAGCTTCCTTGTTCATTACCATGGACGCGGTAGACGTGGCTTTTACCGAGGCCGCGGTTGGCACCGGTATCTCTTCTATTTTGCTGCTCAGCGCTTTGTCTCTAACCCATACCCGTGAGCGCCGCCCCTCGCATCAGCCCTATCTCGCTTTACTGGTGGTTGCCGTTACCGGTGCGGTACTGGTGTACGGTACCATGGATTTGCCCCCATTTGGCGACCCCGATTCAGCTATTCATCGTCACATGGCAGTACGTTTTATCGTCGATTCTCCCCAGGAGGTCGGCCCGCCCAATGTTGTTACTTCAGTGCTGGCTAGCTATCGGGGCTACGATACTCTGGGCGAGGCAACGGTTATCTTTACTGCCGGAATTGCGCTGGTTGGGTTGCTGGGTTTTAGCCGCCGCAAGGAGTTTAAGGTGCGCTTAGGTGGAGTTTTGCCCGATACTACCCCGGTTGCCGTTCAAGTCCTGGATGCGAGTAATGCGCCGAGTACCGACCATCTGGTGCTGCGTATCGTGGGTAAGATGTTTATCCCATTGATTATGCTGTTTGCGCTGTATGTACAATTTCACGGTGATTATGGTCCGGGCGGTGGTTTTCAGGCCGGGGTGATCTTTGCCAGCGCCATTATGCTCTATGCCATGATCTTCAATGTTGAAAAGGCAATGCTGGTTGTTACCCCTACGGCGCTGCGCTTGTTGGCGGTGCTGGGACTGATGCTGTACGGTGGCGTCGGTGTACTGTGTATGTTCCTCGGGGGTAATTTTCTTGATTACAATGTGCTGGCTCATGAGCCGCTGCATGGACAACATTTAGGTATCTTTCTTATCGAGCTCGGCGTTGGTATTACGGTGTTTGCCATCATGGTTACCATGTTTTATGCCTTGGGCAATCGTAAAGGAGGGTCAGCATGAGTTGGGTAGGACACTACAACTACTGGGTGGCCATTTTTCTGATGATGTCCGGATTTTACGTGGTTATCTCGCGCGGTAATCTGATTAAAAAATTGATCGGTTTGAACGTTTTTTCCACTTCGGTGTTTCTTTTGTATATTTCCATGGGCAAGGTTAACGGGGGAACCGCACCAATCTATTGTGAACATATTCATCCCGGGCAGCTGTTTTCCAATCCGGTGCCACATGTGTTGATTCTGACCGCTATTGTTGTCGGTGTGGCGACCACTGCTGTCGGACTAGCTTTGACGGTGCGCATCAATGAACGCTACGGCACCATAGAGGAAGATGAAATTCGCGCCAAGGATGATTCACTATGAACCATCTACCTATTTTACAGGTTATTATCCCACTGCTGGCAGCACCGCTGTGTATTGTGTTTGGCAGTCGCCGTCTCGCCTGGCTGATTGCGCTGGTAGCGACCTGGAGCAGTTTTGCGGTCAGCCTGTTGATTGCGCAGCAGGTGATGAGCGTTGGGGCTCTGAGTTATGATATCGGAGGCTGGCCAGCGCCGTGGGGGATAACCTACTACATTGACTACCTCAACGCTTTTGTGTTGCTCATTGTCTCAGGGATGAGTGCTCTGGTTCTCCCTTATGCTTTCAAGAGTGTGGCGCAGGAAATTGATTCTGCTACGCAGCCCTATTTTTACAGTCTGTTGCTGGTGTGTCTGGCTGGTCTGTTGGGGATAACGGTAACCGGCGATGCTTTCAATATGTATGTTTTCCTTGAGTTGTCGTCGTTATCATCTTATGCCCTGATTGGGATGGGGCCACGCCGGCGCGCCCTGACTGCGGCCTATCAATATTTGGTGATGGGAACCATCGGCGCCACTTTTATCCTTATCGGTATCGGTTTGCTGTATAGCCTGACCGGCAGCTTGAACATTCAGGATATTTCCTATCAGTTGCACGCCAACCATATCATTGGCAGTGGTAACCGCACGCTGCTGACCGCGTTTGCCTTTATAATCGTTGGTCTGAGCCTGAAGTTGGCTCTGTTCCCGCTGCACCTGTGGTTACCTAATGCCTACTCCTATGCGCCCTCGGTGGTTACCATATTCTTGGCATCCACCGCTACCAAAGTGGCGATATATATGTTGCTGCGTTTCTGCTACAGCGTAGTCGGTAGTGGTTCTATTTTTCAGCTAGCGCTAGGGAAAATATTTTTAATCTCATCGCTGGCAGCGATAATTATCGCCTCAGTGGTGGCTATCTTCCAATACGACATCAAGCGCATGTTGGCTTACTCAAGTGTGGCGCAAATAGGCTACATGACCCTGGGGTTGAGTCTGTCTAACCTCGGCGGGCTGAGTGCGGGCATTCTGCACATGTTCAATCATGCGTTGATGAAGGGGTTGCTGTTTATGACCATGGGGGCAGTGAGCTACAGCGTTGGTTCGGTATATCTGACCGATTTCCGTGGCTTGGGACGGCGGATGCCATTTACTATGGCAGCTTTTGTAATCGGCGGGTTAAGCCTGATGGGAGTGCCCGGCACTGCCGGTTTCGTCAGTAAGTGGATGCTGGTACAGGCGGCACTAGAGCGCGGCTGGTGGGACGTAGTGGTACTGATCTTGATTGGTTCGCTGCTGGCGGTTGTCTATGTGTGGCGGGTGGTTGAGACCGCTTATTTTAATCCTCTGTTGGAACTGGAAGAGGAAGAGGTGGGGGAAGCGCCGCTGTCGTTGCTGATACCCATGTGGCTGATGGTTGTCGCCAATATCTATTTTGGCATCGATAGCTCTATTCCGGTCAATTTCGCCCAGCGCGCCGCAGCGTTGTTGTTGGGGGGGATGTGATGTCTACTATAGTTCTGATCGAGTTATGCATCCTGATCCCAGCCTGCGGGGCCTTGTTTATTGCTGCCAGCTCACGTTTCCCCAACTTGCGCGAAGGGGTTACCTTAACAACGGCACTGGGGCTGTTCTGCGTAGTTGCGACGCTGCATGTTCGACCTGATGCCTTGCATCTGGCACCTATTACCTTTGCCGAGCCGCTGCCGGGGCTGCGGTTTGTTTTGGCTCTGGAGCCGCTGGGGCTGCTGTTTGCTAGCATCGCCAGTTTGCTGTGGTTAATTACCTCGCTGTATACCATCGGGTATATGCGCGGTAATAACGAGTCCCACCAAACGCGTCTGTATATCTGTTTTGCTATCGCGCTGGCTAGCACCATGGGCATCGCTTTGGCAGGCAACCTGATAACCATGTTCTTGTTTTACGAGTTGTTAACGTTATCAACCTACCCGTTGGTGGCGCACAAACAGGATCACGATGCTATTAGTGGTGGGCGGGTTTATCTGGGTATTCTTATCAGCACCTCGGTGGGCTTGCTGTTGCCGGCAATCATCTGGGTATGGCATCTGACTGGTTCTACAACCTTCACTGCGGGAGGTATTCTTGCCAAGGATCTGTCGCCCGCACTGGTAACTTTACTATTGTTGATGTTTGCCTATGGTATCGGTAAGGCGGCGTTGATGCCGATTCATCGCTGGCTGCCGGAAGCGATGGTGGCACCGACGCCGGTAAGCGCCTTGCTGCACGCGGTAGCTGTAGTTAAGGCTGGGGTGTTCTGTCTGGTGAAAATTGTGCTATATATTTTTGGTGCCGACCTGTTGCTGAACACGGGTAGTAATATGGTGTTGATATACATAGCCGGGTTTACCATTGTTACCGCTTCGATCATTGCCTTGCGCCAGGACAATCTGAAGCGCCGCTTGGCATATTCAACCATCAGCCAGTTGTCCTATATTACTCTAGCGGTGGCTATGCTTACACCGCAGTCAATTACCGGTGCGACCTTCCATATAGCTTCACATGCTTTTGGCAAGATTACCCTGTTTTTTGCAGCCGGAGCTATCTACACCGCGGCGCACAAGACGCGGGTAAGTGAACTTAACGGTATCGGGCGGCGTATGCCGCTTACTATGCTGGCCTTTGGCGTTGCGTCGTTGTCTATGATTGGCTTGCCGCCAGCGGCAGGATTCATATCAAAATGGAATATTTTTCAGGGTGCTATGAGCAGCGACAATCTGGTAATTGTCGCGGTATTCATGTGCAGCACCTTGCTCAATACCAGCTACTTGTTGCCCATTGTCTACGCGGCGTTTTTTAAAAAAGAGGCGGAATCCTCACATCATGACCACGGTGAAGCACCTTGGCCCATGGTTGTAGCGCTGAGTGCTACGGCACTATTAACCTTGCTTCTGTTTTTCTGGCCGCAGATTCCTCTGCACTTGGCAGCACAACTTCCTGGAGTTGTCCGATGAAAAAATCTTCAGAGAAACGTACTCTTCGCGCGCGCTTAATAACAGTTTTTGCGCTAACTACGCTGCTTTTAGTCGCACTGGACTTGGTGGTGTATCATCACACTGTGGAATGTTTATTGCCCGCTTTCGCCCGCTATGTGGTCATCAGTTTGCTGGGGAGTCTTGTTTTAATCGGGCTGGCTCTGTGTCTTGCGCCAGTGATCAGCCGCATGGAGGATTATTATGACAAGTAATCCTGTGCTGGATTATTGTTTAACGCCGGGCTTGATGTTGATTTTAGCTGGTGGTGTTTTAGCCTGCGCGCGCGGTTGGGGACAACGGCTGATTGTGCTGAGCATGCCTGTCGTCGCGTTACTAAAACTGTGGAATTATGCCGCCGAGGCCCACTGGTCATGCGCAGCAGCTGGTTTTAATCTACAGGTGCTGCATGTAACCAGCATTGGGCGCTTGTTTGCCAGCGTATTTATCATTGCTCTGTGGCTGGGGGGGATGTTTGCCCTGCAGTCGGCAAGCAGGGTCGAGCTGGCGAGCGCTTTTGTTTATGCCGGGAGTGCTATCAGTGTGACGCTGTGCGGTGATTTGGTCACTCTGTTTCTGTTCTGGGAACTGATGGCACTGGCTTCGACACTGGTAATTTGGTCCTACGTAGGTGGTGGTGAGGCGACTCGCCGCGCTGGTTTGCGCTATCTGTTGGTGCATTTGTTTGGCGGGGTGGTGTTACTGGCTGGTATTGCTGGGATGGCCGCTGCCGGTGCTGATCTCAGCCTGGGGGTTATCCACGGTGATAGTTTGGCGCGCTGGTTGGTTTTGGTCGGTTTTTTAGTCAATGCTGGAGCGCCACCGCTCTCTTTTTGGGTCGCCGATGCCTATCCTGCCGCCAGCCCGAGTGGCATGGTGTTTCTCGCCGCTTTTACCACCAAGACCGCAGTGTATGTGCTGATAAGCTATTTTGCCGGTACGGCAGTGTTGATTCCTGTCGGTTTATATATGGCGATCTACGGCGCAGTGTATGCGCTGCGTGAGACCAATGTCAGACGTATCTTAGCCTACAGTGTGGTTAATCAGGTTGGTTTTATGGTTACGGCGGTGGGTATAGGGACGCCTACGGCACTCAATGGTGCCACTGCCCACGCTTTTGCCCATATCATGTATAAAACTGTGCTTTTAATGGGGGCGGGCAGTGTGTTGCTCAGTGTTGGCAAAGACCAAGCTGCTGATCTGGGTAATCTGGCGCGGCGGATGCCGTGGACGACAGCGTGTGTAATCATTGGGGCTCTGGCCAGTATGGGCGTGCCCCTGACGTCAAGCTTTGTTACCAAATCGCTCATTTTGCAAGCTGCCAGCGAACAGCACCTGCTGTGGCCATGGATTATATTGACCGTTTGTAGCGCTGCGGTAGTATTTAATGCTGGGGTGCGTTTTCCGTGGCTGACTTTTTTGCAGCCGCAACAATCCGCTGCGGTGGAGCAGGGTCGTGATCCCGCTGTGCTGAGCAAGTTTGCCCTCGGTGCTGGTGCCGGAATGTGTGTGGCACTGGGGTTGTTCCCCCAGCAACTGTACGGGCTGCTGCCTTTTGGCGGAAATTACCATCCGTACACCCTGAGTCATGTGGTTGCGCAGTTACAACTGTTGGTGCCAGCGGCACTGCTGTTTTTTGTCACCCTGCCGCTGTTCACGCTTCAGCCTCAGCGCCAACTGGATACTGACTGGTTGCTGCGCAAGCCATTGTTGATTGTGTGGCAGGATTTTGTGTTGCAGCTATTTGCTCTGGGTTTACGCGGGCGCAGCTTGTCGGTGTCTTCCTTGATCCGCGGCTTCAAGTTTGTCTTTCGTCACCATGGTCCACGCGGTGTGTTGTCACGCTCGTGGCCAACAGGCAGTATCGCATTGTGGGTTGCTATTCTTCTGGCCAGTTATGTAGTGCTCTTTAGTTTGTAGATGTCAGCGGCGGATAAAACCAGAATAAAACGGAGACAAAAACGGGGCTGATAGTGAAAACTATCAGCCCCGTTTTTCTAACTATTGATTTACCTTTTTAGCTTCTTGCAAAACTCTTCCTGAGTAGAACTAATCTTCCGCTCTGGTTTTGTTCCCCGTATTCGTCATCCTCGCGAATGCGTGGATCCAGAGGTTCTCTGGGTTTATCAAAAAAAGCTGGGACCAGTTTTCAAGAGGATGACGACTTGTGCAAGTTTGTGTATTTATCAGTATTTTAGAATTACGCTGTCCAGACTGCGTTTCGGCAGATGGTAGTTGCCAGACTCATCGTGCCAGCCATAACCATCACTGCCAGTTTCCTGCGGTTCCAAAATGATTTTCTCACCCGGCTTGCCGATAGCAACAACCAGCAGAATTTCATAACGGGTAGGCAGATCAAATTCCTCGCGTAGCTTACGCCGTTGTACTTTTGCGGCTATACAGCCACCAAGCCCCTGGTAGGTAGCACCCAGTAGGATGGCTTGCGCTGCAATTCCCTGATCGGCAACGTAACTGCTACACACCGTTTTATCGCCGAGGATGATAATGTAGCCAGTTGGTTTGACCCCCTTGATGGGTCCACCCCAGCCGCGCAGGTAACCTTGCCATGACAAGGTTTCAAAAATCTTGTTGTTGCGCTCTTCGTCGCAGGAGAGGACAAAGCGCAAAGGCTGCATGTTAAGGTTGCTGGTGGATGGAGCAAGACGGGCAAGATCAATCAGCCCACGTAAAATTTCTTCTGTTACTTTTTCAGACTCAACAAAATAGTGGTAGTTACGGGTTTTTTCGATTAGTCCTCTGAAGTCGCATTGGTCTAAATTCTCGCTCATAATCCACTCCATTTCTGCGCCAACTGGCATGACACTGTGTGTAGCTTTCCTGGATAAGCATCAACAGTTCGTTATACCAAATTTAATATTTGCCTATAGTTTTATTGTACTGACAACCCCGGTTGGCACGGTAAGCTTCAGCAAAATAAAACAGACCAAAAAAATCTGTTGAAAATAGAATAGCGTTTGTTTTTTCCTTTGGCAAGCTTTTTGTCTTTTAGATGTTTGCCTTAGGGGAACCTTCTAATGTTGGATATGGTTCCATTATATTAGGATCTTATCTAGTAATATTGGTCTGGATGTGATCAAACCACGAGAGTGTAGTGCTGCGAAAATCGGAATCTGATCAAGCGATTTTCTAAAAGACATGAATCAATGGTGCGGACATTAAGTTGCTGATAATGGTAGCGGGCTAAGAACGCTATATTCGTAAGTCCGTTTAACGGGGATTGATGAAAAATGTCGCAACTAAAAAAGCTATAATCGTTAAGGAAAATGTGCAAGTTACTGTTTTCATGTATAATATAACTTATGCAAATCTACGTATTGTTACTGCTGAGTTTGATTGTGCTATATTGATAACTATTAACTGCAACTTTTTTGGTGACAAGCTCAATATTAGGCTAGAAGTTGGTCCTAAGGCTGATGTCCATATAATTCTTGTAGGCGATGATGACCGTGCATTGTTGAAGACTGAAAGCTTTTGGTGGGCCAAAAACTCAGGGATGCTGCTTTGCCCATCTCAACAAAGGCTACGGATTTGTAGGCTGTGGAGGATCTTGTGAAATTTACCGAACTTGTGAATATCGATGAACTGCGGGGATTGTGCGAAACTTTTACTGCGATCACAGGTATGGTCACTGCCATCCTTGATTTGGATGGCAACATCCTCCTGGCAACCGGATGGCAGGATATCTGTACTCAATTTCATCGGGTTAATCCGATAACGGCAAAACGGTGCAGGGAAAGCGACACCCTCCTAGCTGGGCAAGTTAAACAGGGCAACAAGGTAAATGTCTATAAGTGTAAAAATGGTTTAGTCGATATTGCCGCCCCCATCAAGGTGCGCGATGTACATGTAGCTAATTTTTTTACTGGTCAATTTTTCTTCGAACCCCCGAACAAAGAATTCTTTATTCACCAAGCCGAAGAGTTTGGCTTTGATAAAGATGCATATATGGCAGCGCTGGACAGGGTGCCAATCTTCTCCTCAGACACGATCCAGGCAACAATGGCATTCTTTTCCCATCTGGCTCAATTGTTTGGTGAGATGGGACTGGCCAGAAAAGAACTTGAAGAAGCCAATAAGTCAATTAAGCTTGAGGCTAAGCATGCCGGGGAGAGTGAAGAGAAGTTTAAACTTTTAGCAGATACCTCGCCACTGGCTATTTATCTTTCTTCAGAGCTGGAACAGAAAGCTGAATATGTCAATCCTACCTTTACTAGCCTGTTTGGTTACACCATGGATGAGGTGCCGAGCTTAGAAGCGTGGTGGCTGCTAGCTTACCCGGATGAAAAATATCGTAAAGGCGTCGAAAAACAATGGCAATATGGGGTGGAACAGGCAATTGCTACACATTCGACAACCGAACAGATGATTACTGTTGTGACCTGCAAAGACGGATCGAAAAAATATGTATCTTGGGGTTTCAGTGCGGTCGGAAAACAGAATTGGGCTGCCGGTTTTGACCTAACAGAGATTAAACAGGCAGAAGAAGCTTTAAACTTAAGCAATGAAGTTTTTGAGAAACTGACCAGTTCCGCCAAAGATGGAATTATTCAGATTGATCACCAAGGCAAGGTGGTTTTCTGGAATCAGGGCGCAACTGACATCTTTGGTTATCCGCCTGATGAGATCATGGGCAAAAATATGCATAAATTACTCGCGCCCCCAACGTCACAGGAAAAACATCCAAAGGCTTTTCCCGAAGTTCTTAATAGCGGGCAAGGAGAAGCGGTTGGTACAACGGTTGAATTAGAGGCAATGCACAAAAATGGTCAAAAGATCATTGTTGAACTTTCACTCTCTGCCTTCGAAATCAAGGGGCATCGGCAAGCAATGGCAGTTGTTCGTGACGTGACTGAGCGCAGGCAAGTCTTGGAAATAATCACCCGGGAAAAGCAAACAGCGCAAACCTATCTGGATATTGCCGGAGTAATGTTCGGTACTTTAAACGTCGATGGCAATATCACCATGATGAATAAAAAAGGCTATCAGATTCTCGGTTATCCCGAAGGTGCCTTGCTTGGGAGAAACTGGTTTGAACTGTGTATTCCTAGCGCTGTTCAGAAAGAGATTACAGAGGTTTTTAGGTGCCAGATGACTGGCGCTCTCAAGCCCTTAGAGTTTTACGAGAATGCAATTCTCAACAGTACAGGAGAAGAACGTATCATCGCCTTCCATAACACTTTGCTGGCTGATGAAAACGGTCTTACCGGTGTTCTCTTCTCTGGTGAAGATATTACCGAGCGTAAACAGTTGGAATCACGGTTGAAGACTAGTTTAAATCAGTTAGATAGTATTTTTAATGTAGCTCCAGTCGGAATCGGAGCAGTGATTGATCGCAACCTAAAAGTTGTCAATAAACGCCTGATTGAGATGCTCGGTTATGCCGAAGAAGAACTGGTTGGCAAAAACTCAAGAATACTTTATGCCAGTGATGAGGAATTTGAGCGGGTTGGTAAAGAGAAATACGCACAGATCAATGAAAAAGGTACCGGTACTGTCGAAACAGTTTTTCGGAAAAAAAATGGCTCTTTGATTGATGTTTTGTCGAGTTCAACACCGCTGGATCTGCAAGATTTGTCGCAGGGGGTAACCTTCACCGCCTTAGATATTACCCAGCGCAATAGAGATGAGCGTGAACTACGCAAGTATCGTGACCACCTTGAAGAGCAGGTAGCAGAGCGGACCAAGGCACTGCTGAAAGCAAACAAAGAATACACCGAGGTTAACGATGAATTAACCGAATTCGCCTATATTGTCTCCCACGACCTCAAGGCGCCGCTGCGCGCCATCAGCCAGCTTACCCATTGGATTGCCACAGATTACACCTCTGCCTTTGACGCTGAGGGCAAAATGCAGATGGATCTTATTCTGCAACGGGTAAAACGGATGGATACTCTAATTGATGGTATCCTGCACTACTCCCGCATAGGTCGGGTCAGGGAGCAAGAGGAGCTACTTGACCTCAACCTGGTGGTGAATGAAGTTATTGATGATATCGCTCCCAATGACGATGTCCATGTCAGCATTGACAACAACCTGCCGAAGTTAGTGAGCGATGCCACGCGTATTAGGCAGGTGTTTCAAAACCTGATTGGCAATGCGGTAAAATTTATCGATAAGAGCCCTGGGTTAGTACAGGTTGGTTGCAGCGAGGACGATAAATTCTGGACTTTCACTATTCGCGACAATGGTCCTGGGATTAAGCTGGAATACTTTGATAAAATATTCAAAATATTTCAGACATTGTCTGCGCGTGACGATTACGAAAGCACAGGAATCGGTCTAAGTTTAGTCAAAAAAATCATCAACCGTTATGGCGGTTCGATTTGGTTAGAATCGGAAATCGGTTGTGGAACCACTTTCTTTTTTACTTTACCAAAAATAGGAGTAACAGATGAGAAGCACTAAACCAATTCTTCTGGTGGAAGATGATGTGGTGGATGCGATGACGGTTAAGCGGGCGCTAAAAGATATTAAGGTCTGCAACCGTTTGGACATAACTACCAACGGCGAAGAGGCCTTGGAATTTTTATCCGATCTCGCCAATGAAAAACCGGGCATTATTCTGCTGGATATCAATATGCCTAAAATGAATGGCCTCGAATTTTTACACATAATTAAACAGGATGATGGACTGAAAAAAATTCCTGTAATTATCATGACTACCTCCCAAGAAGAACAGGACAGAATTAATAGTTTTAATTTGGGCGTTGCTGGCTACATGATAAAACCGGTCGATTATTTGAAGTTTGTCGAAGTGGTTAAAGCAATAGACCTATATTGGACATTAAGTGAGTTGCCTGACTAAAGCACAACATCACTGACCCTGTTAGTATGAGCTAGTAATTAAAGTTGCGAGCCAGAGAGATAAAATGAAAAAAAATGCAGTCAAAATTCTATTTGTAGAAGATGATCGGGTAGATCGCATGGCCTTCGAACGCTTTGTCGATCAAGGGGAACTGCCCTACGACTACACTCTGGCTCAATCTGTTGCTGAAGCGCGGGATCTCATCCACTCACGCAGCTTTGATATCATTATCGCTGACTATAGCCTCGGCGACGGCACTTGCTTTGACCTGTTTGACCTACTTGCCGACTTGCCGGTTATTATAACCACAGGGATGGGTGATGAGGAAATAGCGGTTGAGGCGATGAAATTAGGGGCCTGCGACTATATAATTAAAGATTCAGAAGAGCGTTACCTTAAAATTCTGCCAACGGCCATTGAGTTTGCCCAAAAACGTAAATGGGATGAAAAAGAGCTACAGCAATATCACCAACGACTTGAAGCCATGGTGGAAGAACGCACGGCCAAGTTGCAGGATGAGATTATCCTGCACAGCAAAACTGAGGTGGCCCTACGCGAAAGTACGAAAAAACTAAATAATGCTCAGCGCATCGCTCAAATTGGCAGTTGGGATTTAGACTTGCAAGCACATACTTTGCAGTGGTCTGACGAAGTTTACACAATATTTGATCTTGATCAGCAGCGCTATATTCCATCGCGGGAAACATATATGGATAAAATTCACCCCGTGGATAGAGCGTTCGTTGTTGCTAGCTATGCACAAGCTTTAGATAGTAAACAGGCGTATGAGATAGAATACCGACTGCAACTCGCAGATAATTCTATAAAATTCATCAATGAACGCGCAGAGACAATATATGCTGAAGATGGCAAGCCAGATCGCTCTGTGGGGACCGTTCAGGATATTACCGCGCGCAAGCGTAGCGATGAGCAGAAAGCAGAGTTGGAAGCTCAGTTAAGGCAAAAATTCAAAATGGAAGCTATTGGGATAATGGCTGGAGGTATTGCCCACAACTTTAATAACAACCTCTCTATCATTCTCGGTAATATCGAACTGGCTCAGCTAAAAGAGCAGGATGAAAAGATAAAAAGCATGCTCAGTGATGCTAAAACTGCGACCTTGCGCGCGCGTGATTTAATCAGCCAGATCTTGACCTACAGCCGCAAAGGCAAGCATAACAGAGCGCCACTACAGTTGCCGCTGATTATCGATGAAACCATAAAACTGCTTAGCGCAACTATCCCGAGCACGGTGCATATCACGCAAACAATATGCACCGGCTGTGAGAAACTCATTATCAATGCTGATCCATCGCAAATTCAGGAAGCACTGTTAAACCTGTGCAACAACGCCGTCTTTGCCATGAATGAATTGGGGGAATTGAATGTCAGCTTGGACAGCATTGATGTGCCGCAAAGTGCAATGCCTGAGCGTTCCACCTGTCAGCCGGGGCGTTATGCCAAACTCAGTGTACAGGATAACGGTTGTGGCATAGACAAGAGCATCATAGACAAGATCTTCGACCCGTTCTTTACCACTAAAGAGTTGTATGCTGGTACAGGTATGGGGCTGGCTAGCGTACAAGGTATCGTCGAGCAGCACGGTGGGATGATCAAGGTGCATACAGCCCCGCTGCAGGGGGCTACCTTTGAGCTCTATTTTCCGGCGTTGGCACCAGCGCAAGCAGATGAGAAATCTTTCGAACCGATGGAACTGCTGCGTGGAACCGAGAAGGTGCTGTTTGTGGATGACAATGAGCTGCTGGCAACTCTAGGAGAACAGATGCTGTCGGCTTTAGGCTACCAAGTCACAGCAATGTCTAATAGTCACGAAGCGCTAAAACTGTTTAGTGCCAATCAAGATTATTTTGATGTTGTCATAACCGATCAAACAATGCCCGAGTTGTCCGGTCAAGAGTTAGTGGCGGAAATGAGGAAACTGCGCCCAGATCTACCCTTAATAATTTGCACTGGTTACAGTAGTAAAATGGATGAGAAAAAAGCACAAAAGCTGGGTATCAATGCTTTTTGCATGAAACCTCTCGATTTAACCGAACTGTCACACAAGTTGAGGCAGGTATTAAATTGGTAACGGATATAAATTGATGCAACCAGAGATAAACCCCGAGCGCAACCCATCGAAAAATAACATACTAATTCTCTTTGCCCACCCGGCTTTGCAAAATTCACGGGTTAATAAGCAGCTGATACAATATGCAAATGGCTTAGAGGGAATAACCGTCCACGATTTGTATGAGGCTTATCCTGACTTTTACATCGACGTTAAGCACGAACAAAACCTGCTGCTGGAGCATGATGTTATAATTTTTCATCATCCACTGTTGTGGTTCAGCGTCCCGGCAATTTTGCGCGAGTGGATGGATTTAGTGCTTCAGCATATGTGGGCTTACGGTGTAACTGGCAATGCGCTGCAGGGGAAGAAATTTTTTAATGTTGTCACTGCCGGAGGTGGCGAGGAGTTGTTCCAACACGATGGCTATCATGGCAATACCATGGTGGAGTTTCTCGCGCCCATCCGTCAGGCTGCCCGGGTGTGTAATATGGAATTCTTGCCACCGTATGTGGTTTACGGAACCCGCAACATTACTCAGCAAGCCATAAGACAATATGGTGAGGACTACCGTACGCTTCTGCTGGCGTTACGTGATGGGCACTTCGACATCACCAGCGCGCACAATCGGCATAAACTGAATTCCGACCCCTCTTCCCCGATTCACCCAGTAAAGGATAGCTAAGTGCAAGGTGACAGTTTCTTTTTTAACGCTCTGGTGTATCTTTCGGCCGCAGTTGTCACGGTGCCGCTGGCTAAACGCTTCGGGCTAGGGTCTGTGCTCGGTTACCTTATTGCCGGTCTTGCTATCGGTCCTTTTGGTCTGCAACTTGTTGGTGATGAAAGGCAAGATGTGATGCACTTCGCCGAATTCGGCGTGGTGATGATGCTCTTTCTTATCGGCTTGGAATTGCGTCCTGCGTTGTTGTGGCGCTTGCGCGTTCCCATCCTCGGCATGGGGGGCTTGCAGGTGGTATTGACCACTGGCGCGCTGACCGCCCTCGCTATGTATTTCGGTCTTCCTGCGCTGATGGCTGTCGCTGTGGGCATGACTCTCTCCCTGTCTTCGACGGCTATTGTTCTGCAAACCCTGAACGAAAAAGGGTTGATGAAAACAGATGCTGGGCAGAATGCCTTTGCTGTGCTGTTGTTTCAGGATATAGCAGTTATCCCCATGCTTGCTATCCTGCCAGTTTTAGCTGTTGCTGGTGTGACGAGTGTAAACAATGCGCCAGCAACGCATGCCTCTACGACCTGGGTTGCCGGATTGTCCGGCTGGGAACAGGCTGTGATGGTGGCTGGTGTTATTGCGGCGATCATTGTGGTGGGCACGTTTCTGATGCGCCCCTTTTTCCGCTATGTTGCCAGAACGCGCTTGCGCGAGTTGTTTACCGCAGCGGCGTTACTGCTGGTAATCGCCATTTCAATGCTGATGACTAAGGTAGGGCTAAGCCCGGCGTTGGGGACTTTCGTTGCCGGTGTGGTGCTGGCTAATAGTGAATACCGCCATGAACTTGAGAGTGATATTGCCCCCTTTAAGGGTCTGTTGCTGGGGTTGTTTTTCATCTCAGTGGGCGCGTCTATCGATTTCTCCCTGATAGCCCACCAACCTGGGCGGATGGCAATCATTGTCGCCAGCCTGATTGCCATCAAACTGGCGGTGCTATTAATTGTCGGCAGCATCTTCAAAATTAAGTACGATCAGAACCTGCTCTTTGCCTTCTCTCTGGCTCAAGGGGGAGAGTTCGCCTTTGTCTTGCTCTCTTTCGCGGTGCAGAACCACGTTGTCAGCAGTGAGGTGGCTAACCCACTGGTGGGGGCAGTTGCTATTTCCATGGCTCTTACTCCTCTGGTACTCATTATCAATGAAAAATTGATCCAGCCGCGCTTCGGGGTGCATGAAAAAGGGGAACTGGTAGCTGACACCATTGATGAAGAAAATCCGGTCATTATTGCCGGATTTGGCAGGTTTGGTAGTGTTGCCGGGCGTTTTCTGCGCGCCAATGGTGTTGGGGTTACGGTTTTGGAGAACGATTCAGATCGGGTTGAGGTGCTGCGCAAACTTGGTCTCAAGGTGTTTTACGGCGACGCTTCCCGGCATGAACTGTTGCATGCTGCTGGTGCTGAGACGGCTAAAATATTGATCATTGCTATCAGTGATCGGGAAACCATTCCCCATCTGGTGCGGATGGTAAAAAAACATTATCCCCATCTGACCATTTTTACTCGCTCAGAGGGGCGTACGGAATTATTTGAGTTGTTGGATGAGGGGGCCGAACATGTGTATCGCGAAACCTTTGATACTTCACTCAAACTGGGCACTGATGCTTTGATTGCCCTGGGTTTCCGCTCTTTTCAGGCACATCGTGCCAGCAAAATGTTTCGTCAGCACGATGTAAATGCTACGCAATTTCTGCGTCATGCTCGCCATGACGAAAAAGAATTTATCAGTCTGTCGCGTCAACGTATAAAGGATCTGGAGCAGTTGATGTTGGCAGAATTGCGTGACCCAGAAATTCATATCGATAGCGGCTGGGACGTAAACCATGTAATGCGTGAGTTTGGTACTAACGATCACCATTAAATAAGAAGTGCAAATGCCCACTGGAAAAAGTGCTCAGTGAAGTTGGCTCAGCACTGATGGTAATGCATCGCCACACCTACGACTAAGTGCTCTGGTTTACCCACGGCTGCGGTAAACACCAGGTCGAATTAGCCAGTTACGCTTTTGCTCCCAATACCTTGCTGTTTCTCGATCGTAATCAAATTCATGTTTGCCAAAGTGTCCCGCCATCAATGTTCTGTGCCTATCCGTCATAAATGTCCAAGCGGAAAAGATATAAGTCGATTCCATAACAGCGTTACATGTAGTATCGTCTGTGATTAATAGATGTATCCGAATTGTTGGATAACGCAAGTTGGTGCTGAAACTGCGCGCGTACAGCACAGCGCTATCTTTTAGCTGGTTATACTTGCGCCACCGACCAGTAGAAAAGTATTATTAAATTTGAGGAGGAAGAAATGTCTACACAGCTGATCTTAACTCGCAAAGAAAATCGTATCGGTTTTATCACTCTGAACCGACCTGAGGCAATGAACACTTTTACTCCGGACTTTGCTCAGCAACTTGATGATGCACTGTGGGCAATGGAAAACGATGCCGAGGTGATGGTGGTAATTATCAACGCCAATGGCAAAAACTTCTGCACCGGGATCTCCCTCGATCAGTTTAATAACAAGAGTCATAGCGAATACCGCGATTTTCTCTACGCTATTGATGCCTTTTATCACACTATGGCTAAAATGAAAAAAATTACTATCGCGGCGGTGCAAGGTTATACTTTAGCCAATGGTGCCGGTTTGGCTTTTGCCTCCGACCTGACAATTGCTGCTGAATCAACAACCTTTGGGACTACGGCAATAAATGTTGGTTTGATCTGTCTGGGTCCTGCAGCGCCTATGTCCAAAGTTATCGGGCGCAAGAAGTTGATCGAGATGGTACTTACTGGCGAGATGATCAGTGCGGCTGAGGCAGAAAACCTTGGTCTGATAAATAAAGTCGTCCCTGATGGTGAGCAGGAAGCTGCGGCACTGCAAATGGCGGAAAAACTGGTGAAGAAAAGTCCAATAGCTTTACGTATTGGTAAGGAAGGTTTGAACCGATTGTTTGATGATAGTTACGATCAGAAACTGAATATGATGGATGATCTGTTCGCCACTATCTGTGCTGGTGAGGAAGCTGAAGAGGGGGTTGCTGCATTTTTGGAACGCCGCAAGCCCTGCTGGTTGAATAAATAATCGGATAAAAAGGTAGAGACGTTGTATGCAACATCTCTACGAATTGGCGGGCAGAGCCCGCCCTTGACTTGAAATTGTTTTTCGTGAAAGGAAGTTTCCAACATGGTAAAAAATTCTACAGCCATCCCATTACCCACATGTGCGGTGTGCCCCGTAGCTGTAGCCGAGCGCATCTGTAGGCAGGAGAAGGGCAAAGCTCCGAGCAATTGTCCATCGACCAGAGCACCAGAGATTATTAAGGAAACGCTGGAAATACTTAAAGATCCAGCAGTGATGGAGATGGTGCGTCAGTCGTCTATTCAGGAGGCTGAAGCTTACGGCGGTAGAGAACTGGGCTATGCGCATGTTCACCCGGTTAAGCCACGCATTCAGGAGACCATCGAGTTTGCCCACAAGATGAAATTCAAGCGTATTTGCTTAGTGTTTTGCCTTGGACTGCGTAAGGAAGCAGAAATTATCCACAAAATTTTTACTGACAACGGTTTCGAAACTATTTCGGTGATGTGCAAAGCTGGAGCTATCTCCAAGGAGGAGATCGGCTTGCTGCGGGAGCAACAGATTGATACTAGTGCTTTTGAAGCGATGTGCAATCCGATTTTGCAGGCATTGACAGCTAATTATCACCAATCGGATCTGAATGTAATATTCGGTCTGTGCGTTGGGCACGATGCTCTGTTTTTGAAATACGCCACGGCGTATAATACTGTGCTGGCCAGTAAAGACCGCCTGCTCGCCCACAACCCGTTGGCGGCTATCTATCAGTATGATAGTTACTATCGCTATCTTAAAACTCCATTGGGGGACTAAACGCCTGTTTTGCTCGATATGATTGCAATAGTTATGATCCGAAGCCCACGCTAAGCATAGCGTGGGTTTTTTAATGCTGATTAGCAACAAACTCAGGACGACATTTGTTATATTTGACCGTATTCTGTACGTTGATTTCAGCAATGACGATGGGCTGTATGCTGCTAGAGGAAAAATACATGCATGACGAACGAACACCCGTAGAAAAAATATTAAGCGAACCTGATTATGCTAGCGAAGGGTTTGTCGACTATATTTATGAAGGTCATACCTACAAATTATGGTACGGCAAAATTGGCTCTGGCAGCGCACCACCTGTGCTGGTTCTGCACGGCGGCCCTGGTGGCAATCATCATAATCTCGTAGCGTTTCAAGCCTTGGCTGCCGAACGCCCGGTAATTTTCTACGATCAACTGGGCTGTGGGAAATCAGACCGACCGGATGATCCGCGCTTGTGGACTGTTGAACGTTATTTTGATGAGGTACTAGCGGTACGCGATGGTCTGGGGTTGAATAAATACCATCTGATTGGTCATTCATGGGGGACGACTCTAGCTGTCGGATTTGCCGCTAAACACTCCGACGGAATATTGTCTATTTCTCTCCATAGTCCGGTACTGAGTTTACCCTATTACATCAAGCATGTTGCCCCAGCACTAAAGGATGGATTGAGCTGCTTGAATGGAAAAGCCGGACAAGTGATTGACGATTATGAGTTGAAGGGTGTGGGATCAAAGAGCGACTACGACGAAGCGTGCATGGAGTTCATGAAGAAGCATGTTACACACAGCTGGCCTTTACCGGATGCGCTGCAGAAATTGATTGCCGCACGAAATGGTGCAATCCACGACACCATGCTGGCAAGCAGTTCGGAGTTGAATGTGCCGGGAAATCTAAAAACGGTCGACGTAACCTCGAAACTATCCAGGTTGAATTTTCCTGTTCTTATGACCTGCGGAAACGATGATCTGTGTACGCCTGCCTATACTAAATGGCAGTCTGTTTTTGCCAAGAATCCTCAGTATCATATCATACAGGGAAGCGCCCACATGACCCCCGTGGATAACCCACGGCAACTTATCCGCCTGCAACGGGCGTTTTTGAGAGAAGTGGAAGATGTGGCGAACCACCCGTGAAGTGTGTGGGAATTCTAGCGCTAGAGCACGGCACTGGTGCCGTTGTCTTGCCGCTGAAAAACAATGGTTGCCCATGAAACATCCTTTCGTCCCATCCGGTCTGGTGATTGATTCTCCATGA
The DNA here is from genome assembly GCA_964536375.1 of uncultured Desulfuromonas sp. Taxonomy (GTDB): domain Bacteria; phylum Desulfobacterota; class Desulfuromonadia; order Desulfuromonadales; family Desulfuromonadaceae; genus Desulfuromonas. The sequence goes on along the minus strand of CAZHXF010000010.1, from coordinate 616 downwards.
TAAGTTGTAGAACGTTTTGAGTGGCTAATTGTTTCAGTTCAATGACGCTGACAGGGTAGGCTATGCGCTCATCAGAAAAATCTCCATGACGCAGTGTGATGACAAGTTTACCTCGATTGTTGAGTAGATTGACCAGCTTACGAAAAGCTCTTTCTCTTGCACAGGCATGGATGTGCATCCACACGGCACTGACAAGAATTAGGTCGTATTTTATGCCCAGCGTTGTTGTGCGCGGAAGATCTGGTAGCTTGTCGTCTATCCACAAAATACCCTTGTTATCTGGGTGGCGTTGAGCTGCCTCCCGTAATTTTGCAGCAGGTTCAATTGCGATAACTTCATATCCTTGGGCAGCGAGCCATCTGGCATCACGCCCAGATCCTGCACCGATATCAAGAGCAGCGATTGTTTGATTCTGTGGCAACAGACTTAACCATCCAGCATGTACCTCTTTTGGATCAAGAGCATCATACTGTTGAATAAGTTTTTGATAGTTTGAGGAATAGAAGGACATCTTACCGTCAACAGAGAGAGTTGTTTTGCTTACCAGAAGCGCGCACTGCATAGCTGAATGTAAAGCATCACAAAAACGTCACATATATGTCACAGCGTAAACATG
>CAZHXF010000009.1:44765-72721 GCA_964536375.1 uncultured Desulfuromonas sp. | reverse complement strand
TCTCTTTGGGGATGGCCTTGGTGGCTGGCAACATACGGGTGCCGAGACCGGCGACAGGGATAATGGCTTTGGTTATTTTTTGCATTTGATGTCCATATACTAGAAAACCTTTTTGTGCCGCGGATACAATCTGATCAAATCTGATAAGTTCAACAACAGTTCTTGACCTGCAAGCAATAACCTTTTCTTTAACCTCGGGATTGCTCTGGATAAGATCTGATTTTAACCCAGGTCAAAGTCCTTGCTTTTGCTTAGCCCTATCAAGGCACTTATCCTGAGGCTAAAAACAGACCTTGACCTGCAAGCAACAACCTTTTTCTTTAGCCTCGGGATTTCTCTGGATAAGATCTGATTTTAACCCAAGTCAAAGTCCTTGCTTTTGGCTTTGTACTTTTGCTTTATCCGTTTAATCCTGGAGCTAAACAATACTGTCAACACTATTGATCTATATCAAGTTTATGCTGTTGCAGATATTCGCGCAGAAATGCCAGCATAACCGACCCCATAAGACCTAACATAAACCCGAGAGCTACAATCAACGGTTTTTTAGGGCTTATTGTCCCATCAGAAACTGTCGGGTTTTTATATGCATATAGACCTTGCAAGTTATCGTAAGATGCTTGCAACATTTGCACCTTGATATGGGCAGACAAAATCTCAGTTTGGTCTTCCGTCAATTCTTCATTAATTTGATTCAAATACTCAAAACTGTTTTTTATCTCATTCGAATACAGCAACAGTGCCACTGAATCAGAAGAAGAATTCTTGACTAGATCCTGTCTAGTTTCCGTTAAGTTCTTAATTGATTTATGCTGCTGTTCTATTTGACCATCCAGCAACTTAACTTTTTTCCTCCAAGATCTTTCCTGAATACTTGCCAACGATATCTCATTTTTCAGCCTGGTTTTTTTCTGCGCCAGCTTCTTGTTCACATCAACTTCAATTAATTCCCGCAACTGCTGCAACACCTTTAGTCCTATCTCCGGTTGCGCAGTTTTATATTCTACATACAGTAGCTCAGTTTTTTTTGGCGTCTGTATCTTGAATTTTAGCCCGGTCTGAGCGTTGAGAGATAAATTGCTGCGCAGAGCATCGACATATGCATCGTTATCAATGGCTACCTTAACCGCTGCTGGTGAAACAATTGACTTGCCCTGTTCATCCTGGCCAAGCTCTAGCAAAAAAGAAACACTGTACTTTTGCGGCAGGACAAAGCACAGCGTTACAGCTAGTGCAGTTATCAACAGGGTGGTAACTATGATCATTTTCTTGCGTTTGAATAATACGCGAATAAGATCAATCAATTCAATTTCATCATTTTGCATATACAATCCCCTATAATTCCATTACTGTTTTTTAAACATAGCGCGTGGCCAGATTATGTAATAACAATCCTGAATCCGGAAACTCATTCCTTACGTCTCTTATAATGGTCATTTATAAAACAGCCCATTACTGTTAAACTCAGGGACAGCATCACAAACAAAACACCCATCAAGGACGTATTCTTATTAAAAAAACTGCCTTCATCAGTAATCAAAAATGGATCGCTAATGATGTAGAGCTCTGCCTGTGGGCGCAAATTATTATTAGAAATTGAATTATAAACCGCTTCAACTTGTTCAAAAGCTAAAAGAATATCTCTTTGGATTTCCAAAAAACGTTCTTTGATAAAGACAACAATTTCACTAATGTTCTTGCTATCACCAGACTGTTTGTTTTGCATTGCCGTAACAAGGGATTGATAATACAGGCTCGTTTTATTCATTTCAGATACTTTAATACCTTCGTCCATTATACGGCTGGTTATATCCTGCCTATATTTAACATCATTCCCTTGTGTTGACATTTCGACGATTCTATCCAGAAATGAGTCGCCAAATTGGGGGATATAATTGGTACTTAATTGACCGCTATTACCAGACTTGCTATGTGTTAACGAATCGGAGGATGCAACACTTTCTTTTTTATTTTTTTCCAGATAATAATTAAGTGTGTTTTGCATAACATCTATGTTGTTTAGTGACTGTTCCTTGTTTAATTTTAATTGGAAGAGTTGATTCTCTAAATACAACAATGCTAATTCTGGTTTTTTCGACAATCCAGTTTTACGTATCAAACCAACCAATGGATCGAGTTTATATTTACGGGTATCCTGCAAATTAGATTTAATCTCTATTAAACCTATTCTAACATCACCAACACGAGCAACCTTAGCCCCGGGAAAAAGTCCCAACTGATCAATATTGTGTAGAATATGTTTAATCTTGCTATTAAGCATATCAATACTGACAATGTAATCCTCTTTCACCAAGGAATCATTTGAAAGAATATTCTTCGTATACAAAGCCATACGATACTTGAATGCCCCTTTTTTACTATCGACAACCTGCGCCCAAGTGGCCAGAATATTTTTTAGCACTTTCTCCATTAAAGGACTTGGAATACTAAATATTGTAGTTTGGCACAAAAATCTCAGGGCATAGCTTTGGTTTCTTACAGACTGCCGTTTGTTCTTATACTCAGCCTCAAGAGTTTGCCTATCAATCATTGAGAGTGTCTTATCGGATAAAGATTTTTGATATTCTTTATCGAGCAGAACCAAAGCGTTGTTTGTTTCTGAAATAAACAAACTTCCCTTAAATTCATCAAATGGCAAATATTCAACCAATTTATTTTTTTCATATACTTGTTGCAGAACATTTCCATCAATAATATCACTAGGATTATACTTCAGACCGTTTGGATAACTGCCCTCACTTGCCCCCTCAAACAGCACCCGAAACGGTAGAGACGCAAGCTTCTTTTGCGGAGTAAGCATTCCAACACAAATCAACGCCCCCATAACCAGCATCAACGAAACAAATATTGAGACAAGAAACACCACACGGTAACGCCAGAAAAACCCCATTAGATCAGAAATAGAAATCTCATCACCATTATCTATTAATTGCTTATTTTCCACTACAAATCTCCGTTTTTTCTCTCTGACAAACTACAACAAAACCTTCAACCAATTTTTATGTAACAAGAATATGTGGCAATCAACCATAATGGCGAACAAATGTAAATTTCATAATCAAACCACAGCTTAATTAAAACCAGCTATTTTATCTACCAAACCTGTCGTCGATTTACCTTGAACAAACTTAATCAGCTCCACACGCCCGCCCCAACTTTCAACCTGTTCACGACCGACCACGGTATCCAGAGTGTAATCGCCGCCTTTGACTAGGACATCGGGGCGCAATGTTTCAATGAGCCGCAATGGCGTCTCTTCAGCGAAAATCACCACGTAGTCTACACAGGCCAGGGCTGCCATCACCTGAGCTCGATCATCCTGCTGCACTAATGGGCGCGTTGGTCCTTTCAGGCGCTGGACTGAGGCGTCACTGTTGAGCCCGAGAACCAAAAGATCTCCCAACTGACGCGCACGTTGCAGATAACTTACGTGACCCACATGCAGCAGATCGAAACAGCCATTGGTAAACACTATTTTTTTACCATGCTGATGCGCATGGGCAATAATATCGCCTAAGGGGGCAAGTTGCTGAATTTTGTGCTCTTCGGGTAGACCAGTGGTGGCAACAGTGTGTAAAATCTCCCGGCAGCTGACCGTTGAGGTACCAACTTTTGCCACCACGATACCGGCAGCGATGTTGGCCACTGTAGCCGCTTGTTGCAAAGAGAGCGCAGCCGCTAAACCAACACCGATGAGAGATAGTACCGTATCGCCAGCACCGGAAACATCAAAAACTTCGCGCGCGGTGGTAGCTAAATCAATCTGGCGCCCATCGCGATGGAACAAACTCATCCCCTCTTCGCTGCGGGTCAACACTAACGCATCCAGCTGAGCATCACGTAAAATTTTCGTTCCAGCAGCACTCAAGCTAGCAGCATCAACAATCTGAATACCTGATGCTTCGGAAGCTTCAGCACGATTTGGAGTCAGCAGAGTAGCCCCAGAATAACGCGCATAGTCGTTGCCTTTGGGATCGACCACCACCGGGATACCCTGGGCACGACCTAGGGCAATAACCTGGCGCAACACAGTATCGGTCAACACCCCTTTACCGTAGTCTGAGACAAAAACAACATTTACTGCCTCAGTCGCATTGGCCTGCAAATGTTTTTCAATCTTAGCCAGCAGTTGAGCTTGTATAGCTGTAGACAGGGGAACTCTGCTCTCGCGATCAATACGCAGCATCTGTTGATTGCTGGCTAGTATGCGCGTTTTGCGGCTAGTCTTGCGCTCGCTGTCAAAAATTACTCCGGCGGCATCAACACTGATGTTTTCCAATTGTCGTTGCAAATCATGACCATCGCTATCATTGCCGACAACCGAGCATACCGCCACTTGACAACCCAGGGCAGATAAATTATTGACGACATTACCCGCGCCACCTAGGCGTAAATCTTCGCGAGCGATATCGACAATCGCAACCGGAGCTTCGGGGGAGATCCTGCCGGTCTTGCCCCATAAATATTCATCCAGCATCAGGTCGCCAATAACCAGCGCTTTAATTTGTGGTAAGCGTTGCAAAAAATCCTGTATTTGATCAATGGTCATGATTAAATCATCGCCTAAAAATTAGAGTAATCGGAAGAAGATCAAAAAAACTTTATTTACCTTTATTTAAGTGCACGGGCAAGATACTGGAGAACTTATCTAAATTTGCCCGCAGTTACGGCAAAATTTATGTTAGTTTGCCAACACACATCAAAAATAGCTGTGGCGTCATTTATAATACAAAGCAGCATAACTTTACAATGCAAACACAGGTTATTCATGACATCAAAAACACTCTACCTCAATCCGGACTGGCATGAATTACTCGCAAGTAATCAATTAAACACCTTTGAGCAATTTTGGCAGCTGGAGCTGACTGCCGTTGATGAAGGTAATATTGGGCGAGGCAAAAATGGCTGGAGCAAAGTGTGCATCCATACGCTGATTACGCCCGAAGGGGTTCCGCGCCTGGTGGTGATAAAACGTCAGAGCAATTACCGTAGCCACACGTTGCGTCACCCCATTAGAGGAATTAGCACCTTCGAAAAAGAGTACGCTTTCATCCGCCGTTATCAGCAACTGGGTGTGCCTGCTATGCGTGCCGTTTACTGCGCCACCCGGCAGCAACACGGAGAACTACAGGCGATTCTGGTCACCGAGTATTTGGAAAATTATCGTTCGTTGTTCGATATTCTTAACAATGATCACCTACCCCGCAGCAGCCGAGTAACCATTACCAAGTTAGTGGCACAATTAGTAGCACAACTGCATGAAAAAAAACTGGAGCACCGCTGTTTATTTCCCAAACATATTTTTATCCCCAATGATCTGCAACAAAAGGCCTGTTTAATTGACCTAGAGAAGACCCGCTGCCGCCCATGGGGAGAGGGTAGAATAATTCGTGATTTAACAGCACTTGCACGCCGCACCGCACAGGTAAGCAAACAAGAACGGATACTTTTTTTACGTTATTATCTAGGCATTCCCCGCCTGGACAACAATGCGAAGCAGCTATGGAATAAAATCACCACCAGAATAGACAAGAAACGTACCCACTAAATCATGCTATCTACAATCAACTCTTGGCCGCACAATCTACAACTGAGCGACACTGAAGAAACAACTGTAATCTGCGAGCAACCGCTACGCAATTTACCGGGGAAAAGGCTGGTATGTCGCGCTACGTGGAACAATCGCGCTGTATTGGTAAAACTGTTTCTCCATCCCAAAAGTTCCCGACGCCACTGGTTACGCGAAAAAAATGGTACCAAGCTGTTAGCAGACAACAACCTTAGCACCCCCACAATGCTCTTTGCTGGCACCCTAAATGACTCAACGCCAATCTTAATTTTTAAGTTTGTGCCCATGGCTGCTACAGCTCTGGAACAGTGGCAAAAGTGTAGTGATGATAAGCAGCGTTTAACGCTGCTAAAAGCCTTGGTTACCACCATTGCTGATCAGCATTATTGTGGCATTTGGCAGCAGGATATTCATCTGGATAATTTCCTCATCAGAGATGAAAAGATTTACACCATAGATGGCGACGGAGTGCGCACAGCAAATGGCACCGGACCGTTGGTCTGGGGGAAAAAACAGGCTAATTTGGCACTATTTTTTGCCCAACTGCCACCACAATATGACCATCTGCTCCCTGCGGTTTTAGCGCACTACCTCAGTCAACACAATGACCATGGTGAGGACAACGACACCTTCGCGAATCAGCAAAAAATGATTCTCCAGCTGCAATTGCCCCAAGCGCGACGCTGCCGACGTAAGAGTTATATCGACAAAGCGTATCGCAGCTGTAGTGAATTTATCCGCCACAACTCATTCAGGCGAGTGTGTATCTATCGACGTGACATTAACCAGACGTTACTCCAAGCCATCGAAAGCAATCCTGACCTAGTGCTGGAGCAGGCAACCATACTCAAGGATGGCAATAGTGCAACTGTTGGGGCAATCAACCTCGACGGACACAATTTGGTCATAAAACGCTACAATATAAAAAATTTCTGGCACGGATTAAAACGCTGCTGGCGCCCAACGCGGGCTTGGGTTTCCTGGGGCAATGCTCATCGTTTGCTCATCAGCAACATCGACACTCCACAAGCTGTCGCTGTGATTGAAAAACGTTGGGGACCCTTACGTCTCGGAGGGTACTACATTTGCGCTGCGGTTGATGGTCCATCTGCCGATAAGTATCTGTTAGATCCCCTAGCAAACCGTGACGATAAGCGGATAATCAAGGAGAAGTTCCTTGAACTGTTCCGAATTTTGCACCAACTAAAAATCACCCATGGTGACTGCAAGGCCAGTAATTTTCTAATCCATAACAACAGATTATATGTCATAGACCTAGATGCCATGAATGAATGTCACTGGCAGCCATTGTTTATACGTGGTTTCATCAGCGATCGTGCACGATTTTTACGCAACTGGGATTCAGATCCAGAACTGCAGCACTGGTTCGATAAGCACCTTATAGGATCATAAAAACACCTAATTAATACTAATCTTCCGCTGTCACCAAAAGGTCGTCACTCTCGTGCAGGCGGGAGTCTAGAAATCTATGCAAAACCTCTGGATACCCGCTTTCGCGAGCATGACGAATACGGGAAACAAAAACAGAGCGGAAGATTAGTGCTACTCAGGAAACTGGATGCAATATCTTTCGCGATAACCACAAAAATATGTTTACACAGCTCTATGATATTGTGGCATAATTATTAATTATTTAATTTCATAGCAAATGACAATAAAAGTCCACGTTGCAATCGACAAATACTTAAACACTCATTTATCCTCAGTTATGGAGATAACAAATATGCCCAAAGTGATTCTTGGCCTTTCTGGTGCTCTGACTCACGACCCTTCTGCCGCCCTGTATATCGACAATAAATTGATAGCAGCCGCAGAAGAAGAGCGCTTCACCCGCGAAAAACACGCGAAAAACTGCATGCCTCTTGAAGCTACTAAATTCTGTCTGGAATATGCCGGTCTTAAAGCGGAAGATGTTGACATTGTCGCCTTCCCGTTTGCCGAAATTGGGCTGGATCGTCCAGATCGCTGGCATTTTGCCAAGCGTTACTGGTATGCACCGGATCGTGCTCTTACTGCCTTATTCAACGGCAACCGCCGTTATGCACGCAATATAAAGAATGTTAAAGCCATGCTCCAGCAGGTGGGAATCCAGTGGGATAAGATTGAATTTGTCCCCGTTGAGCACCACTTGGCCCACGCCAGCAGTGCCTACCACCTCAGTGGCTTTGAGGGTAAAACGGCAATTCTCGGTATTGATGGCAAGGGAGAATATGCCACCACTTTCTTCGGCTATGGCGAAAACGGTAAAATCCATAAGATCAAAGAGTTTTTTGATCCAGATTCGCTGGGTGGATTGTATGGCGCCATGACCGAATATCTCGGTTTCGAGATGCTCGACGGCGAATTTAAAGTGATGGGCATGGCTCCTTATGGCAATCCGGATAAATACGATTTTTCCCGTTTGGCCAAATTCGAAAACGGTGAATTGATTGTCAATACCGAGCTAGTCAACACCGTCGGCATCCGCCGGTATAAAGAAGATGGCAAGGGTTACTATTTCAGCCAAAAACTGATCGACTGGCTGGGACCGAAACGTCAAGGCGATAGCGCCGATGAGCCCTACATCGACTACGCCGCCTGTATTCAGCGTTTGTTCGAAAAACTGTCGCTGGAGATGATCGACTACTATCTTAAGGATGTGTTGCAGGAGACTGGTCAACTGTGTTTTGCTGGCGGCAGCGCGTTAAACGTCAAGCTTAATCAATACATTCTCGATCTGCCCTATGTAAAACAGCTGTTCGTACAACCCGCCGCATCCGATGCTGGCACCGCTATCGGTGCTGCTGCCTATGCTGCCCACCTGCACGGCATCAAGGTTGACAAACTTGAGCATGTCTATCTCGGCCCCAAATTCAGTAATGATGAATGTATTGCCGCCTGTGCCGCCCATCCGGAAAACCCCCAATGGGAAAAGATCGACAATGTTCCGCAGACCATTGCCAAAATGCTGGCTGATGGCAATCCGGTGGCGTGGTTTCAAGGTCGGATGGAATTTGGCCCGCGCTCCCTCGGCTGCCGCAGCATTCTCGGTTGTCCCAGTGCGAAAGGGGTGGCGGATCGCATCAATGAGCAGATTAAATACCGCGAGCGCTGGCGTCCGTTCTGCCCCAGCGTTATCGACACCTCGGCTGTAGATCTGCTGCAAACAGATCATCCGGCGCCATACATGACCTTTACTTTTAAAGTCAACCCAGAGTGGAATGAACGCATTCCTGAAGTAATTCATGAAGACGGCACCTCGCGCGCCCAAGTGGTAACTGAAGAGACCAATCCACGCTACTATGCCCTGCTGCAAGAGATGGAAAAACTTACCGGTAATGGTGTCGTGCTCAACACGTCATTGAATCGCCGTGGTGAACCAATGGTGTGTGCACCAGCGGATGCGCTGAATATGTTTTATGGGTCAGATCTGCCATATTTGATTATGGAGGATATTCTGGTGCGCAAGGAAGTTAAGTAATGACAAAATCATCTGATCTATGGATTTTACAGTTTTGCCATTGCTACACCGGTCCCTTTATGGACTGTGCGCGCCAATATGCCGCATTATTTAAGGATACACCTTACAAAGTGTGTACGGTCTACTTGACTGGCAGCCCGGATCAAGCTGTAACAACTGGTTCAGCATCAGATGAAGTTATTTTTCTCAACTATTCCAGTCGGCAAGTGCGTGGTTTAAAGCTTGGTGCCATTAAAGATATTCATCGGATTTCCAAGAACAGAAACTTTAAAGCTTGTATTGCCCACCGCTTTAAACCAATTTACATTGCATTGTTGGCAACCAAACTACCTGTCTTTGGCGTGCATCACGCATTTGGCGACTATGAGCGCGCAACCAGACGTATTTTAGTTAATTTCTACCAAAAACGCCTTACATTACTGGCGGTTTCCAACGCTGTCAGAAATGAAATAAGGTCATGCTTCCCATCTTGGCCAAACGACAAAATTGCCACGCTCTACAATCGCATCGATGTTGAGGCCGTTCAAGCCGAGCAACTTTCTCGAAAAGACGCAAGAGAGGCACTGAAACTGCCGCAAGATGCTTGGATTGTTGGCACTGTTGGTCGTTTACACCCAGACAAAGATCAGGCCACGCTGATTCGCGGTTTCGCCAAGGCTATTCTACAGCTTCCAGACAACAGTCTGCTGGCGATTATGGGCAGTGGAAAACTGGAGTCTGCCCTTAGACAACTAACGGATGAACTTCATCTTTCCAATCGCGTTATTTTCCTCGGTCAGATCCCTCAGGGCCGCCGTTATTTCAAGGCTTTCAATCTCTTCGCGCTGACATCTGACCATGAGCCTTTTGGCATGGTTCTGCTTGAAGCCATAACTGCATACTTGCCAGTTATCTGTTCAAATTGTGGGGGAGGCAGAGAAGTTATCGCGGGGTATGGCTCTCTTTTCCCTCTCGGAAACAGTGATGCCCTGGCTCAGGAATTGGTTGCTTGTCATATTAATGAAGACAATCCATCCAAACCAGATGCTCAAAGCCACCTCGACTTGTTTTCTGATGATGCGATAAGAACCCAATTTTGGAATCTTGAACTTATCTGTTCTTTGAACCAAGAAGACACAACCCATGTCTGATCCTTTGAAAATCCTTCGTCCAGTTGACGGTGCGTGGTCGGCTACAGCGAAAAAGCTAGACAGCTACCGCTGGAAGCAATTGAGGCTACGCCATGGACATTTCGGTTCGGCAATGCGATTCAGTCGTGATGCCATACTTGATTTTTTTTATGGACTCCGAACGATTCATGCCATCAAACAATCGGCACCCGGAGCAGAGCCTTGTGATTTTCTTCTTTTGCAAGGAGCACCAAAGGTGATTCACCTGCAACGCAAAAAGAAACTTATTGACCGCCTGCGTGACAACGGTCACCACCTTATTGAAACAGCACAGGAAGATCCTGCTGACGTGCTGAAAAAAAAAAGGCTTGCCCGCCCACCACAAAAGCTACCGTTACGCTATCTGTGTTACGCCGCCTATGCGCAATGGCTTGTCTGCCACTACACGCCAAAGGTTCTGATTAATGACCGTAACGGCAGTCTACTCAGTCCATTCCTGCGCTTATCCTTACACCATCAGGATAGTCCACTTGTTCACTTGGCTCACGCTACAACCGTTGAGAGCTCACGGCTCCTAGGAATGACAGATTACGATTACTATTTCTTGTTTGGTCAAAGTTCACTCAATGCTCTGCGCCAGAGACCGTTGCGTTTTGGAACAACCAGTGCGGTGCTGTCCGGGTCTCACATGATTGATGACAGTTTTAATTTGTCTAAGAGTGCCTCGGAAAAAAGAAATCTCCTGATTCTGGGAGTTGGCCCCGACAAAGAAAAAGAGAGCGGATATGAGCAAACCTATATGCTGCTAGCACAATGGAGTGAAAACCATCCTGAATTTCAAGTCATCTTCAAACCGCACCCGCGTAGCAAGTCGATATTTTGGAAAGATATGGCAAAACATTGCCGCACAATTGAAGTCCTAAAGAACAACTGCTCGCTGGCGAAGGCACTCAGCCACTCCAGCCTTGTTGTCAACATTATGTCCAACGCAGTGATTGAAGCAGCTCTAGCCCAGCGACCCATCATTTATGTCAATGCGGGCACTGACCAAGATATTTTCGAACAGGAAAAATTCTTTGGTACGAAGGTTGAAACGCTTCAGGATCTCGAACAACGTATAAATAACATATATTTAGATTACAGCCAGGCAATGATTGCTGCAGAAAAATTTGCCGCCCACCATTTGAATTACGGTAGCGAAGGGCTGAAGAAAACTGTAGAGTTCCTTGAGTCCCTGAAAAACAGACGAGACGTTCCTCACGAAACCCTTAAAGAGCTTCTCTAAATCTAAACCTTTTTCCAAATAGACGCGAATGATCCCCAAAATAATACACTACTGCTGGTTTGGAGGGAAACCTCTACCGTTACAAGCAAAACGTTGTCTGGCCTCTTGGGCGCTTTATCTGCCGGAGTATCAAGTCGTGCGCTGGGACGAAACAAGTTTTGATGTTCACAGTCATCCTTTTTCCCACCAAGCCTATCAAGCCGGTCGATATGCTTTTGTTGCCGATTACGTCAGAATGTATGTTTTGCAGCAGCAAGGCGGTATCTATATGGATGTCGATGTTCAGGTGTGTGACACATTCGATGCACTGCTGCAGGAAGATTTTTTTATCGGTCTCGAGGATATCCAACGCTTTGGCACCTGCGTTGTCGGTAGCAAATCTGGCCACTGGCTTGCAGAGCGAATGATCAGTTTTTACGATACCGTCCAATTTGATGATCGACACTTATCCGCACTGGTAAACGTAAATGAAGTCAGTCGTTTATTACTGAAGCATGGTTTCGCCGGTCAGGGGCTTCAGGAACGACAGAATGGTGACCTTATTCTATGCATTGGCACTTTTGCTGACGCGCGCTCGAAACGGTTGCCGGATCTGAAGCCTCTCGCCCATCATTTATATGCTGGTACCTGGAAGCAACGTACCCAGAAGAACCAGTTCAGTAAATTTTGGCGCAAACTGAGAAAATTTCCAGACATTGTTACGTCACTCGTTTTACTGACCTACTTTAATACCCTAGTCTTTTATCGCCAGAGTAAACAAGTCGCCATAGCTAAAAAAGATACTCGGACAAGGGGATAATTCCATTGAAAAGAGAAACAATACCAACTTCCTTAATTACAATTTACATTTTATCTTATTACCTCTGGCCTCTGGACACCTCCCCAAAAGCACCGTTCTATCTATGTTTTGGTCTAACATTGGTGATCATCCTTTATTTCCATCTCAAACCTCGTCCATTTTACCGTCCGTTAATCGGTATGGCATTACTCCTCATACTTTACATTCTGACCAGCACCCTCTGGGCACAATCGATTTCACCGATAGAAAATCTTTTGTATAACTCTAAACGTGCCCTTGAAATGATCACCCTAATATTGGTGATTGCTGGATATTTTGACGCCCAGTACCATAAGATGCTGTTCAAAGGTTGCATAATACTTGCCTGCATTCACACTCTTTTCCTCCTTCCGAACCATAACTTGGGCGTCCGTCTGACCAATCCCATCGATACTGGGATGGTCTACGGAATTACCGCTATAATTGCATTATTTTATGCCTTGCACGAAAAAAAACTTGCACAATCAATACTTTTCTTCTGCGCGTTCACCTTGTTGCTGGCGACACTTTTCATTACCAAAAGCCGTGGTCCACAACTGGCACTGCTGTGCACTTCACTACTCATTGTTGTCTTCAAGCGTAACAGCCTGAAAAAGATGGCGATTTATACATCAATAATGAGTTGCGGTTTTCTACTGCTATTTTATACAACAGATATCTTTTCGAAGATCTTCTCACGCGGATTAGACGTCAGTATGAGAGATATCATATGGAAAGAAATCATCATCAATGGACTTAACAATTTCTGGTTTGGTATCGGTATGCAGAAAAAGACCTTAATACATTTACCCAACGGTTGCGTCTTTACCCACAGTCATAATTTTATACTCGACACCTTTCGCCTTACAGGTTTTATAGGATTTTGCTTAATTGTATTCTTATATATATACGCACTTCAAAAGGGGCTTAGAAGCAAACACCAAGAATATCAGCTATGGGCACTAATTCTGCTATTTGGGGGACTATGCTTAATGACAAATGGCAGTATTCCTTTTAACAGACCTAGCCACGCCTGGCTCGCTTTCTGGATCCCAATTGCTATGATTTGTACACTACCTCAACAAAACATCAAACAACCAACTGGCTGATTAAACATACTTTCGGTAAAACCGCTGCTGTAAATCATATGCTTTATCAGCAACCTTCCTCCACATACCGTCATTGAAAATACAGCGTAGCGGCTGCTGCGTATATTCACACATAAAACGGTAGCAATCTCTTCGTGTTAACCCTATTTCCAAGCTAGAGAAATACAGAGATGAAAGATCTTTCACCCGCCACCGTTCTGGTACATTAGAACGAAACTGTACCCGATGCAGGTCAATTAAATACGGTATCAGGTTGTGGGTAGTTAAATTCTCTTTGCCAGCTGAAACATCCAGCAAAAAATGACACAAATAATAATCGCGATGATTGATACCATTTTCGTGCAGGGTACGGGTAACCGTTGCTATCTTTTTAATCAGAGCGCGCTTCACACGAACATCTGGCGGTTCGCTCTTCCAATTACGGCAAAAGTCTTCCAGGCTTTGTGTCCCCTGCAAATCGGCAGTAATTAAGAAAGATTTTTTTGTCGCCGGGCTGGCTCCACACACTCCGTAACCAACAGTGGTCATGGTATTAACCCCGAGATCTGTCAATTTTTGTATTGCTAGCCACTCATTACGTGCACAGAGTACCGGCGGCTTATGCAAAGTAAGCAGGCTTTTTAACAGACGCCCCCAGCCGATACCACTATACATTTTGGCAAAATAACTTTTACCCAGCATGTCAAAACGTAGCGTGCGCCGACCATCCATATTGCGATACTCATCGCCTTGCAAGGCAAATATCTGGGCAAAGAAATCTTTACCTTGCCAGTTTTTTTTCCAACTTTCAGGTAAAATTATCATGAAATCACCTGCTCAATAATATCAACTGCACGTTGCGGCATACTCAACACATCATTATTGGCTATATATTTTCTGGCGTTTTCTTGCCACATTTCGCGCTGTGAAGAACCTAACATCTGTTCCAAAATTGCATTCATCTCCTGTTGACTAAATGGCTCGTGCAGAACTGACCCACATTCAGCTGCCGCTACATGAAAACTGTACCCGCACACGCCGGAAACCAGTAACGGTAACTGCGCTGCCATCGCCTCCAAGAGCACGGTTCCAGTATTCTCTCTATATGCCGGATGCAATAACAGATCGGCAGCAAATAATAGATCAGCCACATCAGCGCGACCACCAAGAAAATAAAACTGTTCGCTTAATCCTAACGACTTAGCCATACGTTTAAATGGTTTGATATTGTCCTGCCCCACAACAAACAGCTTTACGCGCTTACGCACAGCCTCGGGCAACGCCGCGATAGCTAATAGACTGCGATCTAACCCTTTAGTTTTAAAACCAGAGCCAACCATCAACAACATTATATCTGGTGTATCAACACCTAATTCGTGACGTTTGTGCGTGCGCCGTTGCTGATAATCTGCCCCGGCCAGGCGATCTTTTTGTATCCCCGGAGGCAACAGATGCATGCGCTTATCGTCAGTTTGATAGAGTTGGGAAAATATTTGTTGTTCGCGCGCGGAAATAAGCAATATTTCGGTTTTTGACTGCGCGCCAAAAACTGCTTCTTCGGCAGCAACAAAGCTGCGGCTGCGCCCAGCGTGACGATAAAAGATATTGCGCGCTACCACTTTTGCCGCAAAACACGGATCTGCGGCGTAATAGACATCGAGATTAGGCATTTTATTGAAGCCAATCAAGCCAGAATACTGCCCGTGGCTAACCAACTGTGCCACCTGCGTAGCGAAGCTCTCATAGCGTTTATAGTTACGCTGTGCCTTCTGTGGCAACAAATGCTGAGTTATGCCATCGGGCAACTCGCCTTCAGCTTGCAAGGTGAATATATCAACTGAGTGTCCACGTTTAATACACTCTTCTGCGATCTTGATACAATCACGTTGCAAACCGCCGTAGGGAAAATACTTAAAAAGTGCAAAAGCTAGTTTCATTATACCTGCATCATTTTATCTATTGTTGTTCAGCAGCAAGCCGCTGTAAGGATTGAATCTGGACAGGAGTTAAATTTGCCGCGGCAGCATAACTCGACCAGAAGTCTACGGCTACTTCGGCGAAGAATTTTCTGTCTATAGTGTAGCGCAGCATATGACGGAAGTTACGCTGTCGCTGTTTGAGAGTTAACGCGCTACGATAAAAACGGATATCAGCAATATCAATTAATCCCAAAGTTGACTCTTCAGATACAATAATATTGCCCCAATGTACGGAACGAAACAATATCCCCTTGTGATGTAAGGCGGCGATAAACTGAGCTAAAATATCTACTATCGACCTAGCACCATGGGTCTGACAATAATCACGCAAAGTAACTCCAACCAGAAGCTGATACCACACCAAATCACGCTTAGGGTTGTCACAGTGTCCAAGTTTGACAACATCAATGGTTGGGACAACGAGGCGTTGCAAGCGCTGGGCATTGGCGACAAAACGCTGGGCATAGGGGAAAAACAGCGCCCCAGACAACAACCGTTTGCGGCGGAAAATCTTTATTATCTGCCCACTATTATTGAACAGAACTTTTGCTCCGTAGCCATCCTGCTCCAAAATAGAGCAACTCGACACCAGTTCAGCATATTCTGTACTTGAGACCTTCTCCATGTTAATCCTCGCCAAACAACTCTTGTTCAACCAGATCACACAGGATATGGATGATGGTCAAATGCACTTCCTGAATGCGCGGCGTTTCATCCACGCCAACCGTCAGACTCAAATCAACACGTTGCGCCATGGCACCGCCATCGCGTCCGGTAAAAGCCACCGTGCGACAACCCCGTTCTCGTGCCACATCAATGGCCTTAACAACATTGGGAGAGTTGCCACTGGTGGAAATACCGATCACTAAATCACCAGCCTGTGCCAAGGCTTCCACCTGGCGACTGAATACCTGATCATAACCAAAATCGTTGGCAACTGCCGTCAGAATAGAGCTATCTGTAGTCAAAGCAATAGCTGGCAACGCTGCACGATTTTTCAGAAAGCGCCCCACCAACTCTGCTGCCAGATGTTGGGCATCAGCCGCTGAACCGCCATTGCCCATTACCAGAATTTTGTTACCACCTTGCAAAACCGCACACATCAGCTGGGCGCAGCGTTCTACATCAGCAGTCATCGGCAGAAACACCCGCTCAAACACTTCAATATGGCTCCGGATATGCTGGTAAATACGTGTTTGCATCAGAGTATCTCCTTGTTTAGTTTCTGTCCGGCACTAGCTATTTTCAAAACAGAAACAACACCGTACCATCCGGAATTTTAGGATGGCAACTATTTCTCAATCGATCAATTGGGTAATCGCCTGATAGACTTGATCCACCGGAATCGAGCAGGCACACTGCGCATCTTTATCACACTGTTTGCGCAAACATTTGGCACAGGACAGCGGACTTTGCAGCCGCCGGTGGTTATCACCTTGCGGACCATTGCGCTCAGCATCGGTGACTCGGAATATTGACACTGTAGCCGTCCCTAAAGCTGCTGCGATATGCACAGGACCGGTATCGCAACCCACCACCAGATCGGCTCTTGCCAGCAAAGCCACCAGTTGAGGCAACGTACCGCGCGGCCAGATAATCGCCTGCCCCTGTGTTGCCTGCTGAATCACAGTAGCGGCGACCAACTCCTGTTCGTTACCCCAGGTTAAAATCAGCAGCAAATCTGTGCGCTCCACCAACAACTGCGCCAACTGTTGCCAACATGCCAAACTCCACAGTTTGGTGTCCCATGTCGTGCCATAATGTAACACTAGCATTTTTTTTTGTGACAGATTGAGCTGATCCAACTGCCGTTTGACATGCTTATCCGCCTCTGGCACAACATGTAATGGACCAACCTCGCAAGTACTAGCACCATGCGGCAAAGCGGCACGCACCACCGCCATGGAGCGCTTGCTCACATGATGATCGTTAGCCGTAAGGGTAACCTTGTCGCTTGTAGCCAATAGGTTAGGCCACTCGCGCACCTGACTGCGGTCAAAACCATATTTCTTATACCCACGACTTAACAGGGTAAAAAGTCCACTTTTACTATTACCCTGTAAATCGAAAACCAAATCATACTTTTGCTGGCGTAATCTTTTGGTAAAACTCCACACCTGTGCCAACATGGACAATAATGGTAACTGGCGCCAGCGCTTGGTCTGAATTGGAATTACGTTAGCTATCATCGGATGACCATCAAGCAGTGCGGCAAAACTCTCCTCAACCAACCAGTCGATTTCACACTCAGTGCCACTGCTATGGATATAGGGCAAAATCGGCAAGGCGTGAACCACATCACCGAGAGCGCTTACTTTAATGATCAGGATTTTCATTGCTGGCAATCTAACAACTCAGTAGCCGCTTGAATAACATCGGCGGCAGTTATCGCCGTCATACAGCGATGATCGGTCGGGCATTGGCGCAACAAGCATGGAGCACAATCTGTCGGTTTGCGCACAATTCTAACATTTCCAGAAGCTGGGCAGGTGGTAGTATGATCTGTGGAACCAAAAACTGCCACTATAGGCACGGAGAAAGCCGAAGCAACATGCATAGGACCGGAATCATTAGAAACCAGCAGGCGACTATGCGCCAGCAATGCCATCATCTGACGCACACTGGTCTGAGCCACCATATTCAGCACCGGAGCATGCATTGCCTGGGCTATGTCATCGCCGATCTCCCGTTCACCTGGACCACCAGTTAAGACGATTTTTGCCCCATAACGACCAGCCAAAGTATCAGCAACTTCGGCAAAACGCTCTGGTAACCACCGTTTCGCTGAACCGTATGCAGCCCCGGGATTAATCGCAATAACGTTTTCGTCAGCGAGCAGCTCAGTCGCCCACTTGTGCTCCGCCTCACTACAGGCCAGGGACACCGGCACATCCGCAGCGCTGATACCCAAACGCAGTAACAGTTGACGATAATATACAGTGTGATGTAGCAGTTTATCGGCGCGGCTGACAGTAACCGGATAATTCAACAATAAGCGGCGTCCGTCGGTGGTATAACCTGCCCGGCAAGGTATACCAGCACAAATAGCCAGCAGTGCTGATTCGATGGCATTTTGCAACAAAACGGCCCCATCAAAATGTTGCCGACGCAACTCGTTTACCATACGCCAGAACCCTTTGAAGCCTTTGTGGACACCGCGCTTATCATAAACCATTACCCGATCTATACTGGGATGGCAACTGAACATCTGCGCGACTAGCGGATTAGCCAGCAATACAATTTCGGCGTCAGGATAATGGCTACGCAATCCGACCAGTGCCGGTGTAGTCATCACCGCGTCCCCTAGCCAATTGGTGGCACGCACCAGAATTTTGTGTAAATGTTTATTACCTAATTGCTTCAATTGCTAGTTATCCTTGCACCGGCACAGCTTCATCTATAAGCATTATTGGCACGCCATCACGCACGGGGTAATCAAGCTGGCAGCTGTTACATCTGAGCACTGCGTCCGGAATAACCTCTAATTTGCCCTTACATTTTGGGCACACCAGCACATCTATAAGTTGCTTCGTTAACTGCATAACAATTCCTCCACCTGGCAACAACAAGCCAGAACATTACTCACAATTGCCAACTTAGTTAAACAGCGCTTCTATGCGCTGTTCCAACAATTCACTGGCAACAAGTTCAAATTTCAACGGCACCGCACAACATGGCACAGCAAAACACGCGGCAGACAACTTGACAGCATCTTTTTCGGTAGTCAGCAAGATATCGGCATCTGCAGCCAATGCACTAATTTGCTGAATTATTGCCGGAGAATAACTACAGTGATCGGTTAACGGCAAACTGGCGTGCAAGGTGATTCCCAAATCTGTCAAGGCTGAGAAAAAATCGTCCGGATTGGCGATCCCGGCAAACGCCACGCAACGACTATTTTTTAATGTAGCCACCGTATAATCGCTCCCGCTCAAGCTGTAAGCTTGTTCAGCTAAACTTTGACGGGCATACACCAAAGGCTTGGCGCTACACCGCTTCGGCACCTCTTGATTGGCATAGCGTGTCATGACAACCATATCAGCGCGCTGCAAAGCCAGAGGAAATTCACGCAACAACCCGGCTGGCAACACATGACCATTACCAAAGGGATGGCGGCTATCCAGCAACAGCAGATCTAAATCACGCTGTACCGCAAGATGTTGATAACCATCATCAAGTAACACCAGATCAATAGCAAAATTTTGCAATGCGTAGCGGATACCTGCTGCACGCTGTGGCGCTACAATTATCACCGTTTGTGGGTTGCGTATAGCCAGCAAATATGGCTCATCACCGCACTGCTGTGGGGTAAGCAATGGACCATTACCGGCGCAGACAACGCGGGCTGCAGCACCTTTTTCGCCACCATAACCGCGACTGACCACTGCCACTGTGCGCCCGTGCGCCAATTGCAGACGTAATAAATAATCTACCAGTGGCGTCTTACCCGTACCACCAACGGCGATATTGCCAACTGATACAACCGGGACAGGGCTGCGATAGCTAGACAACCAACCTTGGCGATACAACCAGGCACGTACTGAATTTATTGTTCCATATATCCAACCCAAAGGGATCAGCAGACACAGTAACAACACATCACCTATGGACTGCGCCCCCTGTGTCGCCAGCTGGCGGTAATATAGAGCTAATTGAGTCGGCACCGGGTGATCTCACGCAACGTTTTTTGACTAGCTCCAACATTTTGCTGCAACAGTTCCCAACCTTTTTCCCCCATATTGCGACAGCGCTGCACCTCAGGCAACAGGGAATTTAGCACCAGATACAACTCATCAGCATCTGCCACTTTGCCGACTCCTTGGGCGCGCTCAACCAAGCTGGCAATCTCACGAAAATTGTGCATATACGGACCAAACAGTACCGGTTTTTTTACCAACGCTGCCTCAAGGATGTTATGTCCACCAACAGCAACCAGGCTCCCACCGACAAATACTATCTGGGCAACTGCGTAAAAACTAAGCATCTCCCCCATACTATCGACCAACAGTACACCACCACCATTAAGTTGTTGTCCTCCACTGTGGGACTGTTGCGAACGCAACCGCCACACTTGGTTTCTCTCGGTCAACATCTCACCAACTGCTTTACAGCGTTCTGGATGGCGCGGCACTAAGATCAATATTAATTCTGGGCTCTGGCGCAGCAATTGTTTAAATACATCGACCAGAAGTTCATCTTCATTACGGTGGGTACTACCAGCAACCAAAACCGGAGATTCAGCGCACAAGCAAAATTGCTGGCGCAGACTTTCATCCGACATATCCGGGGGCAAAGTGGATTCCATATCAAATTTAAGATTACCGGTAACGGTGATAAGTCTCTCTGGAGCACCCAACTGGGCAATCCGACCTGCATCAATCGGTGACTGCATACAGAAACCACCCAACTGTTGCAGTATTGGGGCAAGGAAACGCTTAACCCGCAGATAACGCGGGAAAGAGCGATCAGAAATACGCCCATTTACCAACTGAATGGGTATCTGTAGTTTATGGCAATAACGAATAAAATTCGGCCACAGCTCGGTTTCAACAATTAATACCTGATCAGGGTTTATCCGCCGTAATACACGCTTGACCACCCATGATGCATCCAGGGGGAAAAAGATAGTTTGGTCGATATCTTTTATTTCACTGGCAATTGCATGACCAGTCTCAGTAACATTAGACAACAGCAAGATAGCCTGCGGATACGCCTTACGCAGCGCCTTTATTAATGGCATTGCTGCCCGCGTTTCTCCAACCGATACAGCATGAATCCAGAAAACCTGCTTGCCGGCAAAAGACAAGAACCGGCGGCGGTCAAAAAAACCCAACCGTTCGCGAATGCCACGACGCACCTTACCCTGAAGCAGACCACGAATAAGATAGCATGGTACTAGGAGGATAGCGGTCATCCACACTATAATGTCATACAGCAGATAAACCATAACTCTCCAGCTGTTGTTGGGCCCGCAGGTGATTATCTATCATTGCCTGCTGTAACTTATGTTTAAACTGCTCAGGATCTTCATCCCGCCCGCAATACAATGGCTCACCATAGGAATAGACTATGCGACCAAATGGATATGGCAGCAGAAATCTGTCCCACGATTTGAAACGATGCCCACGGCTGCTCACCAGCGCTACAGGAACTACTGCCCGACCTGACAGCCGCGTCAATTGCACCACACCATCTTTGATCAGGTGGCGCGGACCACGGGGACCATCCGGGGTAATACCAATGTCATAGGGTTGTTTTGCCAACCGTAGTAACTGCTTAAACGCCGCGCTGCCACCACGACTTGATGACCCACGCACAGCATGATGACCTAAGTACTTAACAGTGCGGGCAATCAATTCGCCATCGCGGGAGCGACTTATCAGGATCTGACCACCGGGACCAGCATAACCTAGCGGTATCAGCAACAGCTGATCATGCCAGGATGCCAAGATTACCGGCTCGCCATTGCGCCACAACTTACACACACTAGCGTCACCGATTATCTCTTTGCGCGCCAACAGACCAATCAACCGGATCAACCAGGCAGCCAGTAGTGGTGCTATATTCAGCAGTAGCCATTGTCCAATCTGCTTCACGGCTAATCCCGAAACTGCATGGAGTGCAGGCGGTGGTAGGTTCCTGCCGCGGCAAGTAGTTGTTGATGAGTACCACGTTCCACAAGTTTCCCATCAGCCAAGACCAGAATTTCATCGGCATGCATAATGGTAGATAACCGATGCGCTATCACAAAAGTGGTGCGTTGCTGCATTAAATTGGCCAGCGCTTTCTGCACCACCGATTCACTTTCAGTATCCAGCGCGCTGGTTGCCTCGTCCAAAAGAAGGATCGGTGCATCGCGCAAAATAGCGCGCGCTATACATATGCGTTGGCGTTGCCCGCCGGATAGACGCACTCCGCGGTCACCAATCTGAGTATTATATCCATCTGGCATATCACGAATAAACTCTTCAGCATAAGCCATTTGCGCTGCTTGTTCAACCTGTTCATCCGTAGCATTAATTTTTGAATAGCGAATATTGTTGTAAATAGTGTCATGGAACAGAAAAGTTTCCTGATCTACCAACGCAATTTGCTGTTTTAAACTATGTTGAGTTACCTCAGAAATATCGTGACCATCAATGCGGATCACCCCGGCTTGAGGATCATAAAATCGGGCCAATAAGCCTATCATAGTTGATTTTCCCGCGCCACTGGCTCCGACTAAAGCCACCATTTTTCCTGCCGGGACATCCAGCGTGAAGTCTTTGAGGATCGGTTCATCTTTGGTGTAGGCAAACTGCACGTTTTCAAAGCTGACATGTCCCTTACAGCGTGGCAAGTCTATAGCATGGTCGGCATCAACAATATCCAGTGGAGTATCGAGCATCTCAAAAACTCTTTCAGCTGCCCCCACCGCTTTTTGAATTACATTATTGGATTTAATTAAGCGCTTCATGGGACCATACATCATACCCATAGCAGCGATAAATGACATCAAGGCACCCTTGGTGATCTCTCCCGCCATAACCCTATGAATGCCATACCATAATACTCCACCAGCACCAAAAGATGACAACAGTTCCATAATCGGCGCAGTAGCTGAATCATAGCGAATAACTTTCTTCAACCGCTGGTAATAATTCATGTTCTCAGTATGAAACTTGTCTATTTCAGACTGTTCAGTACCGAAAGCCTTCACCACCTTAATCCCTGTAAACGACTCCTGGAGTATAGAAGTTAAGTTACTTATATTAGACAGACTCTTACGTACATATTTTTTAATCCGCCGCCCGATTTGTACCGCTGGCAGAACTGCGACGGGTAACACAGTAAACGCAACAATAGCTAAACGCCAATCATTGTAAAACAGCAGCCCGATGAGACCAACAAGTGTCAGGGTCTCACGCACCATCACCACCAGTTCATCGGCAGATGAGCGCTGCAACATCCCAACATCATTTAGAATACGGGAAATAATATTGCCAACGGGAAATTTAGAGAAATATCCCATGGAGAGATCAAGGGTATGATCATACAGGTCGTTACGTAGATCCTGAACCACTAGCTGACCTGATGTTTTAATAAAATATTCCTGGACGTAGCGCGAAACGCCCTTTATCAGTGCTAGGCTTATCACTACCACTGGCACTAGGTTCACCAGCGCAACAGTAGGAGTATCTAGGACGTGATCAACAAAAGGCTGCACCAGTTTAGCAATTGTCACATCAACTCCAGCCACCCCTAATGAGGCAACCATAGCCAAGATAATACGCCACGCATAAGGTCTAGAATAACCCAGCAGGCGTCTATAAACTCTGATATCAACCTTTGCCACTATTACCCCTTTTTCTGATGCGGACGTAAGCTCAATTCGCTTACCATCTGCGCCACTCTAGTCGAGCAGCCGGGATCGCCCATTTTAGTTTTAACAGCGGACAAATTGTTTTTCATCTCCAGACAATAAACATCATCGGTCAATATCTTTTCCACTTCAGCAAATAAAGCCTGTGGTATCGCTGCATCCTGTATATATTCCTGCACTATTGTTTTCCCAGCTACAATATTGGGCAAGCCAATATGCTCTACTGCAACCAGATGCTTGCCAATAGCATAGGTTAACGGTGCCGCTTTATAGAGAATAACCATCGGGGTAGCAACCAGTGCAATCTGCAGGGTTACCGTGCCGGACACGCACACCACTACATCACAGGCAGCAGCAACATCATAAATAGAATCTCGCACACAGGTCGCGGCAACGTCAGCAGCAGCAAGGACAATCCTGAGCTCTGCCTCGTCTACTCCGGAAGCAAGAGGCAAAACAAACCGCGCCTGTGGATGGGCAGCAAGCAGCAATTTAGCGGTAGCGACAATGGTAGCAAATGAGTACTTCAGCTCATTACTGCGACTACCGGGGAACAAACCTATCACCGGCTGAGCGGCACTGAGTTGATGGCGGCTACGATACTCGGCAACAGAGCAGCTTACCCCAGCTTCATCAAGTAGTGGGTGCCCTACATACTGCACCTCTATAGGTAAACCTCGATAATAATCCGGCTCAAAGGGAAATATGGCCGCTAGACGATCTACCACCGCAGCTATCCCAGTTACCCGCCCTTTTCTCCACGCCCATACCTGTGGGCTTACATAATACACGACAGGCACACCGGCGCGCTGTGCCTGTTTAGCCAGCCGCAAGTTAAAATCGGGCGAATCAATCAATACCAGCACATCGGGGCGTTGATCACTGAACAACACTTTTTTCAGCTGTTGAAACACCCCCCAGATCCGCGGCAGATGGCGCACAACTTCAATCAAACCCATGACTGATAGTGCAGAACTCGGAATAATAATAT
Organism: uncultured Desulfuromonas sp.; assembly: GCA_964536375.1. GTDB lineage: Bacteria > Desulfobacterota > Desulfuromonadia > Desulfuromonadales > Desulfuromonadaceae > Desulfuromonas. The sequence goes on along the minus strand of CAZHXF010000009.1, from coordinate 48,019 downwards.
CGCAACCAGCCTGTTCCATGTGCTCACCACCGACGCCAAAGAAAGACAACTGTGGATCCAGCACCAGAGCAGCCTTGATCAAATTGGCACCATGCAGATCGCCGGATGCCTCGCCGGTAACTATCAGAGCGCGCCGCTTAGTTTGGCATTGTGATTGGTGTTGGGCAGGGCAATGGACATAATCAACCATAGTAAATAACCATTTTACGCATGAATAAAAAACAACGGCACCCACTTCTGGGTGCCAGTAGTTTAACAGTACAAATGTTTAACTGCAATTAGCGAGCGACACCACGTTCACTGGCGCGAATAAAGTCGCTAAACAATACAACTTCAGGAAACTGCTCAACAGTTTCAGCTATCTGCTGCAACGCTTCTTCCTGACGCAAACCTGAGCGGAATACCAGTTTATAGGCTTTTTTCAGCGCCGACAGGGTTTCAGCGCTGAAACCACGGCGCCTTAGTCCTATAAGGTTCAAGCCTACAGTCTTGGCACGATCACCCTGAGCGATAACAAATGGGGGCAGATCCTGCGCAATCATGGAACCACCGCTGGCCATAACATGACAACCAATACGGGTAAATTGATGTACGGCCGACATGCCGCCCAAGATTGCATAATCAGCAACTTCAACGTGTCCAGCGAGTGAAGCATTGTTGGCCATGATAATATGATCACCCAGGATGCAGTCGTGGGCGACATGGATGTACGCCATAAACAGATTATCACTGCCGATAATGGTCTTACTGCCACCATCTTCGGTACCTAGATGCATAGTGGCAAATTCACGAATTGTATTGCGATCCCCAATAGTCAGCGTAGTTTCTTCACCATGGAATTTAAGATCCTGCGGTACTGCTCCTATAGCCGCAAATTGAAAAATCTCATTATCACAGCCAATGGTAGTGCGCCCTTCGATAACAACGTGCGGACCTACAACAGTACCTTCACCTATTGTTACATGCTGACGAATAATGCTGTAAGCACCAACTTTGACATTGTCACCCAGGATAGCTCCAGGCTCTATTATGGCAGTTGCATGTATCATCAAGTTACCCTTCCCGGCTGACAAAAGTAGCTTTCAGTTCCGCTTGAGTTACCAAGGTCGATCCAACATAGGCCTTGCCAGCAAACTGATAAATACCACGACGAAACTTGAGCAAAGTTAACTCCATACGCAGCACATTACCGGGGACAACCGGCTGACGAAACTTAACCTTATCAATACCGGTAAAATAGGTAACTTTATCAGCACCAATACCATCATTCAGATTGGCAAATACTCCGCCCACCTGCGCCATGGCTTCTATTATCAGCACACCGGGCATAATTGGATGACCGGGGAAATGTCCCTGGAAAAAAGGTTCATTAATGGTCACGTTTTTAATGCCGACAATGGATTCGTCTGCGGTAAAACTTTCGATACCGTCTACCAACAAAAAAGGATAGCGATGCGGTAAACATTTCATTACTTCAACAGCATTCATCAACATTGTGGTCTAATCTTCCTTAATTTCATTGTGTAATTCATCCAGCTGACGCTTAAGGGCAGCGATATCTTTGCGCATTTGCGGTAGCCGAGTAAAGCTCATAGAAGCCTTCAACCATTGTTTGTGCGGGATAGCCGGAACTCCGGACACAACCTGATTGCCCTGAATCGACCCAGTAATACCACCACGACCGCCAAGGGTTAGATTATCCCCCACTTTGACATGACCAGCAATTGCTGATTGACCACCCAGAGTGCAGTGGCGTCCTACAATTGCACTACCGGCTATGCCAGACTGAGAGGCCATTACCGAATTATCACCCAGCGTTACGTTGTGCCCTATCTGTACCAGATTATCGATTTTACAACCTTTACCAACGCGCGTGACACCCATGGCAGCACGATCTACACAACTTCCAGCACCTATCTCGACATCATCTTCTATGTGCGCAATACCTACCTGAGGTATTTTATAATAACTCTCACCATCAGGGGCAAAGCCAAAACCATCAGAACCAATCACTGCATTGGGCTGTAAAATTACTCGGTCGCCTAACACACAATCTTCGCGCACCACACAACCAGCATGCAACAGACAGTCATTGCCAATTTTTACGCGCGGATACACCACAACATTAGACTGGATAATACAGTCATCGCCGATCACACAACCTGCGCCGATACAAACTCCGGGATGAACGGTAACCCGTAAACCCAGCTTAGCTGATTTATCCACCCATGCTCCTGGCAATACACCTAACGGCTCAGGACGCTGCACGTTTAAGTGAGTCAGTATCTTGGCAAAAGCCAAATAGGGATTTTTACATACCAGATAGGCAACATCAGCGCGATCCAACTGGCGATCGACCAATACCGCGCTAGCCGCAGTAGTATACAAACAAGGTAGATACTTTTCGTTGGCAATAAAAGTTATATCACCACGCCCAGCCCCATCAATAGGAGCCAGGCGGGTAATTTCAATATTCTTATCACCAACTACTTCGGCATCTACCAGAGCTGCCAGTTGTTTCAGAGTTGCCATCAACTAAACTCGCTTTATTTATGGGCATCTTTATATACAGCGTCATAAGCCTCAATAAGCGCATCGGTATAGTCAATGCTATCCACAGCATAAACTAGCTGCCCTTTTTCCAACAGTAGAGTAATGCCATCCTTTTTACACAAATCAGCAGACTGAGCTCCAAGGTCACGCAATATCTGCTCAGTCAATGATTTCTCTTTTAGGCGTAGCTGATCCTGCTTAACCTGAACAAAACTTTTATAGTCCCGCACCTGCTGTTGAAAATCGAGATCTTTTTCCTGCTTTGCTTCAGCAGAAAGCAGTGCCATCTGTTTTTTCAAAGACTCCTGCAAGGCCTGAAGATCAGCTTGACGTTTTTGCACTTCATCCTGTACAGCTTGCACTTCACTATCCATTTTCGCTTTTGCTGACTGACCAGCAGCAGACATTGCCATAGCTTTTTGTAAGTCTACAAAGCCAACCTTAAGATCAGAGGCATTCGCAACAGTCACAAAACTGAACACTACGAGTACAGCAATAAAAATACGTTTCATCTTTTACTCCTTAGCAAAAATCAACAGAGGTTAGAAAAACTTACCAATAGAGAAATCAAATTTCGAGTCGTTTTCCCATGGTTCTGGGTCAAGATTATAGCCCCACTCCAAGCGCAATGGTCCGAGAGGACTTTTCCAGCGAATACCAGCACCAACGCTGTAACGCATATTGGAAAAATATTCTTCGCC
>CAZHXF010000009.1:0-44665 GCA_964536375.1 uncultured Desulfuromonas sp. | reverse complement strand
TCGTAGATCTCTTTTTCCTCATATTTATAGATGAAGAAAGTACGCGTGTTGTAACTCAGCGGCACACCCAGTTTAATGTCGCCACCGATGGCTTTTTTGGAATATTCGTCCCACTCACGATCAGTATTATACAGGTCAAAGCCCAGAGCCAGATTCTTATCCATAAAATATGGGTCAAGAATACCCAACTGGTAGGTGGTGCTGGTGCCGCCAAAGGAGCCCGCCAGATTCAACTGTAAAGCCCGCCCGAGGAAATTATCCTGACTTATCGAACCCTGCCCGATAAGACCATCAACAGATGAATAGCCAAAACCAACACTGAAAGTTCCGGTAGCTTGCTCTTTTACATCGACCTGAACATCCATTATTTGCTGATCATCGCCATTTACCGTATCAACGTTTACCTCACTGAAAAATCCGAGGTTGTCCAACCGTTTTTTGCTCGTATCCAAGCGCCCGGAACTGTAGAGATCACCTTCCACAATAGTGATTTCGCGCCGGATAACCTTATCACGCGTCTTGGTGTTACCCCCGACATTGATCTGACCGATGTGCACCTCGACACCCTGCTCAATATGGAAGGTTACGTCGACAGTTTTCTGCTCTTTATTGATCAAGGTTGCCGGTGAGACGTTAACGTAAGCATAACCACGGTTGGCATAATAATCATTGAGGTGCTTGATGTCATCGCGCAACTGCTTACGACTGAACACATCGCCAGCCTTAAAGCGCACCATCTTCATCAGTTCTGCTTCTTCCAGCAACAGATCACCTTCTATAGACATACTGCCAAGGAAATATTGCTCTCCCTCGTCAATATCGATGAGGATATCCATCTCCTCTTTATCATCAGACAGAGTGATCAACGGTTGTTTAACACGAACTTTTACGTAGCCCTCGTTAAAATATTCGTCCTTGATGTGTTCAACATCATTATCCAGCATGGCCTCATTGTAGGTGCCGCCACTGGTGATCCAGGAAAAAATCCACCACTCTTTGGTCTGCATAAAGCCGCGCAATTTCCGCGCAGAAAAGACACTGTTACCCTCAAACTCAATATCGTCGATTGTGACCTTAGTCCCCTCAACGATATTAATAGTGACCGTAGCCTCGTTCTTCTTAGTCTTTTTCACCTGAGTACTTACTGCCACCGCGTAGAAGCCGTCATCAACATAAAGCTGTTTTATTGCCGCGACACTTTCCTGCAATATTTTCGGATTCAAAATGCTAGGTGTGCGCATGGTTAACGCTGAGCGCACCTTACTGTTTTTCAACTCTTTGTTACCATCAATCTTAATTTTGCGAATCAGCGGGCGCTCCAGTACTACATACTTCAAAATCACCGTACCATCAGCGTCCTCCGTAGTAACTTCGATATCTTTGAAATGACCAAGCGCATAGATAGCGCGCACATCTTCATCAACTCCCGCAGCAGAATAGTCCTGACCAACTTTTGTGGTCAAAACCGCCTGAACGCTGGCTTCGTCTACACGGTTAAGCCCTTCAATACGAATCGCAGACACACGTTGCGACGCAAAAGCGCTGCCAACCATTATGGGCAATAAACACAGGGCGCACAGGATATACTTCTTGAACATATTGTTATTTCTCCAGTTATTTCCTCAACAATCGAAGGGCTATACTATAGTCAATCGTCCCTAATGTGTAAACCTAAAAGCTGCCCCGTAACGCATCAGATACCGGGCTAATCTATGCACAATTTTGCCTACATAAACAGCTAGTTACTATTCATAGCTATATCAGCAACTGATCCATCGCTAATACACAAAGTTTTATCCATCCGCTGCGCCAATTCCATGTTATGGGTTACTAGCACCATGGTCAATTCATGCTCGGCATGTAAGCGATCTAGTAAGGTGTATATCTCATCAGAGGTCTTAGAATCTAAATTACCTGTCGGTTCATCAGCGATCAGCAATTTCGGTTTAAGCACCAAAGCTCGGGCAATGGCAACGCGCTGCTGCTCACCGCCGGATAACTGCCCCGGCTTATGCTGAAATCTGTGCGCCAAACCAGTTTGCCCAAGTAAAAGTTCCGCCTGTTTTTTTGCCTGATTATGCTTTAGCCCAGAGATCAAGGCGGGCATCATAACATTTTCCAAAGCAGTAAATTCTGGCAGCAGTTGATGAAACTGAAAAACAAAACCTAAACTCAGATTGCGAAAACTATCCAACCTGGGGGCAGGCAAGGCGAACAAATCCACCTCATCGAAGTAACAGGTGCCAGCCGTTGGTCGATCCAGAGTTCCGAGAATGTGCATCAGCGTTGTTTTACCAGAGCCAGACTCGCCCACCACTGCCACACGTTGACGCACGTTAATGGTCAAATTGACATCCTTGAGTACTGTCAATTCACCTTGCTCAGTGAAAAATGATTTGCCCAGTTGGTGGGTACGCAGCAATATTTTATGTTCAGTAGTGGTCGCAGGCTTATGACAGTTATCGGAGGGCATCTGCTATATACTCTATTCGTAACGCAGCGATTCAGCAGGATCGAGCCTAGCTGCGCGCAGCGCCGGATAAACCGTGGCCAATAAACAGATAATCATCGATGTAACTACTACGACAATCACATCTGTGCTAACTACCTGGGACGGGAAATGCTCCATACCATACACAGCTTTATCAAAAATGGTTACGTGCAAATTACGCTCTAACCAAGTAATAATTGCATCAGCATTAATAGCTAACAGCAAACCAAGACCAGCACCACACATTGTCCCCGTAGTACCAATCAGTAATCCCTCAAAAACAAATATTTTCAAAATACTTGCTGACTTCGCCCCCATCGAACGCAAAATAGCGATATCCTTATGCTTTTCCATGACCACCATAATCAGAGTTGTGGCGATATTGAACGCTGCCACCAAAACGATTATGCCCAAGACAATGAACAGCCCCAACTTTTCCAGATTTAACGCGGCAAGAAAAGAGCCAAACATATCTTCCCATGAGCGGATGGAATATGGATAAGCAAAGTGTTGGCGCAGTTTGCTGGCAACACCTACTGCTTGATCATAACCATCAACCTCAAGCTCTATACCGCTGACCTGATTCGGCGCTCCAATAAAATGTTGCGCTTGGTACAAATCAATATAAGCATAATAGGTATCGAGGAACCCGCCGTGTTGCCGCGCTATCGCCACCACTTCAAAAGGCTTTATCTTTGGCACCAAACCAAAAGGGGTAAGATTAAAATCAGGGGGAATAACATTGACGCGATCACCCAAACTCACCCCTAAACTGGCAGCAGAATCTGCGGCAATAACAATACCCGGCACTGGACCAGTGCCCGCGAACAGCGCCTGTTGTACAGTGTCAGTTTTGGTTAAAAATTGCTGTTCAAATATCCGGTTAGACGCTGTCACCCCTTTAACATTGACCGCAGCCACATTGCCATTTGCCAGCAACATCGCCTCTTTAACCACAAATGGTTGCGCCGAGGTTATCTGATCAGATTGCTGCTGAAGTTGGTCAACCACCTGCTGCCATGCCGAGATATTTCCAGAGTGTTTTTGTACAATTATATGGGGAATGTTACCCAGTATCTGCTGGCGCACGCCATCGTGAAAACCGGTCATTATCGCCAGCACCAGAATTAAAGCGGCTACTCCGAGAGTGACCCCGGTAACGGAAATAAACGAAATCACTGAAATGAAGGTTTGCTTACGCTTGGCTCGCAGATAGCGCAAGCTGATAAACCATTCATAGCCCATAGTGAATACACCTAAATTAATGAATTACTTGCGCAGATAACTGCACAGACAAAGTAGCGGCGACAGTCATGAGACAAACGTTAACGCATTTCCTTGCGCAGCTGGGGAAACAGGATTACGTCACGTATCGAAGCTGAATCGGTGAGCAACATCACCAGACGATCGATGCCGATCCCCTCTCCAGCCGTCGGTGGCAATCCGTACTCCAGAGCGCGCACATAATCCTCATCCATAGCATGCGCTTCATCATCACCGGCCTCTTTTTCGGCCAACTGGTCCATAAAGCGCCCTTTTTGATCAACTGGATCATTGAGTTCGGAAAAAGCATTAGCCAGTTCCCGCCCAACGACAAACAGTTCAAAGCGATCTACAACTTCAGGATTTTCATCATTGCGCCGTGATAAAGGCGATATATCGGTAGGATATTCAGTAACAAAGGTCGGGTGCCATAATTTTGGTTCGGCAACCTCATCAAACAGTTCGGTGAGCAGTTTACCATAGCCAATATTATCATCGAATGCGAGACCGAGTTGGCGTGCATAAGCCAGAGCTTTGCCATGATCTTGCACATCTTCCATAGAAATATCGCCATATTTGACCACGGCCTCTTTCACCGTCAAGCGCTGCCACGGAGCGGTCAAATCAACTTCACGCCCGGCATAACTGATAACCTTGCTGCCACACACCTGCTCGGCAATACCGCCCAGCATCTCTTCGGTCAAATCCATCAGATCATGATAGGTGGCATAAGCCTGATAAAACTCCATCATGGTAAATTCCGGATTGTGCTGGATAGAAATGCCCTCGTTACGGAAATTTCTGTTGATCTCAAACACCCGCTCAAAGCCGCCGACAATAAGGCGCTTCAAATACAGTTCAGGGGCAATGCGTAGGTAAAGATCCATTTTCAGGGTATTGTGATAAGTAACGAATGGCTTTGCCGTAGCACCACCAGCCACCTGCTGCATCATCGGCGTTTCAACTTCGAGGTAATCACGCTGCTGCATAAAATCGCGCATCAAGGTGATTATCCGGCTGCGCTTTTTAAACACTTCTCCGACTTCTGGATTGACTATCAGATCAAGATAGCGTTGCCGATAGCGAGTTTCCACATCGGTCAACCCGTGCCATTTTTCCGGCAACGGTTGCAACGATTTAGTCAACAACTGCAGCGTTCCCGCCCGCAGCGACAACTCATCGGTCTTGGTGCGAAACGGCTTACCGCTAACGCCAACAATATCCCCCACATCAAGCTTGCCGAACACTGCAAAACTGGCATCACCAATATTGTTCTTGGCAACATAGATCTGTATTTTGCCGGTGCGATCCTGCAACTGAATGAAAGCAGCCTTACCAAAATCACGCCGCGCCATAATACGCCCGGCAATAATATATTCCTTACTGCAGTTTTCCAAATCTGCGCCACTGTCAGCAGCATGCGCTTGGTGTATTTGGGCGTTCTGATGTGTTACTTCAAAACCGTTGGTGTACGGATTCACCCCTTCAGCACGCAGCTCCTCTGCTTTAGCTTGGCGCTGTGCTACTAAGTCATTAATTTCTTCCATCTTCAACTATTCCCTTCATATAGGTACATAATCCGCTGCCAACAAAGCTGGCTAAATCAAGCAACGGATTCATGGTCTAGATTCCAACTTCCCTGTTAGCGCTGTTTACCCAACAGATAAGCCTCAATAAAATCTTCGATGTGCCCATCTAGCACCGCATCAGTATTGCCAACCTCATATCCTGTGCGATGATCCTTGACCATGCGATACGGATGCAACACGTAGGAGCGGATCTGACTACCCCAGCCGATCTCTTTTTTATCGCCGGACAAGGCGTTAGCCTCCTCCTCTTTTTTACTCAATTCCTGTTCATATAACCGCGCCTTCAACTGGCGCATCGCCTCAGCTTTGTTGTTATGCTGAGAACGCTGATCCTGACAGGCGACAACAATACCGGTGGGCAAGTGGGTGATACGAATTGCTGAATCAGTTTTATTGATATGCTGACCACCAGCACCACTAGCGCGAAAAGTGTCAATTTTAAGATCCTTGTCCAAAATTTCCACCTCAATACTGTCATCCAGTTCGGGAAAAACAAAAACCGAACAAAATGATGTATGCCGTTTGGATGCCGCATCAAAAGGAGATATGCGCACCAGCCGATGGATACCCATCTCAGGGCGCAACCAACCATAGGCGTATTCACCATCGACGGTAAAGGTTACCCCCTTGACCCCGGCATCATCACCGGGCTGATAATCGGTAATTTTAGTAGTAAACCCCTTGAGAGTGCAAAAACGCAGATACATGCGCAACAACATATCGGCCCAATCCTGCGCTTCGGTCCCCCCGGCTCCAGCATTTATACTCACAATAGCATTGTTACTATCGTGTTCACCCGAGAGCATGCGGGCAAACTCCATCTTACCCAGTTGCCCCTCGACCTGCACCAGCAACTGCTGCACCTCGGTTTGCGTCTCTTCGTCTTCACTCTCGGCGCCCAGTTCGACTAACACCTGCATATCTTCGAGGGTCTGAGCCGCCTGCTCCCAATTGTTCACCAGCTTATGCAGAATAGTTCGTTCTCTGAGTAAATCCTGCGCTTTTTCACCCTGATCCCAGAAATCTGGCGCAGCAATAGTCGCATCTAACTCGCTGACCCGCTCCTGTTTTTCCGGGATGTCAAAGATACCCCCTCAGCTCATCGAGCTTTGCAGCCACCAGTTTTATGCGTTCAATTTCGTTACGAAACATATACTCGATCCCTTACCAGACTAAACAACGATACAGTTGTTTATTGGTGTAAGATTTTGCGTTTACGACTTTGCCACAGCCACGTAATTACCACCAAACTGAGCAAAAGCGGTACAGTATCACCAGTACGGGTATAAAGGCTAGTGTCATCAGCAAAATAAACCTGCGCGCTCAGGGTTTCTCGCTGAAAAAGGTGCGATTGACTTATCACCTCCCCGACAGGATTGATGAAGGCACTCACCCCACTATTGGCACAACGGGCAATCCACACACGATTTTCTACTGCCCGCCAGCACGTCATGGCCAAATGTTGCCACGGTGCTGATGAGTCGCCAAACCATGAGTCGTTAGTAATATTTACCAACAACTGGGCACCACCATTAACCTGTTTCCGGGCAATGTCTGGGAAAATAGCTTCGTAGCACACCAGTACCCCGACTTGATGGTCAGCTATAGGCAGCAAGGCTTTTGTTCCGGAAACAAAATCTCCAACACCATCAGCCAGTTTATTTACAAAACTGAGCAGGTTGGCCAGCGGAACATATTCACCAAAAGGGACCAGGTGAATTTTATCACTGCGCCCCAATGTCTTCCCTTGGGGTGACAGCAGATAAGCGCTATTGAGATAGCGATAGCGCTGGTCACTTCCTTCACCCTGTAGCCGGTAGGCTGGACTGCCAAATAACAGCATTGACTGCTGCTGGCGTGCCACAGATAGCACCCTGTTGGCTTTAATACCGCCATCTTGAAAGAAAAAGGGGGTCGCACTTTCTGGCCAAATAAGCAGATCTGGTCGATCGACGCTCGCGCTGAGCTGGGCATAATTATCCAGAGTTGCGGCCATATTGTGCGGTTGCCACTTAAGCGACTGCTGGATGTTGCCCTGAACTAGCGCGACACGCATAGTTTGATCTTGACCACGGCTGTTAATATCATGCATGCGCCATAGACCATAAACGTAATTTGCCAAGCATAATGTAGTTACAACCAACACCAAACGCCACGGTAGTTCACCGCGCCGGCGTAACGCTTGCCAGCACTGCGTTATAGTGGAGTTAACCAGCACCAGCAAAAAAACCAGCACATATACACCACCAAGATCAGCACTTTGAATTAAAACCGGATAAGGCGTCTGTGAATAGGCGATGTTCCCCCACGGAAAACCGCTTAATATATAATTGCGCCCATACTCAAATACTACCCACACTACTGGCAACACTAGCGCCATCGGCAACTGCAGCCGGCGGCAAATGCGGCAGGCACACCAACATGTTGCCCCCCAATAGGCAGCAAGATAGAGGACTAACAATAAATAGATAGCAACTGACAGAGCAAGTGGCAAGTTGCCAAAAGTGGTCATAACATTGTTGAGCCAATACAACACAACAGCAAAGAACACCACTCCAGCACTAAACCCGGCACGCCAAGGACGTTGCTGCATGACACTGAACAGCGGCACTAAAGCCAGCCACGCCACCCACCCCAATTCGGCTTTGGGAAAAGCCAGAGCCAGCAACAGCCCAGAGACCACGGGAGCACACACGCTAGCGCTATTATATTTATCCTTGAAAATCACAATTAACTTATTGGGGAATGGTCGGGTTATGTGCTGAATACTCAGCCTTGCTGTTTGTGCCGTCATGAAGTTGCGGCATAACTCGTAAACGATGGATGGCACGCTCGTCACAATCAAGCACGGTAAATTGCAGGGTATCAATAACTAGCTCTTCACCTTGCTTGGGCAGATGCCCCAAGTGATGGAGCAGCAACCCACCAACTGAATCAAACTGCTGGCGTTCAATTTCGGGCAACTGATAGTAGTCTTCCAACTCATCCAGACTTAATCTGGCATCAATAACAATAGTACCCTCACCCTCTTCAACCAGCAGGCACTCCTCAATATCATATTCATCTTTGATATCGCCGACAATCTCTTCAATCAAATCCTCCAGAGTAATAAGCCCGGAGGTGCCACCATATTCATCTATGACGATGGCAATGTGTTTGCGCTTGGTACGAAATTCGCGCAACAACTCCTCGACCTTTTTAGTTTCTGGCACAAAATAGGTAGTTCTCATCAACTTTTTCAGTGAGATTTCGTCCTGTTGCTTACCCCAGTAACGCAGGAGATCCTTAGCGTACACAACACCTGTTATGTGGTCAATAGATTGGTTGTAGACTGGAATGCGCGTATGACCATATTTAATTATGCTGCCAATTAGCGTCTCCAAACTGGCCTCAACAGGGCAACAGTGCATCTCGGTGCGGGGCACCATAACCTCACGCACAATGGTCTCGCCAAATTCGATAATAGAGCTGAACATCTCGCCTTCAGCAGCGTTTATAATACCATCTTCCTCTGAGGCGTGAATCAAGGCCTGCAAATGTTCTTCTGAAGTAACTTGGTGGGCATTACCAAACAGCCGTTGCCACCAAAATTTCTTCTCTTCTGGGTCGTGCGCCATCAGCCCTTACTCTCCCTTACCACAATCGGCAATTATGTCTGCAGTACAGCCAAGCAAAACCTCACGCTTTAACAGCTGGAACAACTCGCTCTCTTTTGCTTCCATTATCTCTGCCTGCTCCTGAGTTCCACGTTCATGGTCGTAACCTAACAGATGCAATATCCCGTGGATAAGTAGAAAACTCAGCTCGCTAAAAAAACTCACCTGCGCTTCTTGAGCATCGCGGGCAGCCGTGTCCGCCGAAATAACGACATCACCGAGCAAATGCGGGCAGATGCCAGCACCCTCGCCCTCCTGCTGGGCAAAAGAGATTACGTTAGTTGGGTTATCGCGCTGCAAATAGTCACGATTTATCTGTTGGATCTGGTCATCATCGACCACAACTACAGACAATTCAGTCTGTTCATGACATTCCAAGGCGCTTAAGATCTTCTGAGCCACTGTCCTTAGTTCTTCCACTGGAATCGCGTGTTTCTCTTGTTGATTCTCTATGTAAATCGTCATCAGCTTTGCCTTCTTTTTTAACTTTCAACTCTCCACGCCCGCCACCAGTCACATCACCCTTAACGTCACTATGTACATCAGGCTTAGCTTCTTTATTTTGCTCTTTGTCCCGCTCTTTATATGCCGGTTCCGGATAATCAACACGATTATGGAAGATACCCGACAAAACGCGGTTAAAGCTTTTAGCAATTTCATGCAAATCTTTCAATGTCAGTTCGCACTCATCGAGTTGACCATCAATAAAGATTTTATTGATTATTTTTTGCACCATGCCCTGAATACGCGCTGGGGTTGGCTCAGACAAAGTTCGCCCAGCGGCTTCTACAGAATCAGCAAGCATAATCAATGCCGCTTCACGCGTCTGGGGTTTGGGCCCGGGATAGCGATAATCCTGTTCTTTTACTTGCGCATCCTTGTCGCGTTGTTGAGCCTTATCATAAAAAAACTTTATCAATGAAGTACCATGATGCTGATGAATAATATCGATCAGGCTTTGCCCCAATTTATGTTCGCGCGCCAACTCGCTCCCATCTTTTACATGGGAAATCAAAATCAATGCGCTCATGGATGGAGCTAATTTATCGTGCTTATTTTCCGACAAACGCATATTTTCGGCAAAATACAATGGTTTCTTGATTTTCCCAATATCGTGATAGTAGGCGGCTACCCGCGCCAGTAACGGATTGGCACCAATAGCCTCCGCTGCATTTTCTACCAGGCTACCGACAATTATCGAGTGGTGATAAGTACCTGGCGCTTGAATCATCAGTTCACGCAATATCGGCGTGTTCATATTCGCCAGTTCTAACAATTTAAAATCAGTCGTATACTTAAACAACGATTCCACTATGGGTATAGTGCCGTTGACAATGACCGCACAACCAAAACCGCCGATAAAAGCAAAACCAAGACGGTACAGTAATTGAATATCCAACGGGTTGTCCGACAAAGCAAAAATTGCCAGCACTATCGCCATATTGGACAAAGACAGGTACATCCCCGCGCGATATAAATTGCTGCGCGCTTTACTATGGCGCACCCAATGCGATGCCGTAATCCCACCCACTAGTACGTAAATAGACAGGAGCATATTGTTGCCAAACAACATGCCCACCAGCAAGGCAAACAACAGGGCAAACACGTACGCCACCTCAGAGTTGAGGACAATGCGCACCAACATTGCCCCGGCAGCAAAAGGGAAAGCGTAGTAATAACAAACTGAATCAATATAGGGAAATGCACTCTGCATTGCAGTAGAGGTAAAAATACCCACCTTGGTAACAATAAAAAAACTGACGAATATCAGTGCTAAAAAAAGCAGATCGCGCAATTGTGGGTCGTATTTACGAATATTTACCTTGGCAAAGCGGTGCAAGGTATAAAATAAGATGGCAATGAGCAACATCAGCCCAAAAGCACTGCGCAGTGTCTTTGTCCCATCCACCGATGATTGCAGGGCCTTGAGTTTGCGAACTTGCTCCTCGCTAATCCGTTCCCCTTCACGGACAATCATTTCTCCACGCTTCACCTGCAGTAACACCGGTAACACTGCCTCTGAAGCAGCGCGCCGCCGTACTTCTGTCTCACTCTGACTGAAGGTTAAATTGGGGCGTATCATCTTCTGCACCACACTCAGCAGCGCCACTTCGCTTGACTGCAATTTAGCTGTGCCAAACAACGCAGAACTCAGCGCTGGCACCACCTCATTTAGCCCCAACACATCATCTGCTTTGGCAACATTAACTTCTTTTTTCGTTTCAAGGTCACGTACAGCAATCGAGCCATTCCAGTTGGTCTTAAACAGTTCCAGATTGCCAACAATCTTACGCTGTAAGCCGGCACTCACACTGCGTTTAAACCGTTTGAGAAACACAGCATCCTTTGACAAATCGCGCAGCGCTGCCAACTGCTCACCAGTTAACTCCACCCCAAGCAGTTCGGCCACATTTACCGGTGCCGGCAAGAAACTGCCAGCATTGTTTACCTCCGGTACTGCACTATCTACACTGCCAGGGTTAGTAGCAGCACCAGCTTGAGAGCTGGCTGGCTGCCCATCCAACACTTTTGGGGCAGCAGCAAGTTTAACAACACGCGCATTCTCATCTGCTAGTGACTGTAGCGAATTTACCAAGCTGGTCGCCACTGCCATAGTTGGACGCGTATCATAATCGTATACCTGCAGCACCCCTTGCTCGGCATGCTGCTTTTTCTTTACCGTAAGCTCCGGCTCCGGCACCAGTACATCACGCGGGGTTTTAATGTCGCGTACAGCAATGTCGCCTGGTCGATAATAATCGGGTACAAATCCCCCCTTGGGAATAATAATAAAAGTCAAAACAGCTGCCAAGAGCAACAATAACAGCCTCTTATGCATCCTGGACCGCTGCTGAGCTTGTGTTTGCTGAACCTGTTTGGATTTTTTTACTGCCATTAGTTATACTTCCTCTTATGCCTTCTCGTAAGCGCGGACTATCCGTTGGACAATGGGATGGCGCACAACATCCAGATCACTGAAGCGGGTAATCTTTATCCCCTCAACGTTGGGCAGTATCCGTAGCGCCTGCAACAAGCCTGATGGTCGTCCGCTGGGCAGATCAATCTGAGTAATATCACCAGTAATCACCGCCTTACTGCCAAAACCGATGCGCGTCAAAAACATTTTCATCTGCTCATTGGTGGTATTCTGTGCTTCATCTAAAATAATAAAAGAATCATTCAGGGTACGCCCACGCATAAAAGCTAATGGCGCCACCTCAACGATACCCTCTTCAATCATACTTTGCCCCTTGTGCAAATCAACCATGTCAAACAAGGCATCGTACAAGGGCCGCAGGTAAGGATTTACTTTTTCCGCTATATCTCCGGGTAAGAATCCAAGCTTTTCCCCAGCTTCAACTGCTGGACGCACCAACACGATGCGCTGCACCTGTTTTTTCTGCCACGCAGCAACAGCTAGGGCCATGGCTAGATAGGTTTTCCCCGTGCCTGCCGGACCAACCCCAAACACCACATCATGGATACGAATAGCATCAATATAGGTTTTTTGGGCAAGACTCTTAGGGGCAATATACTTATTGCGTGCCGATACCAGGACAGTATCAAAAAAGATATCAACAAGTTTAATGGAAGAATTACTACGGAGGATATTAACTGCGTAATCAATATCAACAGGATAGAGATGGTAGCCCTTACTCAATAAAACCAGCAGGTTGTTCAGCACCAACTCCGCTAACTCTACATCAAGACTGGAACCATTAATCTGGATTTCATTGCCCCGCGAGCCAAAATCAACATTCAGCAAAGACGCAAGCTGATTAAGATTACAATTGTGTTCACCTAACAGCGAGTGGATTAACGCAGGATCGGATATGGTAAAACAACATCGGACAGAGTCTTCGCTCACAGCACCTCAGCACTACGCAAACATAAATCTCAATAGCGCTTCCTGACTATCCGCAACTAACTGAATAAGCCATCATTAATTTGTGCAAACGCCACGATCTGAGACTTGGCACCCTAGCACTAAAGTACGGCTAAATCAACCTCCATGCTCACCCCTCGGCGGCAACATAACTGTATTGAATTGGTCGGTCCATAGCCCGACTAACCCTGCCTTAACAGCAAAAAGACAATTAACAAATTAAGCCAGCAACAACCTGTCACAGGGACATTCCAAGCAATCAATAAATTTGCCTTTAAATTTTTATTTGCTGTGCTATAAATGAACGGATGTTTACTACAGAATAACCACAATCGCTGGTAATTCATCTTAGTAAATGACATGCACATCTTATTCATTTATTTAGGTTCAATTTATTAACTTAAGCAACACAGCGGAAACAAAGGAGTTTAAGCATGGGCGAAATCATGGACATATATGCGCGTGAAATTCTTGACTCGCGCGGCAATCCAACCATTGAAGTAGACGTTGTACTCGATAGCGGTGCTTTTGGACGAGCATCGGTCCCGAGTGGAGCTTCAACGGGTGAGCGCGAAGCCCTTGAGCTGCGCGATGGCGACAAATCACGCTATCTCGGCAAGGGAGTTTTAAAAGCCGTTGACAATGTCAATGAGACAATCTGTGATGCTCTCGTCGGCTGGGAAGCAAGCGACCAGGCTGGAATCGATGCCAAGCTGATTGAGCTTGACGGCACTGAGACCAAGAGCAACCTGGGCGCCAATGCAACTCTGGGCGTATCTCTGGCCTGTGCGCGGGCAGCAGCAGACGAGTCCGGTCTCCCTTTTTACCAATATATTGGTGGTACCAACGCCAAAGAGTTACCGGTGCCCATGATGAACATCATCAACGGTGGTGAGCACGCCGATAACAATGTCGACATTCAAGAATTTATGATAATGCCGATTGGTGCTACTTCCTTCAAAGAAGCGTTGCGTATGGGCGCAGAAGTTTTTCACGCCTTAAAGACTGTGCTTAAAACCAAAGGTTACAATACCGCAGTTGGCGATGAAGGTGGTTTCGCCCCCAACTTAAGCAGCAATGAAGAGGCGCTGCAAGTTATCATGATCGCAATCGAGGCAGCTGGTTACAAGCCGGGAGAAGATGTGCTTCTGGCTCTCGATGTAGCTGCATCGGAAATTTACAGCGCTGGTAAGTACAATTTTGCTAACGAAAAACAACCGATCAAAACGGCTGCTGAAACCATTGATTTTTACGCTGATTTAGTAGAGCGTTATCCCATCATTTCTATTGAAGACGGCTTGGCAGAAAACGACTGGGATGGCTGGAAATTGATGACTGACAGGTTAGGTGACAAAATACAGATTGTTGGTGATGACCTGTTTGTTACCAACACTAAAATAATTAAAGAGGGCATTGAAAAACGGATCGCCAACTCCGTCTTGATCAAGCTTAACCAGATCGGCACCTTGACCGAGACCTTGGAAGCTATTGAGATGACCAAACGTGCCGGGTATACTGCCGTCATCTCGCACCGCAGTGGGGAAACTGAAGATTCAACCATTGCTGACTTGGCTGTAGCCACCAACGCCGGGCAAATCAAAACCGGTTCTCTGTGCCGCACCGATCGTATCTGCAAATACAATCAACTGCTGCGCATTGAGGATGAGCTTGAAGGGGTGTCAATCTTCAACGGTAAAGATGTTTTCTACAACCTGCGTTAATCAACAAGCAAAATACATACAGCACAAAGCCCCACCAAGATATTAATTCTCGGTGGGGCTTTTTATTCTCATATTCAAGCTATTCAAAAAAATGCCAGCTACAGACCTAACTTATCGAGACGATAGCGGATAGAACGAAAACTAAGCTTTAACAGCTTAGCCGCATGCTTGCGCACGCCATTACAGCGTTCTAAGGCCTGGACAAGAATTTGCTTTTCAACTTCAGCCAAATAATCCTCAAGATTAAGCCCATCCTCGGGGATTTTACACGCACCAATCAATGAACAACAGGAATTAAGAAACTGCGGTGGCAGGCTAGCTTCAGTCAGCACATCACCATCTTCGAGAATAAGGCAGCGCTCAATAATATTTTCCAATTCCCGCACATTCCCGGGCCAGTTATAGTCCAACAACCTGCGCATGAGCGCTGCGGAAATCTTAACCTCTCGCTGCGGTGCCAAAATATCACAAAAGGAATTGATGAGTAGTGGTATATCCTCCCGGCGCTGCCATAAGGAGGGGATATGCAGGTGTATTACGTTAAGGCGATAAAACAGATCTTGGCGAAAAAGACCCGCAGTTACTGCTTGCTCCAGATCAATATTTGTGGCCGCCAGCACCCGCGCATTAACATTTATATCAACAGTACCGCCGACCCGACGAATCTGTTTTTCCTGCAATACCCGCAGCAACTTAACCTGCATGGTCAGTGGCAACTCGCCTATTTCATCAAGAAAAATAGTCCCATTCTCAGCAGTTTCAATTAAACCCAGCTTGGTGGCTATAGCTCCAGTAAATGAACCTTTTTCGTGACCAAACAACTCACTTTCCAGTAAGTTTTCGGGTATAGCACCGCAATTAACCGGGACAAACGGTTTGTCTGCCCCCACCCCGTTGTGATGAATTGCCCGCGCCACCAATTCTTTACCAGTTCCAGATTCGCCAGAAATAAGTATTGTCACGTTAGCTTTTGCAACTTTTTCGATCAGTCTATACAACGCCTGCATGATGTCACTTTTGCCAATTAAACGATCAAACGAAAAGCGTTTATCCAGCACCCGGCGTAATTGATAATTTTCCTGACGCAGTTGACGGTGGTTCAAGGCATTGCGAATAACTAGACGAATTTCATCATTTTTGAATGGCTTATTTATATAATCGTAAGCACCCTCTTTCATCGCCTCTACAGCCTGCTCTGCAGTAGAAAATGCAGTCATCATGATAACCACAGTATCGGTACCCATCGATTGCACTTGGCGCAACAACGCAATTCCACCTAGATTCGGCATCCTGACATCACTCAGGACCAGATCGAATACGTTATCGAGCAACATGGCCGCTGCTTGCAATCCATCTGCAGCGCAATGCACCTGATAACCCTCACGTTGCAACATAATGGTCAAAAACTCACGCATACTCTGTTCATCATCGACGACCAGAATATGTTGTTTTATGTTTTTTACTTTAACCATGAAATAACTTTCAAGCGCGTAATTTTTAAGTTTTACAAGCAATCAGCAAACACAATTTGCAACCGTGCTCCGCCCCAGTCATTTTCACCACACTCTACCCTCCAACCATGGGCGGAAACAATTCCTTGCACAATAGACAGACCCAAGCCCGTACCTTGCGGGCGCGATGTATAGAAAGGTTCAAATACCAACTTTTCCTCCTCGGCACTAATCCCCGTTCCACTATCATCGACCCATAATAATTTTTTTTCACTATCAATACCAACCATGACCCGCTTCGGTTCTTGAGAAAACTGGGCCGCATTGACTAACAAATTCCATAGGGCTTGATGCACCTGCCCTGCATCCATCGTGACGATGAATTCGTCTGGCAATTGAGCGCTGAGTTGCATGTCCATGAATAGCGGATCTGCATTGGCCAGCACCAACACTTCACGCACCACAGACACCAGATCACATGCACACGCTACAGGCAGCTGCGGCTTCGCAAATACTAAGAAATCTGTAACTAACCGATTAAGACGCTCAGTTTCGCGCTGCACAATGGCAAACAAATCCTGGTCAGCATCAGCAAAATCAACCTGCTCAGCCAACAATTGAATACTGCCTCCAAGAGACGCCAACGGGTTGCGAATTTCGTGCGCCAACCCAGCTGCCAATTTACCTATGGCGGCCAAACGTTCCCCAAGTTGTGAATTATGCTCCAGAATTTTCGCCTCAGTCAGATCTTGAAAAGTTAGTAAAATACGCAATTGGGCAGTAGTTTCATCTTTAATTTGCGTAGCATTGTAACCAATAATGCGCTTATTGCCATCATGAGTTACATAACTAAATTCACCACGGTCTATAGGCAATATCAGCTGATCGACAATAATCTCTGGGAAAATTTCCGCCAATTTTTTTTTATATGCTTTCGAACTTGGCAAACCGCAAATCGTTTCTGCCGCTGAGTTAAATGCTTTTATCTTACCCATGGCATCGACAACGATCAGACCACTGGGGATACTGCGCAAAATTATTGAATTCAGTTGTTCCAATTCTGCATAATCATGCCGCTCGCGTTGTAACAACTGCTCAGAACGCTGCAAACGCGACGATAATATGCTGCCGAGAATACCGGCAAGGAGGAAGGCAACAACATTGAGAAAAAGTCGATAAATGATCTCTTTATCACTCATCAACCCTAGGCCATGAACCGAGGGCAAGTAGGAATAGTATTGCAGACCAACTAGGCCAGCATAAAGAACAATCGCCGCAATTATAGTAGCATAAAGCTGCTTTCTGCTGGATATAAGCGCACAACTGAGAATGACAAAAATAAATAAAAACGGGAACAGACTTGCTATCCCCCCGGTTATATACACAACGAGGAAACTTAGCACCAGATCCCAACTCAACTGCAGTTGCACAAAATAGCGTAGATAGTTTTGCCAGCGTAGCAACCACAACAGAGAAAAACAAATCTGCAGAAAAGTAACTGACAGCAGCACCAACAAACGCAAATCAGGAACCAATAGGTCATCGCCGGGATAGACTTGACTGACTAAGACACTGCCACCCAAGAACAGGGTGACGATAAATGCGCGCCCCAAAAGATACCACACTAAAATACCGATAGATTTAGACGAATTAGGACGCGACGAGGATCGATAACTGTTGTTTCTTGACTCAATAACAGCAGAGGTCATTAAATTCATGTACCTCTCATTAATGGTGAAAGATCCAATAACCGCTATTAATAACAATACCGACCGTCAATAACCAGAAACAGCCATTTTAGCCACCAGCTACACCAGCAAGCTTAAAGATCGGTAAGTACATGGCTATAACCAAACCACCAACGGTGGTACCTAAAAACAACATTAGTAGTGGTTCCATCATAGCAGTTAAATTTCCTACGGCATCATCGACTTCATCGTCGTAGAAGTCGGCAATTTTATTCAGCATGGTATCAATGGAACCAGATTGCTCACCAACTGCTATCATTTGACACACCATAGGAGGAAAAACACCAGACTTGGTTAAAGGGTCGGCAATAGTGTTACCCTCACTGATACTCTGACGCACCTTTACAATCGCCTTCTCAACCGTTCTATTCCCTGCGGTCTTGGCGACAATATCTAGACCATCGAGAATTGGCACCCCGCTCGACACCATAGTACCAAGAGTCCGAGTAAACTTCGCCACCGCTACTTTACGAATCAACGTACCAAACACCGGCGCTTTAAGAGCAAGTTCATCTACAATTTCACGCCCGCGTTTAGTGGCATAAAACTTTTTAGACAAAAAGACTGTAAGAATAAAGCCCCCAATGATGACTAAAATATAATTCTGAATAAAGTTACTAATATTGATAACAATCTGTGTCGGCATGGGTAGCGCACTACCAAAGTCAGCAAACATTTTTTCAAAGGCGGGAATAACGAACACCAAAATAACCCCGATCACTACGGTGGCAATACCAATTATGGTGGTTGGATAGGTCATCGCACTCTTGACCTGCTTCTTCAGTTTCATGGATTTTTCAATATAGGTCGCCAAGCGATTTAGAATGGTGTCCAATATACCACCAACCTCGCCAGCAGCAACCAAGTTGACAAATAGCTCATCAAAGGCTTTGGGATGTTTGCTCAAGGCATCAGCAAAAGTGGAGCCAGATTCGACATCTTCTTTAACTGTGAGTAAAATCCGTTTAAATGTCACATTTTCCTGTTGATTAGATAGAATATCCAAACATTGAATCAATGGCAAACCAGCATCTATCATCGTGGCAAACTGGCGGGTAAAAACCACCAAATCTTTAGTCGTTACCTTGGGAGCGAATCCAGGGATTTTCAACTCCACATCCATCCCTTTGCCCCGCTCTTTAACCTTGGTCGCCCCTACCCCCTGACGACGCAACTGCGCGCGAACCAAAGCTTCATTAGAGGCTTCCATATCACCCTTTAAAGTCTTGCCGTTGCGATCTTTGCCTTGCCAGGAATAAGTAGCCATTATTCACCTCACCTAATCAACAGTTAAATAGTTGTCTACAAAACACCATATCTTAAAACTAACTTTTTACTGCCCGATATGTTTAAGTCATTTAAGTCATATTTCTTGGTCCGCCAATGTGGCGACGAGTAGCTGAAGCTGGATTGGCCACCATCTGGCGCAGTTCATCCTTCTCTGACGAACGGGACAGAGCGCTTTCCAGCGTAATGAGCTTGCGGTGGTACAGATCAAACAACGCCTGATTCATGGTCTGCATACCATATTTATCTTGCCCCATCTGCATCTGCGAATACAGTTGATGCACTTTGTCATCACGAATCAGCGCGCGGATACCGACATTTGGCACCATTACTTCCAACGCCAACACGCGTCCCTTACCCGAAGCGCGCGGGATCAGAGTCTGCGATAGAACACCTTCAAGTACAAAGGACAACTGAGTACGTACCTGCGATTGTTGATTGGTAGGAAAAACATCAACCATTCTATTTATGGTTTGCACACAGCCATTGGTATGCAAGGTAGCAAAACACAGGTGTCCAGTCTCTGCAATGGTAAGGGCCGCCTCAATAGTTTCCAGGTCACGTAATTCCCCTAACAACACCACATCTGGATCTTGGCGTAAAATAGACTTAAGCGCCTTCTTGAAAGAGTGCGTATCGCTACCAACCTCGCGTTGATTAACAATACAGTTCTTATGGGGATGTATATATTCAATGGGATCTTCAATGGTGATGATATGATCATGGCGTTCAATATTGATAGCATCAATCATTGAGGCCAAGGTTGTAGATTTACCACTACCGGTGGGACCGGTAACCAACACCAGACCACGGGGACGGCGAGAAATTTCCTGGATAACCGGGGGCAACCCCAGCTGTTCAAAGGTCAGAAATTCATAGGGTATGCGGCGAAAAGCTCCGGCTATTGCGCCCCGTTGCACATAAACATTACCACGAAAACGCGCTAATCCCTTTACTCCAAAGGACAGATCAAGTTCGTTATTTTCTTCTAAAATGCGCTTTTGCGCATCTGTTAAAATACTGTAACATAGCTGCTTAGTGTCATTGGGCATAAGAATTGGATGATTTATCGGACGAATGTCCCCATCAATACGAATCTGTGGTGCCGCACCAGTAGTTATGTGCAGATCTGACGCCCCAGAATCAACCATAAACTTTAAGAAATCGTGTAACGTTGCCATGAGACAATATCTCCAATCACTTTTATAGCGCGCTAAATAAACTCGTCCGCATTAAAAATCGAACAGTTAATCGTCAGACACAGTACAGCGTAATACTTCCTCAAATGAAGTGGTCCCCTCTTTCAGTTTGATCAGTGCTGACTGACGCATGGTGCGTACCCCTAAGCGCATGGACTCACGCTTGATCTCGGCGGTATTTGCTCCAGCCAATACCATCTCGCGGATTTCATCAAACATTGGCATGACCTGATAAATACCGACCCGCCCTTTATAGCCACTCTCATTGCACTTGCTGCAACCCTTACCTTTATAACACACGAAGCCGTCTACCTCTTCTGGTGGCACCCCGGCATCAAGCAGTGCCTGTTTAGAGATATTATCCACCTCTTTGCACTCTGCACACAAACGGCGCCCCAAACGCTGAGCGGTAATAAGGTTTACTGCTGAAGCCACTAGAAAGGGCTCGATGCCCATATTCAGTAAGCGATTGATAGTACTTGGAGCATCGTTAGTATGCAGGGTAGACAGGACCAAGTGTCCGGTAAGGGCAGCCTTAACACCAATTTCCGCGGTTTCAAAATCACGAATCTCGCCTATCATGATGATATCTGGATCCTGACGCAGAAAAGCGCGCAGTGCACTGGCGAAGTTAAGCCCAATCTCTTCATGCATCTGCACCTGATTGATTCCGGCAAAGTTAAATTCAACAGGATCTTCAGCGGTAGAAATATTTTCTGTAGTTTTGTTCAGCTCACTCAGTGCCGAGTATAGTGAAACTGTTTTACCGCTACCGGTCGGTCCAGTAACTAACACCATACCAAACGGTTTGCTGATCTCTTTTTTAAACCACTTCAGGGTATCCGCTTCGTAGCCCAACTTAGTCATATCCAGCTGTAGATTGGATTTATCCAGCAAACGCAGACAGATTTTTTCTCCGAACAGGGTAGGCAGACAATTAACCCGGTAGTCCATATCCTTACCGCCGGGAAGTTTTATTTTTATCCGTCCATCCTGAGGCAAGCGCCGCTCAGCTATATCCATCTCGGAAAGTATTTTAATCCGTGAAGTTATAGCATTTTTCAACTTCAGGGGTGGCTTCATTACCTCGTATAACACGCCGTCTATACGGTAGCGTACCCGGAATATGCGCTCATAGGGCTCGATATGAATATCCGAGGCACCCTTTTTGATAGCATCAGTAAGAATCAAGTTTACCAACTTAACGACCGGAGCATCCTCGGTCGCCATTTGCAATTCATTCAGATCGACCTGATCGTCATCATCAATAACTTCAAGATCAATATCCTCAAGACCACCCATAACATCAGCCAAAGAGGCAGACTGATCATAATATTTATCTATGGCATTCTTGATCGCACCCTCGGTCGCAACCACAACTTCAACATTGTGACCAGTCATGAACTTGATGTCATCAATAGCAAAAATATTAGATGGATCGCTCATGGCAACAATCAATGTTGCCCCGGCGCGACTTATAGGGATTAAATGATACTTCTGAACGACATCAGCACTAATCAATTTTACTACATTGACATCGACCTCAAACTCGTCCAAGTCGATTAGTGGTGCACCATATTGACGCGACTGGAAAGCAGCAAGTTCATCTTCAGAGATATACTTTAAGCGAATAAGAGTAGCGGGCAACCGCTCCCTATTCATCTTCTGTTCATTGACGGCCTTGGCAAACTGTTCTTCAGTCAGCAGGCCATTGCGTATTAATAAATCACCTAAACGTGTTTTTGCCATATGTTTCCACTCATAAAGATTACGAGATTTTAATAAGATAAATTATTTCGCTGGCTAACAGCAACGGTGTCAACATGAAGCCATAACAGCGACATGTTGCTCCAGTGCCGCCCGCATTAAGCCATCAACGCACTGCCCAGTCCACAGTTCAAAGGCAGCCTCACCCTGAGCCGCCAGCATACCTAAACCATCACAGGCAAAAAAGCCAGCAGTAGTTGCAGCGCTCACTAAGGGTGTTGGCTGCGCCGCATAAATCATATCAAATACGACCGCCTTTTTATTGACGTCCTCCCATGGTAGCACATTAAAGGATTCACCGGAAAGCCCAATTGATGTTGAATTGACAATTAAATGACATTTTTTTAAAAAGTTTGTTAATTGCTTACAATTGCTAGTACTATCGTCGTTAAAACCACCACCAGCCACCCCACCATGAGTGTTCGGCAAACCAGAGTTAAAGTTCAAAGCCCGGAAAGTTACTTGAGGGAAAACACCCGAGTAACGTGCAACCAGTGCCTGCGCGCGATGCTCACTGCGATTAAGTATAGTTATAGACCTCACCCCCTGTTGTGCTAAAGCTACAACAGCCGCACGTGCCGCGCCACCGGCACCCAATATTATCACTTCGCTCGTTGCATTCAATGTAACGTTCAAATCAGCCTTTAATGACCGCAGCAACCCCAAACCATCAGTATTATAACCAACCAATTGTCCCGCTGTGTTTACTATCGTGTTAACAGCGCCAATAAGTTCTGCTGAACTGTCGATAGCATCCAAAAATGGGCAAACACTCTCCTTGTGAGGAATGGTGACATTCGCTCCCTTTACCCCAAGTGATCTCAACCCGGCCACCGCGGCAGCAAGCCCCGTACTGGCAACATGAAACGCTACATATACCGCCGGGATATTTTTAGCAGCAAAAGCAGCATTCTGCATCAACGGCGACAATGAGTGCGCTACGGGGTCGCCGATAATTCCATAAACACTTGTAGCTCCATCTATCTGCACGTCTTTAACCGCCTCCTAGCTGTCGAAGCAACATATTTTTAAACAGCAGTACTGTCTATATTGAGATATTCTCTAAATTCTACAATCTGTGTCGCATTCAGAATCGCGCGCGCCGCAGACACATCGGCAACTATAGCTGCGCACAACTCATCGCCATTATTAAATTTTTGCTCATCGCGTAACCGTTGAACGAAGTAAATACGCAATTTCTTACCATAAAAATCTACATCAGCATCCAGCAGATGTGCTTCTATGGTCAGTGGGCTAAGGCCAAAAGTTGGTTTATGACCGATATTTACCACCGCATGGTATTCAGCACCTGATTGTTTACCGAGATCAACGTCGCCCACAAGGCGCACAATAGCCGCATACACACCTCTCGGCGGTAGCAATTCTTTATCTGTGTCAATATTAGCGGTAGCAAAACCGAGGCAATGCCCACGACCATCACCATGCACCACCACCCCTTCGAGATTGAACTGGCGCCCCAACAAGCCCACTGCCTCATCAACACGACCAGATGATACCGCTTGACGAACACGCGTTGAACTTAACACCTGTCCATCTTTTTGCACCGGTCCAAACACATCCACTACAAAACCATGCTCAGCACCTTGGCAGCGCAAAAAATTAAGATCTCCACTCCGACCACGCCCAAAAGCATAATCATAACCAACCACCAGATGCTTTAAACCAATAATATCCAGCAGCACATCATGGACAAATTGCTGCGGTGACAAAGCAGCTAACGCTGAGGTAAATGGCACTATTATCAACACGTCAATACACGATGCTTCAATCAAGCGTTCACGCTCCTGAGCTGTGTTTATCAGGCGCGGAGCATGATCTGGTGCCAGCATCTTCAGAGGATGAGGCTGAAAAGTACACACAATAGAGGTACCAGAAATTCTCTTAGCTTTTTTGACCACCGCTCTGAAAATTTCCCGATGCCCCAGATGTACGCCATCAAAATTACCTAACGTAACTACAGCATTTTTGAATGGTCGTTTTATATCGCTTAAATCTCTTATTATTTCCATTGGATACTTATAACCTCTACAGCTATTACCTGCGTCTCTTCACTTGGCTACGCGTGACTTTACCACGGCGACTACCAGAACCACTGCGGCGCAACAAATTTTTCGCTGCAAAAGACTTATTTCTCTGTCCATTATTCTCTGCCATACCGGTGAGCACAAAATCTATCTGCCGCTGTTCGGGACGCACTTGCGCCACTTCAATATTTACTGCCATCCCCAGCTGAAAAATATTGCGCTTCCCCTGACCAACTAGGCGATGCTTATCCGCCTCATAACTATAATAATCATCTGACAGGGTGCGTATATGCACCAGACCTTCTACGAAAAACTCATTCAACACCACAAAAAAACCAAATTCTGACACCGAGGTGATGAAACCGTTAAAACGCAAACCGACTTTATCCAGCATGAACTGACACTTGCGTAAGTCGACCACATCGCGCTCTGCCTGCACAGCACAGCGCTCTGTGGCCGTACAGTGGATAGCCAAAGCATCAAGAACTTTGTGCGCATAGCCATCAACTCCAGCAAGCAGTTTCAACACCATACGATGTTGCACCAAGTCTGGATAACGGCGAATGGGTGAAGTAAAGTGGCAATAACTCGCGCTAGCCAAACCAAAATGACCAATATTCTCAGCCGAATAACGTGCCCGAGCCATGGAACGCAACAATATCTGGTTAATAATATATTCCTGCTCCGTGCTTTTTATCTGGTGCAAAAGTTGCTGTAATTCTTTCGGAT
This sequence comes from uncultured Desulfuromonas sp., assembly GCA_964536375.1. Taxonomy (GTDB): domain Bacteria; phylum Desulfobacterota; class Desulfuromonadia; order Desulfuromonadales; family Desulfuromonadaceae; genus Desulfuromonas. The sequence goes on along the minus strand of CAZHXF010000009.1, from coordinate 19,833 downwards.
CAATGCCATCTTCAGCGATATTAAAACCAAGGTTAAATGCCGCAACAAATTGTTGCAAAGAGTGCAACGCCTGGACATCAGGGGCCTCATGTACGCGATACAGGGCAGCAGAGCTGCGCTCTCCAACCCACTGCGCCACTGCTTCATTGGCCGCCAGCATAAACTCTTCTACAAGCCGGTGAGCGTCAGTCCGCTCGCGCCGCCCGATATAGGTTGGTGCCCCAGCTGAGTCTAGCCTGATTTCAGCCTCGGGCAAATCAAAATCTAGTGCACCACGGCGCTGACGTTTAGCACGCAACAGCTGCGCCAGCTTGGCCATCTGCTGCAACATGGGTACAATTTGCACAGCTACACCATGATCATTTGCCCCAGTTAAACAATTCTGCACCTGATCATAGGTCAAACGCGCCCTGCTACGCATTACCGCAGGTAAAATCTGTAGCGCAGCTAACTGTCCAGCACCATCGAAATCCAACTCCACAGCGACAACTAGACGATCTTTATCTGGCTTAAGCGAGCAGATACCATTACTCAAACTTTCTGGCAACATAGGCAGACAGGACCCGGGAAAATAAACACTAGTACCGCGCTCATAGGCGGCATTATCAATGGCTGACCCAGGTTGGACATAGTGACTTACGTCAGCAATAGCTACCCACAATTTCCAGCCGTTACCTTGAGATTCCAGGGCGACTGCGTCATCAAAATCACGCGCATCGGCACCATCAATGGTTACCAGTGGCAGGTCGCGCAGATCAGTCCGCGCGGCAAAATCGTCAGCCACGACTTCGCGGGAAAGCTGCTGCGCCTGGCGTACCACTTCAATGGAAAATTCTGTTGCCAAGCCCTGACGATATGCGGCTACCAGCACATCAGTGTGTGGCTGCCCAGCAGCACCTAGTTCCTTGACCACATGTCCAAGACCAGCGATGCCAGTCTGGGGATATCGATCAATAGCCAGCACCACATATTTACCGACCACATCTTGCATTGAGACCACACTGGAGACGTCAGTTAATGTTTTTCCATCAACAATTTCTGGTACACCAACCAGAAACTCCAACCCTTGCCCCGAGCTTAGACAGTATATTTCCCCACTGCGCTGCCGACGCTTACACAGCCCCAGAATAGTTTTATGCGCCCGCTGCTTAATTGCGATTATCAAACCATCGGCTCTGCGCCTGCGCCTACCTTGTGTCTTATTGTCTGGCTGGTTCAGTACCAGTGCCACCACGCTATCACCATCCATAGCGTTATCCAGATGAAAACTGGATATATAAACATCCTCGCCTACGGCAGCTTGGTCTCCGCCTACAGCCAGAAAAGCAGCACCCGAAACCTGCACGCTGACCACCCCTTCAACCAGGTGCAATGGCTTGCGCAACTGATAGCGCTGTTGATGCTCATGGCGCAGTACCCCTGCAGCCACCAACATATCCAAAAAACGGCTTAGCTCATCCAACAGCTGAGCATCTAAGCCAACAGCCTGCGCTAATCCATTTACCGTCATTGACTGACCGCGGCGGGAGGATATGCTTTCGATTATTTTAAGTGTAGGCAATGACATATAATGCTGCCAGACTCTCTCATAAACAGGGCTCGTAATATGTAAAAACTTATTGTAAAATCAACAGCATCTAATTGTGCCATATAAACAGACCATGCGATTGGATGCAAGTGAAAATCTGCCCTATAAATGGTTACAGACAGTAACTGCTACACCAGCACGCGGAGATAATATGCTAGACGCCACAACCTTATTAGAAGAATACTATCTACCCCACACCAAAGCGCATAACATCCTGCTCCAACATAGCCAAGCAGTCGCTAAAAAGTCCGTCAATATTGCCACTAGACTACTAAACAGCGACAACCACAGGTATGCAGACATTGATATAAATTTCATCCGCCAAGCGGCACTACTGCACGACATCGGCATATTTGCCACCTACGCACCAAATCTCGGCTGCTACGGCACCCAGCCGTATTTGCGCCATGGTATCGTGGGTCATGCTGTCTTGCTAGAACACGGGTTACCGCGCCATGCCAGCGTATGTCAGAATCATATTGGTGTCGGTCTGAGCGCAGCGGAAATCAAAGAGCAGAACTTGCCTCTACCGGAACAGGATTATTTACCACAAAATCTAGCAGAACAGATTATCACTTATGCCGATCTGTTTTTTTCCAAAAACCCCAGCCGACTGCAGCAAGAAAAATCAGCCGCCACAGTCCGGCGGACAGTTCTCTCTTATGGCGCAGAAAAAGGGCTGGTTTTTGATCGCTGGCACGCGGTTTTTGCACCACCAGAATAAACCACGACGAACAAACCTTCATTTAAATTTATAAACGTGTTACAAGAGCCGATAGCTATACGCAACTAAATTACCCAAAAACCCTAAAACTCAGGCTGTTTAACCACATGATACAGTTGTGTAACGTCGGAAAAATCTATGCCAATGGTGCTCCTGCTCTGCACGACATCAACCTGAAAATTCCTTCCGGTGATTTTGTATACGTCACCGGCTCTTCCGGTGCGGGAAAGTCTACCCTGCTGCGCTTACTTTACTGCGCAGAAAAACCCTCCCGCGGACAGATTTTAATGGGAGGACGCAACACCACCCGACTCTCTTCACGCAACATTGCTCTGCTCAGGCGCGATATTGGTTTTGTGTTTCAGGATTTCAAACTATTAAACAACCGCAGCGTGTTCGAAAATGTTGCTCTGCCGCTACAGGTTCAGGCAGCCAGCAAGCAGGATATCGGCAACCGGGTCTATCAGGTTTTGCAATATGTTGGTCTGGAATACAAACTCCAGCGCAAACCACTGGAGCTCTCCGGCGGCGAACAGCAGCGAGTAGCGATTGCTCGGGCCATGGTGGTCAATCCGCGCCTACTCCTCGCCGATGAACCTACCGGCAACCTTGATCAAGATCTGGCCGTAGAGATCATGGAGATGTTTAACCGTATCAATGAATCGGGGACAACCGTCCTCATTGCCACTCACGACCAGGAGACGCTCCACCGTTTCCCGCGCCGCACTATAGTTCTTCATGATGGAAACATCGCTTCAGACAGCAATCCTCCCGCACCAGATGCAGCACAAGAAAGCTTTTAATATGGAACGGCTTCGTTATTTTTTTCAGCGCACCATGTTCAGTATGCGCCAAAACCCGTTACTGTGTAGTGCTACCATAGGTACCGTCGCGATTGCCCTGATGCTACTGTCCTTCTTCACCCTGATTGTACTGAATATACAGAGTTTAGCCCGCGAATGGAGTCGTGATATTCAGGTCGTCGTTTATCTGGATCAAGTACCCAGCGAGCAAAAATTACAAGCGTGGATGGATGAAATCCAGCAGTATCCCGACATCGAACAGATCACTTATGTATCGCAACAGCAGGCTTTCGAACGCTTCCAAGCCAGACTGGGACAAAATGGTGACCTCCTGGAAGGACTGATGCCGGAGATATTACCAGCATCGCTGGAGATAAGCCTGACAGAATCGGCACGCTCGCGCACAGGAACAGAACGCTTGGTTGACCTGCTGAAAAGCAATGCCGATTTTCACAACTTTCGCTACGGTCAAGAGTGGCTGGATCGCTATGATGCATTCATCTTTTTACTTAAATTAACCGGCACCATGGCTGGTGGTTTTTTAATTTTTGCCACCCTGTTTATCATCTCCAACACCATCAAGCTCACCATTTATGCCCGCCGCGATGAGTTAGAAATCATGGGTCTAATTGGTGCGACCCCAATGTTTATCAAAACACCTTTTATGGCGGAAGGGGCATTACAGGGAGCCATTGGCGCGACTATCGCGCTGGGAGGGTGCCATGTCCTATACTATTTCTTTCTTAAAAATGGCCTCGCCGCCCTGTTAACCACAGAAACAGTAGAAAATATCCAATTTTTGCCCCTTGAATATCAGGGTGGCATTATCCTGCTCGGTTTATTTCTCGGACTGATAGGCAGTCTTTTACCCCTGCGTAAATTTGTACGGATTTAGCATGGTCAGACTATCTCAGCTTTGCAGCAGAAAACCCCGTGCAGCGATTAGTGCTTTTACCCTGATAATTATTTTCGTGGTCACAGCTTTCTCTAGCCAGTGTTCGCAAGCAACGGCAAGTGAGCTAGAAGATAAGCGCGATTCGTTAATACAAGTAAAACAACAAATTTCAAAAACAGCAGATCAGCTCCAGGAAAAGCGAGCTGCGGAAAAAAGTGCGCTACAGCAGCTAGAACGACTTGAGCGTAAAATAGCGAGCAACGATGACTCTCTTAAAACTGCAGTCGACACGGTTAAACAGTCGCGCCAGGAGATTGCGCTACTTAAAGATAAAATAGGTCGCTACAGCACAATCCTTGGCCGTTCGCAAAAGGATGTTGAAAAACGGCTGAGCGCGCTGTACACCAGCGGCGACATGAGTTCTCTGCGACTTATTTTTTCCACCGAAACACCGCTGGAACTGGCGGAGAATCTGACTTTTCTCGGTCGGATATCTGCACACGACAAAAAACTTCTCAGTAGTTACCGGCAGCGTATGCAGCAGTTTCGTCAAGCAGAGTTAGAACTGGAAACACGCATAGACCAACAGAAAGAGATCCTGAATCGACAAAAAGAGCAAAAGCACCAGCTGGCACAAAACAGGAACCAGCGCAACACTATGGTTAAAAAAATCCGCCGAGATGCTACAACACTGCACGCATTACTTAAAGAGCTAGAAGATCGCTCTGTGCGTATGACAACGTTAGTACAGAATTTAGAACAAAAAAAATCTAGTATCTACGTACCCTCTGGGCAATATTTTGCAGCAGCCAAAGGGCAAATCCCTTGGCCATCTTCCGGAGCTGTGCGCACTAATTTTGGCACCCAGAGAGACAAAAACTTTGGCGGGCAACACAAAAATAATGGTGTGACAATTGCCGCCATTGCTGGCACTAAAATCAAAGCCATATGGGCGGGAAGAATCGCCTTTGCCTCTTCCTTCAAAGGCTATGGCAATCTGATAATTATCGACCATGGTTCCAAATATTACAGTTTGTATGCCCAAGCAGCACAGCTAACTCTACCAGTAGGAACAATTGTAGAAAAGGGTGAGGTTGTCACCACCTCCGGCTTTGAGGGGCGCGACAGCTACTATCTAGAAATTCGCCACGCCAGCACCCCACTCAACCCCCGAGATTGGCTACAAAAACACTGATAAGCACCGATCGACCATAAACTTTACTCCAGCCCTTGAATTTTAAGGAAATAAGTATGCCCGTTAAACTTGCACCTCAGCATAGAAAAATCAACTTGAGCTGGGGAAGTAAAGCGTTTATGACTTTAACAATCCTCAGTTGTCTACTACAACTTACGCTGCCGCTTTTTGCTGTAGCAGCTGAGCAAAACAAGGCTGTAAAAACCAGCGACTACGAGCAACTCAATCTGTTCAGTGATGTCCTATATTTAATAAAAAAAAATCATGTTGCAGCACCCAGCATGGGCACTCTGGTACAGGGAGCCATTCGCGGCATGCTTGCCGAACTAGATCCGCACTCTTCGTATCTTACTCAGGATATGTACTCAGAACTGGAAATTGAAACCAGTGGTGAATTCAATGGGCTGGGTATTGAAATAACCGTACAAGAGCATATGATAACCGTCATCGCCCCCATAGCTGACACCCCAGCTGATCGCGCAGGAGTAAAAGCTGGCGACAAAATCATCCAGATCGATAACAAGTTCATAAAAGATATTAGCATATCTGATGCGGTTAAAATGATGCGTGGCCCGGTTGGTGGAAGTATAAAAATTTCCATTGTACGCTCACCCGGCAACCAGCCGCTGGAATTCACCATGCAACGAGAAGTAATTCATGTCGATAGCATTAAAAGCCAGCTCTTTCAACCAGGGTTGGGCTATGTTCGTATTGTTCAGTTTCAAGATCATACCAGTGCAGAGCTTAACAAAGCCCTTGTGGAGTTGGAGAAACAAAATAATGCCCCTCTGGTTGGTTTGGTACTCGATCTGCGCAACAACCCTGGAGGGTTATTAGATCAGGCGGTTAAGGTTACCAAACTGTTTCTGAACAGTGGGGAAATTGTTTCCACCAGAGGACGCCAGGAAAAAGACAATTTCACCTATCGGGCCAGTAACGGCAACGCAGATAACTCGCCAGAATACCCCATAGTAATATTGATCAATGGTGGCAGTGCCAGTGCCGCCGAAATAGTTGCCGGAGCACTGCAAGATCATAAGCGCGCCATAGTTTTAGGTACCCAGAGTTTTGGCAAGGGATCGGTGCAAAGCGTAATTCCGTTGGAAAATGAGTCGGCATTGCGCCTGACAACGGCAAATTATTTCACCCCCAATGGCACCTCAATCCAAGCACGTGGCATTACCCCTGACATCACAGCACCGCAGGCAACATGGACAGCAGCTTATGAAGATAACATCCGCGAACAGGATTTAGATAATCACCTTGCCGCAAGCGATGGCAAGCTGGGCACTGCACTTCCTGCAGCTAAGCAAACTCCAAAAGCAACGGTGCAGAACATTGCTACAAAAGACGATTACCAGCTGTCACGCGCTGTGGATTTATTGCGCGGGTTGCAGCACGTAGGCCGGTTAAACTCCCAGTCTGTTAAACAATAAAGAAAGCTAAGTCATACCATTATGTCAGCTAAAACACCAAAACCAAGCACAGCAACTAAACACCATCCTAAACCCAAGATAACTACGTCCACCAAAAATGGAAAAAGTATCAAAAAAAAGACTCCGGGCAAGGCTGGTAAAAAAACTGGCTCTAGTACGCAGCCACCAACCAACCACCCCAATAACCAGCTGCGCATAGCACTGGCAGCAGTATTTTTATGTACTATTGTTCTGGTCGGGCTATTTATTGTCACTAACTGGCCAGCACCACCAGCAACTACTCCGGCAACTCCCCCGCTGGAGCAAATACCGCCCAATCCACATTACCCTGACAACCCATTGCAGCAAATACCTCCTAATACTGAAGTCCCGTTAAACATTGTGCCCACTGACACCACACCACGAATCGCCATAATAATCGATGATCTGGGGCTGAACTTTAATAATAGCAGTGCAGCAATTAATCTGGAGATCCCCATAACCTGCGCTATCATTCCCGGCGAACGATACTCCGCTCAAATGATGGAATTGGCCCATGAGCGCCAGCACGAAATCATGGTTCATCTGCCCATGGAACCAATCAACTACCCGCAAAACAACCCTGGGCAATTAGCCCTGTTTACCAATCAAACTGATGCAGAGTTAATTAGCATAACGCAAAAGCTACTCACCCTCATCCCCTACGCCAGCGGAGTTAACAATCACATGGGCTCTGCGTTCACCCAAAACGCAGATAAAATGGATATAATCTTGGCGGAAATAAAAAAACAGCAACTGTTTTTTGTCGACAGTTTGACTATAGGCAGCTCTGTGGCTTACCACGAAGCACAGCGGCTGGGGATACCAACAGCGAAACGCGATGTCTTTTTGGATAACGAGCGCGATGTTACTAAGATCCTGCACCAACTGGACAAACTGATCAGGGTAGCAACAACCGCACACAGCGCCATTGGCATCTGTCACCCCTACCCAGAAACTATTGCCGCCTTAACCGAATTCAGCAACAAACTGGACACGTTGAACCTTGAAATTGTACCAGCATCACAACTGGTACATTAGGCAGCGACATCAATAGTCACAGGACAATAATGACCTCAGCAGCGCTAAATTCTCCACCGATATTAACCATCTCAGCGGCAACTGAATTGATCAAGGATACACTGGAAGACAATTTTGCCCAGATCTGGTTATGCGGCGAAATTTCCAATATGTCGATACCAGCTTCCGGCCACTGGTATTTCACCCTGAAAGATAGCCGCAGCCAGCTACGCTGCGCCATGTTTCGCATCCACAACCGCAGAGTTGCTTTCACCCCAGACAATGGTCAGCAGGTCATCTGCCGCGGGCGTATATCGCTATACAGTCAACGCGGGGATGTGCAATTTATCAATGAGAGTATGGAGATTGAGGGGCTGGGCAGCCTGCAACTCGCCTTCGAACAGCTGAAGCGACGACTAGAAGATGAAGGGCTGTTCTCTGATGCGCATAAGCAACAACTCCCTGAGCATCCGACCACCATTGGCGTTGTCACTTCCGCCACCGGAGCCGCTATTCATGACATTATGAATGTGTTAACCAGAAGGGCTGCCGGGGTACGCATAATTCTGTGTCCCGTGCTGGTACAGGGGGAACAATCCGCCGCCGAAATCGCAACCGCTATTGATGAATTTAATCAGCACGCCCAAGCCAATGTGTTAATTGTCGGGCGCGGCGGCGGCTCTTTAGAGGATCTGCAATCATTCAATAGCGAAGTGGTAGCACGCGCCATCCACTCCTCAACAATACCCATTATTGCGGCAGTCGGTCATGAAACTGATTACACTATTGCCGATTTTGTCGCAGACAAAAGAGCTCCAACACCAAGTGCCGCAGCCGAGTTAGTAGTAAAAAATCGTCAGGATTTAGAGCAGCACCTCGATCAATTAACTATGCGCCTGCACCGCGCCATGCAGCACAGATACAATCTTGCTCATGAGCAACTGTGCGCCCTGAGCAACCGGCTGCGTTCGCCACAGCAATTACTCAAAATAAAACACCAGCGCTTAGCGAATAGCCACACGCGGCTGCTATCAGCTTTTGCGCGGCAACATCAACTCCACAGCGACAAAATCAGACTGCTCAGCGCTAAACTTAACGCTTTATCCCCTCTACATACCCTTGAACGCGGTTTTGTCGCTGTCTCCATGATCGACGATCAGCATAGTATGATCACGCGCGCCCAACAGTTAAACGAACATAATGAAATCAGTTTACGCTTTCGCGATGGCCACGTTCAAGCCAAAGTGCAACATATAGTTATACAAGACAATACGCAGCAACCAGTACAGCAAATAACCAACACCGACCCATGAACGCCTTGACTCAGTTCTAATATATAGCCATAATCATAAATCCACGAAAGCCAGCTCAAGCTTTGACATACTTAATTGGACAACGGTCGATACTTTCGGTACAGCAGGAGAGGGGCAACAATGGCCAAGACGATCACATTTGAGGAATCTCTACATAATCTTGAAGATTGTGTGCTGCGCCTTGAGCAAGAAGATTTACCCATTGACGAGGCCTTTAAACTTTTTGAAGATGGGGTAAAAAACGTACAACGTTGCCAAAAATCGCTACAGAACATAGAAACTAAAATGGAGCGCTTAACTCGTGGCAGTGATGGCAAGCTCACAACCAGCGTGCTCAATTTTCACAGTCAGCCCATAGAATAAGCGCAGGATCACCAATGGATCTTAAACAGTATATGACCCAATGTCGTCAGCGCATAGATGAGGCGTTACTATCTTTTCTGCCCCCAGTAGATGCGCGACCGCAAAAGCTACATCAGGCAATGCATTATTCAGTTTTTGCTGGAGGCAAAAGAATTCGTCCGATTTTGATGCTGGCCAGCTGTGAAGCAGTAGGTGGCAATCCCGACCTTGCCCTGCAAGCGGCCTGCGCTATGGAGATGCTACATACCTACTCGCTCATTCACGACGACCTGCCCGCCATGGATGATGACGATTTTCGCCGTGGGGTACCAACCAACCACAAAGTATACGGTGAGGATATTGCTATATTAGCCGGTGACGCTTTGCTGACCCAGGCGTTTATCACGCTGTCTACGGCTAACAGCGCTTTGGCATGTGACCAACAGCGCCAAGTATTACATATAATCGCCAGCGCAGCAGGTGCTGCCGGCATGGTCGCCGGTCAAGTTGTCGACATGGAAGCCGAAGGGCATACTGTAGATTTGGATACGGTCAATTACATCCACAACCACAAAACTGGTGCCCTTATCTTAGCTTCCATTCAATGCGGCGCATTGTTGGGTAGTGCCAACGAGGATACTTTCGCGGCGTTTACTGCCTTTGGTAACAATGCCGGGTTAGCTTTTCAGATTGCCGATGATATACTCGACGTTATAGGTGATCAGCAACAACTAGGAAAAGATATTGGCAGCGATGAACAGCGCGGCAAAGCAACCTATCCCGCAGTGTTGGGGATAAAAGCAGCCCGGCAGCGCATGAACGAACTGCATGAACATGCACTGAAGATCTTAACTCCTTTTGGCACACACGCAGAGGCACTGCGCCTGATTTCACACTATATTATCAACCGTTCATCATAGGATAACTGCACTGTGAATACAATGCTTGAAAACCTAACATCTCCAGCTGAACTAAAAGAATTTTCCGTGGCAGAATTACAGGAATTAGCTGAACAACTGCGCGCTAAAATTATTGCCACCACAGCTAAAAACGGTGGGCACTTAGCCAGTTCATTAGGTGTGGTAGAGCTGACCCTCGCTCTGCATTATGTGTTCAACTCACCAGTCGATAAAATAATCTGGGATGTCGGCCATCAGGCTTATGCCCATAAGCTCCTCACCGGGCGGCTGGACAGATTTGACACTCTGCGCCAATTAGACGGCATCAGCGGCTTTCCCAAACGTAATGAAAGTCCACACGATTGTTTCAATGTCGGTCACTCCAGCACCTCAATCTCTGCGGCCCTCGGCATGGCCGCCGCGCGCGACAGTAAAGGGCTGAAAAATAAAGTGGTCGCCGTCATAGGTGATGGATCCCTTACCGGCGGAATGGCCTACGAAGCACTGAACCATGCTGGCAGCCTGGATCGCGACATGATAATCATCCTCAACGACAACGAGATGTCCATCTCACCTAATGTCGGAGCATTATCATCTTTTTTGAGTCGCAAAATGACTTCACGTTTTTTTGTACGTTTTAAAAAAGAAACCGAAATATTTCTCAACAGCGTCCCGCGCTTTGGCAAAGACCTCATTCAGTTGGCACGGCGCACTGAAGATTCATTCAAAGCCTTCGTCACCCCGGGGATGTTGTTCGGAGCATTCGGTATCGAATATGTCGGTCCCATTGATGGACACAATATCTCTGAATTAATTAAAACTCTGGACAATGTTGCCCAACTACAAGGACCAACGCTGGTCCATGTAATCACCAAAAAAGGCAAAGGCTATAAACCGGCCGAAGACAATCCCTCGCTTTTTCACGGCGTTGGACCTTTCAATCCCGAAACCGGCGTAGTCGAACGTCCAAATCTACCGGCTACAAGCTATACCTCACTATTTGGCGACTACTTGTGTGAACTGGCACAACAGGATACGCGGGTAACCGCTATTACAGCGGCGATGAGTTCCGGTACCGGGTTATTGCCCTTTGCGGAAAAATTCCCGCAACGCTTCTATGATGTTGGAATTGCCGAGCAACATGCGGTTACTCTGGCGGCTGGCATGGCCTGTGAGGGGTTACGCCCCGTGGTAACCATATATTCGACCTTTTTACAGCGCGCCTATGACAATGTGTTGCACGATGTCTGCTTGCAGAATTTACCCGTTACTTTTGCGCTGGATCGCGCCGGGCTGGTCGGGGCCGACGGTCAAACACACCATGGAGTGTTTGATTTATCTTACTTACGCCACATGCCCAACATAAGTATTGTTGTTCCACGCAATGGTCACGAACTTAAACGTGCCATGTTGAGCGCCACTAACAGCAGCGGACCATTTGCTTACCGTTATCCCCGTGGCAACATCGAAGAAGCGCTTGACAATGAAGCAGTGGAACCATTAATAATTGGTACAGGCGAACAGTTACGTTATGGATCTAAGGCAACACTGATCGGGTTGGGTACTTGTGTTCAAGCAGCATTAGATGCCGCCGAGATGCTGGCACAGCAGGATATTGACGTAAGTGTAATTGACGCCAGGTTCTTAAAACCTCTAGATACTGATATCATAATTGCGGCAGTACAACAGACACACAACATCATTACCATCGAAGAAAATGTTTTGCCCGGTGGTTTTGGTTCTGCAGTAATGGAATTGCTGGAGCAAAACAATGTATATCCGCGCATTTTACGTCTTGGGTTACCGGATCAGTTACTGCAACAAGGGACTCAGGAACAACTGCGCAAAATATATGGTCTGGATGCCGAAAGTATTGCTGGCAAAGTACGAGTTTTTCTCGGCAATGAACATATCTAACACTGGGGTCTAAATGCACAATCACGATTCAATCATCGACAACATTCGCAAAATCAAGCAAATACCTCCTCCAAGCGGTATATCCCGCGAAATAATCCGTGTTGTTGCCAATGCTCAAGTAGACCTGACCGATGTGGTAGGCATCATCAACAAGTGCCCTGCCATCACTGCGCGTATCTTGCGCTGTGCAAACTCGGCATACTTTGGTCAACGCGCTGAGATATCGACGGTACGTGAAGCAATCATTCGCGTTCTCGGGTTAAAGATAACCTGTAGTCTCTCATTAGCCATGGCCCTGACCAGCCCATTCGGTACCAATTTATGCGCAGCATTTGATACCAGAAGATACTGGTTTAATGCGGTAACCACAGCAATTATTGCTCAGGAACTATCCCGCTACCTGAAACTGCGCGACAAGCCGGAGCCGGGCACGGCCTACACGGCTGGACTCATCCATAATATTGGGTTACAAGCCTTGGTACATATTTTCCCTAATCAGATGAACACAGTTTTTGTGAACAAAACAATAACGTTGAAGCAAGCACTGCACCAAGAGTTTGGTATTGATCACCACCAAACAGCTGTCATGTTAGCTACTAGCTGGGATCTGCCAGATGAATTGACAAAATCGTTGGCTGATATAGATATGGAATCAAATTATTACACGGATGATCCGCTACCTGAACTGGTGTGGTTGAGTGCTCAAATTGCAGATTGCTTATTTCTCAACAGCAAATGCAACTTACATGATGTAAAATTTAACGAGCAAATGGTTAGCGCAGAACATGTACAAAAAGTTATTTCTGAAATTGAGGAGCAGGTAACTGGGTTACACGAAATTGCCCAACTTATAACCAGCTCCGGAGTATAAACAATGGAAAACAACGAGATACTCTCGTCAACTATGACAGAACTAGCAGAAAACATCGATGACCTGCTTGAGTCCCTGTCCGCCTTGCAGCGTCTCAGTGAACTGCCAGCTCACAAATTAACCGAAACCACTCTATTAAAAGACACCTTGCGCATACTTTATCAATACTGTCACACCACCAGCTGCACCCTTTTGACCTGGCCCGCCAACCTACCACCAGAACAAATCACATCAGTAAACAAAAAAATGCTGTTGGCCATTGATTCAAATGGAATTGTACATCAGAGGGTTGCCACATCAATAGAAAGCCTGTTTATTCAGCATGCTATCGAGGAGCGCACTACACAAAACTGTAGTGACTGCACTACTATTGGGGAAGGATATCAGTGCAACGCGTGGGAAAAAGCCATTATCAGCGTCCCGATATTTGACGCTGATGAGCTTACTGGGGTCATCACTATAAGTCACAGCAATAGAGAGCATTTCAACCCCTGGTGGCACAATCTTCTAGGAACCATGAGCAGATTTCTTGGTCAACAGTTGACAATTTGCCGTTTAACCCGCTAAAGCATTACCACGCTTGGCACAGTCTAACTATATACAAAAAACGCCATTCTGATCAGTTATCAGGATGGCGTTTTTTGTGCTCTCACGAGTTGCTTAGATCTATACAAACTATTCAGCAGCAATATACTTTTCCGCCGCGGCAACATCCTCACGACAACCGATAAAAACCGGGGCGCACATCTCTATACCATCGGGTTCAATATCAAGTATTGGCATATGCCCATTTGACGCAGCACCGCCAGCCTGTTCCACTAAAAAAGCCATTGGATTGAGTTCATAAAGTAAACGTAGCTTCCCTTGAGGACGACCTTTAAGGTGAGGGTATAGAAAGATCCCATGCCCCTTCATCAATATCTGATTAATATCAGGGACAAAGCCCCCGCTATAACGCAATTTATGACCACTCTCCTCAAGACTAAGCACATACTTCTCAGTACCTGAGGTATACAGGTTGCGCTGACCACCAGGAGAATAGATACCACCAACACCATCGATAGTTACATTTTCTTTAACCATAGTGTATTCCATCAGTTGGTTCATACCGAACTCATGCACTCCATCACCGGTCGAATAAACAAGAGTGGTACGTGGTCCATACAAAATATACATTGCCGCGACCTGTTCCCGCCCCTTGCGTAAAACAGTATTACCTTTGTAGATAGAGAGAATTGTCCCAACTGCCAAATTAACATCAACCAAAGAAGAACCATCCAGTGGATCATAGGCGACTGAATAGCAATCTTCACAGCTACAATCGAAATTGATCACTTCACTATTTTCTTCAGATACGACACTTGCACAAACACCAGAATTCTTAATACGCTTCTGTAAAATCCGGTCTGACAGAACATCAAGAGCCAATTGCTCCTCGCCGTACAAATTGGAAGTTCCTGCAACCCCCAAGTCACCAGTACGAATTGAGTTAATAATGTATTTTGATGCATCCGCAATTTCGCAAATTAATCGAATAAGATTACGCTCAACATTACGCTCACGCAGATGACGCCGTAAATCAACCTGAAACTTAGTTTTACCAGGTTCTCCCATGGAGACTCTCCTCAGTATAGAATTAACATTTTAGCTAGGTAAACTTGTGGCCACAACACAATTGAGTTGCGGCCACAACCGCTATTGGAATTGTCAAAAATTGCACGAATGGAATAAACAGCATACACATAACAGCCACAGAAAAGCCCAGGGCACCGAGACGATTTTGCGCTATAAACTTACGCTGATCCTTAAAACAAAGGTGCTTGCGCCCGAAGACATAGCCAGTATACTCAATTACTAAAAAATAGAGTGTAAGAACTACGGACAAAACGGCATAAATCAGCGATCCAACACCTGGCAAGAAATTAAACAACAGCGCAACCAACATCAACAGGATAAATATTGAAATCTTACGCACCTCGTCAAACATAACACGCCAGAAATCCTTCGCGATCTGCGTCAAAGAGAAAGGCTCGATGATAAGATTTCCGGTCAGTAACTGCTCAGTACGCTCAGAAAGCACATCATTAAAAGGGGCCGCGATTAAATTACCGACAACGGTAAAGACAAAGAACACCACCACTAACGTTATCAACCCGGCGAAAAGCTTGACCACCGCTGCCAATATTTGCCAATACCAGGCACCATGCGCAGAAAAATATTGCCCGGTAAGATTGGTAAACAGATCAAGGCCCCAATATATAGCCGCCGAAAAAACTATGACGTTAATAATAAAAGGAATAGCAACATACTTATATAAAGACGGGTTCTTAAGCACAAAACGCAAGGCGCTCCACACTGAGAAAAATCCGCCAACGAAGCCACGGATACTACCCACGATCAAATTATTTGCGCCCCCAACATTCATACTTCTACACCTCATCGCAAACAGTTTATTACGCATAGCAAAAGTAATCTACCTCCCTGCTGAATTTAAAGTACCAACAAGCAGAAATCGTTACAGCCAGACACTCTAGCACGAACATTTGTAAAACCCAAGGGAGCTTGGCGATGTTCAACACTACAGGCAAAAGATCTTTTTCCATCCCGCTACGACAACCCATCAAAAATACGTCTGTGCAAAATTGAAAAAAGAAACTAAAATTGCTCAGAGTCACGCAACCACGCTTGGCGCGATGATCATAAACCGTTTAAATTTAGGAGAACTCCATGTCAGAACGGAAACGGATAGCACTTTTGATTGACTGTGACAATGTCAGTCATAAATCGATAGAGGGTGTATTAGAAGAGCTGGCAACATATGGCATGGTAAATGTTCGCCATGCACATGGGGATTGGAATAATCCATCATTATCCGGATGGATAGGTAAATTACACCCTTATGCAATTAGACCTATGCAGCAATTTGCCTATACAAAAGGAAAAAATGCTACGGATTCGGCGATGATAATTGATGCAATGGACTTGCTGTATAGTAAAAGTGTCGATGCCTTCGCATTAATGACAAGTGACAGTGATTTTACCCCTTTGGTGCTAAGAATACTTGAAAGCGGACTGCCTGTTTATGGTTTCGGCGAAAAGAAAACACCAAAACCATTTGTCGATGCCTGCTCACCCTTTATCTACACTGAGAACCTTGTTTCTGAAGACGAAGAGAAGACTGACGCTCCTAAACAACCAGTAAAGAAAACCAAGCAAGAACTAAGACAAGATACTTCACTAGTTAGATTACTAAGAACTGCGGTAGAACAAACATCTGATGATGATGGCTGGGCAGACATGAGTAGAGTTGGTTATTACATATCAAACAACAGCTCTTTTTCCTCTATTAACTACGGCTATAAAAAGCTCGGAGATCTATTAAAAGCCAGCGAATTGTTCGATATCGAAATGAGAAAAGACGGCAAAGCCATGTATATTAAAGACGTGCGCAAATAAATTCACACCAGACTATTGCACATCGGTCGCGCGCCAAAAAAACACAGAGGTCACCAACAAAAGGACCATTTCAATCACCTTAAAACAAATCAGTCGCTACCCCTCCTGCACAAAGTAGGCAGGCGAAAAACCGTTTACGCTTGACTATACCTTAGTTAGGTTTAATATTATTTGCACGCGAAAATAAAGCAGAAAGCGCCAAATTTACCTTATTTTATAACTTTGTCCATAAACAGCCTACCAATATCAGCTGTTTATTATCGCCAGGATGTGAATATGATTTTTTTAAATATGGGATCAATTCGCAAAAACTTAGCGTTACTGGTTATTCTTACGGTTTTACCTGCCATTGCGATACTACTGTACTCGGGAATGGAGCAAAGAAACTCCACCATCGAACGCACCAAAAAAGATATCTTAATAATCACGCACACCATGGCTCAAATTCAGAAAGATTTAGCCCTATCCACCCGTGAAATTCTTTCCACACTAGCCCTGACGAATGAAGTGCAGCATCTTGATGTTCATGGGCTTAATGCAATTTTCAAAAACATCCTGAAAAGAAATCCCAATTACGCAAACATCACTCTGGTCGATTTGCACGGGGATGTTTTGGTCTCAGGCATACCTTACGCAGACAAGAACCTTGCTGATCGCAAGCATTTCCGCGATGCCTTGAAAACAAAAACATTTGCCACTGGCGAGTATATAATTACCCGGGTTGGTCATAAGATTCCAGCATTCCCCTTTGCTTACCCAGTGCTGGACGCAAGCGGAGAACCAAAAGCTGTTTTAACCGTAGCAATTGACCTGACCCTTTTTTCCAAACTTTACACCGATGCATTTCTCCCGGAAGACTCCTATATAGCAATAACAGATCATCAGGGAATTCGCTTATTTTATTATCCAGCAAAAGAAAAGACTAACCCGATTGGGCAACCTATCAAAAACAGCACTTGGACAATTGCTCAACAAGCGCGTAAACCGGGGATCATAACGGCTGCTGGATCCGACGCAACTGATAGTATCTTCGCTTTTGAACAAGTCGCTACAAGCACCGATGCTGATGCTTACATGTATGTTTGGGCTGGTGTTCCTGATGCATTTATCCTAGCCCCAGCCAATGCAATTATGCATCGAAATTTATTGCTGATGCTGCTAGCAACAATGGGAGCACTTTTCATAGCCTGGGGCTTTGGTCGCGAAACACTGCTCAACCCCATTAACAAATTAATAGACATAACAAACGAATTAGCCCTGGGGAATCTTCACAGTCGTATTGAACACCCCGTCAACATTAATGAGTTTGACAAGCTAAACAACTCTTTTCACAATATGGCGCAATCTCTGGGTACCAGTCAGGAAAATTTACAGATTAGTGAAGAGCGCTTCAAGACGCTTTCGAGAGTGACCTTTGAAGGGATTGTGCTCCACAATGACGGTATAATTCTTGACGCCAATGATTCTTTGGCACAACTGCTTGGCTACACCTCTGAAGAAATAATTGGACACAACGCTATCGAATTATTATTCCCTAGTGAATCTCATGACTTACTCTACTCAAGTTTTGACACCAATGTGACGCCAACTTACGAAATCGTTGCAAGAAAAAAAGATGGTACGCTCATCCCTGTCGAGATTGAATCGCGGGTCGTACAAAAAGGGGATGACCATTTCCTGGTCACAGCGGTAAGAGATATCAGCGAGCGCAAGCAAGCGGAACAACAACAGCTGGAACTTGAACGGCAATTGCGCCTAAAATATAAGATGGAAGCGGTTGGTGTCATGGCTGGTGGTATGGCGCATAATTTCAACAACAACCTGTCCATCATTCTTGGCAATATTGAATTGTTGCAAATGAAGACCCACCACAATACCGAAACTGATGAGTGCCTCAGCAACGCTAAAACCGCGGTGTTACGCTCCCGTGATCTTATTACACAAATCCTCAGCTATAGTCGCCAAGGCAACAAAGAGAAAACCACGATACAACCATATCTCATCATTAATGAAACCATAAAGCTACTCAACTCAACCTTACCTGCAACCATTAAGCTACAACAACATATAAGTGACAACAGTCACAATCTCACCATACATGCCGATCCGTCCCAAATACAGGAGTGCCTGATCAACCTGTGCAACAATGCCATGCACGCCATGGATGAAAAAGGTGATCTCACCATATCCCTGACCAGCGTCAATTTACAGCAGCAAGATATCCCTGCTCAATATGCGGCACCACCCGGTCGCTATGTAAAAATCAGCATACAGGACACTGGCTGTGGCATGTCAGCAGAAATTATTGATAAAATATTCGACCTTTTCTTCACCACTAAACCAGTAGATGAAGGCACCGGGGTTGGTTTATCAACTGTTCAGGGAATTGTCACCCAGCATGATGGATTGATTAAGGTCAACAGTATTTTGGGGCGCGGCACTACCTTCGAGCTCTACTTCCCCATTAGCAAAACAGGTGAAATCACCAAGACCACCTCGCATAATGCAGATATGCCCCGCGGCACCGAGCGTATCCTGTTTATTGAAGATGATGAAATGCTAACCAGTTTGTGCGACCTAGTCCTTACCAGCATGGGTTATGTAGTAACAACGATGACCGATAGCATCAAAGCCATGGAAATATTAAGCGCCAATGCTGATAATTTTGACATTGTTATCACCGACCAAACTATGCCGGGAATAACCGGCAGCGAATTGATTGCGCAACTCAAAAAAATCAGAGCCGACATCCCGACTATTCTATGTACCGGCTACAGCAGCAGAATCAACAAGGAAAAAGCAGCCGAATTAGGTATCAGCGCATTCCTGATGAAACCTGTGGAGTTAGCTGAACTACTGCAAACGGTGCGGCTAGTGCTGGATAGCAGCAAGAGATAGTTGCCGTTCAAACATATCTAAAAAACAAAAACATACTGAAAACCATCCGGAAAGAGACCGTCCCTAAATCTTAATCGCATGGCGCTGTAGCTAAAAAAGGGCACTATTTTTGCCGCTTACTCGTTGCGCTATCCGATACATAACGGCTATTTCTGCACACATACTCGCAGGCGGGAGTCTAGAAATCTATGCAAAACCTCTGGATACCCGAATTCGCGAGCATGATGAATACGGGGAGCAGAACCAGAGCGGTAGATTAGTGCTACTCAGATGAATTTAAATATAATATTGGTGGTAAAGCTATTTTGATTAAATTTACTGGTTTACTGGATAAAATAAGAATAGTGGGCAGAATTATTTGCCGCGCACAATAAGTTGACAATGCTCAGTAAATAGCAACTTTCCCTGAATAAATACAACAGATTAGCGGATCTAACAGCTAGAGCAACGGTTATCCT
>CAZHXF010000008.1:68128-73150 GCA_964536375.1 uncultured Desulfuromonas sp. | reverse complement strand
CGGCAGGTCGTCATGACGATACCTGCCGTTTTTTATTGGAGCCGTTAAACGGAGTCGAACCGTTGACCCCTTCATTACGAGTGAAGTGCTCTACCAGCTGAGCTATAACGGCTTAATTTTTAACCGTGTGAGATTTACCGTAAAAGCACACCAGTGTCAAATAGTTTATGGCAGAAGTTGCGCTGGTACAATTAGAGATGTGATAGTTTGAAACAATTCGCTTTATGCCACTAGCAGTATGGAGAGATGATGGAAGATAGCCAACTTTATCAGCGAACCCTTGAGGTGTGGGGGGAGCAAGCACAGTACGACCAGGCCGCAGAAGAGTGCGCGGAGCTAATTGCTGCCCTTATGCATTATCGGCGCGACAAAGTTTCCAGCCAGCAGGTGATTGATGAATTGGCAGATGTTTTCTTGATGGCAGGGCAGTTGAAGTGGATGTTCGGGGCTGAGCGCGTTGAAGATGCTGTCAAACGTAAGCGCCTTAAACTGGATCGCTTGATTCAAGATGCGATCATTAAACCTGCCGAGGACAGCTAAAAGTGACAGGTTACACTTTATTGGGGTTGGCCGTCGCTCTGGCCATGGATGCCTTTGCCGTAGCCCTGTCGGCGGGGGTGGTGCTGCCGCAGTTGACGCCGCGCCATCTATTTCGCCTCAGTTTTCATTTCGGTTTGTTTCAGGGGTTAATGCCTGTTGTCGGCTGGTTGATCGGTGTACGCATGCAGGGGATGATTGCGGCTTACGATCATTGGCTGGCTTTTGTGTTGTTAATGCTTATTGGCGGGCACATGGTTGATGAGGCGCTGGCTGATGATGACGAGGAGCGTCCGCGGCGCGATCCGACGCGGGGCTGGCGATTGGTAACCCTATCTGTGGCGACCAGTATCGATGCGCTGGTTGTTGGTCTCACTCTGGGCGTATTGCAGGTTGCTGTGTGGTATCCTGCCTTGGTAATCGGGGTGGTCGCGGCGTTGTTTACCCTTAGCGGTATGTATTTGGGTCGGCGTGTCGGAGCTATGTGGGGGCAAAGAATGGAAGTACTCGGTGGTCTTATTTTGTGTGCTTTAGCAATAAAAATTCTCAGCGAACATTTGTGCAGCTGATTCTGGGTGGAGGACAAACTATGCTGAAACGTTTAATTTTAATTACCATGTCTGGGTCAGATCGTCCCGGAGTGTTTGCCACGGTTACCAGCTTGATTGCGCAAACGGCGGGCGCGCGCATCCGCGATATTGAGATGACTGTTACCCATCCGCAAATGGTTTTGACTCTGTTGCTAGATCTTTCTAGCGGTGACAGTAGTGAAAAACCCTTGATAAAAGATCTGTTGTTTGCTGCCAAAGAGATGGAGTTGCATCTCGATTTTTCGGTGGTTAATGAGGCAGATTATCGGCGTAAAAACGCCATGAACCGTTATGTGGTAACCATTTTGGGTAGTCACGTCGATGCTGCGGCGCTGGCACAGGTATCGACTATTTTAGTTGATTGTAACGCCAATATTGAGCGTATTTCCAAACTTACTCAAGGTGAACTGCGTTGTGTGGAACTGTTGATTGGTAGCGATAGTCAGCTGGATATGCGCACGCTGAAACGCCAGTTGTTACAGCTCGGCAGCAATAACGTCGATGTTGCGGTGCAACGGGAAAGCTTGTATCGCCGTGCCAAACGGTTGATAGTTATGGATATGGATTCCACCCTGATTCAAGTTGAAGTTATTGATGAACTGGCGCGGCTGGCCGGAGTTGGCGCTGAAGTCTCTGCCATCACTGAGCGCGCTATGAATGGTGAGCTTGATTTCAAAGAATCTCTGGCGGCGCGAGTGGCGTTACTCAAAGGGTTACGCGAGGAAGCTCTGTTGGAGGTTTATCAAAATATTCCCTTTACGACTGGGGCGCACAATATGGTGCGCATTTTACGCCGTTTAGGCTTTCGTACCGCGGTTATATCCGGTGGTTTTCAGTTCTTTACCGAACGCTTAAAAGATGATCTGGGTCTGGATTATGCTTTTGCCAATCAATTGGAAATAATTGATGGTGTAGTGACGGGGCGTACTACTGGAACGGTAGTAGATGGCGAGCGTAAGGCGCAGCTGTTGGAAGAGATCGCTGAGCGTGAAGGGATTACCCTTGATCAGGTTATCGCTATCGGTGATGGTGCCAATGATCTGCCTATGCTGGGCAAGGCTGGCTTAGGCATTGCCTTTAACGCTAAAGCGCGGGTGCGTGAGCAGGCGGATACCCATATTAATCAGCAAGGGCTCGACTCGATCCTCTTTTTGCTGGGCTTGTCGGAGCGCGAGATGGAAGAGATCAGCGCATGAAGTTGCCTGAGCTTGAATCCGGTAAACTGCTGCGGCGCTATAAGCGCTTTTTAGCGGATATCGAGCTGGAAGATGGTAGCCAGATTACTGCCCACACCCCGAATACCGGTAGCATGCTCCAGTGTGCAGTGGCTGGTTCCAAGGTGCTGTTTTCACACAGCAGTAATGTAAAACGTAAATACCCTTGTACTCTGGAGTTGATTGAGGTTGATGGTTTCTGGGTAGATATCAACACCCAGCGCAGCAATAAGGTGGTAGCTGAGGCGCTGAACTCCGGTGCTATTGATGGTCTTGCCGGATATCGTGTGATGGCTGAAAAGAAACTAGGGGCTAGTCGGATAGATTTTTTGCTCGAAAGGGATAACGCCGATCAGCTGGAGCGGGTGTGGCTGGAAGTAAAAAACGTAACCCTTATGGGTAGCAGCGTTTGTGCCTGTTTTCCCGATGCGGTGACCGAGCGTGGGCGTCGTCATCTCCAAGAATTGATGGTGGCGCGGCAGCAGGGCGATCGGGCCGTGATTTTCTTTTTGATTCAACGCGCTGCGGCAAAGCTGTTCTCGCCGGCGGGGGATATTGATCCAGCTTACGCGGAGCAGTTGCGTGATGCCTTGGCGGCTGGCGTTGAAGCGTATGCCTGCCAGAGCGAAACTACCCCAAGTTTTACCAGAATTGTACGCCGCTTGCCGGTGGTGGTGTGACATGCGCGCTGTCGGCGTTATAACTGAATACAATCCATTTCATAATGGTCACCAGTACCATATACAACAGGCACGCAGTACTAGCGGTGCCGATGTTGTAGTTGCTGTCATGAGTGGTCATTTTTTGCAACGCGGCGAACCGGCTCTGGTGGATAAATGGAGTCGGGCGCAGATGGCTTTGCGTTGCGGTGTTGATGTGGTGGTGGAGCTGCCACTGCCATTCGCTTGTAATAGTGCCCCTAATTTTGCTCGCGGTGCCGTGCAGGTGCTTGATCTGTTTGCTCCCCATTTAGACTGCCTGTGTTTCGGCAGTGAAAGTGGCGATATTGACCAATTATGCCAGCAGGCGCAATTGCTTGATAGGTATGCGGAAGAGGGACAGCATACTCTGCCGGCGCGTAGCGGCAGAACTTTTCCGCAGGCACGCGCCCTAGCATTGGAGCAGGCGGGATATGATGTTGCCACCCTGAACCAACCAAATAATATTTTATCATTGGCCTATCTGCGGGCGTTGACTAGCTTGGGTAGTAAGATGAGTCCGCTAACCATTGCCCGTCAAGGTGCCGGGTATCACGACTTAACCCCCGGCAGCGGTGGTATTGCCAGTGCGACAGCTATCCGTCATCTCTGCGCTGAGGGGGCAGCAGTACAGCAGTATATGCCAGCCGCCGCTTGGGAAATAATGCAACCTCTGATGCAGCAGCGTCACAGCGTAGATTTTTCGCGCTGGTTATCCATGTTGTTACACAGTTGTTTAGCTGGCGGGGAGGATACTGGTTATTATCAGTTTCAGCCTGGATTGATGCAAAGAATTTTTCAGACGGCACTGGTGGCTGAAAGTCTGGATGAATTAATTGATGGTATCAAGGCGCGCCACCTTACTCGCACCCGGGTTCAGCGCCTGCTGTGTTATCAACTATTGCGCATGGATGCCGGGGCAACAGATGTTTTTTTGCAGCAGCCACCGCCATACCTACAGTTGTTGGGTACGACCAGAGATGGTGAACGGTTTTTGCGCCACTGTCGGCGCGAGATGCCGGTGCCATTAATAAATAATTTTTCACGGATCAATGCGCAATTAAATAGGCATTATGGATACAATTCATGCCGGAAACAGCAGGCAGAGTGGTTGCTGGAGTTGGAAAACCGGGCAACACGTTTATATACGCTGCTGCTGCCCGGTTGGAAGGGTGGTTCACGCCAGTGGAACTATTTTCAGGCTCCGTGCCGTTGTTAGTTGAAGTTGTCAATCGCGGTTGACTAGTGATGAATCAAATCGGGTAACTCATTGGTGTCATCGTCTCGGCGCTCAAAATGGGGGCTGACTAAGGCGCCACATTTTTCAATAGCATCGCACAAAGCATCGCAGGCTTTACCATTTTTTAAACCATCAGTTATAATCCGAACTATTTCGTCCCACTGCTGTTGAGCAACTTTTTCGTTAATACCCCTATCGGCTAATACCTGTACCCGTTTTTCGAACATACACACCAAAATTAGGATGCCGGTAGCATCGCGGGTATGGTGTAACCCGTGGCGTACAAAAGAGGTTAATGCTTGCTCTTCAACGCGAAATTGTAGCTCCTCGCTGCCGATGCAGTAGCGCCGTAGTGCCGACCAGCCTCGCAATAACATGCTGGTCGCAATGAAGCTGCCAATAAGAAGCAAAGCAATGCCCCAGTATGCCAATCCCGGATGCCACCAAGTGGCAAAAGTGGTTGCCGCTAAAGCAATCAAGGAGGCAACCCGACAACTGGTAGCAGTGTAGCTATCAGCTTGGGGGATAATTATCGGTACTATCTCGCCGCTGGTGGTAAGCTCAACCTTGGCGACCGTATCTTTAATGCGTTGTTGCTCTTGCTCGGTAAATGCTGTCATGTGTTGTTCTTTCGCTTGGAGGTTAGGCTAAGAGTTAGAGTAACGCTGTGAAGCTCAGGAGCGCAGTTACCAACCGCCTGAAGCACCGCCGCCACCAAAACTGCCGCCGCCACCGCTGAAGCC